>NZ_CP061321.1:1347395-2021093 GCF_018687195.1 Polynucleobacter sp. MWH-UH2A
AAAGCATAGACCGTGGCCAATGAGCTAACAACAACTTCTCGCGCAGCCATTCCAGGAACAAGAGCAATGCTGATTTGCCAATTAAAGCCAATAGGTGAAAAGACATGGGCAAGTGCCTCTCCTAGCATGCCCGCAAAACTGTATTGAATCGGTGGCAGCGTTGCACCCTCTGGTGGCAATGGAAAACTAGAGAGCACCCAAAGACCAATCGTCATCAGCAAGATGACGCCACCTACTCGACGCAAGAATATTTCTGCACGTTGCCACAGGCTGATAGCCAAATTACCCAATCGGGGAAGGTGATAGCTTGGTAGCTCCATCATCAATACATTGGTACGGAACTGCTCACTCGCAAAACGCTTTAAGACCCAAGCAACTGCCATCGCTCCCAATATGCCAGCCAGGTAAAGCAGGAACAACACCAAGCCCTGCAGATCGATATTGGCCCACAATTTTTTCTGAGGAATAAATGCTGATATCAACAATGCATACACTGGCAGGCGCGCAGAACAAGTCATCATCGGCGCAATCAGAATGGTTACCAAACGATCGCGCGCATTCGAAATACTTCTCGTCGCCATAATTCCTGGAATGGCACACGCAAAACTGGAGAGTAAAGGAATAAATGAGCGACCAGACAATCCTACAGAACCCATCACCCTATCTAAGAGATAAGCCGCTCTTGGCAGATAGCCAGACTCCTCGAGCAACAAAATAAAGAAAAATAGAATCAAGATTTGGGGCAGGAAAATTACCACGCCACCCAGTCCTGCCAAAACGCCGTTGATGAGCAAGCTGCGTAACCAGTTATCGGGAAGAATGTCACTGATTTGACTGCCAAGGTATTCAACGGAAGATTTAATCATCTCCATCGGCACCGTAGCCCAACTAAATACAGCCTGAAAAATAAAGAAGAGTAAGGCCACCAAAATAATGGGGCCCAATACGGGATGCAGCAAGACGGAATCTAGACGATCACTCAAGCGATCAGGAATGATTTGATCCAAGCCTAAATTCTGCAGGATACGTTGTACTTGCACGTTGTCTGCTTCAGCATGCGCAATATGTGAGGCAACGTTTTCTAGGGTAGCGTCAGTAGTACCTGTACGTAGAGTATTGAGATTACGCCAATCTAACTCCGCCAAGAATGACTTAATCCCATCTGCGCCATTAGCCTGAATACCCACGCTAGTGACAACTGGTAAGCCCAATTCTTTTGAAAGTGCTGCGGTATCAATTTGCACACCTTGACGCTGGGCAATATCAAGCATATTGAGCACAACCACGCAAGGTAAGCCTAGGCGCTTTGCTGCTAACACTAAGCGTAGGTTACGGCGTAAGTTCATTGCACTCAAAATACAAAGCACTAGATCAGGGCGCTTCTCACCCTCTGCGCGACCCATCAGTACATTACAGGTCACGCGCTCATCGAGCGATCTAGGGTAAAGACTGTAAGCACCAGGCAAATCTAATATACGAATGTTTTTCCCGGAGGCTAAAGTTAAGCGACCCTCTTTACGCTCAACAGTAACGCCAGAATAATTGGCAACCTTCTGTCGACTTCCAGTTAATAAATTAAATAGCGCAGTTTTCCCGCAATTGGGATTACCCAATAGCGCAACAAGGGGCTCACTTGGGAAAAAATGAACTGTGGACTCAGCCATTAACCAACTCCACTTCAATCATGCGCGCTTCGGAGTGACGCAAGGCAAATGTCGAGGCACCCACTCGCACAAGATAAGGACCCTTTTTTAACAATCCCTTGCGCAATAGAGTGACCTGTTCTCCCGGCAAAAAACCAATATCTTCCAACTGCCCCTTAATTTGAGGGGCACCTTTGGGTGCGTTCACTACGCTCACCCGATAAAGACTGCCTAGACTGACTTGGTCTAAATTCATGCAATGTGTTCAATACGCTTGGTTTTGCTGGATTTTGCTTACTAATAGCTCATTATAGCGATAAATGAGAATGACTATCATTCATGTAAAAGCTTGGGAATTCAGGGCAATAATGCTGGATTTTTAGTCATCGAGGCTTGATCCAAAACAAAAGCATGGGCGCTAATGCATACTGAACAAAATTCTTTATGAACGATAAGCCATGTACCTGCCAAAACACTTCGCTGTAGATGATCAAGCCCTGCTAGCACAACTCATCCAAGAATATCCGCTCGCCACTCTTGTTGGTAATCTTAAGGGTCAACTCGAAGTAAACCACCTACCCTTAATGTTAAGTGCTGACAAAAAGAAATTGCATGGTCACATTGCCAGAATGAATCCGCTCATGAAGATTGCGCAAAGCTCAGAAACAGCAGTGACAGCAATCTTTAATGGCCCTAACGCTTACGTTACGCCTGCATGGTATCCATCTAAAAAAGAATCCGGCAAAGTCGTACCCACTTGGAACTATGCTGTTGTGCACGCTCAAGGCAACATCACACTCATTGAGGATGCGCAATGGCTCAGAGCTCATGTAGCTCAAATGACTGATATCCATGAGCCCACCTATCAACCCAACTGGAAGCTAGATGATGCCCCTGAAGAATATGTACAAACCATGCTCAAGGCAATCGTGGGCATTGAGATAGATGTTCAAAGTCTAGTTGGCAAATTTAAGCTTAGTCAAAATCGCCCCGCACAAGACTATGACGCTGTAGTAGAAGAGCTAGAGCAATCCCCACAAGAGATGTTGCAGGCCATGCGTAAATATATGAAGCCGTAAGGCATTCAAAATCTAAGGCAATCACTAAGGTGTTGCATAACCATATTTGGTCAAGATGGCTTTAGCCTGAGCGCCTTGCATAAATCGATATAAATCCTTGGTCTCTGGTGGCGCGCCCTTCATCAGAACCATTCTTTGCCTAATAGGCGCGTAGAGCTTTGGGTTAAGCAAAATGAAGTTTGTCTCTTTAGCCACCTCAGGTGACTTTGCCAAAGAAAGCGCAGTAAAGCCAATCTCTGCCGCACCGGCAACAACATAAGTCGTAGTGACTCCAATGTTGTCCCCATAGACCAACTTGTCTTTGGCGGGATCCCACAACCCCTCAGCCTTTAGGTACTCAACTGCCGCCTTTCCATACGGCGCCAACTCCGGCTTGGCGATTGCCACCTTATTGGCCATGGCAATCGCTTTTGCCAGCTCCGCTTTGTTATCAGCCAAAACGATTCCTGAATTATTTTTCGCAATTAATGCCAACTTACCTATGGCATAAACCGCACCCTCATCAATCGTCTTGCCGTTCTTATATAACTCGATTGGAAAATGCTCATCCGCAGCGATAAACAAATTAAATGGTGCGCCATTCATGATCTGAGCTGTGAAATTTCCGGATGAGCCATAAACCACCCTCATATCCGGCTTGCCGGTTGATTTAAATGCTAATGCAATCTCAGCAAAAGCATCTTTCATATTAGCGGCAACAGCAACCGTTGTAGTTTGAGCAAATGCCAAGTTTGCACATAACAAGAATGAGGCTAGCAGAGAAGTAGGAAAAATAGACATAGGCAAAGCCATTCTAGACAATTGCCTGCTCTATAGCCAATTTTGAATTTGCCGGTTCAGGCTAATCGCTTTATAGCCCGAGGTATTCCCTGAATAACTACGAATCTTGCGAATCAGTTTCGACGACTCAGGATGGGAGAGCATCTCTTTATGCATTGCGATAAAAAATATCTCATCTTTTAGTGGCACGAAACCTAGTCCATTTTCTAATGCGACATTTTTAACTCCAATGCCAACGTCAGCCTTGCCTGCCAAAATCGCATTGGCAACTGCCGAATGGGTAAATTCTTCATGAAGGTAGCCATTAATGTCTGCAGGCTCAATACCCTGCTCCAACAACAAGGTATCAAGCAATAGCCTCGTACCAGAACTAATCTGGCGATTAATAAAACGAATTTTAGGGTTTAGCAAATCATCCATTGCTTGAATATGCAATGGATTACCTTTCTTCACAATGAAGCCTTGGGTACGCTTCATCACTGGAAATATTTCAATATTGTGTTTGCGCAATCGTTGATGAATTACCTGAGAACTTTTTTCATCGGAAACGTGGTACCCAGCAATGTGGGCATTGTTACTCAATAGCTGCTCTAAAGACTCTCCAGATCCTGCAATCTTTAAACCAAATCCTTTCACTTCAGCAGCGGCTCTTTGAATAATCGAATCGCTACTGGAATAAAAGTTCCAGCGAGCATTTTCTAGTTTTTGATGCTTCTTGATTTCTTTTTGTAAGGTATCTTGGTAGTCAACTCCATGCAGTGCATATGCACTCTGCATCTCTTCAATAAATTGACATAGAAATGAACCGAACTCTGTCAACTTAGATCCGTGACCTTTGGTACGAATCATCAGGGGTATACCAAGACTTGCCTCTACCTGATTCAACTTCCCCCAGACTCCGCGGTACGAGACTCCTGAATGTTTACTAGCCAATACCAAAGAGCTCCCACCACGAATATCCTTTAATAACCCTACTAGCCAGCAAAGATCGATGGCATCTTTCTCATGGCCTTGGGCATTCAGAGTGAGGGTTGGTCTAGCTTCTATTCGCATATGTAATTTTTTGCATATTCATTAAGCATTAATGTATGCGATCATACAAATTTACTCAACCCCCATTGCATTCTTTGAGGTATTACATGAAAAAGTTATTCAATTCACTCTTATTGAGCTTTGCACTTATGACCTTGGGCTTGACTCCCTACGCTCAAGCACAAGAAAAAAGCATCATCGTCTCTTCCACCACCTCTACTGAGCAGTCCGGCTTATTTGGATACATCCTTCCCATCTTTAAGATGAAATCGGGGATTGACGTCAAGGTTGTCGCAGTTGGGACTGGTCAAGCATTAGATATTGGTCGTCGTGGTGATGCGGATGTCGTCTTTGTGCATGACAAGCCAGCTGAAGAGCAGTTTGTGCAAGACGGCTATGCGACAAAACGCTATGAAGTCATGTACAACGATTTTATCTTGATTGGACCCAAATCTGATCCTGCAAAAGTAGGCGGCGGCAAAGACATTCAGGCAGCTCTTCAGAAAATTGCAACAGCCCAAGCACCATTCATCTCTCGTGGCGATAAAAGCGGCACTCATGCTGCTGAGCTCCGTTACTGGAAAGGTGCAGGGATTACTGTTTCGCCGAGTCAGCCTTGGTACAAAGAAACCGGCTCAGGTATGGGCCCTGCCCTCAATACTGCTTCCGCCATGAATGGTTACATCCTTGCCGATAGAGGTACCTGGTTAAGCTTTAAGAATCGTGGCGACCTCACCATTCTGGTTCAAGGCGACCCTAAGCTCTTTAACCAATATGGCGTGATGTTAGTGAACCCTGCAAAATTTCCCTCCGTCAAAAAAGCTGAAGGACAAGCATTTATTGATTGGCTAGTTTCCAAGAACGGTCAAGACGTCATTGCTAGTTATCAAATTGGTGGCGAGCAACTCTTCTTTCCGAATGCCAAGAAATAGTTATTTTGGTTGATCCATAGAAAAAGCCCGCATTTGCGGGCTTTTCTTTTAACTGGATTAATCCAGCGCATTACATATTAAGAATTACTTCTTAGGTGTTGCAAAGCCAATCGCGGTATCGTCCACGAACTCAACCATCACATCATCGCCAGCCTTGAATTTCTCAAGACCTAGCACGGCTGGATCAACCTTCACTTTTTGCTTCTCGCCATTTGGCATTGTGAAGGTTACGATACGAGTCTTTTGATCGATTGTGCCAATCTTTACTGTTGCATAAATCGTATCTGTTGTTTCTTCAAATGGCTTTGCAGAACCCTTACCAGCGATTACAACTGAACGTACGCCAGAAACACCTGGCTTAGCATCTTTACCAGCAGCAGTTAATCCAACTGCAATCGCCTGAGCATGCTCAACCAAGAAAACATCGCCTTTCTTTACCTTATCCAAATCATTTACAGACTTAGCAACATTCATCTGCGCCAAATTTCCGCTCGCGTCTTTCAAGACGACGATGCGCTTTTTTGCGTCTACTGAATCTACAGTTGCGCTAAGAACAACTACATCAGCAGCTAAAGGCAACATTTTTGTAGGCAATTGAGCAAAAGCGGAAGTGGTAAAGGCAACACCAATAACGGCGAATAAGCCAGCAAGCAAAGATTTCTTCAAAGTAACTCCTAATTGGATAAAGGGTTTATGGATTCGAGAACGAATCGCTATTTTTATTGTAACCATAATTAATAACCATCCTTTCAGGTATTTCTTTGATAAATTAAGCAGATTCTTACCCAAAAGCATAGATGTGGATATTCTGATCAAACCATGGCAAGAAGCCCAAAAGGAGGCCTTTGAAGTGAGGCGGGAAGTATTTATCCTGGAACAAGGCGTACCTGAAGCTCTGGAAATCGACGAATTCGATCCACAATCCCTGCATGCTCTCGCTTACTCCAATAATGTCTGCGTAGGTACAGCTAGATTACATCTCAATAGTGATGGATCAGGTCAAATTGGACGCATGGCAATATTGTCGCCATTTCGCAAGAAGGGATTGGGGCGTCTAATCATGGAAAAGCTATTAAAAATAGCTCAATCAAAAGAACTAAGTTTCTTAGTGCTGCATGCCCAGGTGAGCGCAATCCCCTTCTATGAAAAGATAGGCTTTCAAGTGGAGGGGCCAACTTATGAAGAGGCGGGCATCCCCCACCGTAATATGATGATGGTATTACCAACTTAGATTTGCCTTCTATGACCGCCGCTACCAACCCAAACTCTTCTGCCTTTACCTATATTCATCGCGTTTGTTATTCCGATACCGATGCGGCAGGTTTTGTTTATCACGGTCGCTATCTTGAAATCTTTGAGCGCAGTCGTGCAGAATGGCTGGCTCAACGTGGTCAAAGCCCAACAAAACTCATGAACGAGTTCAATATTGTGATGCCAGTTCGTGAGCTCACTATGAACTTCTACAAACCTGGCAGACTCGATGATCTTTTGCATATTGACCAAGTGATTGAGCATCGTGGCCGTACACAAGTTAGCGTCAAGCAGACTGCGCAACGCAAGCTTCCAGATAGCGATGAAATGCAAGTGATTGCCAGCGCTACACTCCACATTGTCTGCGTTGATACCAATACCCTCAAACCGAAGGCATGGCCTGAGTGGCTGTTTCAGGACTAATAGGCTAGAGCTAATTCTACGATGGAGAAAATGATGGCTGATGGCAAGCTTCTTACTTTTGTTAAAGAATTAAGTCGACTGCTTGACCAAAATCCTGGTGAAGACATTATTTTCACCAAAGGCAAAAAACTGCTTGAGAATCTAATTGCAGAAGATGACTGGCTTCCAATGGAATTTACAAAGCCCCATCTCCAGTACTACCAACAATACCTTTTGTATGCCGACCCTTTAGATCGATTCTCTATCGTGAGTTTTGTATGGGGTCCAGGTCAAAAGACGCCCGTGCATAACCATACGGTTTGGGGCATGGTTGGGCAATTGCGCGGCGAGGAAAAAGGTACGCCCTACTATCCCCAAGCAGATGGTGGATTTAAAGTGGGCCAAGCCTGCATCTGCCCACCAGGCCATGTTGATACGGTTTCGCCAAATACACATGATATTCATGTAGTAGAAAACAATCTCTCAGACCAGACTTCGATCAGCATTCATGTTTACGGCGGCAATATCGGCAGAATTCAACGCTCTGTCTTTGATCCAATCTCTGGTGCTGAGAAATCATTCGTATCAGGCTATGCCAACACCCTAGTTCCCAATCTTTGGAATCCTTAGTACCAGTAGCCTGATTGGCTAAAATATACAAGTTATCGTGGCATGCAATCTGATGCCCTCGCTTTTTTATTTACCACTCGGAAAACTATGTCTATTTCTCGTCGCTCAGCCATTAAAACTATTGCGGGTGCATTTGCACTACCAACACTCACTCCAATATCTTCTGTATTTGCTCAAGCCAACCCTAATTGGTCAACTTATGAAATCGTTACAGAAGTTAATTTGGAATCGCCTAATGGCTCTGCGGAAACCTGGATTCCATTGCCTCTGGTTTTAGATACAAATTACTTCCGTACTCTAGCGATCAGACCAGAGGCTAGCGATCCGAAAGCCATCAACCAAATTTATGAAACAGCAGATAAGCAAGCTCGCATGCTCTGGACAAAATGGGATAAGTCTGCGACGAATCATAGCGTCAAGGTATCGATGCTGGTAAGCGCGTGCAATCGCAACCTAGAACTAAACACAGCCAATCCCGCATTAACCCTTTCAAAAGCAGAGAAGAGTTACTGGACTCGCGGTACAAAATATCTACCGACTGATGGCATCGTGAAAACTAAAGCACAAGAATGTCTCGCCAATGTTCCAGCCAATGCAACTGATGTTGAGAAAGCTAAGGCAATCTACAACTGGGTTGTTGATAACACCCATCGCGATCCAAAGACTCGCGGCTGTGGTCAAGGCGACGTGAAATTAATGCTTGAGACCAACAATCTCGGCGGTAAGTGTGCCGATATCAACGCAGTATTCGTAGCGCTTGCCCGCTCTGCTGGTATACCTGCCCGCGATGTTTACGGTATTCGTATTGCAGACTCCGCTCGTGGGTACAAGAGCTTGGGTAAATCGGGCGATATCACCAAAGCACAACATTGCCGAGCTGAGTTCTATGCCAGTGGCTACGGCTGGATGCCTGTTGACCCCGCTGATGTGCGTAAAGTCATTCTTGAAGAGACCGGTGGTCTCCCTGCAAATGATCCTAAAGTACTCGCTATTCGTGACTATCTCTTTGGAA
This sequence comes from Polynucleobacter sp. MWH-UH2A, assembly GCF_018687195.1. Lineage (NCBI taxonomy): Bacteria > Pseudomonadati > Pseudomonadota > Betaproteobacteria > Burkholderiales > Burkholderiaceae > Polynucleobacter > Polynucleobacter sp. MWH-UH2A. The sequence goes on from NZ_CP061321.1 coordinate 1,356,157, forward strand.
ACTGGGAAATGAATTGGATGGCATATAACTATGGTCATGACATTGCACTCCCTGGATCCAAATTAGGTAGCAAGGGTGACATTCCATTCTTAATGTACCCCCAAGCAGAAAATACAGAAGGTCGCTTTGATTCTCTTGATCCAGATAATTTCAAATACAAGATCACCAGTCGTCAGATCTCTTAATTGCTGAAGAGATCCTACTTCATGCGACTCACCAAGCCCGTTCTAGAGATTGCTCTAGCACTGGCTTTTGTTTTTCTGAGCTTTCTTACTACAAGTGCTAACGCTCAATGGCAACCGGCATCTAAGGTTGGCCTAACTCAGGCACCTCCACTTCAACTCAATAACCTAGCCGGCAAATCTGTTGACATCGCTCATTTCAAGGGCAAGGTACTGCTGGTCAACTTTTGGGCAAGTTGGTGTGAACCCTGTCGCGCTGAATTTGAAGAGTTGATTGAATTACAAGAAAGCTATGGCAATAAAGGATTGACCGTATTAGCCGTCAATCTTGCGGAGATGAAGCCTCGCATTACCCAATTCCTTAAAGGGAACGGTCTTCCTGAGAATGGCATTGAAATACTGCTCGACCGCAATAGTACCGCCTACAAATCCTGGAAAGCTCGTGGAATACCAACCACCTTCCTGGTAAATAAAACAGGCAAGCTAGAAGCGGTATGGATTGGCGCAATCGAGAATGCAGACAGCGCGGAAGTAAAAGGCAAGATTGAAGCTTTACTACGCCAATAGTACATTTAGGATCTTCTGATACTCTAGCAATATGACTACAGCAACAACACCCATGGAACCACGCCTTACCTCACTCTCACATGGTGGTGGCTGTGGCTGCAAAATCGCTCCAGGAGTTCTCTCTGAGATTCTGAAGAATGTTCCGCAATTGCCCTTTCCTAAAGAGCTCTTGATTGGGATCGAAACCTCAGATGATGCTGCTGTATATCAAATCAATGAATCACAGGCGATCGTTGCTACGACCGACTTCTTTATGCCGATCGTGGATGATCCATTTGATTTTGGAAAAATTGCTGCCACTAATGCAATTAGCGACATCTATGCCATGGGCGGCACCCCACTCTTTGCTCTTGCATTAGTTGGCATGCCTATTAAAGTGCTTTCCAATAAAACGATTGCTAGGATTTTAGAAGGTGGCGCAGAAGCTTGCCGTAGCGCAGGCATTCCGATTGCAGGCGGTCACACAATTGATTCGGTAGAACCGATCTATGGATTAGTTGCGATTGGCATCGTTGATCCTAAGCATGTCAAAAGTAACGCCAGCGCTCAAGCAGGAGATGTATTAATTCTTGGCAAGCCATTGGGTGTCGGTATTTTGTCAGCGGCCCTCAAGAAAGACTTACTTGGCCCCGATGGTTATCGTGAAATGATTGACAATACTACGAAACTCAATTCTGCTGGGCCAGACTTGGCAAAAGTTGCTGGCGTACATGCGTTAACGGATGTCACTGGCTTTGGCCTAGCGGGTCATACCTTAGAACTAGCACGCGCTTCAAATTGCACTGCCCACATTGATTGGAGTCAGGTGCCTCTGCTCTCAAATGTTCAGAATCTAGCCGACGAGGGTGTCATTACTGGAGCATCTGATCGTAATTGGCTTAGCTATGGCGATGAAGTGAGCATACCCGCAGATTTCACTGTGGCACAACGCGCGTTATTAACTGATCCTCAAACGAGCGGCGGCCTATTGGTATCGTGTAGCCCTGACAGTGTTAAAGAAGTATTAGATATCTTTAATCAACATCATTTCTTAGGCGCGCGCGTCATTGGCCAAATGAGTAAGCAGCAAGGCAAGCCCTTAGCTGTTTCGTAAGTTAAGCGCTAATTATTCTTTTAGATTAAATACGCTCGAGAAGTCGAGCTGACCATTACCAGCTTTGCTGTGTAGCTCATACAACTGTCGCGATAACTCGCCTAGAGGAACGTTCGCACCAAGGTCTTGAGCATTCTCAATTGCCAAGCCCATATCTTTGAGCATCAGATCTACACCAAATCCACCGGCGTAGCCTTTAGATGAAGGCGCATTCTCCATTACCCCGGGACAAGGGTTGTACAACTCGAGCGCCCAATTGCGGCCAGAACTCTTGGACATAATGTCCGAGAGTACTTTCGGGTCCATGCCATTGGCAATTCCCAAGCGCAATGCCTCGCTCGTTCCCAACATCTGAATACCTAAAAGCATGTTGTTGCAGACTTTGACTGTCTGACCAGCCCCACTGCCACCCGCATGGAAGATGTTCTTGCCCATTTTTTCCAAGATTGGACGTATGCACTCTACTACTGAATTTTCTCCACCAACCATGAAAGTTAATGTTCCCGCTTGAGCACCTGCGGTTCCACCTGAGACAGGCGCATCAACCATGGCAAAACCTTTGGCCTTTGCTTGCGCTGCAACCGCTTGCGCAACCTTTGGTGAAATCGTGGAGCAATCTATCAATAAGGTTTTAGGATTGGCATGCGCTAATAATCCGGATTCACCAAGGTATAAGCCCTCCACGTGACGTGAAGCTGGCAACATACTAATCACAATGTCTGCACCATCAGCAGTGGTATTGGCACTCTTCGTAACATTGCCACCTGCCGCTGCGAATGCATCAATCTGTGCTTGTACCAAATCAAAGCCATTCACTTCATGGCCTGCTTTCAATAAATTGATTGCCATTGGCAAACCCATATTGCCTAACCCAATAAATCCGATTTTCATATTGCTCCAGTTATCTCAAGTGCTTTTTCTTATCTCGCTCACTGCTTGCGTGATGCCAAATACTTTACCCCTAGTGGTCCATAGGTTTCCGAATGGGGTTGCTCAAATGCCAATTCAAATACATCTCCTACGCAATATTTGTTTAATCCGTTTTGTGATTCAATTTCAATATACCCATCAACTACAAGGGCTCGCACTGCAAACGGGTGAGTATGATTATCCAGGCGGCCATTTGGGGGCTGAAGCACCTCAACCGGCTCTGGAAAGCCAGACTGCGACAAAAGTTGCAGAAATTGGTCTTTATTCATAATGAAACTATAGCGGATATACACTCTTTTCAGAAACCACTATCTTTGGGAGCTTGAATCACTATGACAGTCAAAGTTATCGGCTTAATTAAGCTTACCGATCATTCCGCCTTTGAGCAATATCGCAGCCAAGTTGGCAAGACCGTCGAGCATTACAAAGGCAGCATCGAGTATCGTGGCATGCTCACGGAGACCTTTTGGAATGAACTGGGTTGCGATGCCTTTAGTGCATTTGTAGAGCTTCATTTTCCAAGCAAAGAAGATGCTCATGCTTGGGCACATAGTACTGAATACCAAAGTCTTTTAAAAACCCGCAGTCAGGCCATGAAGCTTACCCTCTTTGGGGTGGAAAGCTAGGAATAAAAAAGCCCAGCTTTGTGAGCTAGGCCTTTTGATCAATTGGGGTAAGAATTATTTCTTAGCTTCCATTGCTTCTTTTGCAGCAGTGATTTCTTTACGACGCTCTTTGCAAGCACCTGCAATCTCTTGCAAGGCCTTACGGGCGCGAGCAGCAGATGCCTTAATGCCTTTTTCAATGAACTTCTCGTTTTCAGCTTTATAAGTTTCAAAAGCAGCTAACAATGTATCGTGTTGTGACATCTCGTCTCCCATTAATCAAGTAATTAGTCATACCTACAGCGAAATCAGTATATCCCCATAAAAAGTGTAAAAAATGCTCATTTTCATCAGGGATAACTCTTAGAAGCAGCATTTTGACCAACATGCTTTAATTAGATGAAATATCAAAAAACCTCAAAAATCATGAAAAATATCCTACTTTTTCTCGCTCTCAGCCTTCTTTCTGAATTAGGATTCGCCCAAAGCAGCTCATGGCCCGCCCCCAATCGTCCAATTACCTTTATCAACCCTTTTCCACCTGGTGGCGCGGTAGACGCTTTTGGGCGCCCTCTAGCTAAGCAACTATCCGTCCAACTAAATGACTCCATTGTGGTGGATAACAGAGGCGGTGCTGGCGGTACGGTAGGAGCTGCAGCTGCAGCAAAAATGGCAGCAGATGGATATACCTGGCTACTAGGCGCAGTTCACCATTCCATCGCTCCAAGCATGTATCAAAATCTTTCATATGACATCACAAAAGATTTTGAGCCGATTGCAATTATTGGTAGCGTTCCCCATGTCATTGTCGTCAACCCCACGAAGTTTCCAAAAAATGATTTGAAATCCATCATTGAAGAAATTCGGAAGCATCCTGGTAAGTACAACTACGCTTCAACTGGTAACGGCACTTCACAGCATCTGACGGGTGAGCTTTTTAAGATTCAAAATAAATTATTTATCACACACATACCCTATCGCGGCACTGGACCAGCACTTCAAGATGTTGTCGCTGGGCAAGTCGATATGATGTTTGACACTCTTGCAGGCGCTGCGCCTTTTATTAAAAGCGGTCAATTGGTTGCAGTCGCCGTTGCCAGCAATCAGCGTAGCCCAGCCTTTCCAAATGTTCCAACTGCACAAGAGCTCGGTATCAGCAACTTTGTTGTCTCAAGCTGGTATGCGCTTTGGGCCATCAAAGGCACGCCCAAAGAGATCGTCGACAAAATGAGCGCTGAAGTACAAACTGCCCTCGCCTCTCCAGACATCAAAGAACGGTGGGCAGCCATGGGGGCAACCGTTCCTAAAATGACGCGTGCTGAGTTGAATACCTTTATCAATCAAGAAGTCGTTCGCTGGCATGATGTGGTTAAGAAATCTGGCGCCAAGCTAGATTAAGAAGATTCATTTAATAAAACAACTAAATAAAATTAGAGACATAAGACATCAATGAGCATTTCAACCAAAAATTATTCCTTTGTTCGTAACAAGCTTTTAAATAAAAAAGAAATTGCCTTCTTAGACGTCAGAGAGGAAGATCCACATGCGCGCGAGCACCCTCTATTCGCAGCCAATCTCCCACTCTCTCGTATCGAAATAGACGCCTACGGAAAACTTCCTAAGAAGAATGTACCGATTGTGACGCTTGATGATGGCGAAGGTTATGCTGAATTAGCCGCAAAGAGACTGATTGATCTAGGTTTTACTGACGTCTCCCTATTTGAGGGCGGTGTTCAGGGCTGGAAAGCCGCAGGTGGAGAAGTATTTAAAGACGTCAATGTGCCCAGCAAATCCTTTGGTGAGCTTGTGGAATCAAAGCGCCATACCCCTTCACTATCTGCCCAAGAAGTAAAACAGCTAATAGACAATAAGGAAGATGTGGTTGTCGTTGATGTACGCCGCTTTGATGAATACAACACCATGAGCATTCCGACTGGCATCAGCGTTCCTGGTGCTGAACTAGTGTTGCGTTTACCTGAATTGGCACCCAATCCCAAGACAAAAGTAATCGTCAACTGCGCCGGTAGAACCCGCAGCATCATTGGTACTCAGTCATTAATTAATGCCGGCATTCCAAACGAAGTTAATGCTCTACGCAATGGCACGATTGGCTGGACGCTTGCAGGTCAAGAGCTTGACAAGGGTCAGAGCCGCAAGTTTAAGGAAGTAAGCGAAAGCACCACTAATGAGGCGGCTACACGTGCTCGCAGCGTAGCTGATCGCGCCGGCGTAAAGCGCGCGAGTCTGGACAATACACGTGAGTGGATGAAGCAATCGGAGAGGACAACTTACTTTTTCGATACCCGCACCCCCGAAGAATATGAGCGTAACCACCTTCCTGGCTTTCGCTCTGTACCAGGAGGTCAACTTGTTCAAGAAACCGAAATGGTGGCACCCGTTAGAGGCGCACGTATCGTACTCGTAGATCCCAGTGGCGGAGGTGTTCGTGCCAATATGCCTGCTTCATGGTTGGCGCAAATGGCATGGGAAGTTTATGTACTAGACGATATCAAGACATCTGACCTTACTGAACAAGGCTTATGGAAAGCACCCCTACCAGAGCTACCTAAAGTCGCAACAGTAGATGCAAATACTTTATCCAATTGGCTCAAATCGGATAGCAATACGATTGTGGTGGATTTCAGCACCCATGCTAATTATGTCAAAGGACATATTCCAGGCAGTTGGTATGCCCTACGATCTCAGTTGCAAGATGCCATGAATAAATTGCCTCAGGTGGATCGCTATGTTTTGACGAGTACACCGAGCGAACTCAGTCTTTTTGTTGCCCAAGAATTGAAAGCACTAAGCAATGCTGAAGTGCTGGTACTGGATGGTGGTAATACCGCTTGGATGAATGCTGTCTTAGAACTGGAGAAAGGTCCCAGCCATCTTGCATCACCTCCTCTTGATCGTTACAAGCGCCCTTATGAGGGCACTAGCGTAGATCCAGCAGCAATGCAGGCTTACTTGGATTGGGAATTTGGCTTAGTGGAACAACTGGGCAAGGACGGAACCCATCACTTCTGGGTTCTCTGAGTCCTTGCATGCGCTTCTATCGGTCGCGCATTAACCAATCCTGTTACGCAAAATGCCAATGCCGGTGATATTGGTTTCCATAATGTCACCTGGCTTCATAAACTCTTGAGGCGTTCTGCCTGCACCCACACCGGATGGTGTGCCAGTAGCAATAATGTCTCCCGGCAATAGCGTTAGGCCACGTGATAGCTCGGCAATAATCGTTGGAATTTTGAAATACATTTGCTGATAGCTAGCATTCTGCTTTTCAACGCCATTAACACGACAAATGACGCGCGTATCATTTAAATTGACGCCGCCTGCTGTCACCACCCATGGCCCCATCGGCCCGTGTCCATCCAAACTCTTTCCTTTGAACCACTGACCAGAGTGGCGCTTTTGTTGAATATCACGCGCAGTCGTATCGTTATAGGCTGAATAACCAAAAACATAATCCATGGCGTTCTCTTCAGAAATATTCTTACCCTTCTTGCCAATCACAACAGCGAGTTCAGCCTCCCAATCGATCATGGTTGATACACCAGCATCGTATGGAATATTGTCAAAAGGACCATTCATGGTTTGAGTGCCTTTTGAAAAGAATACGGGCACTTTTGGATACTCTTTTACCGCGCTATCGGCACGATGCTTCAAGCCTTCTTCAAAATGATCAAGGTAGTTCCACCCCACGCAATAGATATTGGCTTGTGGCTTTGGAATAGGTGACAGCAAGATGGTTTGATTCACATTCTGCAGATTTGAACCGCGGTTCTTGAAAAGCGCAGCAAGCTCTAAGAGGCCAGCATTGCCAGCGCCCGCCAATGAGATCATCGACGTTGGGTCAAAAGAGAGTTGCACTTTTTGACGTTTCGCTTCTGCTGGAATGTCGATTACTAAGCCATCATTTGTCACCAAACCCAATCTTGAAGTAGCGCCCATTCGAGGTAGATAGTTGGCAACCCGAAAACCGGCTTTACCTGTCAAAGGTTCAACCACAATAGGTGGCTGACCATCTGATGCTGCAAGTGCATTTGTCATAATCATGCCACTTAAAGCAGCGGTCGCACTCAATTTCAGTGCATCTCTACGGTTTGTATCCACAAGATCTCCTTTATTTTGCTTTTTAATTATCTAGATGCTATCTGCCATAAAACAGAGTATCTGCCGTAAATCTTAATACCAAATTCAAGCCTGGGGCATAAAACGCAAAACTTGGCTATTCTTAGACCATGATCCAAGAAAAAATCCCTTCGCTGATCCGCTTCGTAAGTTGTACGGCTATGTTAATTACCCTCCTCGGCTGTGAGCGCGACGCCTACACAAGCTGGAACTGTCAATCAGGAACTGAGGCCAAAATCCCGATGGTGCTGAGAAAGGCGCAAATGGAATTTCAGGGGTCGGCACTAAAATACTGCGGTAGCCTAGGCAATCAAAGCTATCTTGATCAAACCTGCACACATCAAACCGAGAAATCCAGCACTATCTTTTCTCCAAAAACTGGTTTACTGATACATCAGAGTCAAGAGTATCAATGTGCAGCCCTATAAGCTTCACCATCCGCTATTGATGAAGATGCCGAACAACAAAATCCACCCCAAAAAGTTAATGCTCAGCAAATGGACCGCAGTTCATCCGATCGCCAAACAAAAACATTTTTTGATCAGCAAAGTTATTACACCTGAAGACCCTGAGGCAATCATTGAGTTCGTGGAAATCGAAGCCGTATACAGCAAAAAGGTTCGTCAAATTGCCTGGCGCGACCTATTGAACAGTGAAGAATGGTTGCAGGGGTGGAAATAAAAAAACCGCATCAATACCATAGGCAGTGAGGCGGCTAGTATTCATTGGATGGGCTAACTAGTCATTACTTTTCTTCTTAGAGCCTGATGATTTCTTCACCACATCGTCAATATTCTTCTCGGCAGCTTCTGCTACTTCATTCACAATGCGCCGCCCTTCTTTAAACATCTTTTGGCCGGCTACTGACATCTCATTAACTACCTTGGATAACTTATCAGCATGGGTTGGAATCTTACTTTCAGCATCCTCCAACCAATTAACTAGAGAGCTACGAACTTTTTCAAGATGCTTCTCAGTTTCATCAGCAGCACCCTCGCTCAACTCCTTCAATACCGCTTTTACTTTCTTTTGATAAGCGCCTGCTCGCTTAGCAGCCTCTTTAGCAGCCTCCTCTTGCAAACTCTTTAGTTTTGTTAAATCATTTTTTGCGGCAGACTTGGCACTATCCAGCGCATTTTTCATGCCCCACTCAATTTCAGCCATGTGGTGATCGCTCAGCTTCTTTGCCGCCTCTAATAGAGTATGTGAATAATCAAACAACTCTTTAGCTTTTTCACGTTGCCATTTTTGTAAATCTTTTGCATCCATTTTGAACTCCTATCGTCCTGTCGTTAAGGGGGGGTTGATGAAAAGTCTCTCTATCCACTCTATACCGAAATCAATCGACTGCCAATGCCTCCAATATCCTACTCATTTAAGGCATTAAAATGACGGAATGACTGCAAGAAAAAGTATTTATGAGGCCATTGGGGGTGTCGACAAAATCGATGAATTAGTCGACCGTTTCTACGATTTAATGTCACTAGAACCCCAGTTTCAGGGAATCCGATCGATGCACCCGCAAGATCTTTCCACTTCAAGAGAAAAGCTGAAGTTTTTCCTGACTGGCTGGATGGGTGGTCCCGATATTTACTCACCCAAGTACGGGCATCCCATGCTTCGCGCCAGACATCTACCATTCAAGATTGGCATTAGTGAACGCGATCAATGGCTAGGATGTATGTATCGCGCCTTAGAGGATTGCGGCATCGATGGCAATATTGCAAAACAGTTAGAAGAGTCTTTCTTTAACACTGCTAATTGGATGCGCAATCAAGCGCCTTAATCTAGTTTTGCTCCGGCTTGCTTTACTGCCTTCGCCCATTTCGGCATTTCAGTATTGAGATACTTGGTAAATTGCTCGGGATTTAAGTAGGCTGGGTCGGCACCTTGATCAATCATCTTTTTCTGAATATCAGGGGATTCCAAAGTTTCTTTAAATGCATGGCTTAGTTGATTTGCAACTTCTGGTGGCGTGCCTTTAGGCGCAAGAATTCCATAGAAGCCAACAACCTCCAGATTAGCAACGCCGGTCTCAATCACTGTTGGAGTATTGGGTAAGGCAGGATTCCGTTTGGCACTTGTTACAGCCAAAGCCTTTACCTTGCCTTGTTTGGCGTAGTTCGCAGCCTGCGGGACAGACTCCGCCATAAATTGCACATGACCCGCAATGAGATCCGTAAATGCTGGCGCGCTTCCCTTAAAAGGAATGTGCACCATGAAAATACCAGTCTCATTTTTTAGCATCTCCGGAACTAAATGAGAAATTCCGCCATTACCAGCAGAGCCATAATTTAGTTTTCCTGGGTTGGCTTTCGCATAGGCAACAAATTCTTTTAAAGTATTTGCAGGGACATCTTTGTTCACAATCAGCGCCAAAGGTTGTTGAGCAGTTCTCGCAATAGGCTGAAAATCTCTTAGGGTGTCATAAGGAGATTTTGAATAGATCGCCGGGTTGATCACCATCGTTCCCGTATTAGCCAGCAAAACCGTATAACCATCTGCTGGAGACTGCATCACAAACTGCGCACCAACTGCACCACCCGCACCCGCCTTGTAATCCACAATGACTGGTTGCCCCAAAATAGATTGCAACTTATCGCTGAGCAAACGAATGTGGGCATCTAATGGACCGCCCGCAGGAAAGCCAATAATAATTTTGATGGGCTTCTCTGGATAAACAGCCCAAGCCCCGCAACAGGGAATTAAAAGGGCAATCGCAAGAAATAATGTCCTGACAGTTTGTGTGGGCTTAAGCATCATCATGAAATGTAATTAAGTTAGATACACTTTATCTTAATGCCACTTTTATGAATGAGACTATGACGGAAAGCGCCCTACTCTTATTAAGCGACCCTAATGCCTGGGTGGCATTTTTCACACTCTCCGCACTCGAAATCATCCTTGGCATAGACAACATTATCTTTATCAGCGTTATTGCCAATCGACTGCCGATTGAAATACGGGAAAAAGTACGCCGTTTTGGCCTGTTGTTTGCGCTAGGTACCAGAATCCTGCTACTACTCAGCCTCTCTTGGGTAATGAGCCTCACTACCCCGCTCCTTACCGTATCGGACCATCCGATCAGCGGCAGAGATCTGATCTTGTTGCTAGGAGGATTTTTCTTAATCTGGAAAGCCTCTAAGGAGATTTATGCTGAAGTAGAGGTAGGCGAGCATGATGATGAGGTCTCTGGCGGGCACGCACACCATGTCAATAAATCCATGTTCAGTTTGTTTATCGGATCTATTGTGCAAATTGGTCTACTCGATATCATCTTCTCACTAGACAGCGTTATTACTGCTGTAGGCATGGTAGATCAAATTAGCATCATGATTGCTGCTGTCATCGCCTCTATTTTAATTATGCTGATAGCCGCCAAACCGATTGGCGACTTTGTACATCGTCATCCCTCCATTAAAGTGCTGGCTTTGTCATTTTTGACAGTAGTTGGAGTGGTTCTAATCGCTGAAGGTATGGGCATGCATATTCCTAAGGGCTATGTGTATGTCGCCATGGGCTTTTCATTAGCGGTTGAACTATTAAATATTCGCTCGAGAGAAAAGAAAAAAGGTAAAGCGTAATCCTGAATATAGAAATACAGATTGAAGTTTTTCTAAAGAGATTTAGCACAAGCAAAGCCGCTAGCCCATGCCCACTGGAAATTGTGCCCTCCTAAGTGGCCAGTGACATCCACACACTCACCAATAAAATACAATCCTGGGTGCTTGCGCGACATCATTGTTTGACCATCCAGGTCTTTAGTGCTTACCCCGCCCAACATCACTTCTGCTTTTTTCCAACCCAAAGTCCCAGCCGGCTTAACAGACCAATTTGTGAGAAGTTCTTTTAAGGCTTGCCGATCTTTCTTGGATACCTCAACCCACTTTCGCCCATTTAGCTTGCTTTGTTCAGCGAAGGCTTTTGCTAAACGCTGTGGCATTACAGAGGCCAATACTGTTTCAGTGAGTTTTAATCGATGTTCATCATTATTAAATATCTCATCACAACGGGCTGACCCAGATTGACCGACATTGGCAAGCCAATCAATTCGTATTGGTTCCCCCTCGATCCAATAACTGCTCGCTTGCAAAATAGCAGGCCCCGAAAGTCCTTTATGCGTGATCAACACATCCTCATTAAAACGGCAGGCGCCATATCGAGCACCCTTTACTCCTGAAGCAATTCCAATAGGCACGCTTAATCCGGCAAGATCGCTTAGGTTGCCAAAAGTATCTGCAGTAAATGACAGCGGCACTAAAGCAGGCCGAGGCTCAACTACATCCAAACCAAATTGCTTGGCAATGTCTAATGAATAGGCTGTTGCTCCAATAGCGGGAACAGGCAAACCGCCCGTTGCCATTACCACTGCATGGGATTTTTCAATCCCATTATGGGTTTTCACTAGCCACTGGCTGCCCTCCTGGGAAATAGACTCCACAGCCAGCGGGTGACGAATCGTGACATTGCCGCGTGAGCACTCAGACATCAGCATCTCAACAACCTGCTTAGCAGAGTCATCACAGAACAGTTGACCTTGATGTTTCTCGTGATAAGCGATTCGATAAGATTGAATCAGCTTAATGAATTCTGCTGTCGGATATCCTGCTAAGGCACTTTTAACGAAATGGGGGTTAAGCGATAAGAAATTAGCTGGACCGCTATGTAAGTTTGTGAAATTACAGCGACCGCCACCACTAATCCGAATCTTTTCACCGAGAACAGATGCATGATCTATGACCAGCACCTTCTTCCCAAGCTGTCCAGCCACACCTGCACAAAATAAGCCTGCCGCCCCGCCACCAATAATGATGGCATCCCATGTTTTACTCATTGCGATAAGCGTTACTCAAAACGATCCATGATCTCGGGAGACACATTGAGTTTTTTCATGTGGAGCTTAGTGTAAGCCTGACGAAAATTTTTCGTCATCGAAATCATGACAGATGCAGTCCATGCAAAAGCAAACATACCAGAGAAAGCAATAATCACAGCCAACATTTTCCAACCATCGGGTAGGATGTCTTCCATGAAACCCATAGCCGTATAGGTGCTGCCACCAAAGAGAATACTCTGTCCTAAAGCAGGCAATAACTTTAAGCCGTAGAGCGCAAAACCCCAAAGCAATATCTCAGCGATATGCGTCAAGAATAAATACAGTACGCTGATGTAAAAGCAAATTCCAACCTCAGAGTATTTATGTTCGGCTAGGTAAATAAATGTTTTCACTTCATAACGCTTTGCAATCTGTAACAGTATTGCCCCATGAAATACCATCACCAGCAATAGCATGGCTCCACCCACAATATATCCAGGTAAATCCATTGCGGTAGCGAGACTGATGTGTGAAGAATTCATATTGAGGGTAAGAGTGTTTTTGGTATTTTACTGAGCGCAAGGGCTTTCAAGCTAATTGATACCAATCTTCAATTAACTTCCATGCCTCTTGGGCGGTTTCTACAAAGTGAATGATCTGCATATCATCTTCGTCAATGACACCAAAGTTCACCATTTCCCTAAAGTTCACCATCTCATTCCAAAATGATTTACCAACCAATATCACTGGAATGCTCACCACCTTTTTAGTCTGAATCAGCGTGAGCACTTCAAACAACTCGTCGAAAGAGCCAAAGCCTCCGGGGTAAGCGACGATTGCCCTCGCGCGCAACATAAAATGCATCTTGCGCAGCGCAAAGTAGTGAAAGCGAAAACTTAATCCTGGACTGATATAGGGGTTGGGATGCTGCTCTCTTGGCAAGCTAATATTGAAGCCAATCGTCTCATCCCCACACTCATATGCGCCTCGATTAGCAGCCTCCATAATTCCAGGGCCGCCGCCAGTACAAATATGCAACTTATTGGCGTTCTCTTTTTGGATTTTGTTATAGCCCGCAACCAGCGAACCAAACTCTCTAGCAGATTCATAGTATTGACTATGAAGTAAAGCTTTTTTTGCCTCCGCAATTTCAGCAGGAGTCTTTGCATCCCGAACGAGCGCTTCTGCTGATTCTCGACTTATAAAGCGCGTAGAGCCAAATACGGTGATGGTGTGTTCAATCCCATGTTCTTTTAGAAGAATTTCAGGTTTTAAGAGCTCGAGTTCGAAACGAATACCGATAGTCTCCCTGCGAGACAGAAATGCCTCATCATCAAAGGCAAATTTATAGGAATCGACAGACTCTTCCTCGGCTGTCTGCGCTTTGTGCAGATTGAGAAACTCCGTAATAGTCTGAGCATTATTTACTGGGAGCTTGGGGCTCATATGCGAAACCTTAAGTCATCAACGTGATCTCATCTTACTATTTAAATCACAAAAATCAGTATTACTACCTAGTTTAGCGAAGTTATTTCTGGGCTGGAGCCTACAAAGATTTACCATGTCGCGAACTAGCGTTAATATTGACCCAATTTCAACCAAAGCGAAGGAAATCCCCATGAGTAATCGTTCTATCCTCATTATGGTACTAGTGTTAATTGGTGCCACTGCCTACCTGCTTTTGAAAGGCGACGGCAACGTTGATATGAGCGGCGAAAAGCATGGCGCTGAAGCAACTCATGTTGAGGAAGCGAAAAAAGACGCTCCAGCAGATGCTCCTGCAGCTCCAGCTGCAGCACCTGCGGCTGATGCTAAGAAGTAATATTTAATCGGCACACCAAAACCGCGGTTCGCCGCGGTTTTTTTATCCTGATCGTATGAAAAAATTTCTTTTTTCCTTTCTATTATTTTGTTTTTTCTCTGTTTGCTACAGCCAAAGTACCCGGACTATGAATACAACTAATGCAGCCATGCTTTCTTCATTTGCACCAACAGGCACCTTGCGTGTAGGCATTAATCTTGGGAATCCAATTCTGGCGGGCGAAGACCCTGCAACCCATCAATTGCAAGGTGTCACCATTGACATTGCTCGTGAAATTGGCAAACGCACTGGCTTGCCTGTGGAGTTAACTCCATTCAAAACGGCTGGCAATACGGTAGATGCGATTAAGACAGGCAATATTGATCTTGTCTTCGTTGCAATTGATCCTATTCGGGGGGCTGATATTAGCTATACCCCGCCCTATATCCAGATTGAAGGGGCTTACATGGTGAAATCGGACTCCCCCCTGAAAGCTAATGAACAGGTCGATGTTGCTGGCAATGAAATCGTCGTTGGCAAAGGAAGCGCTTATGACCTTTACCTTACTCGCGAGATAAATCATGCGAGTCTTTTAAGAGCGGCCAGCTCTCAAGCAGTGGTAGATGACTTTATGTCCGGCAAAGGCAATGTTGCTGCAGGGGTAAAGCAACAACTAGAGAGCGATGCAAAACGGTACACGGGATTGCGCATGCTTCCTGGTCGTTTTATGGTGATCAATCAAGCGATTGGCATTCCGAAAGCAAGACCTCAATACGAGAGCACTACTGTTTACTTAAGTGAAATTATTTCTCAGCTTAAGCAGTCTGGGTTTGTAGCACAGGCAATGCAACACCACCACATTGAAGGCGCTAAGGTAGCTGAATGAACCTAGCAAACATAAGAGTGGAGTCGCTCTGGAATAATGACGTTCTTCCAGTTCAACTCCTCTCGAATACATTGGGCTAGCACCGAGGCAGATTCGGGTTCGCCATGAACTACAAAGACCGTCTTAGGTGGTGACTGAAAGCCTTTTAACCAATCCAGTAAACCGGCTTGGTCTGCATGCGCCGAGAGACCTCCGATGGTGTGTATTGAAGCTCTGACTGCAACCTCCTCACCAAACAACTTGACTTTAGGCGCCTTATCTACCAAGCGCCTACCCAAGCTTCCATAGGCTTGAAAGCCAGTAATCACAATCGCATTTTGCGCTCTGGGTAAATTGTTCGCCAAGTGATGCACTATTCGTCCAGCATCGCACATACCGCTCGCAGAAATAATGATGGCACCACCCTTAATCTTATTCAGCGCTTTTGACTCTTCGACATCCGCAATGAAGCGAAGATCTACTGCATTTGGATTTTTCTTATACCAACTCAAAGTTGACTGTGAGTGTGAATCCAATTGCGAAAAGAAATGTTCCGTCAGCTGTGTTGCGGCCGTTGCCATGGGCGAGTCAACCCAAATGGAGAGGTGGGGCAACAACCCTCTTCTCACCAAATCAATCAGGATAAATAATATTTCTTGCGTTCTGCCTACGGCAAATGCAGGAATAATGACATTGCCTTGATTGGCCATGGTTGATTGAATAACTTCAACCAATTCTTTCTCGGTCTCACTCAAGCCCCGGTGTAATCGATCACCATAGGTTGATTCAACAACCACCACATCAGCCTTTGCTATTAAGTCTGGGTCAGGCATGAGGACTTTGCCTTTCATGCCAATATCACCTGAAAAGACGCATCGTTTCTTTGGAGCGCTATCTTCTTGAATATCGATTACGGCAATAGCAGACCCTAAGATATGACCCGCATTCTGAAACTCCAGATGAACCCCTGGAATCAATTCACGAACCTGGCCATATTCCAGAACCTCAAATTGCGTCAGAGCTAAGTCAACCTCTTCTCGAGAATATAGGGTCACTGGTAGCTCTCCGCGCCACTTACCCAACTTCATTTTTCGTTCGGCGCGCTCCAAATCGGCCAACTGCAAATGTGCGCTATCAGGCAACAGTATCTTTAGCAATTCATAACTTGCTTTAGTGCAGTAGATCGGACCCTTAAATCCTTGTGCGCACAAGCGAGGCAACAATCCACTGTGATCGATATGTGCGTGTGTGAGGACAACAAAGTCGAGATCTCGAGGTGATATGGGCATAGGCTCTAGGTTCTTATTGCCTGCTTCGCGCCCACCCTGAAACATGCCGTAGTCCACCATGAAATGATGTGCTTTACCAGCGAGATTAACCTCAACTAAATGCCGAGAGCCCGTTACTTCCCCTGCTGCGCCTAAAAACTGAATCTTCATATTCTCAGAATACTCTCTCTTACAATTAGCTCAAGCACTTAATCAAGACCATAATGCTGAAATGACCTCTAAGCCAAGCAAACCAAATACACTCGACGCATTGGGGTTAATTTCGCACCTACGCCGCGATCCCGCAGAACATAAAGGGCATGCAGGCAAAGTTGTTTTGGTAGGTGGCTCAGCAGGAATGGCTGGCGCTCTTTTGCTCGCCGGAAATGCGTGCCTTCATCTTGGGGCGGGCTGGACTATTCTGGAAATGCTTGATCCTGCTTCCGCGCATGCTGATCATGAGCAACCAGAACTCATGATTCGTTTAGCAAATCCAAATCCGGCTGAGTCATTAAGACTGGATCAAGCTGATGTACTTGGAATTGGTCCGGGCTTGGGAACTTCTAAGCTTGCAACTGAATGGCTTAAAGCTAGCCTTGCTTCCGAGTCTATTCCGTTGGTCATTGATGCTGATGCCCTGAATCTCATCGCAAACTCCCCAGAATTATTAAGCGCATTGCAAGATCGTAACGCACGTTATCCTGGTCAAACTGTTTTAACACCGCACCCCGGAGAAGCCGCAAGATTATTAGGCCAAACAATTTCAGACGTTCAGTCAGATCGAGTTTGCGCTATTGAAAAACTCGTGTCGATTACCCAATCCATCGTCATCCTGAAAGGGCAACATACCTTAATCTCCGCACCAGGCAAAGATATGCTCCAATGTGCGGAGGGCAATCCCGGCATGGGCACTGGTGGCATGGGGGATGCATTAACTGGCAGCATTAGTGCTATTGCGGCCCAAGGTTTACGCCATCACCTCAGTCTTTGGGAGGCTAGCTGTGTGGCCACTCAATTGCATGCACTTGCCGCAGACAAACTCGTTCAAAGAGGAATCGGGCCCATTGGCCTTACCCCATCTGAGACTATTCTAGAAATGCGAAGTCTACTGAATAACCTGTTATAAAACAGCATGCAATCGCCTAGCTCAGCACATCATCACCAACGTTACCTCTATGGCATTTTGATGGCCTCTGTTGGTGCCATCCTGTTCTCCGGCAAAGCGGTATTAGTGAAATTAGCTTTTACCTATGGCGCATATGCGGAAACTTTATTAGCCTTGCGTATGCTCATGGCTCTACCCCTGTTTCTAGCCATCTTCTGGTGGGAAGCCAGAAGAAAACCCATGAACCCCATTACCTGGCTTGACCGTGGAAAGTTATTTTTTCTTGGGTTTCTGGGTTACTTTCTCTCGAGCTATGTTGATTTTTTAGGTCTTCAATATATCTCCGTTGGTCTAGAACGTATTGTTCTCTATCTCACACCCACTATCGTTTTATTAATCTCTTATTTTGGTTTGGGTAAGCCCATTTCTCGCATGCAGTGGTACGCATTGGTTGTTGGTTATCTCGGCGTCTTTGTTGTCTTCATTCAAGATGCCAGCTCTACAGGACTGCATGCATGGTTGGGCATGTTGTTGGTCTTTGGTAGTGCTTGTAGCTATGCGCTATACATGATTGGTTCCGGTGAAATGGTCAAACGCATTGGCAGTGTGCGTTTAGTGGTCTACGCCAGTTCAGCATCGATGGTGTTTAGCGTAATCCAATCCACCCTTCACAACCCCAGTGCAATCTTCGAACAGGCTACAGAGATTTACTGGCTGAGCCTTCTGAATGCCAGCTTTTGCACGGTCATTCCCATGCTGTTGATCATGATTGCGATTAATCGTATTGGATCACCCTTGGTTGCCCAGGCCGGGATACTTGGACCAGTATCAACTATTTTTTTAGGCTACTTTGTTTTATCTGAGCCCATTACAGGCATGCAAATCGGCGGCATGATTCTGGTCATTGCTGCAATGTGGCTATTGGTACGCAATGATCCACCAACAAAAAAGTCGCCGAACTCTCAGAAGTCGGGCGACCTAGATGAAGTCGAGCCGCTGAACTAAAGCAGCTCAATTACAGAAGCAGGATTACTGAGCTGCGGATTCAGCGGCCTTGGCTTTTTTCTTAGACTTCTTCGCCTTCTTTTCTGTTTTCTTTTGCTGCTTCGCTTGTTTCTTTACCTTCTTCGCCTCCGCTTTATCTGTTGGGGCTGCAGCTGGTGCAGGAGCTGGGGCTGGAGTTACCGCAGGGGCTGACGCTGGAGCAGGATCTGCCGCCAAAACAGAGAATGGTGACAAAGCAAGGCTAGCGGATACCAAAGATGCCAAAGTCAAACGAGCGGTACGAGAAATCATGCGGTTCTCCAAAAGGGTTTGTAGATGCTTCCATAATACCCAAAAATTGCAGATAAATGCCAAATCTGATATTTTTGTTAAATCATTCTGGCTTATTTAGAAGCAAAGAAAAAGGCCATCAATCGATGGCCTTGAATTCACCTGCATCAACGATGCTTCATATACTTTATGCAGGCTGTGCTTGAGCTTCCGTAATTTTCTCTAGAGCACCAGCAAGGTGATCAACCGTGCGATCAACATGTCCTAATTTTTCTAGACCAAATAGACCAAGTCGGAATGTGCGGAAATCGGGACGCTCATCACACTGCAAAGGCACGCCTGCAGCAGTCTGCAAACCAAGCGCAATAAACTTCTTGCCTGATTGAATATCAGGATCAGTCGTGTAACTAACAACTACGCCTGGGGCCTGAAATCCCTTCGCTGAAACTGAGTGGTAGCCTTTTGACTCTAAGAGCTTGCGCACTTTTTCACCTAATTCAACTTGTTTTGCTTTTAGATTAGCAAAACCAAGTGATTGAGTTTCTTTCATCACATTACGCAAAATCTTGAGTGCATCGGTAGGCATAGTGGTGTGATAAACGTGACCACCCTTTTCATAAGCCTCCATGATTTGTAGCCACTTCTTCAAGTCCATAGAGAAACTGCTGCTTTGGGTCGCATCAATACGCTCACGAGCCCGATCGCCCAGGGCAATTAAGGCGCAACAAGGAGAGCTACTCCAGCCTTTTTGTGGCGCAGTAATCAATATGTCTACATTGCAGGCTTTCATATCTACCCACATTGCGCCAGAAGCAATGCAATCTAGTACAAACAATCCATTTACAGAGCGCACCGCTTCGCCAACTGCCTTAATGTAATCATCCGGCAGAATAATCCCTGCAGAGGTTTCGACATGAGGAGCAAAAACTACTGCTGGCTTTTCTTTCTTAATGAAAGCAACAACCTCTTCAATTGGAGCTGGTGCAAATACACCTTGAGCTGAGTTATCTAATTGACGGCCCTTAAGTACGGAAACGTCATTGGTGATGTGGTCTAACTCAAAAATTTGAGTCCAGCGATAACTAAACCATCCATTGCGCAACACCAAACACTTTTGATTGTTGGCAAACTGACGTGCAACCGCTTCCATACCAAAAGTACCGCTACCCGGCACGATGACAGCCGAGCTCGCGTTATACGCATCTTTCAATACGCTAGAGATGTCGACCATCACACGCTTGAACTCTTCGGACATGTGATTCAAAGAGCGATCGGTATAGACCACCGAGAACTCTAGCAATCCATCTGGATCTACATTTGGGAGTAAGCCTGGCATAGTGATTTCCTGGGAATATCTGTGAATAGCCCTAAATGATACTGATTTACACAGTTATTGCACCGCAACCTTGTTCTCTTTGATTAATTTGGCCCATTTAGCTTGATCTAGGCGCAAAAAAGCAGCAAATTCATCAGCGCTACCGCTAGCGGGGTCGCTTCCACGCTCTAACATCGCCTTACGAATTCGTTCTTGGGCAAGAACAAACATCACCGTTTGATTGATTTTTTGCACAACGGATTTTGGAGTGTTTGCTGGCGCAAAAAGCCCAAACCACCCTACCGCGCTATATCCAGACAAACCTGCCTCAGTCACTGTCGGAATATTGGGAAGTGCTTCAGAACGTTTTGCGCCGGTTTGCGCCAAAGCGATTAATTTTCCAGATTCAATTTGCGGCATCACTGTTTGTGCAGGCGCAAACATCAAATCAATATGCCCTGCCAGCAGATCTGTTAACGCTTGACCTGTGCCCTTATAAGGAACATGCAGTAATTCTATGCCAGCCATAGAAGCAAAAAGCTCACCAGATAAATGGGATGCAGAGCCTGGCCCAGATGATCCATACCGGACCTTTCCTGGATTTGCCTTAGCGTAAGCAATTAAGGACTTAATTGAATTCACATTTAATGTAGGGCTAACCGTTACTACATATGGAGAGGCTGACACTAAAGCTACCGGCGCAAACTGCACACTATTTTTTTCAGTCACTGCAGCGGTTGAACCCATCAATAAGGTGTAGCCATCGGCAGGCGCCTGAGCAACCAACTCTGCTCCAATTGCACCGCTAGCCCCTGGACGGTTTTCAATAATGATCGACTGCTTCCATAAGTCCCCCAGCGTTGGGGAGATCAACCGAATCAAGGTATCGGCCCCACCCCCAGGCGGAAAAGGCACAATGACTTTAATCGGCCTTGATGGATAAATCTCAGCAGCATTGACAGCGCAGGTAACAATACTCATGCAGTAAAGCAACAAGCCAAGTCTACGCAATAAGTGCCTCATGGTTTTTACTCGATGATGGTGGTTCGTAAAGTAGTAATGCCATCGATTGAGCATTCAACAACATCGCCAGGCTTTAAATAAAGGTCCTCAGCATTTTCCTTGCCAACCGCCACACCTCCTGGCGCTCCTGTAGAGAACATATCACCAGCCTCAATGGGAATAAAGCGAGAAAAATGCTCCAAAATATCGGAGATCTTCCAAATCTGATCCACAGTATTCACTCGCATACGCTCTTGACCATTGACTGAGCATGTCATCCAAAGATCATAAACATCAGGAATCTCGTCAATCGTGACGATCTCAGGACCCAGCGGACCAAAACCGGGAATATTTTTTCCAGTCCAAAAGCGCGAGCCTGAAGCCACTTCACGCAACTGCAAGTCGCGGCAAGTTAAATCATTCAAGATGGTGACACCCGCAACATAATCCATTGCCTCAGATTTTTTGGCACCCAAAGCACGCTTACCAATCACAAACACCAACTCTGGCTCGTAATCTAAGCGAGTAATCCCCTTGGGGCGCACCACTTTGGCCTCATGCCCCGACAAGCAAGAATTCAACTTGATGAAAGAGGTCGGCTCTTGCGGGATTTCTTTAATCAAATTCGTACGCTTTAACTCTTCCAAGTGCGTGCGGTAATTTTTCCCAACACAAAGAAACTTCTCGGCATCGGTAATCGGTGGCAAGTAACTAATATTTTTGGCGTCAATCAATAGCGAGCTATGATCGCCAGATGCTGCAACCCAAGACTTGGCTTGGTCCATCACGACATTGCCAGCGCGTAGAAAGGATTTCATATCCCCCGGAAAATCAAGAGTACCCAACTTCTTTGCTACATCAGCAAATGGCAGTATTTGATCTCCATCAGGATTGGGTAGGCGTGCACCAATCTCAGGATGGCTGGATCCGGACCGGATAAAAGTAATTAGTCTCATTGCGATCTTCTTGTGTTTATGTTGTGAAAATGCTTATTGGCTACTTGTACAAAATGGATAGGCTATCAGTCTGCGCCAAACTGCAAATGGTTCTTTTGGCGCTTCTCGATTGCATTCTTCAGCAACGCAGCCATTCGATAGAAACCATGAGCAAACTTGCTGTAGGGCATTGTCAAGAAAAATGCCATTACGAAACCTAAATGAACAGCTAATAGCAGAGTCATTGCTGAAGTATCTCGATAAGCTAGAAGCGCCAATCCAGAAGCGCTGATTAGAAATAGCAACACAATAAATGCCCTATCCATTGGCTTTTGTGTAGCATCACCATGAGCAGCATTTCTGCGTACATTCAGATACAACAAACCTGCTGGGCCAATGATTAGACCTATACCACCCAATGTGCCGAGCACAACCGGCAGACTAGTTAAATCATAAGGCGCATGTAAATCGAAAAAGTAGTGATAAATCGTCGCCACACTCGTTGCAGCAAAGCACAACAAGAAGCCGTAGAAAGTCAAATGGTGGAAACGTTTTCTCCACAAAGAGAAAGCATCGTCTTCGTTATTGCAACCGTCTCCGTGACCACCGCCGAGATATTTCAAGGTCAATGCATCATGAGTCGCCTCTGTCACCGCATCCCCCGAAATGCTTCCAGGGTCAATGCCATGGCAAAAACGGGCCACGCCGATCGCCAAGGCTAATACTGCGAAACCAAAGACTGCACCGAACATTAAGGCCAGTGTGTTGTGCGAAAACACTGCGTAGAAATTTCCATTCAAAGGCGCGGATGTAAGCGAACCATTTAGTGCAGCACTCAATAATAGGAAAAAAGTAATCGAGATGGCTACTGCCAATGACAAGAGTAGGCCATTCTTTTTGTATAAACCTCCTAATGGTTTTGGCCATGCATAAGCTATATAGGTTTCTTTACGAACCTGCGCCATGACTTGCGGAATATTGACTCCAAATTCATGTGGCGGAGCATATTGGCAAGCATGTAGACAGGCGCCGCAGTTGTGACAAAGGTTTGCTAAATAATTCACGACACTCGGAGTAAATTCAATGCGCCTTGTCATTGCTGGAAATACCGCACAGAATCCCTCGCAATAACGACAAGCATTACAGATCTGCAGCATGCGATCTGCCTCGGACTCTGGAGTTGTGACCAGAGTTCTCGCCTCCTGGATCAACGTATTAAGCGCTTGCATACTTAGACTCCATCGACTTTTGCGGCTTGCGCAGCCTGAACTCCAGCGGCGCGCCCAAATACGGTGCCAATTGCCATGCCGATACCAGCTGCATAACCTTTACCCAAAACATTGCCCGCCATCATCTCGCCAGCAACAAATAAATTTGAGCTAGGCACTCCATTAAATCGAACAGCAGCGGTTTCATCAGTCTTTAAACCAAGGTAAGTAAACGTCACGCCAGGACGAACTGCATATCCATAGAAAGGACCTTGATCAATTGGCAAAGCCCAGTGTGTTTTTGCAGGCTCAATACCTTCTGTATGGCAATCATCCAGAATGGTGTGATCAAAGCGACCTACTTTGCATGCTGCGTTATAAGTCTTTACGGTTTCTAAGAGGGCTTGAGGATCGAGACCTAGTTTGTTTGCGAGCTCCTCTAGAGTGTCGGCTTTCTCACCTGGAAATACTGGGGGCATAAAACGTCCGAGAACTTTTGAATCAATAATGGAATAGCCAATCTGCCCTGGCTGTTGCGCCACCAATCTTCCCCAGAAGGCATAGCGCTTTGGCCAAAAATCTTCGCCCTCATCAGAGAAGCGCTGGCCGTTTTTATTCACTACGATTCCGAATGAGACGGCATCAATGCGAGTGCAGATGCCACCGTCATATAAGGGTGCACGAGCATCAATCGCAACCATATGAGCCTGCGTAGGGTCGCTCACTGAGTCGGCCCCTAAGCCAATCAATTGCTTGATCAATACACCTTGGTTATAGCGTGTGCCGCGAATCAGAAAATTTTCCGCGGGAGATTCACCAAACTCATTAATGCCCCAGGCTTCTTTAAGCCATTCGCGATTAGACTCAAATCCACCAGCAGCCATAACACACGCCTTGGCTTCAATACGCTCATTGCCAACGTATGCCGCAATAAACTTACCGTCCTGAATTTCTACAGAAGATACAGGAGACTCATAACGAATCTGAACCCCCAACTTTTCTGCACTGCGATAGTAGGCATTCACCAATGCTTTACCGCCGCCCATAAAAAACGCATTGGTACGTGAAAGATTTAATGTGCCAGAAAGTGGTGGCTGAAAACGAACGCCATGATGTTGCATCCACTGACGACATTGCGATGAAGATCGAATAACATGACGTGCCAATTTTTCATCTGTGTGGCCACTGGTGACTTTTAATACGTCCTGCCAATACTCTTCTTCAGAATAGGATTCCAGCATCACATCTTCGGGTTGATTGTGCATCGCGCGAATATTGCGCGTATGAGAAGAATTGCCGCCACGCCACGCCTTTGGTGCAGCCTCTAAAAGGAGCACGCTAGCGCCTGCCTCTCTAGCCATCAGAGCAGCACATAGAGCAGCATTGCCGCCACCAATTACTAGAACATCAACCATGAGGCTTTTAGAAGAAAAGAAAATACTTTACTGTTTTTTTGATTTATTTACCAAGACCCAAATCAAGCATTAGCAGATCGGCTCTTGGTTGAAGATACCCAAATACCCAGCACGATCAGAGCAAATGCCAAGCCGTGGAATAGCTGCGGGGGCTCACCCAACATAGCAGCCGATAACAGTGCAGTAAACAAAGGAATGAAGTTTGCAAAGAATGCGGCAACAGTGGGGCCTGCGCCATTAACCCCTAACCCCCAGCAACGATAGGCAATTAATGAGGGACCTACTGCCACAAACAAAATCAGAGAGCCAGTCCATGCATTGAGCTCGAGATGGGCATGCCCCATAGCTATCTCAAAACCATCAAAGATACTGGTCCATAGCAAGCCCACCAATACCTGCGCCATTAAGAAATCTGCCCATGGCCACTGTCGCTCAGTGCTGGAGCCTGGACGACTCAGCATCCAACTATAAAAAGCCCACAAAATTGTGGCCAACATAATCAACAAGTCGCCCACTACCATTTGCATGGAAAGTAATGCGGATAACTCACCTCTCGTCAGTACTATTGCCACGCCTACCAGTGACACGATTGCCCCAAACAACTGCAATAGACTGGGTTTCACCTGATACCAGATGGCACCGATCAAGAGCATCCAAATTGGCATGCTGGCGCCAATCAGGGTGACATTAATTGCGGTTGAAGTCTGCAGAGCTAGATATAGCAATACGTTGTAGCTGCCAACCCCAAATAGCCCTAACAAGATAAAACGTTGCTTGCTTTGCCACAAAGCACTTTGAGGTTTAAAGACGCGCCAACCCAGCGGTAATAACAATAAAGCAGCCAATCCCCAACGCACCGCACTGAGTGTGATTGGCGAAACACTTCCCACCAAAAGTCGCCCCGCAATCGCATTCCCCGCCCAGAGGGCTGTGGCAATGAGCAAATAAGCGGCGGTAGCAAGGGTCAGCTTAGGCATTTAGGTATTTAGGCTTAGTGGATTAGGCGCTACCTAGCATTGTAGAAACAATTGCCTGGTATTGCTAAGATAGAGCTTAATTAGACGCATACAAATACAGATGAAGGATTGATTGTGCCAGTAATTACCAATATCGAAGACTTGCGGGTACTTCACAAAAAACGCACCCCCAAGATGTTCTACGACTACGCAGATTCTGGTTCTTGGACCGAGTCCACCTATCGCGCTAATGAATCTGATTTTCAGAAAATTAAATTACGCCAGCGTGTAGCCGTCGACATGACCAACCGCACCACCAAAACCAAAATGGTGGGACAAGAAGTGGCAATGCCGGTTGCGCTTGCACCTACTGGACTCACCGGCATGCAACATGCCGATGGAGAAATTTTGGCGGCCAAAGCCGCTGAAAAGTTTGGCGTACCATTTTGCCTTTCAACCATGAGCATTTGCTCCATTGAAGATGTTGCCGAACGCACAAGCAAACCCTTTTGGTTTCAACTGTATGTCATGAAAGACCGTGGCTTTATTGAGCGCTTAATAGAACGCGCTAAAGCCGCAAAATGTTCCGCTCTTGTTTTGACGCTAGATCTGCAAATTCTCGGGCAACGACATAAGGATTTAAAAAATGGTTTGTCTGCGCCACCAAAATTGACTATCGCCAATATGATCAATATGGCCACTAAGCCGCGCTGGTGCTTAGGCATGGCGATGACGCCTCGCAGAACCTTCAGGAATATTGTTGGCCATGCCACTGGCGTAGGCAACATGTCATCACTCTCCTCCTGGACTGCCGAGCAATTTGATCCAGGCCTCAATTGGGGTGACGTGGAGTGGATTAAAAAACTCTGGGGTGGAAAACTGATTATCAAAGGCATCTTGGATGCAGAGGATGCAAGATTAGCCGCAAACTCTGGCGCTGATGCATTGATTGTTTCCAATCATGGCGGTCGCCAACTCGATGGTGCCGTTTCTAGTATTCAGGCGCTTCCAGGAATTGTGGATGCAGTAGGCAACGATATTGAAGTATGGATGGATGGCGGCATTCGTTCGGGTCAAGATGTACTCAAAGCTTGGGCTCTTGGTGCTCGCGGAACTATGATTGGTCGCCCCTTCCTTTATGGCTTAGGTGCGATGGGCGAAGCAGGCGTAACAAAATGCCTTGAACTCATTCACAATGAACTAGATATCACCATGGCGTTTACAGGTCATCGCGATATTCAGAATGTCACTAAAGATATTTTGTATCCAGGAACCTTCTAAATTTCTTACTTACTAAACCACCCCGTCTTGGTCTTTGGAGCTTCGCTTCTAACCTTTTCTTTGTCTGTTTGGTTTGGCAATGCAATACTGAGCCGCTTTAGAAGCAAAGATACTGAAACATCACAAGATCTGGGCGTCATTCAGACGGCAACACTGACATTATTAGGTCTGATTATCGGCTTCACCTTCTCTATGGCGATCGACCGCCATGATATTCGCGAAACCCTAGAAGAGACTGAAGCCAATGCTATTGGCACCGAGTATCTGAGAGCGGATCTATTGCCACCACAAGCCTCTGCAAGAACGAAAGATCTACTTCAACAATATCTAGAACAGCGCATCCTGTTTTATTCAAAACAGGACAAGGAAAAGATTCAGGCGATTCGTCAAAAAACAGATGAGCTCCAAGACGCCCTATGGAAAGAAGTAATGCCAATCGCGCGTACCCAAACTTCACCTACTAATGCCTTAATTATTTCCGGCATGAATGACGTTTTAAATTCCCAAGGGTATGTTCAGGCAGCCTGGTGGAATCGTATACCTTATGCTGCATGGTCCTTAATGGCTGCTATTGCTGTTTGCGCCAACTTGCTTGTTGGCTTTGGCGCTCGAAATTTCAAAAAGAATGTGGGGCTGTTTATGATTTTCCCATTCGTTACATCAGTTTCTTTCTTCTTAATTGCGGATATCGACAGCCCAAGAGGCGGCGTTATTCGTATTGAACCTCGAAACCTTATCACCCTCCAAAACAGTCTGAGAACCAAGGGTGCCTCTCTTAATTAGTAATATTCAATAGGGCTCTGAGCTCGATATCAGGGATTTTTCCCTAATGTTGATAGTGTTAATGAGATTGATTATCATTTGTGGTATTTCATGATTTATGGCAATGCAAATGACAAAAACCCAGTACCACCCTATCTCGATCCTGTTTCATTGGCTTGTCGTAGTATTGCTGATTGCTGCGTTTGTAGTGATTGAGCTCAAGGGGCAATTTCCAAAAGGAAGTGAAGCGCGAGAACTCACCAAAACGATTCATGGCTTCATTGGACAAATTATCTTTGTCATCATGGCTTTA
This sequence comes from Polynucleobacter sp. MWH-UH2A, assembly GCF_018687195.1. NCBI lineage: Bacteria > Pseudomonadati > Pseudomonadota > Betaproteobacteria > Burkholderiales > Burkholderiaceae > Polynucleobacter > Polynucleobacter sp. MWH-UH2A. The sequence goes on from NZ_CP061321.1 coordinate 1,383,988, forward strand.
CGTTTGTTTGTGCGGGTTCTACTTGGGGCACCAGAACCCAAAAACTCTAGCCAAGCATTAGCTACTCTCTCCAAAGCAATGCATTGGCTGCTGTACGCAATACTATTGATAGCGCCGATCTTTGGCATTCTGTATTTCCAATACGCAGGCAAAGAAATTCATTTCTTTGGCTTCACATGGCCCCAGTTGGTTACCCCCGACCCTGCAATGAAAAAATCAGTCGAGAATTTTCATGAGCTTCTCGGAAACAGTTTGTACTTCCTCATCGGAATTCACGCGCTTGCTGCTCTATGGCACCATTACATCCGAAAAGATGATGTTCTCACCCGCATTCTGCCTAAAATGAAACGTGTCAGCAATTAACCGAATAGGAAATTAGGCAATGAAACCGCTATCCAAAAAAGCCAAGATGGCTGTAGCTTGGACTGTATTAATGACTGTCATCGGCACAGCAATGCTGCATCAGTGGCAATTTTTTTTCATGGGATTAGCCTCCCTAGTCTTATTGCTGATTGCCAATCACTACGATCTACTTAAAGATCCCGAAGATAAAAAATAATAGGCCTTTAGGGTTGGTGAAGATTTTTATTTTTCTTGCTTAGCTTTTTTCAAATCCGCACCAAACTGATCACGAATACAGTTTGATAAAGCACTAAACTCAGCAAGATGAGCCGTCGATGATCTTGCCACTAGAGCAATCACTCTTTTAGGTGCTGGCGCACTCATTTCTTTAGCCAGCAAATCTGTATTTTTTAAAAGACTGCTTTTGACTGCCATCTCTGGTAACAAGGCAATACCAAAACCAGATTCAACCATTTGCAATAAAGTCAGCAGACTTGTAGCTTCCATGCTTTCATCTTTGCGAATATCTACCTTCTTGCAGGCCTGCAAACTGTGCTCTCGCAAGCAGTGCCCTTCCTCTAGTAGCAACAGTCGTTCTGCCATTTTGGCTGGAAGCGTTACCTCTTTTCCTTTGAGCGCAGGATCGCCTTCTTTTGCAACCAACCAAAAACCATCATCAAATAATTCCTCAACTAACAGACCATTCACGTCATAAGGCAAAGCAATTAAGGCGAAGTCCAATTTATGATCAGCAATCCTAGAAAGTAAGTTAGCAGTCAAATCTTCACGCAAAGTTATTTTTAGATTAGGGAAGCGCTTACGTACTTCAGGCAATACAGTAGGGAGCAAAAATGGCGCGATGGTGGGAATAACGCCAAGACGTATCGTTGCCGTCATAGGTTTACCAGAGGCGCCCGCATATTCCACTAAATCTTCAGAGGCAGTCAAAATGATTTTTGCTCTTTCCAGCACTTCCATGCCAGCAGGAGTAATGGAAACGTTTTGTCGATCACGCTCCACCAATTGAATACCGAGCCCATCTTCCAGCTCTTTTAAGCCTGCGCTCAGGGTGGACTGACCAACGAAACAAGCTTGAGCTGCTCGCGTGAAATTGAGCTCTTTCGCCAAGGCAACGAGGTAGGTTAACTGCTTTAATGACGGTAAATAAGCCATCTTGCCTCCTTATCGAATATTTAGATAAATATTACCATAATTATTTATTGGACTGATTATCGAATAAGCCTCAGAATTCATTCCATGGTTGAGCAAGCAATAAATAACAGTGCGAGCCCAACAATTTTTAACAATGATTGCAAAGGAATTAAAAAATGGCACGCCCAGAAATTAAAACCATCCAAAATTTAGAATCTGCTTTTGCAGGTGAGTCCATGGCTCATATTAAGTATCGCTATTTCGCTAAATTAGCACGAGCTGCTGGCGATGAAGAAACTGCAAAGATCTTTGAAGCAACTGCTGATCAGGAAGTGATGCACGCTTTCGGACATTTGGATTTGCTCTACCCCGCAAACGCTATCACCCCAGCTCGCGCATTAGAAATCGCGATTGAAGGTGAGACCTATGAGTACACCGAAATGTACCCTTCTTTCCGAAAAACAGCAGTGGAAGAAGGCAATGCAGAAGCAATTAAAGAAATTGATGAGCAAATCGCAGAATCTAAAGAGCATGCTGAGCAATTTCAGGCTGTATTGACAAAAGCAGCTAAACGCTTTGCTGCCTTAGCAAATGTGGAAGAGCGCCATGCTAATCACTATAAGCAGGCTTTAGTAAAAGCAAAAGAATTTGCTGCAAATTAAGCGCAGATCATCAACTGAATTTAAACTTACTTCTATTATTAAAGGAATCAACATGAAATCTTGGCAATGTATCGTATGTGGCTTTATCTATGATGAAGCAAAAGGCTTACCAGAGGAAGGCATTGCGCCTGGTACAGCTTGGACTGATATCCCAGAAGAATGGGAGTGCCCTGATTGTGGCGTAGCCAAATCCGACTTTGAAATGGTTCAGATTAGCTAAAACATATTCTGTTTTATATTGATCTACTCATCATCAGCACTAATAGGGAGCCCAGCCTTGAACCAATACGCATCACCATCTTCATCCGCTATCGTCATTATTGGTAGCGGTCTGGCTGGGTATACCTTGATTCGCGAAATCCGAAAGCTAGATAAAGCGACTCCAATTACCCTCATTACACGTGAGCCCGGTTACTTTTATTCCAAGCCTATGCTGTCAACAGCATTTGCTAGCAAGAAAGAGGCTGCACAATTAATCTCAACTCCCGCAGAGGGAATGGCTACTCAACTTGATATCACTATCTTGTCGCAAACAGAGGTGAGCGCAATTGATGGCAGTAAAAAAGTGATTGTCACCAACAAGGGAGAAATCCCTTTTGGCAAACTTGTATTGGGACTGGGCGCGGATCAAATACGCATTCCGCTTCAAGGTAATGCTGCTAATGAAGTAATGACAGTGAATGATCTTGAGGAATACGGTCAATTTCGCGAAGCCATTAGCGAGAAAAAGAAAATCGCCATTCTTGGTGCCGGCCTCATTGGATGTGAGTTTGCAAATGATTTAACGCTGGGCGGCTACGAGGTTGATGTGATTGATCTTGCTCCACAGGCTTTAGGGCGCCTAATCCCAGAGCCGGCTGCGGCTGCGCTACAAACTAAACTTAGTGAAGCAGGAGTTCAGTGGCACTTCAATACTACGGTGCAATCCGTAGATCGCAACGGCAATGAGTTGAGCGTTGCTTTAGCCAATGGATCCAGCATCACTTGTGATTTTTTCCTCTCTGCGGTTGGATTAAAACCTAGAGTGGATTTAGCTAAAGCTAGCGGCATTAATACTGGTGCCGGCATTCAGGTGAATCGAGAATTGCAAACTAATCTACCTGACGTGTATGCATTGGGTGATTGCGCTGAAGTAGAAGGCCTTGTTCTTCCATATGTAATGCCGATCATGCAAGCCGCTAGAGCGCTGGCACAAACGCTCACTGGACAACGCACTGCGTTGAGCTATCCTGCAATGCCTGTCATGGTAAAAACACCAGCGTTAGCCACGGTAGTTTCTCCGCCCGCAAAAGGTGCAAATGGCCAATGGAAAAGCCAAGATATTGAAGGTGGTCTAGCGGCACGTTTTGAATCCGACGATGGAAAGCTCTTGGGATTCGTGTTGATGGGTACGGCAACCGCTCAGCGCGCTGCCTTGAGCAAAGAGCTACCCCCTATTCTGGCTTAAGTACCCCGACCCTGATGGACTGGGCTCCATAAAAGCAAAAGGCCCGCAATGCGGGCCTTTTTAATCATGAATTGCTTGATTAAGAAACAATCACAAACCATGTTGTGTTGTGGGATTGAGCAACCATCAAGAACAACATTGGTACCGAGAGCAATGTGTTCAAGCGTGAAGTCAACATCGCTACACGAGCAGACTTTGCTTTTGTATCAGCATCAACAGTAACGATGCCGAGGGCACGTTTCTGGTTTGGCCAAATGATGAACCAAACATTGAATGCCATTACTAATGCAATCCACATGCCCAAACCGATGGCACGAAATGGCGCTTGCAATGTAAATGCTTGGTGAGCATAGCCACCTAATGTTGCTACGATCAAACCTGTCAACACAGTGAACAAGGCTGCATAACGGAACCAAAACAATGCAGCTGGTGCAATCACTTTACCAATCGCTGGTTTCTGCTCATCTGGAATCTTTGGCATAGATGGAATTTGCACAAAGTTGAAGTACCAAAGCAAACCAATCCACATTACACCAAACATCACGTGCAACCAACGGAATACAAATGGCAATTCAGCAGAGCTAAAGTTACCGCCCAAAGCGAGAATAATTAATACGAGAAGCACAAAACCAGCAAATACAGTGCGTCCCAATGAAGACAAGATTGAAGCCATGAATGGATCTCCTATATATAAAAATGCGTTCTAACTATAAACGATTTGCCTAATTTTGTTTGATTGGGCAAATTTTTGAGAATCCAGCCCAAAAGAACAAGCCGGATAGTGACTTGATCCTCATTCAAGGGCAAAATCTCTAAAAATTGGCTAATTAAAACAATGAGACACGACTTATGACCCGATCTAGATTCTTGCGATTACTGAGCAGCCTAAGCTTGCTTGGGTTTACCTGCCTTTCTCACAGCGCCTACGCTCAAGAATTTCCTCCAAAAAAGACCATCACGATTGTGGTTGGCTTTGCTGCTGGAGGCTCAGCCGATAGTGCCGCACGCGTCATCGCTAAAAAGCTAAGTGAAGATCTTGGACAAAATGTGATTGTCGACAATAGGCCAGGTGCTGGCGGCAACATTGCTCATGCTTACACTGCGACTGCTCCAGCAGATGGATCTGTTATTTTGTTCGGCTCAATTGGTCCACTGTCTATAGCACCCCATCTGATGAAACTGCCATATGATCCGCAAAAGGATCTTGCGCCCCTAACAATGGGCGTTACCTTTCCGAATGTCTTAGTAGTTATTCCAGAGCTTGGCGTTAAGAATTTCAAAGAATATATTGCTTTAGCAAAAAAGAATCCCGGCAAAATCACTTTCGCTTCAACGGGGAGTGGCTCTGCCTCTCACCTGCAGGGAGAGCTTTTAAATGTGCGCGCCGATATTGATACTGTTCACGTGCCTTATAAAGGTGGCAGTCCAGCTATGGTAGATCTTTTAGGCGGTCGAGTTTCTTCTTACTACTCTGCGCTTGCAACGGCTGACCCATATATTAAAAATGGCAAACTCATTCCAATTGCAACAACTGGACTCAAACGCGCGCCCACTTTGCCAAACGTTCCTACGATTGCAGAATCAGGTTATCCTGGATTTGATGCTAGCAACTGGTATGCATTTGTTGCACCAGGAAAAACACCGGATATTATTTTAGAAAAATGGAATAAAGCCCTAGTTGCCGCACTAAAAGACAAGACTACAAATGCACAACTAGCTGAACATGGCTTAACGCCCAATCCAGGCAGCAGAGAAGACTTGCAAAAATATATTGCCAGTCAGTCTGCGATGTGGGGAAAAATTATTGCTGACAGAAAAATCACCGCTGAGTAAGCACGCAGCGGTGATAGGGCCAAATTGCTTTGCCTTTTATTGGGGACCTTTTATTGAGCGGTCCAGCCACCATCCATATTCCAGGCCACTCCTCGTACCTCTGATGCATCAGGTCCACACAAGAATACAGCCAGGGCAGCTAACTGCTCTGGGGTAACGAACTGACCAGACGGCTGTTTCTCGGATACCAGCGCTATCTTCGCCGCTTCATTTGAGATACCCTCACGTTCAGCGCGTGCATCTACCTGCTTTTGCACCAATGGCGTTAACACCCAACCAGGACAAATAGCATTGCAGGTAATACCAGTGCGTGCATTTTCAAGCGCAGTTACCTTTGTTAGGCCGACAATGCCATGCTTAGCTGCAACATAAGCAGCTTTCTGGGTGGAAGCAACCAGACCATGCACTGAAGCGATATTAATAATACGGCCCCAGTTACGTTTTTTCATGCCCGGTAAAGCATGATGGGTTGTATGGAATGCTGAGCTTAAGTTAATAGCGATAATGGCATCCCATTTATCTGTCGGAAATTCCTCAATACTCGCAGTGTGCTGAATGCCAGCGTTATTTACCAAAATATCTAGAGAGCCGAAGCGTTTTTCTGTTTGCTTAATAAGATCTTCAATTTCTGCTGGCTTGCTCATATCAGCACCGTGGTAATCCACCTCCACACCACATGCTTTTATCTTAGCAATCGCCTCATCTTTTTCACCAAAGCCATTCACCATAATATTGGCGCCCTGCTTTGCTAATGCAATCGCCATACCAAGACCGATGCCACTAGTTGAACCTGTCACTAGCGCTGTTTTACCTTTTAAAGAAGACATATCCATTACCGTATGAAGTTGAAAATAGACCCGGCCTTTAATAAAAGGTGGTCAAAATTGGATGTTACAGGATCTGCAAACCCCTGCTAGAGGGGTTTGCACCATAAGACTAGGAGAAACGCCAGTAATTAGATCTTTTTAAGGGCTCTTAAGATCTTCTCAGAAGTAATGGGCTGTTCAAATACGCTCGCATTAAACGGTGCTAGAGCATCGTTGATCGCATTTTGTACCGCCCCAGGAGCACCAGCAGTTCCAGCCTCTCCTGCGCCTTTCGCTCCCAACTTGGAAGACTGTGTTGGCGTTTCGACGTGAGCCACTTCAATATCGGGCATTTCATTTGCCATCGGCACCAAATAATCTGCCATGCTGCCATTGCGAAGCAAGCCACTGTCATCGTACAAGCACTCTTCAAAGAGAGCTCCACCAATCCCTTGAACAATTGCACCTCGCACTTGTTCGTCTACCAACATTGGATTGATTACACGACCGCAATCTTCTACAGCCCAATGCTTTAGGAGTTTTACAAATCCAGTATCAGGATCAACCTCAACATAAGAAGCCTGCACACCATTCGTAAAGATGAATGGATAATCTTTCTGTGTATAGTGGCGAGTCACCATCAAATCTGCTGAGAAGCCGGCAGGTAAAGTGTCGGTTCGGAAGTATCCAATCCGCCCGATCTCGCTAAATGGCAACAATTGCTCGCCTGTTGCCTTATCTAAAACATGGCTACGATGCACACTCAATTCAGATACAGGACGATTCAAGATTGCGCCAGCTAACTTCAAGATATTTTCCTGCAAGGCTTGGCACGCAAGCAATACCGCCTCACCGCCGACGCCCGCGCCACGCGAAGCCCAAGTGCCCCCACCATACGGAGTCACATCAGTATCGCCGGTCACAATTCGCACTTGATTGATGGATACACCAACAGCATCAGCCGCAATTTGCGCATAGATACCTTCGGTACCTTGGCCCTGCTCACCAACACCCACCAACACAGAGACCACTCCAGATGGATCGAGACGAACAGAGGCGCCATCTTGAGAGGCAATGCGCGCCCCACCAACACCATAGAATGCCGGACTTGGATTGGTTAATTCAATCAGCGTAGCAAAACCAATACCGCGGTAAATTCCCTTCTTACGTAACTCAGCCTGCTCTTTGCGCAAGGCTGAGTAATCCATCATTTTTTCAATGGTGCGCAAACACTGCTCATGAGAAAGCACTTCTAATTTAATGCCGGAAATTCCGGAGCATGGATAAGCATCATCAGGAATAACGTTTCGTTTACGAAACTCTAGCGGATCCATTTGCAGTTTTTGTGCAGCCAAATCGACCAAACCTTCCGTAACCGCACAAGCAATTGGATGACCTACACCACGATACTGGCAAGTTGGGGCTTTATTTTGAAACACCACATTCAAGTGCGCACGATAATTCTGGTGCTTGTAAGGACCGCCAACGAGATTCACTACTTGATTACCCTCGATTGCACTCGTTCTTGGAAACATCGAGTACGGACCGATACCAGTTAAGTCATCGATTTCAAAGGCCAAAATATCTCCAGCCTTATTTGCTGCAATACGTCCTTTAATGCGATGTTCACGAGCATGTATATCGCTTGTAAAAGACTCAAGTCGATCCGCCACAAATTTCACAGGGCGTTCCAACATCATTGCCAAGCCCACTGTTGCGAAGTCATCGGGATAAGCATGCACCTTGATACCAAATGATCCGCCAACATCTTTACAAATCACATGAACATCGGATTCTGAAAGGCCAAACTGACGGCAATACAGATCCTGCATCATGTGTGGTGCCTGCTGCGAGTGATAAACCGTTAAGCGGCGCTCACCAGGGTTGTAATCAGCGATCTGACAGCGAGGCTCTAAAGTTACCCCGGTATGACGGCCAAAGCCAAAGGTTGCTTCTGCTACAACATCGGCTGAGGCAAACACCTCGTCGACATTACCTACATCCAAACTACGAGTGAAACAGAGGTTATCGCCCAACTCAGAATGAATTAATGGGGTCTCTGGATCCAAAGCGGATTCCATCGAAATGACGGCAGGCAGCTCTTCCCACTCAACATCAACCAACTGCAAAGCATCTTCGGCTTGCGCTCTTGTTTCAGCAACCACTGCCACTACCGGCTCACCCTGCCAACATGCACGATCGACTGCCAATGCATGTTGAGGGGCTGACTTCATACCAGCCAAATGACCTAAGGTAGCTACCCAGGGTTTGCAGATTTTTGCCATCTGCACACCATCGACTACCGCCAAAACTCCCGGCATCTTGCTTGCTTGTTCAGTATGAATTTTGTTGATTTTCATGTGCGCAACAGGAGAGCGCCAGAAAACCACATGGCCCATACGCGGCAATTGAATGTCGTCAATGTAAGTTCCCTGACCTTCTAGCAAACGGCGAGCACCATGCCTTGGTTCCCTATTGCCGATATAGCGTTGATCGTTGGTAACAGGATCGAGAACGAGTCCTTTTAAATCTGCTGGCTTATTCATAATGCGTTTCCTAGATTGCTTATGCGTGAGCGGTAACTGGTTTAATTTTTTGACCCTTAGCACGCGCATTCAGCACATCCACGATGGCATCAACGATGGAGTGATATCCCGTGCAACGGCAGTAATTTCCAGAAATCCACTCACGGACTTCTTCACGGCTTGCCTTTGGTTGCTTTTCGACGAGCTCAGCAGCTGCCAGCAACATGCCCGATGAACAGAAGCCACATTGCATTGCGTTATGACGCATAAATGATTCCTGTAGATCCGCTAATACACCACTTTTGGTAAGACCCTCTACGGTCTCAACCACGCAACCATCGGCCTGCACTGCGAGATATAAACACCCCCGAATAATTTGGCCATCAACCTTAACTGTGCATGCCCCACATGCGCCTTGCTCACATCCTAAGTGTGGCCCCTTCAGATGCAAATCTTCCCGCAAGAAATCTACTAGGTGGCGACGTGGCTCAACTTCAGCATTAACCAAAGTGCCATTGACAGTCATAGATATTTTTTTCTTCAAACTCATTTCAACTCTCCAACTAATTTGGATAACTATGCGAGCAAATGCTTGAGTCCGCGCTCAAGCAAAACACCGATTAAATGCTTCTTTGCCTCAGCGCTATTGGTGATATCGGCAATTGCATCGATTTCATCTCGAGCCACATCGACTGCTTCTGCAATCAATTCAGAATTTAGCGGCTTACCATTCACTAAATTTTGGGCGGCAGTTGCCATCACTGGGGTGGAGCTCACCGAGAAAAAAGTAAATGCACAATGACTTAAAGTAGTCCCATCCTTTTGTGCTACTGCTGCTAATCCGGCAACCGCGTAATCTCCATGTCGTCTTGCAAGCTCATGAAAATAAAAAACTTGATTACTAGGTGCTAATGGAATTTCTGTAGCAACCAAAATTTCATCAGGCTCTAATGCAGTGGTGTAAAGATCAACGAAAAAATCGTTTGCCGTAACTTTGCGCTCTCCCGCAGGACCATGAATAACCATAGTCGCCCGCAATGCAAGGCTACAGGCCGGCCATTCAGCGGCAGGATCACCATACGCAAGGGAGCCGCCCCAAGTGCCTAGATTTCGGATTGCTCTATGGGCAATGTGTGGTGCAGCAGCCCTCAAAAGAGGCGCATGCTTCGCAACTAATTCTGAATCTTCAATTTCAGTATGGGTAACTAAAGCACCAATTCGCAATTGGTCGCCAATGACAGAAATACCCTTAAGCTCTTGAACATCGGTAATGTCAATCAAGACGCTTGGCTCTGATAGGCGCATGTTTAAAGTTGCCAAGAGTGTTTGACCACCAGCGATCAATCTAGCGTCATCGCCACCCTGTTTCAGCAAAGACAAGGCATCACTCAAAGCCTTGGGCTTTACATAATCAAATGCAGCTGCTTTCATTTTGTCTCCTCCACTACCAGTTAATGCAAGCCTTAGCGGCTTTTTTCTTATGCTTACTACTCAATACTATTTTTATTTTTTTACTACTCACTACCAGCACTTGTATCTAGTGCCACTGTCTCCCCGCCTAATTCTTTTGCAAACTTCTGAAAAAAATCATCTGCAATCTTTTTTGCGGAAGCGCTGATTAAGCGTCCGCCAATCTGCCCCAACTTTCCACCAATGGAAGCTTCAGTCGTATACGAAACCAAAGTACCCCCATCAGTCGCCTTGAGTTCAACGCGTGATCGCCCTTTTGCGAAACCCGCTGCACCACCAGAGCCCTCAAACGCCATTGAGCAAGACTGATCCGGAATGACATCACTCAGGAGCAACTTTCCTGAAAATCGCGCCCTGACAGGTCCAATCTTGAACATGACCTTCGCATGCACCTCTTCAGGCGAGACACGGCTGATCTCCTCACAACCCGGAATGGACTTGGCCAGAACATCAATATCGTTCAAACCCCTCCAAACATCAGGGATTGAGGCCGATATCAGTTGTTCGCCATTAAGTTCCATTGAGCTTCCTTCGGGTTTGTACGGATAGAGTCTTATCTACCAATTGTTCAACAATGTACCATTATTTAACTTTTGGTCAATAAGTCTTAATTCGGATAAACCCTGAGAGCCCATGCGTTTTACAGAAGATCGCGTTTCTAGCCCAAATCCAGAGGAGATTTCCACTGAATCGGTGGCTCCAGCTCGTCGCAGGATGAACACGGCTGAACGCAAGCGCCAAATCCTAGATCGCGCAATTCAGTTCTTTGCGCGTTACGGAATCGATGGGCAACTCCGCAATCTCACTAAAGAATTAGGCGTAACCCACACTCTCCTCTATCACTACTTCCCAACAAAAGATGCGCTTATCCAAGAGGTATATAAAGAAGTTTTCGAATCCCGTTGGAAGCCGGAGTGGGAGCAACTATTAGATGATGAAAAACTGACGCCAGAAGAAAAATTTATCGCCTTTTACATCGACTACTCAAATACGGTTCTTACTTACGATTTTGTACGGATTTTAATTTTCTCTGGCTTAAGTGACCATTCAATTAGCGACCGCTTCTTTGAGTTAATTCGCTTACGTCTACTGCCAAGACTGATTCGTGAAACTCGAAAGTTCTGTAAACGTCCTTCGACTTCGAAACCAAGTGAACGAGAGTTAGAGTTTTTAATGGGTCTACACGGCGGCATCTTCTACATTGGCATGCGACGCTGGATCTATGGTCAGGCCATATATGCTGCCGATATCCCAGATACCCAAGAAGAAATCATTCGCGATCGCGTTCAATCCTATTTGCAGTCAGCTAAAACTATTTTTGCTTAACCAATAAGGGAATCATGTCCAATTTAAGCCTAAACCACTTCTCTATTCGCAGTCTTGAGATCGATAAAACTACCGAGTTCTTTAGCAAAGTATTAGGTTTAACAGTTGGGCCACGACCTGAATTTCCATTTCCGGGGGTTTGGTTATACAACGGCGATGAAAATGATTGGGCAAACGCAGTTCTGCATTTGATTGCAATTGATAAAAATGATCCTAATGGTTTAAAGAAATATCTCGGCGATCGCGATCCTAGTTCATTACATGGATCTGGCGCCGTAGACCACATTGCCTTTTTTGCAAAAGGTTTAGAAGAAAAAATTGATTTACTGAAGTCACTTCACATTCCCTATCGCGAACGGACAGTTCCCGTATTAAAACTGCATCAAATCTTTTTAGATGATCCTAATAGGGTTGTCATCGAACTCAATTACCCAGCGGCAGAAAAAGCCGCATTGGATGCAAAGACTGCTTAAGCAAACAATGGCAAAGATACTCGTCGTCGGTGGCTCCTTAGGGGGTTTATTTGTAGCAAATATCTTGCTTAGACAAGGTCACGACATCACCTTGCTTGAAAAAGCGACCGGATCACTAGATGGCCGTGGCGCAGGAATTGTTACCCATGACGCTTTAGCGCAGGCACTTAAGGCTGCTGGTGTTACGGTTGACCATACGCTTGGCGTACCCGTCTCTCAGAGGGTTACTCTCGGTGGTGACGGCAAGAATCTAGGCGAAATGGGGTTACCCCAAATATTGACATCCTGGAGCAGGCTCTATCACATGCTCAAGGAAAACTTCCCAGCCGAACGCTATCTGCAAGGCAAGGCTGTTAAAGCACTAACTCAAGATGAGAAGTCTGTCCGAGTTCAGTGTGAGGATGGTAGTCAATATGAAGCAGAACTCTTGATTGCCTCAGACGGAATCCGATCAGGAGTAAGAGCTCAAGTTGCGCCACAGATCCAACCGGAATACGCAGGCTATATTGCGTGGCGTGGCGTTTGCGATGAGGCCTGCTTATCGCAACACACTTTAGATACTTTATTTAACCGTTTTGGCTTTTGCCTTCCAGACGGAGAACAAATGCTGGGATACCCTGTGGCAGGCTCTGGAAACGACACCCGCCCTGGTAAGCGCCGCTATAACTTTGTCTGGTATCGCCCTGCATCTGAAGATCAAGAGCTGGTTAGCTTACTCACCGATGATGATGGTCACCACTACCCCACAGGAATTCCGCCACTCAAGGTATCGTGGAAGCATATTGCACATATGCGTCAAGCTGCCCGAGAAATATTGGCCCCTCAATACGCCGAGATTCTTGAAAAAACAGCCGCCCCATTTTTGCAAGCCATCTACGATGTGCGCTCTGAACAAATTGTGTTTGGCAGGGTTGCCCTGATGGGCGATGCCGCATTTGTTGGCAGACCTCATGTGGGCATGGGTGTGACCAAGGCTGGTGATGAAGCCATGGTGATCGGAAAACATATTGCTAAATTAGGAGCGAGCCCAGAAGCATTACAAGCCTACAGCGATGAGCGTCTCAAACTAGGGCAACAAGTTGTTGCTAGGGCGCAGTATCTGGGCCGCTATATGCAAGCTCAAGGCACCAAAGGTACAAGAGACACTGACAACCTAAAACGAAATGCCAGCACCGTAATGGCAGAAACGGCTATTGATATAAGTGATTTATTAGCACAAGGAAAGGCAGTGCCTGAGTCTGCTCACTAAAAAGAGCGCATTCAGTTAAGATTTGCATAACAAAAAAGTAGTTTATTAAAACCGGTTTTTGGAGGAGACAACCATGAAACAAAAAGTAACGAATCAAGCTAGAAGAAAGATGTTAATTGGCGGCGCAGCTGCTGCAAGCACGCCACTTTGGCTCAATGTTGCTAACGCCCAAGCCGATACTATCAAGATTGGTTTTCCAACACCATTAACAGGTCCATTCTCAGCAGAAGCGCAAGACCAGGTGAAGGCCGCTGAATTAGCTATTAAAGAATTTAATGATGCTGGCGGCTTTAATGGCCGCAAGGCTGAACTGTTAGTTCGCGATGACAAACTCAACCCTGGCGAAGCAGCTACTCGCACTCTTGAGCTCATTGAAAAAGATAAGGTGAATTATGTAGTGGGGTCACTCTCCGCTGCAACTCAGCTCTCTATTAATGCAGTCTGCAAAGAGCGCAAAGTTCTTTTCAACTCCATCAGTCAATCCGATGCAATTAACGAAGCAAAAGACTGGAGCGTGTATACATTCCATGAGTCTTTAAACCCAACAATGACAGCTGGCGCGGTAGCACGTTACTCTATTCCACGCTATGGAAAAAAAATTGTTTTCTTAACGGCTGACTATGCTTATGGTCATGAAATGGTGCGAGCATTTGAGCGCGCCGGCAAAGAATTAGGTGCTACTACCCTCGCTGATATCCGCCATCCATTAGGTGCCTCAGACTACTCTGCATTTTTGCCACGCATTAAAGCGCTGAACCCAGATATTTTGGTGCTTTGTAACTTTGGTCGTGATTTGGTGAATGCCGCCAAACAGTGTACTGACTTTGGTCTCAAGTCCAGCATGAAGATTGTGACGCCAGTGTTGTTGTACACAGCCCGTTTAGCAGGAGGTCCTGAAGCATTTGAAGGCATCCTCGGTGGAACTGGATACTACTGGGGCTTAGAGGATCGCATTCCTACGGCCAAAGCATTTAATGATGCCTTCCGTAAAATGTATAACGGCTCTGTTCCATCTGACTACGGCGCATTGGGATATGCCGGCATTAAGAGCGTACTTGCCTCAATCAAAATTGCAAAGTCTACTGAGACCATGAAAGTGGTATCTGCGATGGAAAATCTCAAATACGACTGGTACAAAGGTCCTGAGTACTATCGCAAGTGTGATCATCAGGCTGTTCAGACCGTCATCATCGTGGAGTCTAAATCGAAGAATATGAAAGACAAATATGATGTCTTCAATATTCTGACAATTGAACCCACTACTGAGAAAAACATGCGCACCTGCGCAGAGTTGGGCCACAAAGCCTAATACCTAAATCAGAGAAGGTCGAGAGACCTTCTCTGCCCCCTTTCCTTTGCTTTGATTGGGGAGAATTTTGAGTACATTTATGACCGGTCTGACATTTGAACTTTTATGCATGCAGCTACTTACAGGTATTGCCCTAGGTAGTATCTATGCCCTTCTAGCGCTTGGCTTATGCCTCATCTTTGGCATGCTCAATGTAGTGAATTTTGCTCATGGCGCCTTCTTTATGGTGGGTGCATTTTTGGGTGTTTATTTTCTAGGCGTTACAGGAAACTTCTGGTTTAGCCTGGTGTTAACACCCCTTCTTACTGGTTGCCTTGGCTTACTAACCGAACGTTTTCTAGTAAGACCTCTCTACGGTCGAGGTTTAGACTATCCATTGCTGCTCACATTTGGTCTCTCTTATGTATTGATTGAAGTGATGCGGGTTACTTTTGGCATTGAAGGATTACCTTCAATCACTCCAGATGGGCTAGGCGGATCAATCAATGTAGGTATTGGATACTTTCCGAAATATAGACTCTTCTTAATTGGCGCAACCGCACTAATTATTTTGGGCGTATGGTTTCTTATTCAAAAAACGCGTTACGGCCTCATTATCAAAGCAGGCGCCGCCGACCAAGAGATCGTCAAGGTTCTTGGGGTTGATATCGCCAAGGTTTGGCTATTGGTATTTGGTTTAGGTTGCGCGATTGCTGGACTTTCAGGAATTCTTGCCTCACCCACTCGCTCAGTCAATCCTGAAATGGGTGTTCCCATTTTGGCTGAATCTTTTGTGGTAACTGTCGTCGGCGGAATGGGCTCACCAGTAGGTGCGGTTGTTGCTGGTTTGTTAGTCGGTGTTGTATACAGCATGACCTCTCTATTTTTCCCAGACCTTGCTGAGCTTTCTATTTTCGTATTGATGGCCGTAGTTTTATTAATTCGTCCACAAGGTCTGTTTGGCAAAGCGGGGGCAATGGGCTAAGAGCCTCGTCAATTTATGAATTCATTATTTCAACTTATTGCTCGCCACCGTGTTTTAGCAAGCACGATTTTTTTGGCAATCTTTCCATTCATCATGCCTTATGAGGCGCTAGCAATTAACATCCTCATCTTTGGATTGTTTGCGATGGGCTTTAACCTTTTGTTTGGTTATATGGGCCTCCTCTCATTTGGTCATGCCGCATTTCTTGGTATTGGTAGCTACCTCACTGGCATCGGCATTGTTCACTATGGCTTACCTTGGGGTGTCGCTATTCTTGCTGGCGTCATTGGCGCTGCTATCGGCGGACTCATCATGGGATTCTTAGCCATTCGGACACGAGGTATCTATTTCTCGATGGTGACTCTAGCCCTAGGACAAATCGTTTATTACATCTTCTACAAAGCAGAAAGTCTGACTGGTGGCGAGAATGGCTTGCGCGGTGTGCGCGTAGATCCATTTAATGTACTTGGCGTACCCGTAGATTTTCTCAACCCTATGGTGAAGTATTACATCATTTTATTTTTTGTAGTGATTGCCATCTGGCTGATTTCACGCATTCTGAACTCGCCACTAGGGGCAGTTATGGAAGCCATACGTGAGAACGAAAAACGAGCTGCAGCTTGCGGCTTTGATGTAGCCAAGACAAAGCTCTTGGTATTTGTTCTCTCTGCTGGAATTTGCGGTTTAGCGGGTTCTTTACGCGGACTTCACCTCTCTATTGTGCCAATTGACTCCCTGCATTATTTGCAATCAGGGCAAGCAGTCATGATGAGCATCTTAGGCGGCATGGGAACCTTCTTTGGGCCTTTTGTTGGCGCAGCAGTCATGCTGTATCTCGAGGACGTTGTCACCACCTTTACGAAACATTGGATGGCAGTAGTTGGTTTGGTATTCATGTTCTTTGTACTGTTCTTCCCCAAAGGAATTTGGGGAACTATTTTGAGCAAGCTACAAATTAATCAGGATTCGAAATCATGAACAGCACAACTACAACGCCTATCCTTGAGGCACGTAATATCAGTAAGAGCTTTGGGAAATTCAAAGCATTACAAAATGTATCTACCAGCTTCATGCCTGGCACCCTGACTGCCATTATTGGTCCCAATGGCGCAGGAAAGAGCACCTTCTTCAATGTATTAAGTGGCGCATTTCCCCCATCAAGCGGCCAGATCCTATTTAATGGCAAAGACATTACGGGTATGCAGCAGCATGAATTTGCGCGGATTGGTATTTCTAAGAGCTTTCAAATTACTAATGTGTTCAAGCAATTGAGTGTTCATGAAAATGTTCGAGTTGCTGCTCAAATGGAAACCGCTCGCTATAACTTTCTACGAAATGCACAATCCTACCCAAGTCCCATTGAAATCGCCGACCAATTATTGCAACGGGTTAATTTAGAGCACCTTCGCAACAAGAAGACTGGAGATTTAGCCCATGGCCAGCAACGCGCCTTAGAAATTGCTATGGCCCTAGCCTGCAATCCCAGCCTGCTACTGCTGGATGAGCCCACCGCCGGCATGTCCCCAGAAGAAACGCTCGTGATGATGGACCTTATTCGTACGCTTGCAAGTGAACGTACTGTAATTTTGGTTGAACACAAAATGAAACTCATTATGGGTTTATGCAAGCGCATCATCGTCCTACATCATGGTGAGTTTCTTGCTGAGGGCACTCCCGAAGAAATTCAGAACAATGCCGAAGTGCGCCGCGTTTATCTCGGTCAAGGTTAATTCGAAAGCTATCTATGTTGCATATTGAAAACTTAAATGCATGGTATGACCGCAGTCATGTACTCCAAGGCATTTCTTTACAAGTGAATAAGGGTGAAATCGTTACCCTAATGGGCCGCAACGGCGCTGGTAAAACTACTACCCTACGTTCCCTCATGGGGCTACTGTCAAAGCGCCAAGGAAAAGCATCTATTGATGGCATCTCTTTTCTGGATTTACCTGCGCACGAACGCTTTCATCTTGGACTGGCTTATGTTCCAGAAGATCGACGTATTGTTCCAGGTCTAACCGTGAAAGAAAATCTGGAGTTGGGCGTCATCGCTCAAAAAAATCGCGGGGACATGGCCGCTCTCGTCGATGAAATCGCTGAAACCTTCCCAAGACTTAAGGAACGCCTCCAGCAAGATGGCACGTCCATGTCAGGCGGAGAACAACAGATGCTGGCAATTGCCCGTGCCATGATCGCGAAGCCCAAAGTCATTCTGCTGGATGAGCCCTCCGAAGGCATCATGCCGGTACTCGTAGATGAAATGTTTGAACTATTTGCCAAACTCAAGCAACAGGGTCTGACTATTTTGCTGGTTGAGCAGAATGTACAACAAGCGCTGAAAATTTCAGATCGTGCTTATATTTTGGATCAAGGTGAGATTGTTTTTCATGACACTGCGCAGAATCTCCTCAACAATGATGAGATACAACAGAAATACTGCGCGGTTTAATCTCAAATTAAATGCAGCCAATGACCAAACTGGTGCCAGAAACTTTCAGGCACTAAAGTAAGAAGCCAAGTCATTGTTAAGTAGCGCAATAACTTGCCAATAAACATATAAATTAAGCAGGGCTGCCATGCCAGCTTGAGCCACCCTGCCGCTAGGCATAGGGGATCACCAAAACCAGGAAGCCAGGAAAGCAATAGGATCTTCGGCCCCCAATCTTCAAGCCAAACTTTCAGTCGAGAGTTTTTTGGTTCGCCTACAGACTTCATTCCTTGACGCGCAAGGTAACCAAGCCACCAGTCGAGCATACCGCCCAAAGTATTGCCAACCGTCGCCACCAGAATAGCCACCCAATATAACTGTTGATTTAGGCTGATATAACCAAATAAGATTGGCTCAGATCCAAGGGGTAATAGCGTTGCCGAAACGAAGGCACTGATAAAAACTGCAGGCAAACCAACCGAAGGCATGCCAAACCAGTCAAAAAAGTGCTGAAGTGCTTGTTCTATCAAGCAAAAACTCCGAATTTTTTCAAAATAGAACTACTTTCATATTAGACCCCTTCATTTTAAGCTTAAGCAAGATTGAGCATTCCTCGCGATTTTCAAATCTTGCTTAAACTAATGGTTTGCACCTAATAGCCATAGAAATCCATCATGAACCACCCCATTCCAAAGCCCGATCAATACCAAGACATGCGCGAAGCATTACGAGATTTATGTGGCAGCTTTGACTCTGCTTATTGGCAAAAGATTGACCATGAGCGCGACTATCCAGAGGCATTTGTGGATGCGATGGCCCAAGCGGGTTGGTTGGCAGCCTTGATTCCTGAGGGGTATGGCGGCTCTGGTCTAGGCTTAGCTGAAGCCTCCGTCATCATGGAAGAGATTAATTTTTCTGGCGGTAATGCAGGCTCATGTCATGGTCAGATGTACAACATGGGCACTTTATTGCGCCATGGGTCTGAGACTCAAAAGAAACTATATCTCCCAAAGATTGCTACTGGCGAACTACGCTTACAAACAATGGCGGTTACTGAGCCAACCACAGGTACTGACACAACCAAACTCAAAACTACAGCGATTAAAAAGGGTGACAAGTATGTGGTGAACGGCCAAAAGGTTTGGATCTCACGTATTCAGCATTCCGATCTAATGATTCTCTTGGCACGCACTACTCCACTTGCAGAAGTCACCAAGAAATCCGAAGGCATGTCGATATTTATCGTTGATCTCAAAGAAGCGATTGGCAAGGGTATGGACATTCAGCCAATCGCCAATATGGTCAATCATGAAACCAACGAAGTGTTCTTTGACAATCTTGAAATTCCTGCTGAGAACCTGATTGGCGAAGAAGGCAAAGGTTTTAAATATATCCTCGATGGTCTCAATGCTGAGCGCACGCTGATTGCGGCAGAGTGTATTGGTGATGCTTACTGGTTTGTAGATAAGGCCCGTCGCTATGCCAATGAACGGGTTGTGTTTGACCGCCCTATCGGCAAGAATCAAGGTATTCAGTTCCCCATTTCGGACTCTTATATTGAGACTGAAGCGGCCAACCTGATGCGTTTTAAGGCCTGCAATCTCTTTGATGCGAAAGAGCCTTGTGGTGCTGAAGCCAATATGGCCAAGTACCTAGCAGCTAAAGCCTCCTGGGAGGCGGCCAACGTTTGCTTGCAGACCCATGGCGGCTTTGGATTTGCTAATGAATATGATGTAGAGCGCAAATTTAGGGAAACTCGCCTTTATCAAGTAGCTCCAATTTCTACTAACTTGATTTACTCCTACGTTGCCGAGCATATTCTCGGCCTTCCACGTTCTTTCTAATAGGCATCAATTATGAGCGTTCGTCCACTAGACGGGATTACTGTTGTTGCCTTAGAGCATGTCATCGCCGCACCTTTTTGCACAAGGCAACTAGCGGATCTTGGGGCCCGAATTATTAAGATTGAACGTCCTGGTGATGGTGACTTTGCAAGAGGTTATGACACTCAGGTGGAAGGACTCTCCTCTCACTTTGTTTGGGTAAATCGGTCAAAAGAAAGTATTACCCTCGACCTCAAGCAAGACGCTGCCTTAGATGTTTTAAAGAATTTACTCAAAACAGCTGACGTATTTATTCAGAATCTAGCTCCGGGTGCCGCAGCCCGTATGGGGCTCACCCCAGAAGCGCTACAAAAAGATAACCCTGGTCTGATTCTGTGCGCAATTTCTGGCTATGGCAATGACGGCCCATATCGCGATAAAAAAGCATACGACCTTTTGATTCAGAGTGAGGCAGGATTCCTATCCATTACCGGCACTCCAGATACACCAAGCAAGGCAGGAAATTCGATTGCGGACATCGCTGCTGGCATGTATGCCTATACCAATATCTTGGCCGCCCTTTTGCAAAGAGGAAAAACTGGCAAGGGCACAGTCATTGATATCTCGATGTTGGAAGCATTAAGTGAATGGATGAATTTTCCTTTGTATTACGCCTATAAGGGCGCTAACCCTCCATCTAGAAATGGCGCTTCACACGCTACCATCTACCCATACGGCCCTTTTAAAGCAGGTGATGGCAAAACAGTCATGCTCGGTCTACAAAACGAACGAGAGTGGGTTCAATTTTGTGAAATTGTTTTAGAAAATTCCGCACTAGCCAAAGATGAACGCTTTGACAAAAACTACAAGCGCAATGAAAAACGCTCTGAACTATTAGAAATAATTAATGCATGCTTTGCGAAGCTTACTGCAGAACAAGTGATCGTAAGATTAGATAAAGCTCAAATTGCAAATGCCAGACTCAATGATATGGAAGGACTCTGGAAGCATGAGCAATTAAAGGCACGCCAACGCTGGACAGAAGTTGGTACGCCAGCAGGTAATATCGCCGCCCTTCTACCACCCGGCTTAAACGACAGCTACGACTTCCGGATGGATCCTATCCCTGCAGTGGGCCAACACACCGAATCCATTCTTAAAGAGCTCGGCATGAGCGCCGAAGATATTGCACAAATGCGCGCTAGCGGAGCAATTTAAAGCAGGGGTGAAGCAAGATGCGCCGCGTTCTCAAAGTAATGATGCCAACGAGGACGTCTTGCCCATACTTTAGGGTCTACAAAATCGGATTGCTGGAGATAGGTTTCGATTAATTTCTCCAGCTTAGCGCAGAATGCTTCATTATACACAATGAGGCTAATCTCAAAATTTAAACGCAAACTACGCTGATCAAAATTAACCGATCCAAATATCGCAATACGCTTGTCGATTAGCAAACTCTTGGTATGCAATAAACCCCCATGAAATTCCGCGATTTGAACGCCAGCACCCATGAGGTCCGAATAAAAACTCTTACTGCTCCACGCAACCAATGTGGAGTCATTGAGTTTTGGAACAATCAAGGTGACCTTAACCCCCCTACCCGCAGCGGCCATTAAAGCCTGAATCAAGCCATCATCTGGACCAAAATAGGGAGTAGTGATGGTGAGCTCCTGGCGCGCATCCATGATTGCTGAAAGGAGCACCTGATACAAAATATCATCCCGATACACCGGACCAGATGAGAACTCTTGAGCTAAAGCTGCCCCCTCGTGAGGTGATGCAGGCGGTTCGCGATCATTGAAATGCGTGATTTTAGGATTATCAACACTCCAGTCAAAAGCAAAGGTGAGCTCAAATTGCGCTGCTACGGGGCCTTCAATTCGTACCATGGCATCAACCCATTCCCCAACACCGGAGTCTTGCTTAAACGTGCGTGGGTCGACCATATTCATGCTGCCAGTCCACACAACGGCGCCATCAATAACAAATATCTTGCGATGCAAACGTAAATCTGCGCGCCGAAACTGAAAGCGACCAAACTGAATTGGCAATGCTTCCGTTACTTGAATACCAGCACTACGAAAACGCGCTGGCCATTGCGACTTAAACCAATCTTTACTACCCAGCGAATCCAATAGCACCCGGCAGGCAACGCCACGCTTGGCAGCAGCAATGAGAGCCTCGCCCACTTTATCTGCATCTCCACCCAAAGCCCAGATATAAAACTCCAAATGCAAACTCTTTTTAGCTTGATTAATCTCCTTAATAAAGAGCTGCAATATCTTCAATGACTCTGTATGTAAGTCAATCTTATTACCGGCAACAACTGGTGATCCATTGCGCGATTGTGCAAGCAGGCTAAGCGCTTGACCCTCCGGCGGTAGTTTTTTTCGGTCTGCAATGTATTCTTGACGCATTTCTTGAGCGACTTTTTCGTACTCATGATTCATGCGAACAATTTTTCGAGTGAGCTTACGACCCACAGGGCGTTCACCAATTAAGACATAAAGCGATATACCAATTAGCGGCACCAAAATGACGATCAGGAACCAAGCAAATGCCACTCCCACAGGTCTTCTAGCCGATATGAGATAAAGACCAAATAAAAGAACGATGCTGGCATGTAAGACAGGGATCCAAATGAGTGAAAACCCAAAAACAGATCCAAAGATATAAGAGATGACGTTCATTCCAATTCCAGTTCAGCAGCAATACCCAAATGATCCGATAGCTTGAGCCATTCATGCAAAATTTCCACTGAATGAATTTTAAGCCCGCGCACATAAATCCGATCCATGGGCAGAATCGGCCTCACACTTGGGAATGTCCTCGCGGGAGCGCCCGTGAGTTGCTCAAAAACCTCATTAAAACCAGCATCACGCATAGGCACCCCTACCCGATTACGCCAATCATTGAAATCACCAGCAACAATCGTAGGTGCACCATCGGTCAATTCTTCGATATAGCGAATAATTTCCCCAACTTGACGTTCTCTGCCGCGCTCGAACAAGGCTAAGTGAACGCAAAAGCAATGGATAGCTGGCCCAAGCCCATCAAATTGAATCATGCTATGAAGCAAGCCGCGCTTTTCAAATCGATATGCAGAAATATCATAGTTATTTCCCTTAAGTAAAGGGCGTTTTGAAAGAATCGCATTCCCATGATGACCATCTGGGTACTCGACATTTTTTCCGTAATGCCAATCATGCCAAAAATCTTCAGACAAAAAATCGGTTAACTCTGTCATTGGCCACTGCCCAAAACGGCGAATACGCCCACGATGTTCTTGCTGCAATTCTTGCAAGAACAAAATGTCTGGATGATGGCTACGCATTTTTTGGCGCAATTGATAAATTGTTGAATGACGGTGCAAAGGAGATAGCCCTTTGTGCACATTCATACTCATTACTGTAAAGCGAGTAGTTTGCATTTGAGTCACTAAGACTATCCCGCAGTATTTTGGCGTCGAATTCTCGCCATATAAATTTCACTTTCAACTAAATCTTGACATTGCATGCATTTATTACAAATTGATGCCTGCTCCCTCAACTCATCTATAGAGCTGATTGGGTGGGCATCTAGGTACTCACGCAAATCAATATCAAGGACCTCATTACAGAGGCAAACTATTTCGGCCATAAGTCAAAAACAAGGGAAATTGGTCTCATTTCAGTCATTTTGCCATTGCCTTGATAGAATCAAGCGCATGCTGACCGCCTTTCATGATGCCTTTGCTCTACTTGCTCACCTAGATAGTGGCGTACTGGGCATCGTATTGGTATCGCTACAAGTTAGCCTGACCGCCCTCCTGTTTGGGACGCTCCTTGGGGTTCCCATCGGGGCATTGCTGGCTACCGAAGAATTTCAAGGGAAAAAGGCGATTATTGTGGCGCTCAACACCTTAATGGGAGTTCCCACGGTGATTATTGGGGTTATTGTCTACTTATTGCTATCGCGCTCGGGACCGTTAGGGGCTTGGGGGTGGCTTTTTACCGCTAAGGGCATGACGCTCGCCCAAACTTTACTAACAACCCCCTTGATTGCAGCCCTCAGCAGACAAATCCTAGAGGATTCCTGGAAGATTCATCGTGACTCTTTTTTAAGTCTGCGCCTGCCCCCATTCTCTCGCTACAAATGGCTAATTTGGGACTGCCGCTTTTCATTAACGATTGCTATTTTGGCGGGTCTTGCTAGGGCTATTTCCGAAGTGGGCGCCGTCATGATTGTGGGCGGCAATATTGATCACTCAACTAGAACGATGACCACAGCAATTGCCCTAGAAACCAGCAAGGGTGATTTACCTTTAGCGCTAGCGCTAGGCATCATCTTGTTAACTATCGTTCTCTTAGCAAATGTATTTACTTTTGCCATGCGACAAATTGTGGAGCGTCGCTATGGCTAATACACACGAGCAATTTGAACGATTCATCGAACTTAACAATATTACCGTCATCAGAAATGATCGAACGATTCTCAATATTCCTCACGCTTTGATCCCAGCAGATCGGATTACCGCCTGCATTGGACCCAATGGTGCAGGCAAAACTACACTCCTCAAGTTGCTGGCCGGACTAATTCAACCCGATACGGGCACCATTCAATTTTCATTTGCTAGCAAAACTGCTTTAGTACTCCACCACACCCCCATGATTAAGGCATCAGCGCGAACCAATATGGCTTTGGTGAGAGAGGTAGATGCTTCTATTAGCAATCAAGAGATTGATCTTGCGCTTAAACAAGTAGGTCTTAATGAATTAGCACAGACTCCTGCGCATAAACTCTCGGCAGGTGAGCGTCAGAAACTCTGCCTTGCTAGGGCAATCTTACAAAAACCCAATCTGGTTTTATTGGACGAACCCACCGCAAATCTTGACCCCAACACTACTGAGCAAGTGGAAGAAATGATTCGTCAATTCAATCAGAATGGCGCCGACCTTCTTTTTTCTTCACACCAACTCGCTCAAGTACAAAGACTGGCCGAACATATTGTCTTTATTGATCAGGGTGAGATAAAAGAAAAGGGACCCGCAGGCCCCTTCTTTTTAAATCCACAATCTGCAGCAGCGAAACGCTACTTACATCAAGAACTGATTTCTGAGTAATTATTTTGCAGCTGGTGCTGGAGCAGGAGCTGCAGCTACAGGCGCAACAAATGGCGGTGGCGCAACACATGCTGCGGGAGCTGGTGTGCCAGATACTCGATATTTATCAGCCACCCTGTTTTGCGCCTGACAAAGCTGATATGCGGCTACTTTATCGCCATAAGCCGCTTTAGCTTTAGCCAAATCTGCTGCTGCCTGTGCTTCTGGACTCAACGGAGGCAATGCTGCTAGAACAGTTCCACCAATTGCTACACCGAATACGAAAGCGATGATTTTTTTCATGGCTTTGTCCTTATTTATTAACTTTGTTGTACCAGAGCTCATGATGCTCTTTAGCCCATGTAGCATCGACATAGCCAGTTTTCATACCATCGATTGAACCCTGCATACCGATTGTGCCAATATATATGTGGCCCATCGCCATTGCGGTCATCAAGATCGCGGCACTGCTATGAATGATGTTGGCAATTTGCATCGTGCCACGCAAATACTGAATATCCATAAATGGAACGATCATATCGAGCACAAATCCAGAACCCGAGATAACTAAGCCCAAGAATGTCATACCGAACCAGAACCAGAATTTCTCACCCATGTTGAAGAAACCTGATGGCACATGTTTACCGCTAAATATTCCGCCAAAGGAGAGCAACCACTGAAGATCGCCCTTCTCAGGAGTATTTTTACCGACAAACAGGAGGAAGAACACCACAATGCTGAGGGTGAATAATGGGCCTGTGAAGTTATGAATATTTTTGCAGACCATTAAGAAAGAACCGTAAGCCGTTCCGCCCATCAAAGGCATTGCAAAATACTTACCATACAGAATCAACAATCCTGTAAAGGCAAGAGCTAAAAAGCTAAATGCCATAATCCAGTGCGTGAAGCGATCAAGCCCACTGAAGCGCTTGATCTTTACCCCAGACAGCGGTTCATGTAGTTTTATAGAGCCCTTAACGGTGTACATCGCAATGACACCAAAGAAAGCAATTGCCAACAACCAGCCACCATAAACAGTAATAACCCCGTTACGAATCACACGCCATTCTTGACCAGCGCGCTGGATCAATACGCCCGCTTGCTTATCCGGAATGCTCACATAGTTTTGTGGGTCGCTATTAGGAGTCGTAAAAATGGAAGGGTTTGCAGGCTGTGACTGCGCTTGCGTTCCATTCGCCAAGGCATTTGGATTTGCAGGCACTGATGATGGTGGAACATCTACACCACTCGGTGAGGGTAGCGGCGCCATTGGCGCGCGTTCTGCAAAAGTCATGCCACTGACTAGCGTGAGTGACAAGCCTAAAGTCACTACCAAAGTGCCTAGTACTTTAGAAAATGATCGTTTCATAAAATGTCCTTGAACGTTATCGACGTTATCGTTTTATTTATTGTTTTTAGATGATCACTTAATACGACTGTATTCGTTTTGACCTTGATTGCGCTTGTCAATCGATTCAGTCCAGCTGGCTTGATTGCCAGGCGTCCAAACTTTTGTGACAAAACCATTATTAGCGCCCATATAAGGGGCGACATCAGGCCGTTTGGCTGCTTTTGCCGCAATCTCAGGAGGCTCAGAACAAGCAGTCAGCAAGCCAGCAACAATGCTAAGACCAAGGATCTTGTAGAGTACTTTCATTATTTAGCCCCCGGAATTTTTGCAGCAGGTGTTGGCGTTGGTGCTGGTGTATCTGGACCGCCATAAGCAGTTGTCCAACCAAATGCCTTGGAGCCAGGATACTTTCCATTTTTCTCGCGGGTTTTAACGCGATTGTTGAAAATATCAGTAATCACATCACTATCGCCACCAATCAATGCCTTGGTAGAACACATCTCAGCACACAAAGGCAACTTACCTTCTGCCAAGCGATTGCGTCCATACTTCTCAAACTCTGCAACGCTACCATTCTCTTCTGGTCCACCGCTACAGAATGTGCACTTATCCATCTTGCTACGAGAACCAAAGGCGCCTTTACTCAAGAACTGAGGGGCTCCAAATGGGCAGGCAAATGAACAGTAGCCGCAACCGATACAAATATCTTTGTCATGAAGCACGACGCCTTCATCGGTGCGGTAAAAACAATCTACTGGACAAACCGCCATACAAGGAGCATCGGTACAGTGCATACAAGCCACAGATACTGATTTTTCCTGTCCAATAATGCCATCGTTTACTGTGACCACACGACGTCGATTGACGCCCCAAGGCACTTCGTTGTCATTCTTACAAGCAGTGACACAGCCATTGCACTCAATGCAACGCTCCGTATCGCAGATAAATTTCATTCTTGCCATTGTGTTCTCCTGACCTTATCTCTTTGTTTTTTACTTAGGCAAATTTTTCGATTTGGCACATGGTTGTTTTGGTCTCTTGCATCATCGTGACCTGGTCATAACCATATGTTGTAGCAGTGTTGACAGCTTCGCCCTGAACCACTGGGGCGGCGCCTTCTGGGTAGTACTTGCGAATGTTCTCGCCTTGCCACCAACCGGCAAAGTGGAATGGAACCCAAGCGGTTCCTTGATCAACGCGCTCCGTTACTAATGCACGCACCTTGATCTTGGCGCCCGTAGGTGATTTAACCCAAACATAATCCCAGTTTTTAATACCGCGGTCTGCCGCAGCCTTTGGATTGATCTCCACAAAGTTTTCTTGTTGAAGTTCAGCCAACCAAGGATTAGATCGGGTTTCATCACCACCACCCTCGTACTCCACCAAACGACCTGAAGTCAGGATGATTGGGAACTTCTCGTAAAGCTTGTTGTTCAAGTTTTGATCTTGAACTGTCTTATACAACGTTGGTAAACGCCAGAAGTTCTTCTTATCTGCAGAAGTAGGATACTTGCGCATCATTGCTGCATTGGTACTGTAAAGCGCTTCACGGTGAATCGGGACTGGGTCTGGGAAATTCCAAACCACTGCGCGAGCTTTCGCATTCCCAAACGGATGGCAACCGTTCTTCATCACAACACGCTGGATACCACCAGACAAGTCAGTCTTCCAATTCTTGCCTTCAGCCAACTTCTTCTCATCTTCAGTTAACTGATCCCACCAACCTAGTTTCTTCACTAATACGTGGTCAAACTCTGGGTAGCCAGTAGTAATTGCGGAACCTTTAGAACAAGAGCCATCACCAGCCAGCAAGCTGACACCATCGCGCTCAACACCAAAGTTAGCGCGGAAGTTGCCACCACCCTCCATCACACTCTTACTGGTGTCATACAGGTTTGGTGAGCCCGGATGTTTAATTGCCGCCGTGCCATAACAAGGCCAAGGCAAACCATAGTAATCGCCAGTCGTATCGTATCCAGTGACTGGATCAACACCGCCACGAGACTTCAAAGTCTTCGGATCGAAAGTGGCAACCATTCTCATATGTGCTTTTAAACGCTCTGGTGTCTGACCGGTATATCCGATAGTCCAAACAGAGCGGTTAATCTCGCGCAGAATATCTTCGATCTGTGGCTCTCTCCATTGTTTGCCAGCGAACTTAGAATTGAGAATCTTGTAGTTCTTAGACAATTCCTCACCAAAACCTAAGCGATCAGCAAAAGCTTGCATGATCACGTGATCCGGTACGGACTCGAATAATGGATCGATTACTTTTTCGCGCCACTGCAAAGAGCGATTTGAAGCAGTTGCTGTTCCTACTGTCTCAAACTGAGTTGCTGCTGGCAATAGATAAACATTACGATTCTTGTTAACCGTATCACCTTCTGCCGGAGGCATTGCTGCCATCGCTGCAGTTGCGCTTGGATATGGGTCAACCACTACCAATAGATCCAACTTATTCATCGCGCGTTTCATATCCAAACCACGCGTTTGTGAGTTAGGCGCATGACCCCAGAAGAAGAGCCCCTTCACGTTAGTCTGTTGATCGATCATGTCATTCTTCTCAAGAACGGCATCGACCCAACGAGAGACTGTGGTGCCTGATTTTTCCATCATGTCTGGGGCATAACGACCTTTGATCCAGTCGTAATCAACACCCCAAACAGTTGCAAAGTGCTTCCATGAGCCAGCTGCCAAGCCATAGTAACCAGGCAAGGAATCTGGGTTAGGACCTACATCGGTTGCGCCTTGAACGTTGTCGTGACCACGGAAGATGTTGGTACCACCGCCCGATTTACCCACGTTACCTAAAGCTAACTGCAAAATGCAGGAAGCACGCACCATGGAGTTACCAATGGTGTGTTGAGTTTGTCCCATGCACCACACAACGGTACTTGGACGATTCTTTGCCATCGTTTCGGCAACTTTGTACATTTGTGCCTCAGGAACACCGCAGGCCTCCTCGACCGCTGCAGGCGTCCATTTCTCCATGACCTCTTTACGAATTTCTTCCATTCCGTAAACACGATCGTTGATGTACTTTTTGTCTTCCCAGCCATTTTTGAAGATGTGATACAGCACGCCAAACAAGAAAGGAATATCGGTGCCTGAACGAATACGCACATACTGATCAGACTTTGCTGCTGTACGGGTATAGCGTGGATCCACCACAATCACTTTGCAGCCATTTTCTTTGGCATGCAGCAGCATCAACATCGATACTGGGTGAGCTTCTGCCGCATTTGAACCAATGTACAAAGCTGCTTTGGCATTCATCATGTCGTTGTAGCTATTGGTCATGGCGCCATAGCCCCATGTATTCGCTACACCAGCAACAGTGGTTGAGTGACAAATACGAGCTTGGTGGTCTGTATTGTTTGTTCCAAAGAAAGAGACCCACTTACGCAGCAAGTAGGCCTGTTCATTGTTGTGCTTAGAAGATCCGATAAAGAACATCGCATCTGGAGAATATTTCTCGCGAATGCTCTTCATCTGAGCGGTAATTTCGGTGAGTGCTTGATCCCAAGAAATGCGTTGATACTTGCCATCCACCAACTTCATTGGATAACGTAAACGATAGTCGCCATGACCATGTTCACGTAACGCTGCACCTTTGGCGCAATGAGCACCCATGTTAATTGGTGAATCAAATACAGGATCCTGACGAACCCAAACACCATTCTCAACGGTTGCATCTACCGCACATCCCACCGAGCAGTGAGTGCAAATAGAACGCTTAACCTCGATCTTGCCTTTGCCGTCCAGCATGGCTTTGCTTGGCTCAGCAACCGCCTTTTGCACTAGGCTTAATTGGCTTGCAGCAATTCCTGCGCCAACCCCGATTCCAGAGCGCTTCAAAAAGGTTCGGCGGTCCATTGTTGGAACTGCCGCCTTCAGGCCACGAGACAAGCTACCAATCAAGCGTGTTGTAGATCGACTGCTTTGAGGTGTAGTGGATTTACGAGTCAGACTCATGTTTTATCCCTAAGAAATTTTTTTATTTATTTAAGAACAGCGAGCTTGAAAATATCAATCTCTTAAATCATGGTGCTTGCGTAATATTTACGCATGTGCTCAGTCATGGATTTTGTCTCCTCCGAATCCTTAGTTACACCAGCAATTTCTTGAGTGATTGCTTTGCCAACTGAAGTGTTAGAGGCCACGGCCACAGTACCCACTGCAGCGCTTGCACCAATAAAGAACATTCGACGAGAAGTCTTAGTCTCTTTGCTTGAAGCTACTTTAGTTTTAGTGCTCACGGCATGCTCCTTTGTAATTTTTCTTGACTATAGTCAAGTTTAATCACTTATTGCACTTTTGACATATCTATATGGCGAATAGGAGATAAGGTATTCCCCATATTGCAGCGCAACATTAAATCATGTCAAAACTTTGGCCTTCGATATCGAGAAACTCTCTAGTGAGCGTGGCGATAGGATGGTAAAGATGCATCTCCGGAAGGTCTTGAATAGCATCACATAATTCACCATACCAAGGGCGAATATGTTCATTGAAAAAGACTCTTTGATTTGTAAGGTTTGATATCTCCACATCATCCCCAGCAATCAGGTAGCGCATCACTTCACACAGTGTGGAGATGTGATCTTCGGTTTCGGTGACCTCTTCGGCAGCTTCAAGACCAAACTCTTCAAGCGCTTTGCGAATATTGACCAAGGGTCTTTCATTGAGGTGGCCAGCTAGATAAAAGGAGCCATTTAAAACGATATTGGGCTTACCAACGCTAATAAAGTTCAAATCAAACTCATCGTGCCAGGCCTTCGCAGGATTGTTTTTTGCTACCTCCACTACATCCAACCATGCCTTAGCTAATGGCGCATCATCGGAGGCCCCCTGCTGATCAGCGGTAGCGGCAATTTGATTTAGAAATTCTTGATCTGGTGGTAAATGAAAAAAGCGTGCAATCAATCCATAGAGATCTGCTCGTGCCAAATCTTCTGGCAAGCCTACATCCCCAACCTCAGTAGCCGAGGATTTATTTATCTTTTGCGAACTCTGATCTGTCATATCTCTTTCTTCACCATATCCACGACACGGCAATCACCACACATTTTTAAACGATCCATCGCCGCGCCACTGAATGCGCTATGCGCTCCCAACTTAGCGAGCATGAGATCCACCATTTTTGCAGTCCCAAATGGCTTCCCACAACTGATGCAATGGAAAGCCTGAGTCTCATTTAGCGTTTGCTTTTGCTTACGTTGCTCAACGCTTTGCAAGCGCGGGCTTAAGGTCAGCGCACTTTCTGGGCAAGTTTGCACACAGATCCCGCATTGAACGCACTGCTTTTCAATAAAAGACAGTATGGGCTCATCAACATTATCCAGAAGCGCACCCTCTGGGCAACTGCCGACACATGACATGCATAAGGTACACGCATCTCGATTGATTGCCAATCCGCCCAATAAAGAATTTTTTGGAAGAGGAGCGCCAACCTCCGGCAAACGAGTCTTTGCTTGTTTTTGCAGATGCTCTAAGACCGCTTCTAGGGTTTCCCTCTTTTGATTCGATAGGCCAAAACTCGCTGGTGAACAAATGGGTGTCAATGAACCGCGTTGACGTAAATCCCCCATTGCTTTGGATACTGTACGCAAGTCTTCTTGCGAATCGACCATTAACAAATGAACACGATCCTCAAAACCATAGGCATTCAAAATTGAATTGGCTAATTTGACTTGGTTAATCAAAGCCTCACGATAGGCGGGATCTTCGTCACCACTCAGAAGCAGAATAACTTCAGTGAATCCATAGGAAAGCGCACTAAGCCATAACTCTAGGCCTGTTGACGCAATATGCTCAATACCGTATGGCACCAGAAAAGCAGGAAGCCCCTCGAATTGTTTTGGCAACACATGGGCGGAACGGCCCAGGCTATCAATTAATTGTGAGCCTGCCTTGTAGTTATGCAATAACAGACTTGGTGTCAGCTCCAAATTAAGTTTTGTAGCTTCAGCGCCAAACACACTAGCAAGCGTCTTTAATTCTTTTCCTTGATGCGACACACTTGGATAGTTGTAGCGCATCGCCCCAGATGGGCAAACCGTAGAGCAAGCACCACAACCCATACAAAGGTTGGGATTAACCTCTACCGTTCCTTGACCATTCTTAAAAAGAGAACTGATTGCTCCTGTTGAACAGACATCAATGCAAGCACTGCAGCCCACTTTGCCATTGCGGCCATGCGCGCAAACTTTGTCGCTGTAGACGAAGTATTTGGGCTTTTCAAACTCCCCCACCATCTCCAGCAATTGATTCATGATCAAGGCCTGTTCAAGGGGATCGCTGCCTGGCGCAAAATAACCTTGGGGCGTTTGACTCATGCGCATTGCGGGACTTGGACGCAAATCCAATATCAGATCAAATTCAGAGCTGCGTTCACGCTCCTCTCTATCAAATGAAATTGCCCCAATACTTGCGCAAGCAGTTACACAAGAACGATGCGCTTTACATTTACTTAAATCAATTTGAAACGAGAGATCAATTGCATTTTCTGGACAGGCTTCTAGACATGCTCCGCAACGAGTGCACATTTCTAAATCAATAGGATTTTGCGCCTCCCAAGTCACTGTGAAATGACCAAGATATCCATCCAAGCTGGTAATCACACCGCTGTATATGGGGTAATCGCGAGCCAATGGAAGTTCGCTCGGCTCGGTACAAAGAACAGATACATCCAAAGAAGTTTGAAGCTTTTCAGCCCAAGGGATCGCTTGTGCACCAGGGCCCAAAATTAATAACCTACCTTGGCTTTCATAATTAACTACGGGCACGGCTTCCGCCTCTGGCATCTCACTTAATGCCAATAATGCAGCGATCTTTGGTCCGGATATTTTTGCTTCCTGAGTCCATCCAGCAACTTCTCGAATGTTGACGAACTTTAAGGGTGCAACTAACGGTTTTTCAGATTGACTTGCTAACTCGCTAAATAAGGAAGCCTCTTGAGTGCAGGCAACCACTATAGATTCAGGGCTGTCTAAGCCCTTCAAGAAAGAGCTAAGCTCTTGTCTGCACAAAGAATGGTGCATGGTTACGCCCAGAGCTTTAGCATCCAAGGGCATTGTGCCATTGCAGTTACATACGAATTTTTGACCCATTAACAACCTTCTAGGTTTTTTTCTGCTCTAACTCTGATAAGGGGTCGCTCGAGTCTGTCGACTCGTTAGACCTCTGAATATGTGTGGATGTTAAATCAGTTTTAGATTCTGCCGCTAAAGCCTGATTTTCTGGGTTAGATGGTGAGTCAGCCGACTGAACTTTGTGCCCCTCTGCTGTAGCTGCATCTGGTTTCTTACGAAAGAGGTTCAACATATCACTTTGAACCATGCGCTCTAACATGCCTGGCATCAGTGGATCTGGCTTCGAGTAATCATCAATGTAAATATCTAATCCATCCATCACATTAAAGTGCGGATCAGTAAACATCTTCTTTAAGGCGGCCTGCTGCACGGCCGGATCCACCCCGGGCTTCATGAAGGCAGAAAAGTCTGGAGAAAACCGATCAATTTTCTCCACATCTTCAAATGTTGCTGGAGGTTCAGCTTGATCTACTGCATCTACTTTTACCGCTGAACTAGAATCAGAAGCAGGCGAAACGGGAACTTGTTTAGCCAACTCATCGGGCAAATCCAACTCTTTTTCTTGACCAGATTTGCGACGCGACCAGCGACTGAAAAAACCTTCTGTCATCGCTACTCCGCTGGCCGCTCTGCACCTTTGAAGGATGCAGGCTTATGTCGTTTCTTGGGCTCAGGTCGGTAATGTTCGTCTACATACTCTTGTAACCATGCAGTATGTTCCTGACTCATCGGCACTGTATCGACTGACTCACCACCATCAAGCAAGCGCGCTGCCTCGTGATAGCTCACGCAAATTCGATGAGGCACGGCAATAGTCGCATCAACTCTAGCCAGCGGAAGAGACTGTGCATCAATATACCGATCGATATCTTCCTCAAGGCGCCACATCACAAACCAACAAGGTGTGATAGCTGAAGTATTGAGGTAATAACCTTCTGCCTCATCTTGAAAAAGATCTAACTCAAACCCAGAAAATAGCCATGTTTCACCTTCAGCATCACGCTCATGAAGTCTGCCAATAATGGCGAGAGGCGCATTATTTTCAAAACTTTCAAAATCAGGCAAAACCTCCTGAGGCACCCAGCGATGTGAAACCCATGGGTTATCCATTTTTTGTTTACGCATGAGTACAGCAAAGCGCATAAGGATTTAACTTCTTAAGTGTTTTGAACGACGATGTTGGGGAATTTACTGCTCATATCTTTAGATAGCGTAGCGACTCTAATAGCAACTCGTCTAGCGATATTTTTGTAAATGGCACTAATAGCGCCATCCGGGTCAGCCACCACGGTAGGTCTACCCGCATCCGCTTGCTCACGAATCGATAGATTGAGTGGCAAGGCGCCTAAAAATTCAACGCCATAGTCTTTGCACATTTTTTCGCCGCCACCAGTACCAAATACATGCTCCTCATGTCCACAGCTAGGGCAAACATAAGTGCTCATATTTTCAATAATGCCAACAATTGGCACGCCCACCTTTTCAAACATCTTGAGACCCTTACGGGCATCAAGCAAGGCAATGTCTTGTGGCGTGGTCACAATCACTGAGCCTGTTACGGGCACTTTTTGAGAAAGTGTTAATTGAATATCGCCAGTGCCTGGTGGCATATCCACCACCAAATAATCCAAGTCACGCCAGCGCGTTTGACGCAGTAATTGTTCTAATGCTGAAGTCACCATCGGACCACGCCAAACCATCGGGGCATCATCGTCAATTAAGAAACCAATCGAGCTGGCCTGCAAACCATGGCCTTCCATTGGTTCAATCGTATTCTCCTCAAGAGAATCTGGTCTACCAGTAATGCCCAACATCATCGGCTGACTTGGTCCATAAATATCAGCATCCAATATGCCCACTTGCGCGCCTTCCGCAGCTAAAGCGAGCGCTAAGTTCACAGCGGTAGTGGATTTACCAACACCACCTTTTCCGCTTGCTACTGCAATAATATTTTTCACGCCAGGCAATAACTTGACGCCCCGCTGCACAGCATGCGCAACGATTTGACTAGCGACATTCACGCTGACATTTTTAACGCCCGGCAAGTTACGTAAAGCATTAATTACGGCTTTACGAATAGCATCAAACTGACTTTTTGCTGGATAACCCAAAACGATATCCAGAGAAACATCGCCGTCCTCTACTTTGAGATTCTTGATATTTTTAGCGGTAACGAAATCGACGTTTGTATTGGGGTCGACCACACTTTTTAACGCACCTTGAACCGCTTCAACAGTAACTGACACAACTTTCTCCCATAGCAAGCAACTCCTGAAGTAACTCACAGGGTTGCAAATAATATTGAATCAACAAGGGGTAGATTAACCGCACCAGCAAAAAATTGCTTGAAATATGAGCGAGTGATCTCGCGAAGCTAAATTAAAAGATGATTAAGCTGAGGTAATACACCAGCATCGACATCAAAGCAGTTGCCGGAATCGTGAAAATCCAAGCCCATACGATGTTTCCGGCCACGCCCCAACGAACCGCGCTCGCTCTTAATGTAGATCCGACGCCAACAATAGCCCCAGTAATTGTGTGGGTGGTTGAGACAGGCACACCCAAGGCTGTTGCAGCAAACAAGGTAATCGCACCACCCGTCTCAGCACAAAAGCCACCAACAGGTTTTAGCTTAGTGAGCTTCTGCCCCATGG
Organism: Polynucleobacter sp. MWH-UH2A; assembly: GCF_018687195.1. Classification (NCBI taxonomy): domain Bacteria; kingdom Pseudomonadati; phylum Pseudomonadota; class Betaproteobacteria; order Burkholderiales; family Burkholderiaceae; genus Polynucleobacter; species Polynucleobacter sp. MWH-UH2A. The sequence continues at coordinate 1,419,977 of NZ_CP061321.1, forward strand.
TTTTCACAATACGCCAGCCACCAAACATCGTACCCAACGCAATCGCAACGTAACAAGACACAATAGTCCATAGAGGCGGCATGCTTGCACTAGCATCCGTATAGCCGGTAATAATTAAAAGCAGCCAAATGATGCCGATGGTTTTTTGTGAATCATTGCCGCCATGTCCAAGGCTATATGCACCCGCCGAGATTAATTGCAAACGACGGAACCAACGATCGGTTTTGGATAGCGTTGCATGACGACAAATCCAAGACACCAACAACATCGTTAGAGAGCCTAAGAGGAAACCCACCAAAGGGGAGATAAAAATAAAGGCAACTGTCTTAAAGATCCCGGCCCAAACTAAACCGGAGATGCCCGCTTTTGGTAAAGCCGCACCAAGAAGACCGCCGATCAAAGCATGTGATGAGCTTGATGGAATGCCATAGAACCATGTCACGACGTTCCATATGATTGCACCAACTAAAGCGCCGAAGATGACATGCAAATCAACTGCCGATGGATGAACAATACCTTTGCCTACGGTAGCGGCAACACTGAGATGAAAAATAAAGATTGCCAAGAAATTAAAGAAGGCTGCAAAAACTACTGCCTGCTGTGGTTTTAAAACGCCAGTAGAAACTACAGTTGCAATGGAGTTTGCCGCATCATGAAAACCATTCATGAAATCGAAAACCAATGCGAGCGCTACCAATAGCGCTACTACCCAAAAAGCTACTTCTATCGCTGGCAATTTAGTTCGCCTTAAGAATTCTCAAGAACAATGCCTTCAACTAAATTGGCAACGTCTTCGCATTTGTCTGTAACTTCCTCGAGTAATTCATAGATACGCTGGCACTTAATGAGCTCACGTACCTCGATATCTTCACGGAATAATCTAGTAATAGCAGTGGATAGGAGGCGATCAGCGCCAGACTCTAAGTGATCGATTTCATCACAAGTCTTCAATGCTGCCTTAGCCACCTCGGGGTCAGAGATATCTTTGAGGGTACCCACCGCATTTCGCATACTGATGCAGCACTGATTGCATAGCTCTGCCATTTGCAACATCTCTGGTGTCATTTGCTTTACATCATATAAGTGCATTGCTTCTGTGCCGTTTTGCAATAAGTCGGCAACATCATCCATCGTATTGATGAGTGAAAAAATCTGATCGCGGTCGATTGGGGTGATAAATGTTTTGTGTAGGCGGCGGTGCACTTCTTTCACAACATCATCACAAGCATGCTCAGCCTTATCTACATCTTGCGTGTATTTTGCGCGTAAACCTTCGTCGCCGTAATGTTCAACAAACTTCAAGAAAGATTCTGAAGCTGCAACGATATTCCCGGCATGCTCATTGAACAATTCGAAGAAATTACCATCGTGAGGCATTAACTTACTGAAGAACATAAATCACGATCCTTTGGGAACAAAAACTACGGGTTTTGTTAGGTTTGGCGTCATTCTAAACAAAAGCTTATTGAACAACTGGAAAGCCAGCATCTGTTATAAGCTGAGCCGCTTTTTCGGCAGTAAGCGCTGTTTCCAAGGTCACAATCTGGGTTGCCAAATCGGCCTGCACTTTAGCTGCGGGGTCCTGAGCCTGTACGGCTCGAGTCACGGCATTAATACAGCCTCCACAGGTCATTCCAGACACTTTTAGACTCAACATATCGTCCTTTTTATGTAAATTGGCCTTCTATGGGGTAGATTATCTTCCATATGAGCCAGCAAAAAGACACAAACCCCTCAATTTTTACCCTAGATATTGATGGAATGACCTGCGCCTCGTGCGTAGCAAGGGTTGAAAAGGCGCTTGATCACATCCCCGGTGTAGAGGCTGCCAGCGTTAATCTGGCCACGGAGCAAGCCAAAGTCCGCCTAGAACCAGGCTCCACCACCTCAGCAGACGAAATCATCAATTTGGTGCAAAAAACAGGTTATGGAGCCAAGATCAGTTCGCCCCATGGCAAGCTTGCCCCAAACCCCGCCCATGCGTTTTGGGGTTCAGATGGTTTGGGAAGGGTATTACTGAGCTTCGCCTTATCTGCGCCACTCTTCTTACCCATGTTTTTTATGCCATTTGGCATTCATTGGGCGCTTAGCTCAAAGTGGCAATTTTTGTTAGCAACGCCTGTGCAATTTTTTTTGGGTTGGCGATTCTATAAGGCTGGCTTTAAATCTGTTTTAGCTGGTGCCGGCAATATGGATTTACTAGTCGCGCTTGGAACAAGTGCAGCATATGGCTTAAGCGTTTATCAAATGCTTGCTTCACCACATGCTAACCATGAACTCTACTTTGAAGGCTCCACAGTCATCATTTGTATGGTCTTACTTGGTAAATGGCTAGAGGCGAGAGCAAAAAGACAAACTAGCGAAGCGATTCGTGCGCTTCAAAAGTTGTGGCCAGAAAATGCAAAAGTACTCAACTCAAATCTTGAAATCAAAGATGGGGTTGCCCTCGATCAATATCGAGAATTACCACTTGATCAAGTGTTTCCAGGCGATCGCGTCCTAGTATTGCCTGGTGAACGCATTCCGGTAGATGGCCTGATTCTCTTAGGCAATAGTCATATTGATGAATCTCTACTGACCGGTGAAAGCGATCCCGTGAAAAAGACGCTTGGCGCAAAAGTAATTGGCGGATCACTAAATGGTGAAGGCGTTCTCATCATTGATGCTTCGGCAGTTGGTGTGGAAAGCGTCTTATCAAAAATCATCACCTTGGTTGAAGATGCGCAAACACAAAAAGCGCCTATTCAGAAACTGGTTGACCGAGTTAGCGCTATTTTTGTTCCCAGCGTCATCATCATTGCCTTGATTACAGGATTAGCGAATTGGATCTATCTAGATTCTGTATCTATTGCCATCTTAAGATCCGTATCTGTTCTCGTAATCGCCTGTCCTTGCGCGCTTGGCCTAGCCACTCCCGCGGCAATCATGGCTGGCACTGGTGTCGCAGCACGCTTTGGCATCCTCATTAAAGACCCCCAAGTTTTAGAGTTAGCGCATCGACTCAATATCGTTGCCTTTGATAAAACAGGCACCCTTACCATTGGTAAACCACAAGTGCTGGAGTTTATTGATCTCAGCAACGCTAGCGATAAGAACTCTCTTCTTGCAACTGCCGCAGGCTTGCAAATGGGCAGCGAACATCCATTAGCTAAAGCGTTAATAGGCGCCGCTAAATCCGCCGGTACCATCCCTATCCCACCAACTCAAAGCGAAGCCTTACCAGGCATTGGAATTGCCGGTATCCCTAGCTCGGGACCTTGGGCCAATCAAAAACTCTTACTTCAAAGCATTGCTTCACTTGAGAGCAGCCCACACTACTCAGAGATTTTGACCAAGGCGCAAGATTGCCTCAATCAAGGTCAAACCGTATCAGTACTGATGCATTCAGGAACACCATCAGTACCTTTAGCCATCATCGGTTTTGGCGATGAACTCAAGAGCTCTGCAAATGCAGCAATCTCTGCCTTGCACCAGCTACATATTCGTACTGTGATGATCTCTGGTGATAATGCAGCCGCTGCAAAACGAGTGGGTCAATCTATTGGTATTGATGAAGTGTTTGGGCAAGTATTGCCAAGCAACAAAGCAGAAATTATTCGTCAATTGCAAACTTCCGGAAAAAATCAAACCAAGCAATATGTTGCAATGGTAGGCGATGGGGTAAATGATGCGCCCGCTTTGGCAACAGCAGACGTAGGCATGGCAATGTCCACGGGTACAGATGTGGCAATGCAGGCGGCTGGCATCACACTCATGCGCGGTGACCCTAGCTTAGTGGCGGATGCGATCGATATTTCTAAAAGAACATGGCAGAAGATTCAACAAAATCTTTTTTGGGCTTTTGCATTTAACGCCACAGGCATTCCTCTGGCGGCACTCGGATATTTATCACCCATGCTTGCAGGTAGCGCCATGGCACTCTCCAGTTTCTGCGTGCTAAGCAATGCCCTCTTACTAAAACGCTGGCGACCCATGCATCTCTAGTTAGGCTTTATATTGCAGAATGCTATTTGATGGGCTTGCGAACTAACTCGATATCGCCATAAAACGCACGTGTTTCTGATTTAGTGTTATCTGTATCAGTAAGCAAAGCAATCCCAATGACATCACCCGGTGTCTCACCATAAGCACGTTTATAGTCTGCCGATAAATCGCGCTGATGCTTGTGCCATTGGCCCAAATTATCCCAACCTGAATCCACCACAATCATTTTGATGCGCGAGGTGTGAGCATTGGTGATGACAGAATCAACAGGGGATTTACCAGACCAGATATACATCAGAGTAGCATAAGGCATTTCTTGACCGCTAATTAAATTCGCCATCTCAAAATTCATTTTTTCCTTTAAAGGCAGCTTGGACTTGTTGCCATCAAATGCAACTAAGATCCTTAAAGGCGCATCATCGCGATAGCCTTCGTTGTTATCAGCCTCAGGCATAGCGCTCAGCGCCTTCCACTCCCATTGCAACCACAAATTTGTCGCTTTCTTTGGATTTAGCTTTACAGCCAATCCCGATGCGGATGTTTTGGAGCTTGCACTTAAAACGGTTCTACCCTGATAGTTCTCTAGGCGATAGACCGTGTTCTTTTTATAAGGGGCTATGCGATAAAAGCTCCAACCCTGCGGCATACCTTCACGCGCCGCCTCTGCAGAGAACTTTGGCAAGTCTTCCTGAGCAGGAATCTGATCAACACGAATTGCTTGCCCAGACTCATCCTGAACCGAACCGCCACCAAATCCAGCGCAACCTGATAGCGCAACGATTATGAAGAGTGAAATGATGGATAAGGCAATTTTGTACATAACAGAATTGTCCCAAAGTTTTACTCAACTGAGTCTAAAATTACGATATGCGCCAACACTCACCATCAAGCTGGGCTGCAATCAGTATTTGTATTGCGGCATTGATGCACTTTGCCCTAGGCTTTGCAATTGAATTTTCAGTAGATGAGGCTCACTATGCCTTATATGCACAACATCTTGCTTGGAGCTACTTTGATCATCCGCCATTAGTTGGCTGGATACAGTGGCCACTCGTTGTCCTTACATCATCAGAAGGAATCATTCGACTCGTACCAGAACTCCTTTGGGTAATTTCGTGTTATCTGGTTTACCAAGTCACATTAGAAATCCACCATTTAATCCAAGGTAGAAATGCCGGCTACCTAACCAGCGCTCTGCCTTCTCAAAATACCTGTGGATTAATGGCCGTACTTGCCATTATTGCCGCGCCCATTCCTCACATTCTCGCAATCGGCTTACTACCCGATACTTTACTTGCGCCACTAAGTCTTGGATTAATGTTGATGGCAATTCGCTGGCTCACTAAAGATCGCTTTAGTACTCGCGACTGGATTTTGACTGGCATCCTATTAGGTCTATCTGGCTTAAGCAAATACACGGCCATTTTTAGCGCTTTTGCCTTCCTGTTTGTATTCTTAAGCGGCCCCAGAAAATCTTGGCTCAATACAGCGGGATTTTGGCTGGCTGCCATCATCGCCCTTTTCTTCATTAGCCCTATTCTTTATTGGAATTGGGCTAATGACTGGATCTCATTTAAGTATCAAATTGCTCATGGTGCAGGCGGTGCATGGCTATGGCGAAGATTGCTAGCTTATATTGGCGTACAGGTCTTGGTTTACGGTCCGCTATTACTTCTTGGCGCATATTTATTTATTAAACATTGCATTCATGGCGCCAAACTTTCTATATGGGCTTTGCTGGGATTTTTTGCAATCCCATTTGTCATCTTCGCGACGCTCGCTGGAGGAGGCGGTCTGCCACATTGGACATCACCCGCATGGTTTTGTCTTGCTCCTTTTGCTGGCATTGGCTTAGCCAAGGCATGGACAACTCAACATCGCCGTCTCATACAAATTCTTTTTATCTCTCAAGTAGCGCTTTGTTGTATGGGGTTTGTCTACGTACTTTCTGGCGGCATCAATTCAAGTGCGATTAAAGCGAACCCAGTTGCAGATCTATATGGCTGGAAATTAGCAGGACAAAAGGCGGCCCAACTCACACAAGCAACAAAAGCCCAAGGAATCGCCGTACAAAACTGGACATTGGGAAGCAGAGCCGCATGGTATGCAAAGCCAACCCCAGTTTTTGTATTGGACCAACGACAAGACCAATTTGATGTTTGGTTTGGCAAACTACCTCCAGGAGCAAACATCCTGCTAATTAACTGGTCTGGGATGCCCTTTTCGGCTCCAGTGGGAACCCAAGACTCTTTTGAGCGTTGTGAACCCCTAGACAGTCTAGAGGTTGTGCGTTTTGGGCAAATTTTGTCTAAATTTGACTTTAGCCTCTGTAGCAACTGGCAAGCCTCTGGGTTAGCGAAGTAAATCGTCAAAATTCAAGACCTTAGGCGCCCAAAGCATTATCCTTACGCCTATGCGTTCACAAGTTACATCCACCCCAAATCCTAAAGACTCTGCTGGGTGGAAATCTATTCTGAAACGTGCATGGCCAACGATTCGAATCGTGCTGTCAGTTGCCCTGCTTTGGAAAGCGACCAGCGGAATTGATTGGCACACCCTCCTTGATTCAGAGATCAAGATGGAGCCTATCTGGCTAGTTGCCGCAATGCTTGCGATTTGCTGCGCGTTTATTTGTGGCGGCTTACGCTGGGGCTTTCTGATGCGCAGTGTGGGATTTCAGGGAAGCCTATTTAAATACATTGCGCTGTACTTTGCGGGCGGCTTAATTAATCAAGGTCTACCAAGCACTCTTGGCGGAGATAGTTATCGCGCAATTACTGCTACACACCTTAATAGCGCTGGCAATCTTAGTGAAACAAAAGAGCTAGACCAAGAGTTACATCATTCTGTTGACCTTGAGCATGCAACTCCAAAATTGCGTTTGAGTTTTGCCATGGTGCTCGTGGATCGCCTACTAGGACTGGCAGGCAATAATTTATTAGGTGGGCTTGGACTTATTTTGGGCGGCGCCACCCTTGCAGCCTGGGGACAAAATCTTGGCTATGCCGTAGTAGCAGTAATGATACTGGCTGGACTAATAATTGCCTTGGTTTTAGCCTGGAAGCCCACAACCGAACTATTACAGAAGTTACTGACTCGTTTAAATATGGGCAACGCTATGCCGGGCATACGCCTCGCCTTCTCATGGCCAATGAATATTGCACAAGCAATTTTCGCGATTGCAATTCACGGATTTATTATTTTGGCCTTTGGTTTTTGCTTAAGAGCTTATGGTGCCGAAGCACCAATCTCTAGCTTAATGATCGGGCTACCTGCATTAAGTCTTTTATTAATGCTACCAATTAGTATTTCTGGATGGGGTCTGCGTGAAGCAACCCTATCTTCAGTCTTGGCACTTTGGGGAGTTAGTCCATCACTCACAGTGCTCGCCTCAATGAGTTATGGCGCACTTACTGTGATATCTGTTTTACCAGGCGCATACTTTTTACTGAAACGAAAATAATCTAAAGCAAAACTATGGCTATTAGCGTGAATACTATGCGAGCAATTGATCATTGGGTTGGAGTACCCCTATGTGCAATTGTGAGCCCTGTGGTGGCATTAATGGACCGCGTAAAAAGCATCTTTAGTCGCGAGTCTGATGCACCTAAAAAACTACTCTTTATTGAGCTATCAGAAATGGGAAGTGCGATTTTGGTAGATCCGGCCATGCGGAATGCACAAGCACGTGGCGCCGAGATCTTCTTCTTAATCTTTAAAAGCAATCGCGCGAGTCTCACCTTACTCAACACAGTCAAACCAGAAAATATCTTCACCATTGACTCTTCTAGCCTCGGCGGTCTCATCAAAGATACTTTGCGCTTTTTGATTTTGGCTCGCTATCACCGCATTGATACCGTCATCGATTTGGAGCTATTCTCACGGTTCACCGCCCTTCTTACAGGTCTATGTGGTGCCCGTAAACGCGTTGGCTATCACATCTTTCATGGTGAAGGTTTATGGCGCGGTTTTATGTTGACGCGTAAAGTGCACTACAACCCGCACATTCACATTACTAAAAACTTTTTGTCCCTTATTCATGCTGCATTTGCTAAAGAGATTGAAGTTCCTTTTAGCAAGGTTCATATTTCTGACGACGAAGTAAAACTTGAGCAAGCCGTCATTAATCCTGATGTTTTAAAGAAGGTGCTGTCTCGTATTGAAAAGAAGGCTTCGGAAGCCGGCATTCCTTTTACTTACGGCAAAAACCGTATTATTTTGATTAATCCAAATGCTAGCGACCTCTTGCCACAACGCCGCTGGTCACAACAACGCTTCTCTGAGCTTATTCAGGCCGTCAATCAACGCTATCCCGATGATCTGATTTTGATCACTGGCTCACCGGCTGAATTTGTATATGTTGATAAAGTGCGCTTTGTTGCCAATGTAAAAAATGCTCTCAATTTTGCTGGCCAAGTGAGCTTTGCCGAATTACCTCCGCTCTATACACTCTCAGATGTAATGGTGACCAATGATTCCGGTCCAGGACACTTTTCTGCAGTAACGCCACTCAGAACTGTAGTGCTGTTTGGACCTGAAACTCCTGCGCTCTATGGTTCAGTTGGCAACTCGATTGCAATCACCGCAAACCTTGCTTGCTCTCCCTGTGTCAGTGCAGCCAATCATCGCAAGACACCATGTCACGATAATGTTTGCATGCAAGCGATTAGCGTTGCTCAAGTATTGGAAAAAGTGAGCATTCAATTGCAAGCGGCAGACCAGGCAAAAGGCCGCTAACTAAATGAGCAAGAAAGCGATTCCTGCGCTAGCTTGGTTTATCCCGCTTTTACCAATTGCACTTGCCTCGGCGATTTATTTTGGCGAACTCCAAAGCAGCAGTTTCTTATTCATCAATCGCTTTACTCAACCCTTACCTGATACTGCATGGGCTTGGCTCACATTTTTAGGCAATGGCTGGGGAATATTTGCGCTGTCATTCCCATTGTTATTGTTAGCGCCGCGGATCTTTAGTGCTGGAATTTTGGGCGGCGTCATTTCTGCAATTGCGAGCACTATTCTTAAAAATATCTATGACTTACCAAGACCAGCAGGCTTATTAGAGGAAGGTAGCTTTCACCGCATTGGCGAACCCCTTCTCTATAAAGCCTTTCCGTCAGGCCATACCCTTACTGCCTTTGCAATCGCAAGCGCTTTGTATTTTTCTTGTTCCAAAGATAAACGCGCTCACCTACTGATGCTTTTTGTAATCGCCAGTCTTGTGGGTTTGTCTCGCAACGCCGTTGGCGCTCACTGGCTCACAGATGTTTTGGCAGGTGCAGGGGTAGGCATGTGGTGTGGCATGCTTGGCGCCCATCTGGCCGCTTATATTCCTGACGGACAACTCAAGCCCCAATCCATGTGGAATCGCTTTATCGCAATTGGGGGGCTTGTATCAATTTATGCCCATTACACCCAAGTAATGGACCTCGAATTGAATCTTCCCCTGCAATATGCTTCTATTGCGATAGTGTCGATCACCCTAATATTTTTTATCAAGGCACAGACCGGTAACTCGCAAGAGAAAGCGGAGTAATTCTGATGTTTAGCTACCGACATGCTTTTCATGCAGGCAGTCATGCTGACATTCTGAAACACATCGCCCTCATTCAGCTAGTTCAATATTTACAAGAAAAGCCTAGCGCATTAACGATTGTTGATACCCATGCTGGTGCTGGTATATACAGCCTAGAAGATGGCTTTGCTACCGTTAGTAAAGAGGCTGAGGGCGGTATCTTTCGTCTACAGCAGTTCATTGAATCCGGGAATACCATCCCCGAAAGTATTCAGCAATACCTTGAGTGTGTTTATGCAGAAAATGCTCCAGGCAAGATTAAGATCTACCCAGGGTCGCCATTTATTCTTGCGCGCTTCTTGCGACCCCAAGATCGTCTGAAGTTATTTGAATTACACCCCAAAGAAATTGATATTCTGCGTCAGAATGTCGCCCAGCTGAAACAAGCTAAGCAAATAGACATCTATGCTGAAGATAGTTTTAGCAGACTAAAAGGTCTGCTACCTCCTCCTAGTAGGCGCGGTCTTGTACTCATTGACCCATCTTACGAAGATAAGCAAGATTACCGAAATCTCGAGGTCGCCATTGAAGAAGCTTTGCGTCGTTTTGCAACTGGCTGTTATGCAATTTGGTACCCCGCCATTTCTCGAAGAGAATCTGCAGAACTTCCAGAGCGCATGAAGAGAATTGCAAATGCCAATAAACGATCTTGGCTACACGCAGAGTTAAGAGTCGAAAATGCCCCGGGAGAACGTCGTTTGCAAGCCAGTGGCATGTTCATTATTAACCCACCCTGGACGCTAGAGAAGCATCTAGCCGAAGCAATGCCAGTACTAGTTAAAGCACTGGGCTTGGATGGTGGTGCAAAATTGATATTGAAGAGTTTTGAGGCCTAAAGAGCCTCGCTTACCAACTAGCTTTAATACTAAATCCGGCTGGACTGTACTCTAGGGTCGCTTTTGCCCCAACCGGAAGAGTGAGCTTATCAGCCTGATGCCCAAATGGTAAGTCCGTCAGAATTGGAATTTGTACTGGCAAACGCTTGCGAATGGTTTCGATAGCGCGCTCAAGGTTGTAACCCTTATCGTTATCGTACAAACGATAAGAAGAAAAACCGCCCAACAATATTGCAGACTGATTTTGTAGAATGCCGGCATCTAAAAGCTGCATTAACATTCTTTCCAGTCGGTAAGGATGCTCATTAACATCTTCTAAAAACAAAATGCCGCTCTTCGTTTGTGCCGATGATGGCAAATAAGGCGTTCCGACAAGGCTGGCTATGACAGTCAAATTACCGCCCCAAAGCATTCCCGAGATTTGACATGTGGCGGCATTACCCAAGAATGATTGTGGAGCCTGAATTTGACAATCTAACTTGCGGTCTTGTACGGCTGATACGAAATGCTTCCACATAAATGAATCTGGCGCAATCAACTTGCCATTCTCATCAAATCGACCAAAGTCATAATTGAGCATAGGGCCAGATAGCGTAACTGCACCAGTTTTTGCTAATAGACCAAGCTCAAAAACAGTGAAGTCACTATGTCCGCAAATTTGCAATCCACTCTTCACTGCTGTAGCAATGGCGACCCACTCGATATCAGGCAATAAACGATGAATGCCATAACCACCACGCATCGCCATCACTAGATTTTTTGGGTCAACTTTTGCTAAACCATTTAATTCATTTAAACGCTCAGCATCACTGCCAGCAAAACGCTCTTGAATGCGATGAACACACTGAGCATTGGCAATCTCAATGCCTCGGCTTTGAAGATAGGCAATGCCTGCTTCAGGACTTTTAGGGTCGATATTAGCGCCCGAGGGGGCAATGAGATAAATGGATTTCATCTGCGCTCCTTAAAGAAGCTGCGTAGCAGTTGACCACACTCTTCACCCATAACCCCACCCTCGACCGTAGTCTGATGATTAATTTGTTTAGAAGAGAATACATCCAAAACACTTCCGGCAGCACCAGTCTTTGGATCGGGCGCCCCATAGACCACACGATCAACCCGCGCATGAAGCATTGCGCCAGCACACATCGTGCAGGGCTCCAAAGTAACGTACAGAGTGCTGCCAGGTAGACGGTAGTTTTCTTCAGCCTTAGCGGCTGCCCTCAGTGCTAACATTTCAGCATGGGCACTTGGATCGGAATGAGTAATGGGCTGATTAAATGCCTTCGAAATAACCACACCATCTCGCACTAAAACTGCACCCACAGGAACTTCACCCGCTAATGCAGCTAACTGCGCTTGCTCAATCGCCAGCTGCATAAATTGATGATCAAGTTCCGCTTGACTCATTTATGAATGATGGACATCTGCCCAGCAATTAGGTGTCTCATAAAGACGAACAGCTGAGAGTTCAAGGCGGCCACCAAAAGCTTGATTAAACACCGGTTGCAAAATTGCAAAAGCGGCATTTGCTAAGTTTTCTACTGTAGGCACATGCTCCATGATCACGGTTTTGTGATTTGGTAGGCTCGCCAAGAATGCCACTAATTTTTCATCTTCTTTTGCGACCAAGAATGCATGATCCCAAGGCTCCACCACGTACTGGTTTGTAAGGCGCTTGATATCTCCAAAGTCCAATACCATGCCATCGTCCGCCTTACCGGGATGGTCTGCCACCTCACCAGTGAGGGTGACCTCAATTGCATAACGATGTCCGTGCAAATGTCGGCATTGACCATCATGATTGGGGATACGATGGCCCGAATCAAACTCAAGGCGACGTGTAATAGAAATATTAGATGGTTTTTTAGTCATTCAGATTTATTAAAAGCTTGGCCGTAGAAAACGCCCTATTTATCGAATTCCAATCAGTTTATGCGATTGAATACTTAATCTCCATAATGGACGCTTTTGGCACAAGGCTACAGCCAATTCGGTATTGCTCTTTAGGTTTGGTCCATCAATGGGCTGCAAGAATCGGTTACGGTAATCCATTTTCTCAAACCGAGACATCAATTTTTCAAGAGAATCATGTCCAACTTGCGGCACTACCAATTTCAACTCATTGGCTTGAAGAACGATGAGATCTGATCCTGCCTTTGGGCTGACACATACCCAATCCACACCCTTAGGAACTTTAATAGTGCCATTCGTTTCAACGGCCACCTCAAAACCTTTTTGATGAAGTGCATCGATAAGATCTTCATCCAACTGCAATAACGGCTCGCCGCCAGTAAAGACTACATAACGTTGTTGAGGGCCTGCTGCGGTACTTTTCCAAGATTCTTCAATTGCACCAGCAAGATCTTGTGCGGAATTGAATTTACCGCCACCAATACCATCGCTACCCACAAAATCAGTATCGCAAAATTGACAAACCGCACTAGCGCGATCTTCTTCGCGACCGCTCCACAAATTACATCCAGCGAAACGGCAAAATACAGCAGCACGACCAGCGTGCGCACCCTCGCCTTGGAGTGTCGGAAAAAGTTCTTTTACGGTATACATAGCAATACGCTCATTTTAAGCGTATTGCTTACTTCCAGGAGACTAGCTCCCACTGCCAATAGTCTTCCCAGTAAGCATTGGACCAAAAGACACCTGGCGTGATGTAGCGCCCAGACCCTCTACGTATGACCCAACGACCGATTTCTGGGGAGAACCAAACATCCTCCTCACGAATATTCATCACCCTAAATAAGTCATTGCTTTCAAAATACGGGATTTCATTATGGTAATGAAGAGTGAGGAAACGGCCTGCTGCTGTAGATATTTGCTCCCAACCCAATGCCGTCATATTGAGGCCCCAGTAAAAACTGCTCCCTGGATTTGATACCACCTCATAACGCGATTTATAAAAAGCATTCCACCCTGCTTGCAACTGTGTTGGCCATAAAGGAATAGGTTGTTGAAATTTTTGCGCAGGACTCCAATGAGGGTCCTGCAAAACATATCCCCATGGCGACTGAACTTCGTCTGGAAGTGAGCCTGCTTTAACGCCCGTACGCTGAATCCGAATCACATCACCTACAGAAATAATCTTCTCGGTTACGGTGTCAACAACCTCTTGGTTAAAGACATTGCGTACTTGGTATACCCATTCTTGGCCAAGCTTTGGAGCCCTAACTGTTGGAGCAGGAATAGGCTGCGCTAGAGCTGGACCATCGGGAAAGGATTGTGAAGAAATACACCCCACCAACAATGTTGATAGGGTGATGGATAGAAAGACTCTCCAAAGAATCAATTGTAAGCGGTCAACTGCCACTGCAAACTATCTTCTAAATTGGGAGTTCCGAGCTGACCTTGAATCATGTATGAACCAGAAGACTCACGTGCAACCCAGCGACCAATGCTCGGCGCAAACCAAACCGTTTCTTTGCGAATGCAATTGACTTTATTGTCGTCATTACTCTCGTAATTAACTAGGCTTTGGTAACGCAAGGTGAGAAAGGTTCCAGCGGGAACAGTAATCTGCTCCCAACCATGGGCGCTCATATACTCCTGCCAACTGTAGGCTGAGTCTGGATATCCTGCTAATTTATATTTAGTAATAAATTGCTTGTTCCAGGTAGCACTCAACTCTTGAGGCCACAATGGTATCGCAGGGCTAAAGCTCACTACTTTTGGCCACTGAGGATCGGTCTGAACCACACCCCAAGGACCCTGGATTTCATTCGCCAATCTACCGCCGCTCTCATCCAAACGCTCAATCACAATAGTTGACCCAACACTGGCTACTCGCTCAGTAACTAAACCGAGATTTTTACCATCAAACACATCCCGTTTGATATAGGTCCACTCTTGCCCCACTTTCGGTGGGCGAACGGGTGGTAGTGGATTGGGTTGCGCAACGGGAGTACCGCGCTCATAACCTAATGGCACACCACATGCTACTGGCGCCAAAGCGGCTGAAGTGATGAATAAACGACGAGATAAATTCATATTTCCTCCATAGATCTACTAAACCAACTATACCCCAAGCAAACTTAATTCTTCAACCGTAAATCCCGCTTGCTTGCGAGCATCCAGATTGAATGGGCCTCTCATTTTTGGAGCGCGGTATTGCCTTGCTAAATCTCGATAAGTTGAAATTGGGGATATGGCCGCCTTGTTACATAAATAATTAAACCAATGATTGCCAATAGAAACATGTCCAATCTCGTCGCGGAGAATAATTTCAAGAATTTCGACGGCGCGTGCATCTTTTACTTGTTTAAATCGATCACGAATCATCGGCACAGCATCAAGGCCTCTCGCCTCCATGGTCCTGGGCACCAAGGCCATTCTGGCAATGACGGAATCTTGTGTTCTTTCCACCATCTCCCACAAACTATTGTGGGCCTGAAAGTCGCCATAAGAATATCCAATGGTTTGAAGATATTCATTAATGAGAGTGAAATGATAGGCCTCTTCTTTGGCCACTTTTAACCAATCTGCATAGTATTGCTCCGGCATTTCTGGAAACCGCCAAATAGCATCTAGCGCGAGATTAATAGCATTAAATTCAATATGCGCTAATGAATGCAGCAGAGATGCCCGGCCCTCAGCCGTATCCATCTTTCTTTTAGGCACCTCTAGAGGGGGAACTAACTCTGGTTTTTGTGGTCGACCAGGAAGCTGAAGATTTGCGCCATCATAGATTGCAGCACTATCAATTTTCAGACCTTGTTGTTGATAGCCATCAAACAACTGAAATATTAGACTAACCTTGATCTGTGGATCAGTTATTGCCAAAATTTCAAGGGCGGCTTGGCGTAACTCAGTCATCTAAAAGCCGATACTTATTCCCACTCGATCGTAGCAGGAGGTTTTCCACTGATATCGTAAACAACGCGATTGATGCCGCGCACTTCATTAATGATGCGATTGGAAACCTTGCCAAGTAAATCATGCGGCAAATGCGCCCAATGTGCAGTCATAAAGTCTTGAGTTTGAACGGCTCTGAGTGCAACAACGTATTCATAGGTTCTACCATCACCCATTACACCCACTGACTTCACTGGCAAAAATACCGCAAATGCTTGACTGGTCAAGTCATACCAAGATTTTTGGCTAACTTCATCAATCGTATTGCGCAACTCTTCAATAAAAATCGCATCCGCTCTTTGCAAGAGACTAGCAAACTCCGCTTTGACTTCACCCAAAATACGAACACCAAGGCCTGGTCCAGGGAAAGGATGGCGGTAAACCATTTCACGCGGTAATCCTAAGGCGACACCAAGCTCACGCACTTCATCTTTAAAGAGCTCACGCAAAGGCTCGAGCAACTTCAGATGCATATCTTCAGGCAGACCGCCTACGTTGTGGTGGCTCTTAATAGTATGGGCACCTTTTTTACCTTTACCAGCAGATTCAATCACATCAGGATAGATGGTGCCTTGCGCCAACCACTTTGCATTCTTGATCTTTCCAGACTCAGTCTGAAAAATCTCCACAAATTCTTTGCCAATAATTTTTCGCTTAGCCTCTGGATCAGCAACACCAGCAAGCTTAGACATAAAGGTGTCTTTTGCATCCACTCGAATCACCTTCACGCCTAGATTGCGCGCAAACATCTCCATCACCATGTCGCCTTCATTGAGACGAAGCAGGCCATGATCTACAAATACACAAGTCAATTGATCGCCAATAGCACGGTGAATCAATGCGGCGGCAACGCTCGAGTCGACGCCACCAGATAAGCCGAGGATCACCTCTTCATCGCCAACCTGCTTACGAATATGTTCAACCGCTTCCGCAATATAGTCGCCCATCACCCAATCTGGCTTGCAGCCACAGATCTGATGTACAAAGCGCTCCAGAATGGCAGCTCCTTGAATGGTGTGGGTTACTTCAGGGTGAAACTGGAATGCATAGAAGCGACGCTTCTCATCTGCCATACCTGCGATCGGACAGGAATCTGTCGAGGCCATTAATGAGAACTCTGGTGGCAATGTGGTTACTGAGTCACCATGACTCATCCACACCTTCAGAATGCCATGACCTTCACTAGTAGAAAAATCTTGTATGCCTTTGAGTAGATTTGTGTGTCCATGTGCGCGCACTTCGGAGTATCCGAATTCACGTGCCTTACCAAGTGACTCAGCGGATGCAACCGCGCCACCCAACTGAGTAGCCATGGTTTGCATACCGTAGCAGATGCCTAATACAGGAACGCCGAGTTCAAAAACAATTTGCGGTGCTCGTGGACTTCCAGCCTCTGTAACTGAGCTTGGTCCACCTGAGAGGATGATTCCTTTGCCGCCTTGCTCTTGAATGAACTTGCGAATGAATTCTGGATCGCAATCATAGGGGTGTATCTCTGAATACACCCGACCATCCCGCACACGTCTTGCAATTAATTGAGTTACTTGTGAACCAAAGTCGAGAATCAGTATTTTGTCGTGCACGAAACAATCACTCTTTAAGTCAGCGTTTATTTATTTTTAATCAATATGGTAGTTAGGCGCTTCCTTAGTGATCTTCACATCATGCACATGCGACTCACGCACACCCGCTGATGTAATTTCCACAAAATTGGCTTTTTCATGCAGTTCAGCAATTGTCTTGCAACCCAGATAACCCATGGAGGAACGAATACCACCTGTCAATTGATGCAAGATGGCAAGCACGCTACCTTTATAAGGAACTTGGCCTTCAATACCTTCAGGCACGAGCTTCTCTGCATTCGCAACAATATCGCTTTGGAAATAACGATCGGCCGAACCATCAGCCATCGCGCCCAAAGAACCCATACCGCGATAACTCTTGTAAGAGCGTCCTTGGTACAAGAACACCTCTCCTGGAGCTTCTTCAGTACCTGCAAACATGCCGCCCATCATGACAGCACTCGCACCGGCAGCCAATGCTTTAGCTACGTCTCCAGAATAGCGAATACCACCATCAGCAATCAGCGGAATCCCGGTGCCCTTGAGCGCAGTCGCAACATTCACGATTGCCGAAATCTGAGGAACACCAACACCAGCCACAATACGAGTAGTACAAATTGAGCCAGGGCCAATTCCCACTTTCACACCATCAGCACCGTGATCAGCCAGCGCTTTTGCCGCTTCACCCGTGGCAATATTGCCGCCAATGACTTGCACCTGCGGATAGTTCTTCTTAACCCATTTAACGCGATCGAGGACGCCTTGACTATGACCGTGAGCGGTATCCACCACAATCACGTCAACGCCAGCGCGTACTAATAGCTCGATACGCTCATCATTATCTGGACCCACGCCAACAGCCGCACCCACGCGGAGCTTACCTTCGCTGTCTTTACATGCATTCGGGTGTTCAGTCGCCTTCAGAATATCTTTAACAGTGATTAGGCCGCGCAATTCAAATTTGTCATTAACAACAAGCACTCGCTCTAAGCGATGCTGACTCATCAAGCGTTTTGCTTCCTCTAATGAGGCACCCTCTTTTACAGTCACTAAACGCTCACGTGGAGTCATCTTGTTTTTTACTGGCGCATCCAAGTCTTCTTCAAAGCGCAAATCACGGTTAGTGATAATGCCAACAACTTCTTTGCCGACTAAAACTGGGAAACCAGAGAAACCATGCTCACGCGATAGCTGAATCACTTGACGCACTGTCACATCGGGGCTGATTGTGATCGGATCTCGCAGAACACCAGACTCATAACGCTTTACTTTTGCCACTTCACGAGCTTGCTCGGAGGGCTTCAAGTTTTTATGAACAATACCGATACCACCCTCACTGGCCATGGCAATTGCCAAACGACCTTCTGTTACGGTATCCATCGCAGCAGATACTAACGGCGTGTTTAGTGAGATATCCCGAGTTAATTTACTAGCCAGACTGGCATCTCGAGGGAGTACCGATGAATAAGCCGGTACGAGGAGCACATCGTCAAAAGTGAGTGCTTTTTGAATGAGTCGCATGCAAAACCCCTAGTCGCAAAAACAGATTATAGCCTCCTAGCCCTCCTTTTGGCTGCCGCAGCCTGGAATTTGGCGTCCTGGTTCTGGTTAGCCTTCTTACGGCGGACCGCTTTAGGGTCGATTAACAAAGGAGAGTACAGCTCTAGACGGTCTCCTTCATAAATGGGGCTATCCCAGTCCTTGCGCTTCCCAAAAACCCCAAAACAGCCCTTTCTGGCTAGAGCTGGATCGTCTTGGCTAAATACCAATCCTGCTTTTACTAGGGCAAGTCCAACCGTCGGACTCTCATCCGACTTGATGACAAGCTCGAATGGCTTGAGATTGGGTTCGCCCGCTCTTGCATCACAAAGCCAAATATTGAGCACTTGATCAACCATAGAGCTCTTCTGCGCGCTTCACAAAGCAGTCCACAAATGTTCCGGCGATATGACCAAAAACAGGTCCAATAATTTTGTCCAAAATCACACTTTTAAACTCCCAATGCAATTTGAATTCCACCTTGCATGCATCTTCACGCAGGGGAATGAAATTCCATTGGCCTGAAAAATGCTTAAATGGCCCATCCACAAATACCATATCAATGGTTTCGGGTCGATGATTCACATTCCGGGTATGGAAAAACTGATTAATTCCCTTAAAGTTGATATTGATTTTGGCGTCCAAAACGGTTTCAGTCTGCTCAAAGATTTCCACTCCCCCGCACCAGGGCAGGAACTCGGGGTATCGCGCTACATCAGTCACCAAACCATACATTCGGTCAGCTGATTGGCCAATTAAAACGGTCTTGTAGACGTCTGCCATAATCGTTGTTGGAAGCTAAATAAATATGAGTATCGTCGATAACAAAAAAGCCTTCTTCGATTATTTTATCGAGGAGCGCTTTGAGGCAGGGCTAGTCTTGGAGGGCTGGGAAGTAAAAGCCATCCGCGCAGGCCGAGTGCACATCAAGGAAGCGTATGTAGTGATACGCAAGGCGGAGCTATTTCTGATTGGTTGCCATATTACCCCCCTGCTTTCCGCCTCCACTCATATTGTTCCAGATAACGTCCGAACCAGAAAACTACTATTAAACGCAATCGAGATTCGTAAGCTGATTGGCAAAGTAGAACAAAAAGGCTACACACTAGTTCCCCTAAATCTGCATTTCTCCAAAGGTCGAGTGAAATGTGAGATTGGTTTAGCAAGAGGCAAGAAACAACATGACAAGCGCGCTGCTACTAAAGAGCGCGAATGGGAAGTACAAAAAGGCAGGATTGCCCGGGGCGACCTCAACGCCTAAAGACCAGGATTTGAGCACGGTGCACTTGTCTGGTGCAACACGGCACCAAGCTGTTTCAATTTCCAGATTTTGGCTTTTCTACAGGCATTAGCTTAATAGGCATGACACTGCCTTTTGATGAAATGCTTGATGCCTCTGGCAAAGCGCGCCCCCACTACCAAATTTTTCATAATTGGTTGAAACAGCAAAGCGATACCCTTATGGGTCTCAAACGTGCTGAGGCTGACCTGATCTTTAGACGTGTCGGCATTACGTTTGCAGTCTATGGAGACGATCTGGGCGCCGAGAGAACCATTCCGTTCGACCAAGTTCCTCGCATCTTTGCAGCCAAGGAGTGGGAACAGCTCGAGGCCGGATTAAGACAACGGGTCAAAGCACTCAATCGCTTCATCTACGACGTCTACCACGATGAAGAAATTATTAAGGCTGGTATTGTTCCAGCAGAACAAATTTTCAATAATGCGCAATACCGTCCTGATATGCGCAATGTCAATGTACCGCGTGATATTTATGCACAGATTGCCGGTATCGATATTGTCAGAGCAGGTGAAGGCGAATTCTACGTGCTTGAAGACAACTTGCGCGTGCCATCCGGAGTCTCTTACATGGTTGAAGACCGCAAAATGATGATGCGGCTTTTCCCTGACCTATTTCAAAAATACCGTATCGCTCCAGTAGAGCATTACCCAGACCTTTTATTAGAGTGCCTCAAATCTGTAAAACCCGATGATGTTAAAAAACCGAATGTTGTAGTTTTGACTCCCGGTATGTATAACTCTGCTTATTTTGAGCATAGCTATTTAGCGCAGCAGATGGGCGTAGAGCTAGTTGAAGGCAAAGACCTATTTGTCAAAAACGAGCAGGTGTATATGCGCACTACTCAAGGCCCTGAGCGCGTGGATGTTATCTACCGCCGTGTTGATGATGACTTTTTAGACCCACTTGCATTCCGCTCGGACTCCACACTTGGAGTAGCGGGACTGCTGTCAGCCTATCGAGCGGGCAACATCACGCTAGCGAATGCCATAGGCACTGGTATTGCTGATGACAAATCCATCTACCCCTATGTGCCAGACATGATTGAGTTCTATCTCGGAGAAAAACCGATTCTGAATAATGTTCCGACTTTTCAGTGTCGTAAAGCAGACGATCTTGCCTACACCTTAGCTAATTTAGAAAAACTGGTAGTTAAGCTGACTCATGGCGCTGGTGGTTACGGCATGTTGGTAGGGCCAGCATCTACAAAGGCAGAGATTGAAGAATTTAGGGCGCACTTGATCGCAAACCCAGACAAATATATTGCACAACCTACTCTTGCCCTCTCCACCTGCCCTACTTTTGTGGAGTCAGGTGTAGCGCCCAGACACATTGATTTGCGCCCTTTTGTTTTGTCTGGCAAAACCATCAAGATGGTACCCGGCGGTCTTACTCGGGTCGCTCTAAAGGAAGGCTCACTAGTGGTGAACTCTTCTCAGGGTGGCGGCACTAAAGACACCTGGGTATTGGAGGAATAAGCCATGTTGAGCCGCACTGCTGACTGCCTTTACTGGATGGCGCGATACACAGAGCGTGCGGAAAATACCGCCCGCATGCTCGATGTAAACCACCAAACCTCCTTATTACCCCAGCCACCAGAATTCTTGGAACAAAGCTGGAAAAAATTACTCACGATTTCTAAATTAGAAAATGCATTTTTGAGTAAATATGATGTGGTCAATCGCGAGAATGTATTGGATTTCATGATTTATGAAACTAGCAACCCATCCAGCATTGTTTCGTGCCTCTTCGCTGCGCGCGAGAATGCTCGAGTCATACGCGGAAAGATCACCTCTGAGGTATGGGAAACACAAAACACCACATGGCTAGAATTGCAACGCATTCTGCAAACTCGACATCAAGCCGATCCAAGCAGACTGCTGGAATGGGTTAAACACCGTTGCCATTTGTTTAGAGGGGTGATGCATGGCACGATGATCAAAAATGAATCTTTCTATTTTATTGATGTCGGCACATTACTAGAGCGGGCTGATAATACAGCCCGTATTTTAGAAACAAAATACGAGGATCAGGAAGCGCTGACAGCACTAGGCAAGACTCGGGCAATTGAAGAAGATTCAAGCGGGGAGTTTTTTGATTTTTATCACTGGGCAGCCTTATTGAGATCAGTGTCTGCCTTTGAAATTTATCGTCAAATTTACTCGGATCAAGTTACTCCAAAACAAGTGGCAGAGCTGTTGATTTTTAATAAGCAAATGCCGCGCTCGTTAGTATGTTGCGTGAACGAATTAATTCCCTTAGTTTCTGAGGTTAAAAATCAGCAATCCAAAGAGATTGAACGTTTACTTGGAAAGCTAAAAGCGAGTTTAGATTATTCCGATGTTGATGAAGTATTTGAGCAAGGGCTCGAGGAATTTATCGAGAGCTTTTTAGAGCGAATCAATCACATCGCCGATGAATTCAGTAGTGCCTATCTGATTCCCTTAGCTGTGGCTTAGAACAATACACCTATGCACCTAAAAATACGACACCGCACCGAATATCGATATGAAACTCCAGTGCGCTACTCCATTCAAGAGTTACGCCTGACTCCACCTACTACTGCAGGACAAGAAGTAGAGCGCTGGAAGATTAATACACCAATTAAAGCCTCAAACTCTGTAGATGCCTTCAGCAATCTATGCAGCATATTTGTTCAAGAGGCCTCATACACATCGATGATGATCGAGGCCGATGGTGAGATCTTCACCCAAGATGCGCACAAGTACGCTGACGACCCTAAGGCTGTCTCACCTTACTACCTTCTGCAGCAAACACGCTTGACAGAGCCTTCTGAGGAAATGATGGACTTTTTCTCAGCTTCACTACCCAAGAAAAACAACATTGATGAGATTCTCAAGCTAGCATCTGCAGTACAAGGCGCGATTGAATATGCCCCCGGCAAAACGAACTTTGCTACAACGGCAGCCCAATCCTTTGCCATGCGGTCTGGCGTTTGCCAAGATCATGCACATGTAATGCTAAGCCTTTGTAGAGCAGCACAAATACCAGCACGATACGTTAGTGGCTACTTTTTCGCCGAGGAATCCCCTAATTTAGCAAGTCATGCCTGGATTGATTTTTGCAGTGATATTGATAATGGCGTCTGGAATAGTGTAGACATTACTCACGCCTGCTTGACTGATGCTCGACATGTACGCTTAGCTATTGGTTGCGATTACTATTCTGCAGCCCCAGTCAAAGGTGTTCGCACTGGCGGTATTGGCGAAGAACTGAGTGCGAATATCTCGATTCAGCAGTTATCCTAATTATTCAACGCTCTTGCTTAGGGCTTAAGTAATAATGGTCAAAATTATTGAGGAATTGTGTATATGACGTATTGCGTTGGGCTCTGCCTAAAAGATGGCCTTGTATTTTTATCGGACACCCGCACGAATGCTGGAGTTGATCAAATAGGGACATTTCGGAAAATGGCCTTATTCCAGAAGGATGGTGATCGCTTCTTTGCCATGATGAGCGCTGGCAATCTTGCCGTCACCCAAGCAGTTAAAGAAATTCTGCTACAAGGCCAACTCTTCCATGGCAAAAATCTTTGGAATGTGGAGAACTCGCATGACGCTGCCGTTGTCATTGGCGAGGCGGTCAAGCAAGTCTATGATCGAGATCACAAGGCGCTTGAAAAAGCCGGAATTGATTTCAACTGCAATCTGATCTTTGGTGGCCAAGTAAAAGATGAGAGGCCTCGCTTATTCAACATCTATTCCGCAGGTAATTTCATTGAAGCTACTCCAGAGACCTGCTATTTCCAAATTGGCGAAGCTAAGTATGGCAAGCCCATCCTCGATCGAGTGGTCAATTTTTCTACCCCATTAAATCTTGCCACCAAGTGCGCCTTGATTTCAATGGACTCCACCTTAAACAGTAATATCTCCGTTGGTCTTCCATTGGATCTGTTGGTCTACGAAAAGAATTCCTTAAAAGCTAGCAAACTCGTTACTCTAGACGAATCAAATCCTTACTTTCAGATGATTCATCGCTTGTGGGGTGAAAAACTTCGTGATGCGTTTAACTCCATTGCCGAACCTAGCTGGAGTGGAGCCCAAAAATCTAGTGCGATATCTGAGCCCGCAAAAAAGATGGGGGCGGTTCCAATCCATCGTCTATCAGCTATAACGGCAAAGCAGTCTAAAACTAAAGCGACTGCGGGCACTAATCCAGCCACTAAGAAACCTGCGAAAAAGGTCGCAACCAAGAAAAAAGCCTAGAGTCTCCTCTAGGCTTTTTATTAACCACTATTTAAGACAGCTTAGGCTTTTAAACTCTTACCAAGCATTTCCCAAGTTTCAACTACGCTGTCTGGGTTTAGTGAGATAGAAGTAATGCCTTTCTCAACTAGCCAACGCGCGAAGTCTGGATGATCGGAAGGGCCTTGACCGCAAATACCGACATATTTATCTTGCTTGCGACAAGCAACGATTGAGCGTTCAACCATAAACTCCACGGCTGGATCACGCTCATCAAAGTCGATTGCCAACAATTCCATACCAGAGTCACGATCAAGACCGAGTGTTAGCTGAGTCATATCGTTCGAGCCAATCGAGAAGCCGTCAAAATACTCTAAGAACTGATCAGCCAAGATAGCGTTAGATGGAATCTCACACATCATGATGAGGCGTAAGCCATTTACACCACGCTTCAGGCCAAACTTCTCCATCATATTGATGACGCGCTCTGCTTGCTTGATAGTGCGTACAAATGGAACCATGATCTCAACGTTATCAAGACCCATGTCTTCACGGACACGCTTCATCGCAGCACATTCCAATTCAAATGCTTCGCCGAACTCTTCTGACACGTAGCGGGATGCGCCACGGAAACCTAACATTGGATTTTCTTCATCGGGCTCATAACGCGATCCGCCAATGAGTTTCTTGTACTCGTTTGACTTAAAGTCAGACAAGCGCACGATTACTGGCTTTGGATAAAAAGCGGCAGCAATGGTGGCTACACCTTCAACCAATTTATCTTCATAGAATTGACGTGGGCTTGCATAGCCGCGAGCAACACTCTCAACAGCGCGCTTGAGATCAGGATCAATGTTTGGATACTCTAATACTGCGCGTGGATGTACACCAATGTAGTTATTGATGATGAACTCTAAACGCGCCAATCCAACACCTGCATTTGGCAATTGGCAGAAATCAAACGCTAATTGTGGGTTACCGATATTCATCGTGATCTTCACAGGAATATCTGGCAATGCACCACGAGAAACTTCAGTCACCTCAGTTTCAATCAAGCCATCATATATATGGCCTTCATCACCCTCCGCACAAGAGACAGTCACCACCATGCCATCTTGTAATTGCTCGGTGGCATCACCGCAACCCACTACTGCAGGCACACCTAACTCACGGGCAATGATCGCCGCGTGGCAAGTACGACCACCGCGGTTGGTCACAATCGCAGAGGCGCGCTTCATTACTGGCTCCCAGTTCGGGTCAGTCATATCTGCAACTAAAACGTCGCCAGGCTGCACTCGATCCATTTCGCTCGGATCGCGAATGATGCGCACTGGACCAGCACCAATCTTTTGACCAATCGCACGACCTTTTGCCAATACCTTAGAGCTACCTTTGAGCTTGTAACGCATCTCGACTTGACCAGCCGCTTGGCTCTTTACCGTCTCAGGACGCGCTTGCAAAATGTAGATGCGTCCATCTTGACCATCTTTACCCCACTCAATATCCATTGGGCGGCCATAGTGCTTCTCAATGATGACGGCGTACTTTGCTAACTCAGTAATGTCTGCATCCTCTAATGAAAAACGATTACGTTTCTCGGGCGTGACATCGACTGTTTGCACTTTCTCAGCTGAACCCTTTGGTGCAAATTGCATTTGAATCAACTTAGAACCCAAGGTACGACGAATGATTGCTTTCTTACCTTGCGCTAATGTGGTCTTAAATACATAAAACTCATCTGGATTAACAGCACCTTGTACAACCGTTTCACCCAAACCATAGCTAGAGGTAATGAACACTACATCCTCAAAACCAGATTCCGTATCCAACGTGAACATCACACCAGAAGCGCCTAAGTCCGAGCGCACCATGCGTTGAATACCAGCAGATAAGGCAACTTCTTCGTGAGCAAAGCCCTTATGAACGCGGTAGGAGATGGCGCGATCGTTATAGAGGGACGCAAAAACTTCACGAATCTTCTTTAAAACATCCTCAATACCTTCCACGTTCAAGAAAGTTTCTTGCTGACCTGCAAATGAGGCATCAGGCAAGTCTTCTGCAGTAGCGGATGAGCGAACAGCAAAAGAGCCTTTGCCAGAATCATCTAAGGTAGCGAATGCTTTACGAATATCTTCCTCAAGCTTTGGCTGAAATGGCGCTGTTTCAATCCATTGACGAATCTCTGCACCAGCTTGAGCTAGAGCGCGTACATCATCAATATTGAGACCTTCCAAACGCTTTTGAATGCGCTCAGTCAAATTATTGTGTTGTAAAAAATCACGGAACGCTAATGCCGTTGTTGCAAAACCAGTTGGTACACGAACCCCGGTTGAAGCAAGTTGTGAAATCATTTCACCTAAGGACGCATTTTTACCGCCGACTGACTCAACATCTGTCATTCGAAGTTGCTCAAAAGGCAAAACATAGGCATTAGCCATACTGCTATTTTGTTGCTGTTGGTTGGACATAAAATACTCTCTAAAGATAAGGAAACTGGTCAAGCGGTCGCCTAAAATGCGACTTCATTTAATATGATTCTATTGTAGTTCTGACCCTCACATTTAGGCCAAATTGATGTCTACCGAAACCCGTATTGTTTTTATTGTCTCTGACGGCACAGGCATTACCGCCGAGAACTTCAGCCAGTCGATTTTGGCGCAATTTGAGGCCAGTTTTAAGCATATTCGGATCCCGTTTGTAGATAGTGTTGACAAGGCTCATGAGGCTGTCAGCAGCATTAACCAGGCCGCCAGTAAATATGGGGTTCAACCCATTGTTTTCACCACCTTGGTGAATGCTGAGCTCAACTCCATCGTCGCCAAGGCCAATGGCCTAATTTTGGACATGTTTCAGACATTCGTAGCCCCTCTTGAGGCTGCCCTTGGCATGAAATCGACTCATGCCATGAACCGCCTGCACCACAATGCTGACACCGAGGCCTATAAAAACCGAATTGAGGCAATCAACTACTCTTTGGCACATGATGATGGGCAATCCAACCAAAACTTAGCTGAGGCTGACGTGATTTTGGTCGGGATATCTCGAGTGGGTAAAACACCAACCAGTCTCTATCTTGCTATGCAATATGGCCTAAAAGCCGCCAATTACCCATTAATTCCGGAGGATTTTGAGCGAGGTCAGTTGCCCAAAGATCTGGTGCCTTATCGCCAAAAAATCTTTGGCCTGATGATTGACGCTGAACGCCTCTCGGAAATTCGTAATGAACGACGTCCGGGCAGCAACTATGCCAAGCTTGAAAATTGCCGTTATGAAATTAACGAAGCAACGGCGATGATGAAAAAACAATCGATTCCGTGGGTGATGACTACAAGTAAATCCATTGAAGAAATTGCTACCACCGTATTGCAAGCCATCAAGTCGGATAAAACCATCCTCGGATAGTTTTCTTGCTGAGCTCAGGTGCGTCTCACGCGCATTGTTTCAAATAAGCAAATAGCGGCTGCGGTAGAAACATTGAGTGACTCGACTCGTGGATCAATTGGTATAGAAACCCCTTTTGCCTGAGCAAGCAGATCATCGGACACACCTTGACCTTCACTTCCCATTACCCAAGCCACTGGATTTAGCAATTCTTGCTTTAAAGTAAACAGGTCTTGCTCTGCTTCTGCAGTTGCAGCCATCAGCGGTGCCGTTACTGCACTTAAAACCTGTTGATTGGTCCAGCCCTCATACAGATCCAATAAACGGTGGGCCCCCATCCCTGCTCGTAAAACCTTGCTAGACCAAAGGTGAGCACAACCCGATAAGGCAATGATTTGCGTAAACCCAGCAGCTGCGGCCGTGCGCAGAATAGTGCCAACGTTACCCGCATCCTGAATGCGATCCAAAATCACGACATCCCCATCTAAATTCGCAAGGGATTGAGCTGCTACCAAAGAAGATTTGGGTAGCTCCAATAATCCTGCAATATGAGGGGCGTTCACCAGATCACTCAGCAAATCCCATAAAGCGCTATCCAATTGATAAACCTTGGTATCAGGACAGATTTCTATTTGTGAATAAACGGCTTCAGCGATTTCTGCATTCTTCAAGCCCGCCTCAGAGGTAAAAATGGTCTTTAATGCAGGATCACCTACCCAAGTTTGGACGAGATGAATCCCTTCAAGCAAAGCGCATCCACTACTGATTCTCGCTTTTTGACCCTTAGATCCGGTTGCCTGCAATAAACGCAGTTCTTTAAATAGCGAATTTTCTTTAGAGGTAATTTGATCGAAGTTCATCGCTTAGCTCGCAACAGATTCCAAGACTTTTCTGACAGGAGAAAAACTTCGGCGATGCTCTGAGCAGACGCCGTATTGCTTGAGAGCCGCAAAATGCGCCTCAGTAGGATAGCCCATATGCTGAGCAAATCCATACTCTGGATGCCGTTCATGCAGGCGCATCATTTGTCGATCACGTGTTACTTTCGCCACAATCGAGGCTGCCGAAATTGCGGGCTCTTTTGCATCACCCTTCACGATTGCTTCAGCCGCAATGGGCAGTTCGGGACACCGGTTGCCGTCAATCAAAGCCTTCTCTGGCCAAGCACCTAAGCGAGTAGTTAAATCCTCTATAGCGCGGCGCATCGCCAACATGGTTGCCTGCAATATATCAATCTGATCGATTTCAGCGGGACTGGCTTCGCCCACCCCCCATGCTTTTGCATTTTCTAGTATTTGCTCATATAAAAAATCACGCTTTGCTGCCGTCAATTTTTTAGAATCTTTTAAGCCGTCAATCGGCTTGTTAGGATCGAGCACTACAGCACCAGCGACCACAGCGCCTACCAATGGACCGCGACCCGCTTCATCCACACCGCAAACCCAAATAAAACTCATGAAGCAATTCGTCCATGACGACGATCCATAATGGTTTGCGCAACCGCCTGAGCAACCATAAGGCCCGTTGGGCGACGCAAGGTTTCGTGCATTTTTGCAAAACGCTCTTTTAGTTGTGCAACCTTACCTGGATGATGGATCCAATCCAAAATTGCAGCACTTAATTTCTCAGGCGTCGCGTCACTTTGCAATAACTCAGGGACAACAAACTCACCACATAAGATATTAGGCAAACCAACATAAGGTAAATATCCCTGGCGTTTCATTATTTGAGCAGTGAGCCAAGGCACCTTATATGAAATCACCATCGGCTTCTTCCACAGAGCGGCCTGCAAAGTAGCCGTTCCGCTCGCAATCAGAACAACATCAGACGCTTCTAAAACTTCATCTGCCATTCCGTCTAGTATATGAATTTGGATATCCGGAAATTGATCCTTGCTTGCTTTCAATAATGCCTCTAAGGGGGCTCGCAAACGAGGAGTGGCAACCGGAATGAGGAAATGCAATTTTTGACCTTGAAGCTTGTCTGCCAATAATTCCATCGTTTCAAAAAACACGGGGGCAATCAACTCAATTTCTGAAGAACGACTACCAGGCAATACTGCAACCACCAAACCATTTAAATAGTCTTGGCTATTCTGATTCGGTAGAAGTACTTGAGCGATCTTTCCTCTAGCTTGAGTTACATTAGGCTCCAGCGGAATTTCACTCGCCAAAGGGTGCCCTACATAAGTAGACGACACGCCCGCGCGATCATAGATCTCAGTTTCAAACGGAAAGATGCAAAGCATGCGATCAACGGCTTGCGTAATTTTTTTAATGCGTCCCGCTCTCCACGCCCAAATGGATGGAGAGACCAGATGTAAAGTGGGGATACCTGCCTTACGCAGTTGTAGTTCTACGCCCAAATTAAAGTCGGGTGCATCAACCCCCAAAAAGACATCGGGGCGACCATCACCCAAAAGATTGGCGATTAACTCTTTACGCAATTTCAGAATGGCGGGCAATTGCTTAATTGCTTCGACATATCCTCGGACACTCAAAGTCTCCATCGGCCAATCAGAGCGCATGCCTTGAGCCAGCATACGCGGGCCACCGATCCCGTAAACCTCCAGGCCAGCCATATCCGGGATTTGATTTAAGGCACTCAGAACTGGCGCAGCTAATAAATCGCCAGAAGGTTCGCCAGCTACACAAGCTAACTTTGGCAAGGCATTCCCGTTATCGAATGATGCCGCGCGTAGAGGCTGCAATAAAGTCATGGAACTGCCCCAGCTTTTCAGCAGTAGCAGCATCGGCCGCACTAGCAGATACCATCTTCTGAATTTCTGCTTTTGCCTCTTCGAAACTTAAGCCATCTTTGTAGAGCACTTTATAAGCTTGGCGCAAGGCTGAAATGGTTTCACTCGAAAAGCCACGACGCTTTAGACCTTCCACATTAATGCCATGAGGAGCAGCCTTATCGCCTGCAGCAATGACAAAAGGTGGAATATCCTGCACTAGCGCAGATGCACCACCTAACATGGCATGCTGCCCAATTCGTACAAATTGATGCACACCAGACATGCCACCCATAATGGCCCAATCGCTCACCTGTACGTGACCAGCAATCTGAGCATTACTAGAGAAGATGGTGTGATTACCAACCTGACAATCATGGGCAATGTGAACGTAAGCCATGATCCAGTTATCGTTACCAATGCGGGTAATACCCTCATCTTGTGATGTACCCGTATGAATCGTTGTGAATTCACGAATGGTATTACGATCCCCAATAATAAGTTGGGTAGGTTCACCGCGGTATTTCATATCTTGAGGTGGTCCACCGATCGCAGCAAAATGTGCAAAAGTATTTTGCTTGCCAATAGTGGTGTGACCTTCGATCACAGTGTGAGAGCCTACCTTGGTTCCGGAACCAATTTTGACGTTCGGGCCAATAACAGAATAAGGGCCAATCTCGACATCGCTGGCAAGCTCAGCCTTGCTATCCACTACCGCAGATGCATGAATGCGAGTCATTACGCGCCTTTCGTCCGAACCGCACAAGTAATATTGGCTTCCGCAGCAATCTCGCCATCAACCGTTGCTTGCACAGCAAACTTATAAATGCCAGCGCGACCCCGCTCTAATTTCGCAGTCATGATTAACTGATCACCAGGCAACACCGGCTTTTTAAACCGTGCTCCATCGATTCCGGCAAAGTAATAAATAGCATCTTCAGCACGCTCTTCAGAAAACGTGAGCAATGCCGCCGTTTGCGCCAACGCTTCAATAATCAATACACCCGGCATGACTGGAAAATCCGGAAAGTGCCCCTGAAAGAAGGGCTCATTCATGGTGACATTCTTTAAAGCGGTGATTGTTTCGCGAGGGGTGATCTCAATAACGCGATCGACCAATAAAAATGGATAACGATGCGGCAATAATTGCAAAATTTTATTGATATCAATTGCGATTGGTGTACTCATAACATGCTTACCTAAGGTTATATTTTTCGATTGATGTTTTATTGATCCCAATCCAAAGATTGTTGACCTTTACTTTTTATCTAATAAGCGTAAACGTTGACGTATTTTATCTAGGCCACGCAAGATAGCCGCATTCTTCTCCCAGGCAGCATGCAACATGGATGGATAAACGCCCGTGAAATGCTGTCCAGGCTCAGTAATAGAGCGAATAATCGAGGTATTACCAGAAACCGTAGTTCTGTCTGCAATAGTCAAGTGGCCAGCGAAGTTTGCGGCACCCCCAATAATGCAGAAGTTGCCGATCTTCGTACTTCCTGAAATTGCCGCACAACCCGCAATCACACAACATTTTCCAATGATTACATTGTGTGCAATTTGCACTTGGTTATCAATTTTGGTTCCCGAGCCAATCACGGTATCGCTCATAGCCCCACGATCAATCGTGGTTGAAGCGCCAATCTCAACATCATCCCCAATAATTACATTTCCAGTTTGGGGAATTTTGACCCATTCACCACCAGTTGCAGAAAAGTCTGGAGCAAAACCAAAGCCATCTGCGCCAATCACTGCGCCACTATGAATAATGCAGCGTTCCCCAATCTGGGTTCCCGCATAAATAGATACCGATGGATAGATCAGTGCATCACTTGCGATCGCGCTATCTTTTGCAATAGACGCATTACCCAAGATCACAACCCGTTCACCCAAACGCACATTGGGGCCAATATGAACAAACGGACCAATATGACATGAAGGAGGAATGATTGCTGATGGATCAATTACCGCGCTTGCATGAATACCGGGGACATGAGCTGGCGCACTCTGTTTTGCAAAATGTTGTGCCATGCGCGCAAAGCTTGCATAAGGATTCTGAGAAACAAAATAAACACGCTTTCCTGAATTTTTTCCGGGATTCGCCTGCAGAAACTCAAGATCAGACCTACTGACAATCAACGCCCCAGCGCCACTATCGGCAGCTTGCTGACGATACAACGGGTTCGATAAAAACGAGATTTGGTTCTGTGTTGCCCGCTCTAGAGGGGCTAAACCAACAAAAGAGTTGGAAGCCTCCCCCACCAAGCTTGCTTGAAACTGATTGGCCAGCTCGATGGCGGTAGGCATAGATTACTTCTGGCTATTCAAGGCCTTGATGACATCATCAGTAATATCAGCCTTAGGACTTACAAAAGCTGCTTCCTGAACAATGATGTCTAACTTACGCTGTTCGGCAATTTGACGCAATATAGTGTTCGCCTTCTCAGCAATCTTAGCGCGCTCCTCGAAAGTACGCTGATTCAGATCCTCGGTGAATTCGCGTTGCTTGCGTTGCAGTTCGCGATCTTGATCCGCCAGCTCACGTTGACGACGCACACGATCCGCCTCATTCATTACTGCCGCATCGCGATCCAACTTCTCAGCGGCTGTTTGGATTTTTTGGGCGCTGTCACGTAAATCATTTTGGCGCTTTGTAAATTCATTTTGCAAACGAGTTTGCATTGCCTTAGCAAGATTGGATTCGTTAAATACCTTTTCAGAATTCACAACGGCTACTCGTGTACCAGCATCTTGCGCAAAAACATGCGGCGCTGAGATTACTAAGGCTACAGCAGCCAAAATCCATTGAAGCGATTTAGAGAATTGAACAAACTTCATAAATACTTTCCTTAAACAATTAAAACGCTGTACCAACTTGGAACTGGAGGCGCTGGATATTATCCGTTGGCTGTGACCTGATCGGAATACCGTAGCTAAACTTCAAAGGACCGAGTGGTGATATCCATGATAAACCCAAACCATAGGAATATCGCAAAACGAGGTTGATGTTTTGACCAAACGCATTACCACCGTCAACGAAGGTAAAGACTCGCAAGGTTTTATCCACCCCAGATCCCGGGACAGGGACGGTGTACTCCAGATTGCTCACAATCTTGGATTGACCACCAGTTGGTTGATTAGTCCCAAGGTACTGGTTGTAATAAAGCGGACCTAGAGAGCCTGGCGCATATCCACGAACTGAGCCGATACCACCCACATAGTAGTTTTTGGTAATTGGGAAAGGATTATTTCCGTAGGCCTGGCCATAACCCACTTCGCCATTGAAAGACAAAATATTGCCTTTAGAGAAAGAGTGGTACTTCTGATACTGACCATACATACGATAGAAGGTCATATTACCAACCGGAGTGCCAGCCTCAGCAGATAGCTGTTGCAAAGATCCGTCTGATGGAATCAATGCGCTATCGCGACCATCACGTGCCCAACCAACAGTCAACGGTACGTTATAAGTTGTTAATGTTCCGGGATAACCTGGGGCAGCAATACCGTAACTTTGCGCATAATTCAAATATGGAATTGGCGTATTAACCGTAGTCTGGATTTGGAAAGCCTCAACACCAGTACCAAAAAATACGCGATCGACCTCTGTATAAGGCACGCCAAACTTAATGTTGGATCCCACGGATTTAATCTGGTAGTCAGGGTCGCCCACATAGTACAAAGGCTTAGATGATCTGTAGTAGAGGTCGGTATAGCGACTGATACCATCTTCCGTGAAGTACGGGTCGTAGTTCGAAAGGGTTAAGTTCTGATTGATCTTGCCCACAGAAGCATTCAGACCAACGGAAGTGCCTGTACCAAACGCGTTATCTTGATTAATACCCGCTGAAAGAATCAGCTTTTCAGTGGAGGAGAAGCCCGCACCAATTGTGACGGCACCAGTAGGTTTTTCAGTCACTTTCACATTGACATCCACTTGGTCTGGGGATCCTGGCACATCTTCAGTAGTGATGTCGGTTTCAGTGAAATAGCCTAGACGGCCAAGACGCTTTTTAGACAAATCAATTTTGTCGCTGTCAAACCAAGAGCTTTCAAATTGACGCATCTCACGACGAATCACCATGTCGCGGGTTTTTGCATTTCCAGAAATTTCAACCTTGCGAACATAAATACGGCGACCTGGATCAATCACCAAAGTCAAATCCACCTCAGCCTGCTCACGGCGAATATCTGGTTGCGGATTAATCGTTGCAAAAGCGTAGCCGTAAGAGCCCAATACTTCGGCAATTGCCTTGGTGCTCTCCGTTAATTTTGCGGACGAGAATGTATCGCCTGGCTTGAGCACAATTAACTGCTTTAACTCTGCTTCCTTACCCAATAATTCGCCAGCTAAACGCACATCTTTAACCGTGAACTTCTTGCCCTCGCGAATACTAATCGTCAGGTAAATACCTTTTTTATCTGGCGTAATAGAAACCTGCGTTGACTCGATCACAAACTCAAGATAACCGCGATTCAAATAATAGGAACGAATCGTTTCTAAATCCGCGGTGAGCTTTTGCTTGGAATATAAATTGTCTTTGCTATACCAAGAAAGCCAACCACCCGTCTTCAATTGCATTTCACCACGTAAAGTGCCTTCACTAAACGCTTCATTACCGATGAAATTAATTTCTTGGATTTTGGCGACCGGACCCTCATCAATATTGAAGTAGATGGCTACTTGATTACGCTCTACAGGAGTAACAGTGGCAACCACCTCGGCAGCAAACATACCCTTGCCGACATATTGACGCTTTAATTCTTGTTCGGCCTTATCAATTAAGGCTTTATCGTAAAAGCGGGCTTCTGCTACACCAACTGTTTTCAAAGACTTACGAACAATCTCTTGATCAAATTCTTTCATTCCCGTGAATTCAATTCGGGAAATCGTTGGGCGTTCGTCCACGATCACAATCAGCACATCACCCTGCGCCTGAATCTGCACGTCTCTAAAGAAACCGGTGCTATACAAAGCCTTAATCGCTTCCGCACCCTTCTCCTCGGTAAATGTATCACCGACCTGAACTGATAAATAACTAAATACGGTTCCAGGCTCGACTCGTTGCAAACCCTCTACTCGAATATCTTTGACAACAAAAGAATCGGCTGCATAAACATGCAGGCTCAATCCAATAGACAACAGTAAAGTGAGTCTCGCTAAAAATCGCATAATGCGCAGGGAAGATAGGTTCAGAAAATTCAAGGCGAAATATAGCGTTGTAAATCGTTAAACAAGGCCAAAAGCGAAAGGGAAATCAGCAATAAAAAGCCCACTTTCTGGAGCTGCTCTTGCATCGAAACCGAAATCCGCTTTCCGGCAACTAACTCCCATGCATCATACAGGAGCTGACCCCCATCTAGCATTGGGAAAGGCAGTAAATTGAGCATCCCAATACTGATGCTAATTAGTGCCAAAAATGCCAAAAAGGGTTGCCAGCCAACCTGGATGGACTTGCCAGCCATATCCGCAATGCTTAAAGGCCCTCCAAGCTGCTTTAAGGAGGCTTGCCCCGTAAACATTCCCAACATTAGCCTTGCTGAGACCTTAGTAATTAGCCAAACCCTCTGAGTAGCAAGCCCCAAAGCATCTAAGGGGCCTAGTTTCAGCTCATACCATTCGTTTAAGGGAATTGGCATGGGCAGAAGGCCAAGGTCTTTCATAGGGTCACTATTCGGCCTCATTCTTGGAAGGTCATCAGCCTTAAAAGACTTAATCAGGCGCCTACCCTCGGAATCCTCAAGTTCTAGAGCAAATCCAGACTCACCGGTCAAGGCATCCATCAAATTCCAGCGCAGAGCATTCCAACTCAGAACAACATCAAACTTCTCGGAAATTGGGGTCGCATCTTCTTTCAAGTTTTGCCAACCTAAAACTCGATCCCCCTGAGAGATGCCTAGTTGAGAGGCGAGCGAATGTTCAGGGGGGCTTTGCAATACTGCTGGCATCTGGGGAACGCCAGAGACATAAATCACAGAAAAAAGAACTACTGCTAAAAAGAAATTGGCGAATGGTCCTGCAGCCACAATGAGAGAACGTTGCCAAAGAGGCTTATGATCAAACGTGCAATGGCGATCCTCAGGACGAATGACTTGGTTTCGATCGCGCCCATCCAAGAGCTTTACATAGCCACCCAGAGGAATTGAAGCCAAAACCCATTCTGTTTGATTTTCAGCGCGATAGGTAAACAATGGTTTGCCGAAGCCGATAGCAAATCGCAACACTCGAACGCCACAGGCTCGTGCCGCTAAAAAATGGCCAAACTCGTGGAAGCTTACTAAGACCCCCAAGGTCAACAAAAACGCTCCAAGAGTAATTAACGCCTGCATGAAATCATCACCTTAAAACATTTTTTACAGAGCTTTAATGAAATCCTGCGCTACCTTTCTGGCCTGCGCATCAATCTGCAAAATGCTATCTAGGGAATCCGCTTTACCTGTTGCGATTGCATTTAATGTTTTTTCTACGACTACAGGAATTTGCAAATACGGCAATCCCTTATCCAAGAAAGCTGCCACCGCAACTTCATTGGCTGCATTTAAAACGGCTGGAGCAGCGCCTCCAGACTGCGCTGCGGTAAATGCTAATGACAAACAGGGAAAGCGAGATAAGTCGGGCTCAGAGAAGCTGAGGTTAGCCAACTGAGTCAAGCTCAAGGGCTTCACTCCTGCAGCCACCCTTTCTGGCCACGCTAAACCATAGGCAATGGGTGTGCGCATATCTGGTTGACCTAACTGCGCCAATACAGAGCCATCACGATAACGAACCATCGAATGCACTACGCTTTGCGGATGAATCAGAACTTTAATTTTTTCCAGCGGCAGACCGAACAACCAAAATGCCTCAATTACCTCCAGGCCTTTATTCATCATCGTTGCCGAATCTACAGAAATCTTTCTACCCATAACCCAATTTGGGTGAGCACAAGCTTGCTCAGGCGTGATGCTGGCGAGCTGATCCAGTGGTGTATTGCGGAATGGTCCACCAGATGCAGTCAGCCACAATTCCTCAACGCCTAAATGCGCATTTTGCGAAGAAGAATCTTTTGTGAAATTATTGGGTAAGCATTGAAAAATGGCATTGTGCTCACTATCAATCGGCAATAACTCACCACCTCCAGCATTCATCGCTTGCATGAATAAATTACCAGACATTACTAACGCTTCTTTGTTGGCCAGCAAAACTCGCTTACCTGCCTTAGCCGCTGCCAGGGCAGGTACCAACCCTGCAGCCCCAACAATGGCTGCCATGACGGTATCGCAATCAGAATCAGTAACAGCCGTCACTAGTGATGACGGTCCATACATCACCTGAGTTGAAATATTGTTTTGCTGCAATAGCCCTTCAAGACGCGCAGCATCAGCAGCCTCAGACACCACCGCAATTGCGGGCTTAAACTCAATACATTGTTCCGCTAATCGATCGACCTGCTTACCTGCGGTAAGGGCTACCACCTCAAAGCGATCTGGATGCGCACGAATAACATCTAATGTGTTAACACCAATGGATCCAGTAGAGCCTAATATGGCAATACGTCTCATCACACAAGACCTGCAAGAAGCGCCGCTATAGGCATGGTCGGAATTAACGCATCTACACGATCCAGCACACCACCGTGACCTGGCAATAACTGACTGCTATCTTTAACACCCGCTAGACGCTTTAACTGAGATTCAAAGAGGTCGCCAAAAATACTGAAGGCTGTTAACAGAGTCACCATCACGAACATGGGAACCCATCCGAAACGAATAGCCCAAGCGCCAAATATAGTGGACTCAAATGGTAAGAAGAACACGCATGCCAATGCATAGGCATAACAGAGAATAAGACCGCCTACAGCACCCTCAACTGATTTTCCTGGGCTGATTTGCACGGCAAGCTTGCGCTTACCAAAAGCTTTGCCGACAAAATAAGCGCCAATATCCGCGACCCAAACTAGTGCCATTGTGGATAGCAGGAAAACTAGACCTAACTCCCGCAAAAATACAATTGCAAACCAGGTCGCTGGTAGCAGTATGAGACCAAGTACCACATAAAAAGGGCGTAACATTTGCAAAGAGAGATTCATCCCTCTTGCAAGAATGAAGGGCGCAACAAAAAACCAAAAGATAACTGCTAACAACAATAAGGAGAACTGCCATGCTACATTTTGCAAGCCCAGCAAAATAAAGATGATGGCCAAACAAAAGGCCGCATAAAGCCAAGCTGCACGTTGCGCCTCAGGCGCCAACAGACGACTCCACTCCCAAGCGCCAGCCAACACTGCAACAAGAAAAAAGGCGCCGATGTATACCGCAGGCAGGAAAAATAAAATAGGCAACAATACCGCCAATAAAACTAGAGCGGTGATAACGCGAGTTTTCAGCATGAAAAGTGGATTCTAAGATTAGACGGCATCACTCATCGCTTGCGAAGCAAGCTGAGCGCTAGTTCTGCCAAAACGCCGTTCGCGCTGACTAAACCAAGCAAACGCTTTGTGCAATTCAGCCTCATCAAAATCAGGCCAAAGCACATCCGTAAAATACAACTCTGTGTAAGCTAGTTGCCAAAGTAAAAAGTTGCTCACGCGTTGCTCGCCACCGGTGCGTATAAACAAATCAGG
This sequence comes from Polynucleobacter sp. MWH-UH2A, assembly GCF_018687195.1. NCBI lineage: Bacteria > Pseudomonadati > Pseudomonadota > Betaproteobacteria > Burkholderiales > Burkholderiaceae > Polynucleobacter > Polynucleobacter sp. MWH-UH2A. The sequence continues at coordinate 1,458,562 of NZ_CP061321.1, forward strand.
CTCAGGCGCATAAGCCATGGAAAGATGGGGTTGCAAGAGTTCTTCGCTAACATCTTCAGGCTTGAGACCTGGGTTAGCAGCGATACATCGACGCATCGCCTGCAATATATCCCAACGACCGCCGTAATTTGCGGCAATGGTAAAAGTTAACGCCTTGCAGCCAGCAGTCTTTGCTTCAGAAAACTCGACCATCTCCTGGATCGCATTATCAAAGCGACTTAAATCCCCAATGAGTCTTAGGCAAATATCATTTTCTGCAAGACGGGAGACTTCGCCTTTAAGGGATTTTAGAAAGAGCTTCATTAAAAAGCCCACCTCTTCCGGTGGGCGACGCCAGTTTTCTGAACTGAAAGCAAATACTGTTAAATACTCAACACCAATACGACGGCATTCCTGAACAATCTTTCGAACGGCACCCAATCCTTCAGAGTGCCCAGCCACTCTGGGCATCATGCGCTTGCTAGCCCAACGCCCATTACCATCCATAATGATCGCCACGTGGCGAGGAATGGAGCTGACTTCTGGTATCGCTTGCGTTGAACTGAGGTGTTGAGTCATAAAAAGTGAAACTCAATACGGCTAAACCGTCATGATCTCTTTTTCTTTTTCAGAGATGATTTTGTCTATTTCAACAACAGCTTTGTCTGTCATCTTCTGAATTTCGTCAGTAGCGCGACGCTCTTCATCCTCGGAAATTTCTTTATCCTTAGTTAAGCGCTTTAAGTGCTCATTGGCATCGCGACGTAAGTTACGCACAGCAATTTTGGCGTCTTCGCCTTCACCCTTCACTACTTTAGTGAGCTCACGACGACGCTCTTCTGTTAAAGCTGGCATGGGTACACGAATCACTGTGCCTTGCGAGGCAGGATTCAATCCCAAATCAGAATCACGAATAGCCTTTTCCACAACAGCAACCATGGTCTTCTCAAACGGCTGCACATTAATCGTACGGGCATCCGCTAAACCCAAGCTCGCCACCTGACTCAATGGGGTTGGGTTGCCGTAGTACTCCACTTGAATGTGCTCCAAAATGCCTGGATTGGCGCGCCCCGAACGAATCTTTGCAAGACTTGTCTTCAAAGATTCAAGGGACTTTTGCATCTTCTGATCGGTATTGGTTTTAATTTCTACTGCAGACATCTGGCCTCCTATTAAACGTGCACCAAAGTACCTTCAGGCTCACCTTGCACTACACGCATTAGCGCACCTGGCTTGAGTATTGAAAATACTTTGATTGGTAATTTTCTGTCACGGCACAATGCAAATGCAGTGGCATCCATAACTTGTAAGTTTTTAATTAATGCTTCATCAAAGGTGATGGTTTTATATAGCGTTGCCGATGGATCCTTCACTGGATCAGCACTGTAGATACCATCCACCTTAGTTGCTTTCAGCATCACTTCCACACCCATCTCGGCGCCACGCAAAGCAGCGGCGGTATCGGTTGTAAAGAATGGATTGCCAGTTCCTGCGGCAAAAATAACAACCTTACCCTCACCCATTGCTCGAATCGCACGTGGACGAATGTACGGCTCAACTACCTGATCCATTCTTAATGCAGATTGAACACGGGCCTCAACGCCTTTTTGGCGTAATGCATCTTGTAAAGCAAGTGAATTCATCATAGTTGCCAACATACCCATGTAATCGGCTGTTGCGCGATCCATGCCGGCAGCACCACCCGCAACACCGCGGAAAATATTTCCTCCGCCGATCACAATCGCTAATTCAACCCCACTGTTCACTACTTGAGCAATTTCAGAAACCATGGCATCAATGGTGACCGGGTTGATGCCAAAAGCATCATCCCCCATCAGGGCTTCACCAGATAATTTGAGGAGGACGCGTTTGTAGCCTGGCATATGTATTTTCCGTAATTTGCCAAGTAATTTTCATACTTAGCTTATTGATCTTTAAGCACTTTTGATTACTGACCTGAATTATAAATGGCTTAGGGACAAGCAAAGAAAAGGGCACAGAAACTAAGGTTTCTGTGCCCATGAGGCTAGACCAATCGGGGCAAGCCCGAAAAGGACTAATTAGGCAGTCGCTTTAGAGGCGGCAGCCACTTGGGCAGCCACTTCAGCAGCAAAATCGTCTTGACGCTTCTCAATGCCCTCACCCACAACAAACATCGTGAATCCCTTCACGCTGGTATTGGCAGCTTTCAGCATTTGCTCAACGGTTTGCTTATCGTTTTTAACGAAAGTTTGATTCAAGAGAGATACCTCTTTGAGGTACTTCTGAATAGAACCCTCTACCATCTTCTCAACGATTTCTGGTGGTTTGCCAGATTCAGCAGCCTTTTGAACAGCAACGCTACGCTCAATTGCGATGGACTCAGCTGGAACATCTGCAGTAGACAAAGCCACTGGCTTCATTGCAGCAATGTGCATTGCTACGTCCTTTGCAGCAACTTCATCACCATCAAACTCAACCATCACGCCGATACGAGTGCCGTGGAGATAAGAAACCAACTTATTGCCACCAGCAAAACGCTTGAAGCGACGTGGCATGATGTTCTCACCAATCTTACCGATCAAGGCGCTACGCACTTCGTCAACAGTAGAGCCATTCAAAGGCAATGCCAATAAAGCAGCAACGTCAGCAGGATTCTTTTCAGCTACCAACTTTACGCAGTCGTTTGCAAAAGCCAAGAAATCATCATTCTTTGAAACGAAGTCGGTTTCGCAATTCACTTCCAACAAAGCACCAGTAGTGCCATTGATAGATGAAGCAACGATACCTTCAGCAGTTACACGAGATGCAGCTTTACCAGCTTTGCTACCAAGCTTTACACGCAGAATTTCTTCTGCACGAGCCATATCACCATCAGCTTCAGTCAAAGCCTTTTTGCACTCCATCATCGGAGCATCAGTTTTGGCGCGGAGCTCGCCAACCATTGCAGCGGTAATAGCGGCCATTATTCAGCTTTCCCTTCTTCAACAAACTCTTCTTCGCCTTCTTTAACTGCAGTCAATACTTCCTGAACTGCATTTGCACGGCCTTCCAAGATGGCATCAGCAACGCCACGTGCGTAAAGAGTTACTGCCTTGCTTGAATCGTCGTTACCAGGAATAACGTAATCAACACCTTCTGGTGAGTGGTTGGTATCAACAACTGCAATTACAGGAATACCAAGCTTGTTAGCTTCAGTAATCGCAATTTTGTGATAGCCAACGTCCACCACGAAAATCGCATCAGGAACGCCATTCAAATCCTTGATACCACCGAGTGCTTTTTGCAATTTGTCGAGTTCGCGATCGTTTGTTAAAGCTTCTTTCTTAGAAAGCTTTTCCCAATCGCCAGCTTCTTTAGCAACTTCCATATCCTTCAAACGCTTGAGGGAACCTTTAACAGTTTTGAAGTTAGTGAGCGTACCGCCCAACCAACGGCTGTCGATATAAGGCATACCAGCACGAGCAGCTTCTTCAGCAATGATCTCGCGTGACTGACGCTTTGTACCAACAAATAAAATCGTGCCACGATTAGCAGCAACTTGTTTTGCAAATTTCAGGGCGTCCTGAAACATTGGAAATGTTTTTTCCAAGTTGATGATGTGGATTTTGTTGCGATGACCGAAAATGAATGGGGCCATCTTTGGGGACCAGAAGCGAGTTTGGTGACCGAAATGGCAACCAGCTTCCAGCATTTGACGCATTGTTACTGACATAACTTCTCCTAAGGGTTAGTTCTAAAGTTGAGTCCTAGCTGCGCTAAAGAACGCCACCCTGGAAGGCTCAACTCGCGATTTCAAGTCCAAAATAGACCTGAGACCAAAATTATAGCTTAAATATCAATGATCTAGCTAGTCCAAGACCACCCTGAACCAGGGTCGGTAGCCGTATTTACCCACTCAAATGCCCTAAAAAAGGGAATATTGCCCGTTTTTTAGGCAGCAAGGACCAGAAAAAACCGTCCAAGTCGTTGATAATCAAGGCATGAATAGTGTATTTACAGCAGAAAAAGACATCCAAGGGATGCGCGAAGCCGGCCGCCTAGCGAGCGAGGTGCTTGATCATGTGGCTCCCCACGTTAAAGCAGGCGTCACCACTGGTGAACTGGATCGCATTTGCCACGCTTACATGCGTGACGTTCAAAAAACCATCCCCGCCCCGCTCAATTACCAACCCCCAGGTTACCCACCTTTTCCGGCGTCGATTTGTACGTCTGTAAATGATGTCATCTGCCACGGAATTCCTGGCGACAAAGTTCTGAAGTCAGGGGATGTTGTCAATCTAGATATCACCGTGATCACTCCCGATGGTTACTACGGGGATACCAGTCGCATGTTCATGGTGGGTGAAGTTTCTGTCATGGCAAAACGACTCACACAAATTACGTTTGAATGCATGTGGCTTGGCATCGCACAGGTTAAACCCGGTGCATCACTTGGCGACATTGGTCACGTGATCCAAACGCACGCTGAAAAAGCGGGGTACTCTGTTGTTCGTGAATACTGTGGCCACGGTATCGGCAAGGTATTTCATCAAGATCCACAAATTCTGCATTACGGCCGTCCTGGTACAGGTGAAAAATTACAAGCTGGCATGACATTCACGATCGAACCCATGATCAACGCAGGTCGCCGTGAAATTCGCACAATGCCAGATCAATGGACCGTAAAGACAAAAGATCGCAGCCTGTCAGCGCAGTGGGAACACACTCTTCTCGTAACTAATAGTGGTGTTGAAGTGCTCACCTGGTCTGAGGGCAGCAACCCTCCGCCAGAATGCGTCAAAGGTCTTTCATTTAGACCTTCTGCTATCAGCGCTTAATCAAATGAACTCGTCGGCAACGACAAACAAAGTCATTGATGCAGCAAGCCTTCGCGCTGCTCGTGAAGTTGCTTATACCGAATTCAAGAACACGCAGGCTGTAGGCAAGCTTACAAAGCAACTCAGCAAACTCACTGATCAATTACTCAATCAACTATGGAGTAGTTGCAACCTAAACAAGGAAGCAGCCCTAGTTGCTGTTGGTGGTTATGGCAGAGGTGCATTATTCCCTTACTCCGATATTGATATCTTGATTTTGCTTCCCAATGAAAATAAGGAATCTGGGGGGATATCAAAAAAAGTAGAGCAATTTATTGCGAACTGTTGGGACACTGGTCTTGAAATTGGCTCTTCAGTACGAACTGTTGCGGAGTGCATCTCTGAATCAGAGCAAGACATCACCGTGCGCACTTCTTTACTCGAAGCGCGCTACCTTTGCGGACAAAAATCCCTCTTTAAAGAATTTGCAAAAGCTTATGAGAGCGCAATGGATCCCCGCTCCTTCTTTCAGGCAAAGCTAGCGGAACAGATTCAACGGCATTACAAATACCAAAATACTCCTTACTCACTTGAGCCTAATTGCAAAGAAAGCCCTGGTGGTTTACGTGACCTCCAAGTGATCTCATGGGTCAGCAAGGCAGCGTTGCTGGGTAATACCTTTCATGACCTACACGAAGCTGGATTAATCACCAAGCGAGAGCTAACAGAGCTCAATCGTAATCAACGATTATTAGAAACTTTGCGCGCCAATCTTCACCTGATAGCAGGACGCAGGCAAGATGTCATTGCTTTTGACTTGCAATCTCCTTTAGCTCACACCATGGGCATTGAAGAGGAATCATCACGCCGAGCAAGCGAAGCGATTATGCGTCGCTACTATTGGGCAGCTAAAGCAGTCACCCAGTTAAATGATGTGCTGCTACAAAATATTGAAGCACTGCTATTTCCACAAGAATCTAAAACCACTCACCCGATACCTGGCGAAGGAAATGAATTCTTTATTGAGCGCCAAGGTGTTTTAGATATCACCGACCCACAGCTCTTTCAAAAACATCCAGAGCAAATTCTGCGGACTTTCTTGGTATTTGCCCAAACTGCAAGCGTTAAAAGTTTGTCTGCCACCATTTTTAGGGCACTCTATAACGCGCGCACCAAAATGGACAGCAAGTGGCGTACTAGCCCCATCAATCGAGCGCTGTTTATTGAAATCTTGAAGCAACCTGAGGGGGTAAGTCGAGCGTTCCACCTCATGAATCGCAGCAGCGTTCTTGGAAGATATTTACCCGCCTTCAGAAAAATTGTCGGCCAAATGCAGCACGACTTATTTCATGTCTATACCGTTGATCAACATATCTTGATGGTATTACGCAATGTGCGTCGCTTCATGGTGCTGGAGTACACCCATGAGTTTCCATTCTGCAGTAGCTTAATTGCCCATTTTGAAAAACCGTGGTTGCTCGTCATCGCAGCTCTCTTTCACGATATCGCTAAAGGCCGTGGTGGTGATCACTCACAACTAGGCAAAGCTGACATGCGCAAGTTCGCAAAAGAACATGGTCTAGATAAAAAAGATACTGAACTCTTGGTGTGGCTCGTTGCCGAGCATTTGAACATGAGTCAGGTAGCACAAAAACAAGATATAACCGACCCCGATGTTGTGAAGGCATTTGCCAAGAAGATGGGCGATGAACGACATCTCACAGCGCTTTACCTTTTAACCGTCGCGGATGTGCGTGGAACCAGCCCTAAAGTATGGAATGCCTGGAAAGGGAAATTACTAGAAGACCTTTATCGAGCCACTTTAAGGGTGCTTGGCGGCGCCAAGCCAGACGCCTCATCAGAACTCGCACAACATCAAGAGGAGTCGCGAACCAAGCTGCGACTATACGGAATCAGCGATGCTTCCTATGAAGATCTATGGAAGCAGCTCGATGTCGCCTTTTTTCTGCGACAAGATTCATCTGATATCGCTTGGCTAACACGCCACCTATATAACAAGGTGAATACAGATCAACCGATTGTGAGAGCGAGACTCTCGCCTGTTGGCGAAGGCTTGCAAGTAGCGATCTATGTAAAGGATCAAGAAGATCTGTTTGCTCGGATATGCGCATACTTTGAAAGGCATGGCTTCTCTATTTGGGATGCCCGCATTCACACAACGCATCATGGCTACGCTCTAGATAGCTTCCAGATTTCTGGAAGCAACCTTGTTGACGAAGGTGGTAGCTATCGAGACCTCATTCAGCTGGTTGAGTTTGAACTAACAGCCGCCCTCTCGAAAGCCGACCCTTTGCCCAACCCAAGTATGGGTCGCCTTTCAAGACAATCACGGATTTTCCCAATCCAGCCACGTGTTCACATGATGCCGGACGATCGTGGACGCTATTACACCCTCGCACTTTCTGCGAGTGACCGCACCGGCCTGCTTTACACAATCTCTAGGGTCCTAGCAAAGCACCAAGTCTCAATTCACTCCGCCAGAATCAATACTCTTGGTGAGCGTGTTGAAGACGTATTGCTATTGGATGCCGCCAACCTGGGAAAAAACCCAAAGCTACAGATTCAGCTAGAGACTGAGTTGCTTGAAGCTTTAAGCACCTAAGCGACTTAAGGCCCTCTGTATACGAGGGCTTTGTACCTCATCACAAGAGAACCAAGCGCAGAATATTTCCTCTAAGGGCCTTTCTTTGCGCAACACTCTTAATTGATAAAGCAGATCAATATGAAGATGAGCGCCTTCATCCTTGGCGGGGTTAGCCGGAATTTCATGTACATCAACATCAATTGGCTCAGAATTCTCAGTTTCAACAACACAAACTAAGCCAGTTTCTTCATAAACCTCACGAATGGCTGCTTCAATCGGTGACTCCCCTTCATCAATATGGCCGCCTGGCTGAAACCACTTTTTAATGTGAGGATGAAAGATCAATAAGACCTTATTATCCTGAACAACTAACCCGCTAGCAGTGAGATGGCCTACATTAGTTGTGCGTGAAAAGGGCCTCGAAGACGCAAGAATCGCATTTGCTTGTTTTACGTAATTAGATTGACTAACTATGGGAGAAATTTTTTCTATAAGATTCATATGCAAGGGGCAAGCATAGACTTATTCTGATACACGAGCCACCTTAAAGCAGTGTAAGAAAGTTCTTACTTCAAGAGATCCAGCATGCCCGCTTCATCAATGACGGGCACGCCCAGCTCTTCTGCTTTAGTGAGTTTGCTGCCAGCATCGGTGCCAGCAACTACATAGTCCGTTTTCTTGGATACTGAGCCAGCTACTTTTGCGCCCGCTTTTTCAAGCAAATCTTTCGCTTCGTCACGTGTCATGGTCGGGAATGTGCCTGTCAGAACAAAGGTCTTTCCGGCAACGGCCGCACTAATGACTTTCTCTTCTACAGCAAGCTGCATGCCAGAAGCCAATAACTGCTCAATGACCTCGCGATTATGGGCCTCTTTCATAAAACTCGTAATTGAATCAGCAACCACAGGGCCTACATCTTTAACGCTGAGTAACTCTTCTATATTTGCATCCATCAATGCATGCATTGACTGAAAGTGGTTAGCCAAATCCTTGGCGGTAGTTTCGCCAACGTGACGAATACCCAGAGCAAAGATAAATCGAGCTAAAGTTGTGCTTCGGGATTGATTAATTGCCTGTATTAGGTTGTCAGCAGACTTTTCACCCATGCGCTCCAAGTTTGCTAACGCAGTAAATCCCAAGCGGTAGAGATCAGCAGGAGTTCTTACAAGATTCTGATCAACTAATTGATCAACAATTTTTTCACCAAGCCCCTCAATATCCATAGCCCTTCTATGGGCAAAGTGAATTAAGGCCTGTTTACGTTGTGCCCCACAAAATAATCCGCCACTACAACGAGCAACCGCTTCATCAGCCAAGCGCTCAATATGAGAATCGCAAACTGGACAGCGTGTCGGCATTTGAAACTCTTGAGCGTCACTAGGTCGGCGTTCCTTAATTACTGATACCACCTCTGGAATCACATCACCTGCTCTTCTTACAGAAACCGTATCGCCTATTCGAACATCCTTGCGTCTGACTTCATCTTCATTATGGAGAGTGGCATTTGTAACAGTGACGCCACCCACCTCAACTGGAGCTAAGCGCGCTACTGGAGTGATAGCTCCAGTTCGCCCTACCTGAACGTCAATTCCCAAAACTGTAGTCAGCGCTTCTTGAGAAGGGTATTTATGCGCTAGGGCAAAGCGAGGGGCTCTAGAGACAAAACCCAACTTAGCCTGCTCAGCAAACGAATTGACCTTATAGACAACGCCATCAATGTCATATGGCAGAGCATCTCGTTTTGCTCCAATAGTGTTGTAAAAACCCAGGATCTCCTGAATAGAATGCAATACCTTGCGCTCAGAACACACAGGTAAGCCCAACACAATATATTTATTTAACAACTCTTCATGCGTCTCTGGCAGCCAAGACTGTGGCTCAAGTGCGCCCAAGCCATATGCGAAGAAAGATAGCGGTCGTTTTGCAGTAATTTTGGAATCAAGCTGGCGCAAACTACCGGCAGCCGCATTACGTGGGTTAGCAAACTCCTTTTCCCCAGAAGCAGCAGCTTGCTGATTCATTTTTTCAAAATCCTGGAGATACATAAAGACTTCACCGCGGACTTCCAAGACCTTAGGGATATCTTTGCCTGTTAACCTCAGCGGAATCGCGCGAATCGTTTTGATATTTGCCGTGACATCTTCACCACTAGCACCATCGCCACGAGTGGCGGCACGAACTAAAGAGCCATTCTCATAGCGCAGGGAGATTGCTAGTCCATCAAACTTAAGCTCGCCTGCATAAGCAACGTGATTAGTATGCAAGCCTTCACGGCAACGACGGTCAAAGGCAACCAACTCTGACTCTTCAAAAGCATTATTGAGGGAAAGCATGGGAACTTCATGCGTTACCGAATCAAACTCTTTTAATGCAACGCCACCAACACGTTGAGATAAAGATTGTGGGGTTACCCACTCTGGATGTGCAGCTTCAATTTCCAGCAACTCACGATAGAGCTTGTCATACTCAATATCAGGCAACAAGGGATTATCGAGAACATAGTAAGCATGCTCCAAGCGTGCTAATTCTGCTTGTAGAAAAGCATAACGCTCCGCTAAGTTTGTCGGAATATTCAACGACAAGGTAATTCCTAGCTGAAGAGTCGGCCGGCAGTAGAAGAGCCTGCTGCAATGCCAGACTTTTCAAGATTGGCATAAAGGACATCTAGATGTTGACGAATACTAATCACGGCAGCTTCACTCAGATTGATACCATTATCATCCACTAAACGACCATGCGCTACTTGAGCAATCTCGACACCCTCACCCAACATTCTCTCGAAAGCTCGTTGAGATTGAGGAACCAAAGGAATTTCAAGTAATAAGGTTAATTGCGTAATCGGCACGCCCGAATCCAAGTCGGTGCTGTTAAAAATTAAAGTGTCATTACTAAAGAATTCATACCTGCGACCATTTCGTGCTAATTTAAAGCCACGCAGTCGCATAAGAGCATCAAAATCTCTCCAGGGACAAGGCTCATCAAATAGAATATTTATGCTTAATTGAATATCGCTTTCGGCGGCCACCGCATCTAGCTCTTTGGCATTCTCCAACATGGTGTTAACGCTTGGCATATCAATTTGGGAACCCAAAGTATTGGATAAGGCCTGAACGCGAGAGCAAAAGTCTGAAAATTCAAGAACGCCGATTGGGCCACGTCGACTTGCCAATTGAATCGCCAACTGCAAGTCAGAATAAAATGCGCCTGATCTCAGCTCTTCCCAGCCTTTTGTGGCACTTTGATTGTCATTAAGCCCCTCACAGATCCATCGCACGGAAGGGTTAGATTGCAAGTCACTCCATGCATGCATTTCAGCAAGAATTTCTGCGCCAGAAATCGCCTCATTGAAGCGAAGCGTAATGACGCAATCAATACGAGGATCAATTGCAAACTTTTCTTTTGTAGAGCTGGTCGCTGGAATCACATCACCAAAGCTTGGCTCCAAACGATCTCCCGAATCAACATCAGCGAATCCTTTTACAAAAGATGGCTCGCGAGCAACGCGGTCGTCAAATACATAAGCGCTTTGCTCTTTCGCCTTACGACGAGTGCGAGAGTATCTCCAATTGAGAACGGCCACCAATATCAATATCAGTAAACCGATAGCGGCCAATGCAAATTGCAAATCAGACAAGCCCAGTGTCGCCATGATTTGTTCCACGTACACTTAAGCAGCCTCCACCATTGAAACGGCTGAAGAGATATCAACTGCAACAATACGGGATACGCCTTGCTCTTGCATCGTGACACCGATTAACTGATGAGCAATTTCCATAGTGATCTTATTGTGTGAAATGAAGACAAATTGCGTCTTTTCGGACATCTTGGCAACCATCTGCGCATAGCGCAAGGTATTCGCATCATCCAATGGCGCATCAACTTCATCGAGCAAGCAAAAAGGCGCTGGATTCAATAAGAAAAGTGAAAAAACCAAGGCAATCGCAGTCAAAGCCTTCTCGCCCCCCGAGAGCAAATGAATGCTGCTATTTTTCTTACCTGGTGGCTGCGCCATTACTTGAACGCCAGAGTCCAAAATCTCCTCACCGGTCATCACCAATTCAGCATGCCCCCCACCAAACAACTCTGGAAAGAGTTTTCCAAAGTGGGTATTAACTTGATTGAAGGTGCCCTGTAATAAATCACGCGTTTCAGCATCAATCTTAGCGATCGCATCAGTCAAGGTCTGCATTGCTTCATTCAAGTCCGCTGATTGCGCATCCAAGAACTGCTTGCGTTCACGAGAGCTTGCTAGCTCATCCAGCGCAGCCATATTAACTGGACCTAAAGACTGAATTTCAGCATTCAAGCGATTCACTTCGCTTTGCAAAGCGCCAATCTTCAGATCAGGGCTAAAGTTAGCTTCTAACGCACTTAAGTCAGCTTCCGCATCCGCCAGCAATGTCGCAAACTGCTCATAGTTCAAACGTGCGGCCTGCTCACGCAACTGCAAATCTACCACCTTATCGCGCATTGGTTGCAGGCTACGTTCAATTTGCATACGGACTTCATCAACCTCGCGCAATTGATGCAAAAGAGCATCTTGCTCGGTACGTGCGTTTGCTAAAGCGGCTTCACGTGCGCTACGCGCCAATAACAATCCCTGTAACTTCTCTTGTGCCTCTTCATCGCTCAGCGTTTCTAATTCTTGCGTGGCTAGATCGTGCTTATCCTGAATCTCCATGATCTGTGTGCGCGCGGTACTCTGATCACGCTGCAAATCTGCGATTCGCTGCTGTAGTGAGCGAGTAGCGAAGGCCGCTTCTTGAGCCGCCATTTCGGCAACACGTAAGGACTCACGCAACTGATCACGTTCTTGAGTAGTTAGCTCTAATTTTTGCTGCGCCGAAGCCAAGGCCTCTTGATGCCCTTGTTTAGAGTCTTCTGACTGACTTAACTCAGCAGTAGCTTGCTCATGAGTCAAGCTTAACTGCTCCATCTGTTGACGCAACTCACTTAATTCATTTTGAATCTGGGCGGCACGTTGACTGTATTGCTCTTCAGCTTGGGTCAATTGCATTCTTTCCACTTCAAAACCATGAGCTTCTTGCACAGACTGCTCTGCGGCAATGCGTGCTTGCTCAGCGGCTTGATGAGCAGCTTGGTAATTGGCAATACACTGATCCAACTCGCCCTTCAACTCACTTTGCATCAGCTGTTGTACACGCAATTGCTTCTCAAGACTTTCCATTTCTTGAGCGCGTGCCAACATGCCAGCTTGTTCTGAGTCAGCCGCATAAAGCTGAACACCCACACGGCTTACTAAATGACCCTGTTGCGTAACAAATGCGCCACCTGCGGGTAATTTTTCACGACGATGCAAAGCATCTTCCAGGCTAGAGGCGATATAAATATTGTCTAACCATTCTTGCAGCACCGAAGTAAGACGAGGCACTCCGGCACTTTGTACGCGACTCAGCAATGGAGTGAAATCCGCGGGAGCGGATGTATGCGCAGGACTAATTTCTTCTGTGAGCAAAATTGCCAAACGACTTGGGGGCGCATCATTAGCCAATGCCAATGTTTCTTGAACGCTCTTTGCGGTAACCGCGGCTAGACGCTCACGCAACACCGACTCAAGAGCGGCCTCCCAACCACTTTCCACTTTTAATTCTTGCCAGAGGCGCTTGCTTTCTTTAAGCCCCTTGCTTTCCAGCCATGGTCCAATTTTTCCTTGCGCCTGAACGCTCGCCTGCAAAGCAGTTAGTGCGGTTAACTTCGCTTCGGTTTGCGCCAAATCCTGATTGGCCGTTTGAATCTTTTGTTGTGCGGTATTGCGAGCTTCATCAGCAGCCGGAATGCGCTGCTGGGTTTCTCCAGCGCGAGCTCTTGCTTCCTCAACTTTACGTTGCGCCATCGCATGTCGATCAATCGCCATTTGTAATGCTTCTGCATCAGGGCGACGCATACCATCCAATTCGCTAGTCAAGCGGGTCTCACGCCCTTTGAGCTCATCAGCCTGCGCAGACATCGCACGAATACGTTCACCCAAACTAGCAAGACGCTGCTCAATTGTTGCCAAGGTCTCACGGGCATTATTTAAATCACGAGAAGCAGTTTGATAAGCTTCATCGCGACTTGGCATCTGCTCTTGCAAGCCATTTAATTCTGTTAATAGTGTTTGCTCTTTTTCACTTGCTAATGTGAGCTCATGTTCAGTAGTGCGTTGTGCCTGTGCAGCATCCGTCTCCTGCACGGTCCAACGCTGCAACTGTGCTTGAAGATCTTGGGTTTGTTGCTGCAAACGTTGGCGAGCTTCTTGCACATAATGTATTTGTGATTCAACTTGGCTCACATCCGCATTAGTTTGATACAACTCACCTTGAGCTTCAGATACTTTATCTTGTAAGGCGTACTGTTGTGTACGCATCGTCTCGAGCTCTGCTTCTGAGTGGCGTAGTTTGGCAGTCTGCTCTTCTAGGTTTACCTGGGTATCACGGATGCCGTTGGCGTGGCGCTCTTGCTCTTTACCAGCCTCAGTCTGACGGACAAACCACAAAAGCTGTTGCTGCGATTTCATTTGAGCAGAGAGCTCGGCATGACGCTCTGCAACGGTCGCTTGCTTTTCTAAACGAGTGAGTTGTTGATCTAGTTCGCGCAGAATATCTTCAACACGCGTTAAGTTTTCAACAGTATCTTCTAGACGAGATGCAGTTTCTTTGCGACGCTCTTTATATTTAGAAACGCCTGCTGCTTCTTCCAAAAATACGCGCAATTCTTCTGGCTTTGCTTCCAAAATTCGATTGATCGTGCCCTGACCAATAATTGCGTAACCTCTTGGACCCATACCGGTACCCAAGAAAATATCCTGAATATCTTTGCGACGCACAACTTGGTTATTAACGTAATAACTAGAATTACCATCACGAGTTAATACACGTTTAATTCCTAATTCAGTAAATGCGCTCCACTGACCTTGTGCACGACCCTCTGAATTATCAAAAATGAGTTCAACGCTGGCACGGCCAGATGGTTTACGCAAACCAGAACCATTAAAGATGACGTCCTGCATGGATTCACCACGCAATTCACTAGCGCGAGATTCACCTAAAACCCAGCGAACGGCATCAATAATGTTGGACTTTCCACAACCATTTGGCCCCACAACACCAATTAATTGGCCAGGCATTTCAAAATGGGTTGGGTCAACGAAAGACTTAAAGCCGGAAAGTTTGATGGATTTCAGTTGCACGGCGCACTTTGCAGGGAAAAAAGGGGTTCAAATAAAGGACTAAAAATTACATCTTAAAGTGGGAAGATGATAGCAAGCTTGGGGCTACTTGGACGGGTTTTTGCCCCATCGATATAATGATAAATCCACCTTCAGGGACAAAATCCCTTAACAATCTGATAGTTAACTAAAAAGCATGAGCCAATCACCACAAAACATCATTGAACAAGCCTGGGAAAACCGTGCTGACCTCTCACCCAATAGCGTTCCCGGCGATGTCCGTGGCGCCGTAAATGCCGTCTTGGAAGGCCTAAATAATGGCACTATTCGAGTCGCCGAACGCCGCGCTGTCGGTAAGTGGGAAGTAAATCAATGGGTTAAGAAGGCTGTGCTGCTTTCTTTCCGCTTAGAAGACAACATTCCAATGAGCGCTGGGGGGTATACCCAGTTCTACGATAAGGTTCCAAGTAAATTCGAGAGCTATACAGCCGCTGACTTTGCCGCCGGCGGCTTCCGCGTAGTGCCTCCAGCGGTTGCCCGTCGTGGGTCCTTTATTGGCAAAAATGCAGTATTGATGCCTTCCTATGTCAATATTGGCGCTTATGTCGGGGAAGGCACGATGGTAGACACATGGGCAACCGTTGGATCTTGCGCCCAAATTGGCAAAAATGTTCACCTCTCTGGTGGCGTTGGAATCGGTGGCGTCTTAGAGCCAATTCAAGCCGGCCCTGTCATTATTGAAGATAACTGCTTTATTGGCGCACGCTCTGAGGTGGTTGAAGGCGTGGTCATTGAAGAAAATGCCGTCCTCTCTATGGGCGTCTATATTGGCCAAAGCACCAAGATTTACGATCGCGAGACGGGTGAAGTGCACTATGGCCGTGTTCCAGCGGGCTCAGTAGTTGTTCCTGGGTCGCTTCCTTCTGCCTGCGGTAAGTACAGCCTCTATGCTGCTGTTATTGTAAAGAAAGTGGATGCCCAAACCCGAGCAAAAACAGCTATCAACGAGCTGCTTCGCGACTAATTTAACTTCTGACAATTACTTATGAGCGCCACCCTTGAGCTAACCGAAGCTCTCATTGCATGTCATTCCGTCACACCGGCGGATGGTGGCTGCCAAGATTTAATTGCCAAACGTTTACAAGCAATTGGTTTTCATACTGAAAGCGTAGTTAGTGGTCCTGAGACTTTTCAAGTCACGAACTTATGGGCAATCAAAAAAGGGAAAGCTGGCGACCAGGGTAAAGTACTGATGTTCGCTGGCCATACTGATGTCGTTCCAACGGGCCCATTAGAGAAGTGGACTAGCAACCCATTCACACCCAGCATTCGTGATGGCAAGCTTTATGGTCGTGGAGCTACTGACATGAAAACTTCCTTAGCTGGCTTTGTTGTAGCGACCGAAGAGTTTGTCACCTCCCACCCAGATCATCGAGGATCGATCGCCTTTCTGATTACCAGTGACGAAGAAGGTCCGGCCAACGATGGCACCGTGATTATGTGCGAACGCCTCCGAAAACAAGGACAGCGTTTGGATTATTGTGTAATTGGTGAACCCACTTCAGTGGATCAATTGGGCGATATGATCAAGAATGGTCGTCGTGGTTCGCTGTCCGGAAAATTAAGAGTGAAGGGTATTCAGGCTCATATTGCCTACCCTCATCTTGGTAGAAATCCAATTCATTTATCAGCGCCAGCAATTGCCGCCTTAGTTGAAACCGAGTGGGATAAAGGAAATCAGTATTTCCAGCCAACCAGCTTTCAAATCTCCAATGTGCATGCTGGAACTGGTGCAAACAATGTTATCCCCGGTGAATTAGTCATCGACTTTAATTTCCGCTTCTCTACCGAGAGCAAACCGGAACAACTGCAGGAGCGTCTAGAAAAAGTCTTACGCGATGCAGGGCTGGATTTTGAGATTGATTGGGTTCTCGGTGGCAGCCCCTTCATTACTGGCGACGGTGAGTTAGCGGGAGCATTGCGCAAAGCCATTCAATCTGAAACTCAGGTCGATACAGAGCTCTCAACCACCGGCGGCACCAGTGATGGTCGTTTTATTGCCAAAATCTGTAAAGAGGTTGTGGAGTTTGGACCGCTCAATGCCACCAGCCACAAAATTGATGAGTGCGTGAACATTGATGATGTCGAGCCACTCAAAAATATCTATCGCAAAACACTTGAGCAGCTCATTGCCTAAGTAAGACTTTTATTCCTTCTCAACTACAACTTGATCCATCATGGACCCTGAGCCTTCACAAGCCCTCTCAGTCAATCAATCGATTGACCTTATTACTCAAAAATTAGAAGCTGCAAACTTGCATTATGGGCATGGCGCCATTGATGCACAAAGTGAAGCCCTCTGGATTGTTAGTAAGCAATTAGGATTAAGCCCCGCTGATGCACTTGATCACTTCGATCAAACACTCACTGGCGAGCAACATCAACAAGCATTAGCTGTTGCAGATGAACGCATTTCTTCACGCAAGCCCCTTGCCTACATTCTTGGGGAAGCATGGCTCATGGGCGTTCCATTTTTCTGTAGCGAACAAAGCATTGTTCCGCGGTCTTGGATTGCCGAACTCATTATTGATGGATCGTTAGAGCCTTGGCTTCCAGCAGATGGCAAAGTTTTGGATCTCTGCACTGGCAACGGATCATTAGCGGTCTTACTGGCACTCTCGTGCCCTGATATTCATGTTAGTGCATGTGATATCAGCCTACCCGCACTCTCAGTGGCAGCACGCAATGTGGATCGTCATGGTTTAGGTTCTCAAGTAGAGCTCCTAGAGGGTGATTTGTGGGAAGCCCTGCCAGAGCCAAATGAAGACAATCTATTTGACTTAATTATTTGCAATCCACCCTATGTAAACGCCGATTCCATGGTAGCTCTGCCAGCCGAGTATCACGCCGAGCCTGCATTAGCACTTGCTGGCGGCGACGATGGCATGGATCTCGTCAGACGCATTATTGCCAACGCGCCAGACTACCTATCTGAACGTGGCGCGATTCTGATTGAGATTGGCAATGAGTATGAGAATTTCAAAAAAGCATTTCCTCAGATACCAGCAATTTGGATGGAGGTTTCCGCAGGGGAAGAGCAAGTACTACTCATTCAAGCGGAAGATTTGCGCTAAGACAAACGGTTTTAACTTAATTCTGCAGCTGCAGCGATCGCTTGATCAATTCGCTCCACAGGAATCGCTCTCAAGCCCATAATTTTTGCCTTTGGCATATTGGCTTTCGGAATGATGGCAACCGTAAATCCCAACTTTGCCGCTTCCTTGAGACGCTCTTGCCCACGCGGACATGGACGAATTTCTCCCGCTAAACCGACTTCGCCAAACACAATTAATTCTTTTGGTAATGCGCGATTGCGAATAGATGATTGAATCGCCAAAAGGACTGCTAAGTCAGCGGCTGGCTCAGAAATTTTTACACCACCTACCGCATTCAGAAATACGTCTTGATCAAAACAAGCCACACCTGCATGACGGTGTAAGACCGCCAATAACATTGCTAAGCGCGCCTGCTCCAAACCCACAGCCAAGCGACGAGGGTTAGGCACATGTGCAGTATCCACCAGCGCCTGAATTTCGACCAGCAACGGTCTACTGCCTTCTTGCGTCACCAGCACACATGCACCAGGAACCATTTGCTCATGTTGTGATAAGAAAATCGCTGATGGGTTTGTCACTCCACGCAGCCCTTTCTCAGTCATTGCAAATACACCCAGTTCATTAACTGCGCCAAAGCGATTCTTGATAGAGCGAATTAAACGAAAAGAGGAATGGGTATCGCCTTCAAAGTACAACACTGTATCCACAATGTGTTCAAGTACGCGTGGGCCAGCTAAATGACCATCTTTGGTGACATGACCTACCATCAGCACGCAAATACCACTCGCTTTAGCTGCTCTCGTTAACTGAGCCGCACACTCTCTTACCTGCGCCACCGATCCTGGTGCCGAGCTCAATACCTCTGAGTACAAAGTTTGAATGGAGTCCACCACCAATACTTGTGGTTTAACGGTATCCATAATAGAAATCAGTTTCTCCAACTGAATCTCTGCCAATACTTCCAATTGCGGCGCATCTAAGGCGATTCGCTTTGCGCGCAAGGCAATTTGTGCGGCAGACTCTTCGCCACTACTGTAAAGAACATTCATGCCAGCAGCACTCATCTCTGCAAGGGCTTGCAATAGCAAAGTAGATTTACCGATGCCAGGATCACCGCCCAGCAATACAACGCCACCAGGAACCAGTCCACCACCCAACACACGATCAAACTCCTCAACACCAGTGCTGAATCTTGGTAAATCTTCCGCTGTAATGGCAGAAAGTTTTTGTCTCGGTAAAGATTGTGCTAAGCCCTGAAACCGAGAATTTGAAGTTGACTCTGGCAAACCCTCTTCCATCGTATTCCAGGATTGGCATGATGGACATTGCCCCTGCCACTTCGCCGAAGTGCCGCCGCAAGACTGACAGATGAAGACTGTTTTTACTTTAGCCAAGGATGACCCAATGAAATATCAGAATAAATAAAAAACTTAATCAAGTTGCGTGCCAGCTTTATTCTCTTGAGCGCGCTTGGGTGCATCTTTACGACGCCGCTCTAGATCTGCCGCCCTAGTAGCCGAGGCTTTTTGCTTTTCCTCAAACTCACGCTGATTATCAGCGCGTTCTGCAGCTTTTTCTGGGGAAGCACGCTCAGCAGCACGTTTTTGATCTTCTTGATCTTTAATGCTCTTACGCAGTTTGCGTTGCACCTCATGCAAAGCACGCTCTTGCTCACTGATAGGGTCAACTTCTTTACGATATTCAGCTCGTGCGCTACGCAAACAATAATTTACCCAGTAGTTCTGATAGCAATCAGTCTGCGCTTTACCCCAACGATACTTAGCCCAATCGCGTTGCAGCTCAAGCTCTTGCTCTATCTTATTTAACTGCTTCAACTCTACTTCTTCAGCTGGCGTGGCAAGCACCACTCCGCTGATAAAGCTAATCAGCCAAAAAATGGCAATAAAGAACTTGGTCATTAAAGGAAGTTTTTCTCTTAAATCTCTACCTTAGCGCCTAGCTCAACTAAACGATTTGCTGGAATTCGGAAAAAATCAGATGGTTTTGCGGCATTTTGCATCATCCAACTGAAAAGCTTTTCTCTCCACAAAGCCATACCTGGTGACGAAGACGGGACAATCGTATCGCGCGAAATAAAGAAAGAGGTATCCATAACGTCAAAATGAATTCCTTCATGATCCTCGATCAACTTGAGCACATTATTAATATCCGGAGTTTCTTTAAATCCATGAACAGCCCTTACCAAATACACGCCGCCGCCAAAATCTTTCATCGTGATGCGCTGATCATCATTCACATAAGGCACGTCCCAAGTGCTCAACTTCACAAAAAAGATCCGCTCATGCATCACTCGATTATGTTTTAAGTTGTGTAGCATCGCTACCGGAACATAGTCAACATGAGCCGTCAAAAAGATTGCAGTACCCTCAACTCGATGCGGTGGGTGAGCCAATAAACCTTGCACAAAAGCCTGCAAAGGAATTGATCCCTCAACCATTTTTGCGCGCAAAAGCTTTCGACCCCGATACCAGGTAATTAAACAAGTAAAAATTAGTAGGCCTAAAAATAATGGATACCAACCACCATCTTTGATTTTGATCAGGTTTGCGCTCCAGAAAGAAAAATCTAAAGTAAAAAATACGGATGTAAGCGCAATTACTAGAATTAAATTCATCTTCCATTCGCGATACATTACCACCGCAAGTAACACTGCAGTAATCATCATGGTCGATGTCACTGAAATACCATAAGCAGCTGCTAAATTAACGGATGCTCTAAATTCGATAATGGTAATGACAACCATAAACAACAAAGCCCAGTTCACTACAGGCACGTAAATCTGACCTTGCTCAGAGTCTGAGGTATGCATGATAGTCATGCGAGGCATAAAACCAAGGAGAATGGCTTGACTCACTAGCGAGTAGGCGCCTGAAATAACAGCTTGTGAAGCGATTACCGTTGCCGCCGTAGCTAGACCAACAACTGGCCACAAAGCCCACTCAGGAACCATCAAATAAAACGGGTTTGATGCAGCATCTGGATTAGAAAGTAGCAATGCGCCCTGACCTAAATAGTTAATTAACAAACTAGGCAGCACTACGAATAACCATGCATAACGAACTGGATTGCGGCCAAAATGCCCCATATCCAAATACAAAGCTTCCACCCCAGTTACAACCAACACTACTGCGCCCATCACAATGTAAGCAGTCGTGGGATGCAAGGAAACAAAATAAACAGCATGCATCGGATTAATTGCGCCAATAATTTGCGGCGCAGCACCGATATTTATAACCCCTAAAATCGCGAGCACAATAAACCAGGCCAGAGTAATTGGGCCGAAGAGTTTCCCAACAGCAGCGGTTCCAAATTTTTGAATTAAGAACAGCGCAATCAAAATGGTCAACGAAATCGGAATAATAAATCTATGTAAACTCGGTGTTGCGATCTCGATACCCTCAACAGCAGAGAGAACGGAAATAGCCGGGGTAATAACAGACTCACCTAGTAACATGCATGCGCCAAGCATGCCTAAAATCATTAAACAGAAATACGTTTTTGAGTCACTCTTATAGGAACGAAGGGCCAGAGCCATCAGAGAAAGCACGCCCCCCTCACCCTTGTTGTCTGCTCGCATAACAAATAATACGTATTTAAAAGTCACCACCAAAATCAGCGACCAAATCATCATGGCAATTACACCAAATAAAGCCTCCGGTGAAAATGCGATACCATGCTGCGGATCAAAACACTCTTTAAGCGCATAAAGCGGGCTTGTGCCAATATCGCCAAATACAACACCAATGGCGGCGAGCATCACCGCACCCAAGTTGCCCTTTTTATGGTTGTTAGGGTCTTCTTGCAAATTAACCGGGTTTAATAGTGTTGAACTGGAAAACTCTGGATTGCTAATCGACATTGCAGGCCTTTGGCTGTTTGTTGCGTGGCAATATGTTACTCCCTAAATAAGGTCGCCCCAAATGACTTTGAGCAAGCTAAAACCCTCATTTTTCCAGCATATATTAAAGAAACAGTCGACATTGCAACGCAAAAAATGGTAGAATCACAGTCTCAGACGCGGGGTGGAGCAGTCTGGCAGCTCGTCGGGCTCATAACCCGAAGGTCGTAGGTTCAAATCCTGCCCCCGCAACCAAATATTACGTACTAAGCCCTTAATTTATAAGGGCTTTTTCTTTTTATCGGGACTAGTTTCGTGGCGATGCCATAAGCGCCTACTACTTGACCGCATAAACCAGCTCGAGTGCTCTGGGCCATTCTTAAAAAGCCACACTTGTGCGCCCGTGTTTGGGGTTTGGTGGAACGGGACCCCAAGACTTTCGTAGCGGGCTGTAACCGTAGGATGTGGATGCCCATACCGATTGCGATAACCATTTTGGGCAAAAGCAATATCCGGCTCTAACGCTTTTAGGAGCTCGGCAGATGAGGAGGTTTTGCTTCCATGATGTGGGGCCATGAAAATTATTTGTCGATTGCCAATCTCACCCAACATCTCTGCGTCTAAACGCTCGGTAATTTCTGCTTCACCTTGACGCTCGACATCACCAGTCAGCCAAAACGAGTGACGTTTATTGCGTACCTCAAGAACACAACTCATTTCATTAGGCTTCATAGAGTATTGTTTTTGGAAATGAGTGGATTCATGTGGGTGCCAAATAAGAAACTCCACTCCATCCCAAATCCAACGTTGCTTATAGCGACAGGGAATGCTTGGAATTTTTCTTGCGCCTAAATTCAGCAGCAGCGGGTTGTCGATTGGTAGAGAACCCATCATTTCCCCAAAAGAAATATGCTTCAATAACGAAGCCGCCCCACCCACATGATCACTATCACTATGGCTGATAACCATTCGGTCAATTTTGCTAATACCCCTGCCTCGAAGATAGGGCAATATCATTCGTTGCCCAGCATCATCCCCTTTACCTTGTATAGGTCCAGTGTCATATAGCAATCGCTTATTAGCCGTTTCAATTAAGACCGAAGTGCCTTGCCCAATATCCAAAACGATCGCCCTAAACTCACCCAAACGTAAAGTGGCGTCATTCAAGCTTGACCAAGGAACAAAAAGCAATGCCGTTGGAACTAGCGCACATAACCTCAATCGCCAAGATGCTATTAACTCACCTGGCTGTATGGCATAAACCATTCCCAAACCCGAGAACACTATTAGCCACCATGCAGGTTGATTTGACCAAACTACCGCCCAATCCCAATTTGCCATCCACTCGAGGAGAACTGCTAAATACTCCATCACTATGTGCGCTGGCCATAAAAGCCACTTACCCAAAAACTCTGGCAGTAATGCTCCAGCAATAGCTAAAGGTGTAACGATGTAACTTACGACAGGAATAGCAAAAGCGTTTGCCAATGGTGAGACTACCGAAACCTGATAAAACCAAAATAACGTTATTGGCAACAATGCAATTGTCACTACAGCCTGTACTCGACAAGCTTCTCGGCATGCTTGCAAGAATCGCGACGTCCAAGGAGCCTCCAACTCCTTGCCCGTTGGAATGCCCAGCAACCCCGAAGAATCTTTCATGGCATATAAGATAGCCGCCACTGCCCCAAACGATAGCCAAAAGCCTGGCGTATAAGGCGCCATCGGATCAATCAACAAAACAAATACAAGTGCCCACCACCAAATATCAAATGATCTTGGATTTCTGCCGGTCCATAAGGCAAAGGCAACTACCCCAACCATGTACATGGTTCTTTGAGCCGGTATCTGGAATCCAGCTAGCCATGCATAAATAAATGCCGTCAAAAATCCTGATAGCGCTGCTACCTTGCTAACGGGAAACAGCAGTGGCAAAGATCTACGTCTCCAACAGAATGCCGCTAAAGTTGCCCCAACACCAGCTAGCATCGTGACATGCAGTCCTGATATTGAAATCAAATGTCCAATTCCAGTTGCGTTAAATACAGTCCAGTCTTCTTGATGAATCGCGTTTTGATCTCCCATGACTAAAGCAACAATCACACCTGCGTATTGCGAATTTGGTGGAAGCGCCGACTGAATTTTTTTACGAAGCTTGTAGCGGGCTAACTCCATTTGTAATTCAAACTCACTTAGACCAATGTCTTTAGTTAGCATTAATTCGCCTGATTTAATTGATCCGCTGGCGCCATAGTTTTGATGAAAGGACCAGCGCTCAAAGTCAAACGTATGGGGATTCAGAGACCCATAAGGTCTTTTAAGTTTCACCTTCAATTTCCAGCGTTGTCCAGGGATAATTTCTGGGATTTGCTGCTGACTTCTCCAAGCGGGCTGCCAACTAAGGTAGATTTGCTTTGGAAATTGCGCTCCCCTCTCACCCTTGAAAAGCATGCTGTCAACTTCAAACGCGAACTTTGCCCCAGTAATCCCACCCTGAGGCAATCTAATTACCCTACCCTCAATACTGAGCTCTTCTCCTTCTAGCTCCTGCGCAAGAATATTCTTCAGGCGGTTGTCAGCATAATTTGCATTCCATGCAAAACCCAGAAAGAACGCCAATATACATACGAAGACATGTCGGATCCTCGATACCCCAGAAAATCCATAGATCAGAAATATGCACAGCAAACTAGCGGCAACACAGATCCATTGCCATTGCGATGGCACCTGCGGCAAAAGAAAAAGGAGTAATCCCCCGGCAATAAATGCCGTAATTGCTAAGCGCAAGGATTTAAGGGGAGACAGTTAGGTTTGGATTATTGGCGCAGAGTGCCGACCAACGAGGCAAAGCTTGCATGACATTACGCCACACCGCAGAAGCAAAATCAGCATCATTTACACCACGAATAGCTGCAAGCTCCCTAGCAATTCTAGGCAAAAATGCCGGCTCATTGAATGCTAATTTTTCCGCTTTTAGCCAAGCAGGCGGAATATCTGGTGCATCCGTTTCCGTAACAATGCTATCAAGCGGCAATTCTTTGATGAGTCTACGAATCTGCAATGCACGTTCATACGTTGCCGCCCCACCAAAGCCTAACTTGAAACCAAGCTCGATAAATTGCTCGGCCTGCTGAAAGCTACCATTAAATGCATGCGCAATACCACCAGGAATTTTTCGACGTCGCAACGCTTTCAATATGGCGTCTTGCGAACGACGCACATGCAAAATTACAGACAATTGGAATTGCTCAGCCAAATCTAGCTGAGCATGAAAAAAGTGTTCTTGCTTATGGGGATCTAATCCTTCAACGAAGTAATCCAAACCAATTTCACCAATACCAACAAATCTAGTGTCGGCGAGTGCTTCGTTTATATGATCTTCTAGTACATCGAGATCGCCTCCATGGGCTTGATTGGTATACAAAGGATGAATACCGAGCGTATACACCAACCCAGGAATCTCATTGCCATATTGCGAAGCCAACATTCGTACACTCTGCGAGTCCGCCGCTTTGACTGCAGGCAACAGAATGGCAGATACATTATTTTCTTTCGCAGAGTCGATGATCGACGCTAACGATGAAGAAAACTCAGGCGCATCTAAATGGCAGTGCGTATCAATCCACATGGGAGCGACCTCACTGCGCAAAAGTTTTGAGTACCCCACGCTCTAAGTGCAAAATACGATCGCATCGTTGAGCACGAACCGGATCATGCGTCACAATGACAAAAGAAGTGCCTTGTTCGCGCGCGATATCTAACATCAAATCAAATACACCATCAGCCGTTTCAGCATCTAAATTTCCCGTAGGTTCATCAGCCAATACACAGCTAGGATTACCTACCAATGCTCTAGCTACTGCAACACGCTGACGCTCTCCACCGGATAACTCTGCAGGTATATGGAGTTCGCGTTTGGCTAAGCCAACTGCTTTGAGCATCTGACTTGCGCGATCCATCGACTCTTCGTTACTTAAGCCCCGGATTCGAAGCAGTAAGGCAACATTCTCTACTGCACTAAATTCATCCAAGAGGTGATGAAATTGATAAATGAAACCTAAATTCCGGTTGCGCAGTTGATCTAGCTTGGAAACTGAAAGTCGATTGATATCTTCGCCACCAAGAAAGACAGAACCAGCGCTTGGGGTATCCAAACCACCCAAAAGATGAAGTAAGGTGCTTTTTCCTGAGCCGGACGAGCCTACAATGGCGACCTTTTCCGAATTCGCCACACTCAAATCCACTGCTTTCAGCACTTCAACAGCGGTTGGGCCTTGGCCATAAGTTTTAGCCAAACCTTTGGCTAGCAATACAGGTGTATTTAGATTACTCATAGCGCAGCGCCTCCGCTGGCTTAATCTTCGCAGCGCGACGACTTGGATACAAGGTTGCTAATACCGACAAACCAAAAGCCATCAATCCAACTGTAACTACATCGCCCATACGCACATCCGATGGCAACTCGCTAATAAAGTACACCTCACGTGGCAAGAACCGCACACGGAAAATTGCCTCAATTGCTGGAACGATGACATCAATATTGCAGGCAATCAACAAACCGAGACCCACACCTGCAAGCGATCCCATTAAACCAATTGCCAAGCCCTGAACTAAAAAGATGCGTTGTATCAATCCTGGGCTGGCGCCCATGGTTCTCAAAATGGCAATATCAGCCTGTTTCTCATTTACTGTCATCACTAATGTAGAAACTAAATTAAATGCAGCCACAGCAATAATGAGCGTCAAGATGATGAACATCATCTTCTTTTCAGTTTGAACCGCGGCAAACCAATTGCGATTAGATCGAGACCAGTCTGTAACCCACAAAGCCTGGGGAACTACCGCAGCCAGCTCAGCCGCAACTTCAGGGGCACGCTGCATATCGTCCACTTTGATACGTAAACCGGATGGGTCATGTAAACGTAACAAGGCAGCAGCATCTTTCCAGTGCATGATGGCTAAAGAGCTGTCATATTCATAATGACCGCTATCGACAATACCCACCACTTGAAGCGTGCGCATTCTGGGCATCGCACCGGCTGGAGTGAGGTCGCTTTCGGGAACAATTAAATTAATTCGATCGCCAATGCGTGCGCCAACAATCGATGCTAATTGCGCCCCTAAAGCAACACTAAAACTACCTGGCTGAAGATCATTAATATTTCCAGCAATGAATTGCCTTGGAAGATCGGAAACCTTTCCTTCCTCGCCTGGAGAGATCCCCCGAATGGCAACGCCGCGCATAACGTTATCGCGAGTTAATAGCCCTTGAGAACTCACCATCGGAGCGACCCCAACTACGTGAGGCTCTTTAGCGAGTTTTAAGGAAAGCGCTTCCCAATTAGCCAAACCATCTGGTGCAGTAATTTCTACATGCGAAAGTACGGATAACATACGATCTCGCACTTCCTTCTGAAAGCCATTCATGACCGAGAGGACCACAATTAAGGAAGCGACACCCAAGGCAATGCCAGCGGTAGAAATTCCAGAAATAAAGGATAAAAAGCCGTCCCGCTTACCAACCGCCTTTCGACGTTTCGAACGGGTGTAGCGTAAGCCAATTTCTAGGTCGATCGGAAATCTCAACATAGCCACAGTTTAGACAATTGCAAGGACAAACCAATGGATTCTCCAAATGCCACCTAAAATTAAGGAAATGACTCAGAATTCAGCCCTCCACCAAAATACCCAAGGTCAGCCTAAACGCTTCACCCTGATGCTAACGGGAGAGGATGTATTGGATGAACAAGGCGGCGATCAAGCCCACCAAGGATTACCGCATGAGCGGTTTCTTCTTGGCGATAAAGTGCCCTCTGCGCCCATCCTTCTATTGGGTCAATCCTCTTTGAGCGTGGATCCCAATCAAGAAATCGCTTGCTTACAGCCAGTTCATTTGCATGCTACTCGCGACCATCTGATTTTGATGGGTCAGAATCAGATTGATCTGACCGAATCTGAATCAATCCAATTACTGAATGCAGCACTACCCCTGCTTGAGGAAGACTTTGAGCATTCCCTACTGTTTCAGAATCAACATTATTGGTTTATTCCTGCTGGACCATTTAGCAAGTTGGCTACTTACAGTGTTGACCAAGCACAAGGTCGCAATATTGACTGGTGGATGCCACATGACACGCATGAGCCAGGCATCGCGAAGCGTTGGCGTAAATTACAAAATGAAATTCAAATGCTTTGGCATATTGATAAGGTAAATGAAGAACGCCAAGCCAGAGGTTTTCCCAGCATCAACTCCATTTGGATTAGTGGCATTGGCAGGTTGAATGATGTCAAAGCACCGCCAGCACTTATGCGGGCAAGCAAGATTTATGGGCAACACCTCCTACTATCAGGACTTGCAAAATTTTGCGGCATCCCATCTAGTCCATCCCCCTCTATAGAGAAGCTTGCAGGCGCTTTTGCTTGGCTAGAAAATCCAGAAATACTTTGGCCTCAATTGGTTAATCAATTACTGAATAAACAACTAGATGAAGTGATGATGATTGATTTCCCTAATGGGAAAACTCGAGAGAGAATATTGACTATCCGTGATATTCAGAAGAAATCCTGGATGCCTTGGAAAAAGCCACCCCTCCTTACTTGGAATACCCTAATTCAATCGTGAGTCATTTTTCCAAACGATCTTTTTCAGAAAGGGCTGCTACCTGGTTAGAGCAAAGCGGCCTACACCCGCTGTTGGCTCGACTGTATGCGGCGCGAGGTGTAGAGTCGCCAGAAGAGCTCTCTCTTGAATTAAAAAATCTTTTCTCTCCAAACGATCTGAAGAATTGCATTAGCACCGCATCATTACTTGCGGATATTTTGGAAAAGAGAGAGCCCATGCTCATCGTTGCAGACTATGACTGCGATGGTGCAACCGCTTGCGCCGTAGGTCTACGTGGCTTACGAATGTTAGGTGGACAAGAAACGCCCATTCAATTTTTAGTGCCTAATCGTTTTACGATGGGCTACGGCTTAACACCTGACGTCGTGGAGCTGGCAGCCCAGCAAACCCCAAAACCCAAATACCTAATTACTGTTGATAACGGCATTGCCAGTGAAGCCGGTGTTGAGCGCGCCAATGAACTCGGCATGGCAGTGATTGTGACCGACCATCATTTACCAGCTGACAAGCTACCCAATGCGGCAGCTATTGTGAATCCCAATCAACCGAACTGCGCTTTTCCAAGCAAAGCCTTAGCTGGTGTTGGTGTGATGTTTTATGTATTGGTAGCGCTGCGCGCTGAATTACGTAAGCGCGGCAAATTTACTAGCGAGACACAACCCAAGCTAGAAAATTTATTAGATCTTGTGGCACTTGGAACTGTTGCTGACGTTGCGCAGTTGGATCGCAATAATCGAATCTTGGTTTCGAATGGATTGAAACGTATTCGCGCTGGAATATCACAGCCTGGAATACAGGCGCTTTTTCAGGTAGCAACTCGCGATCCCCGCAAAGCCAACACCTTTGATCTCGGTTTTGCTATTGGGCCAAGACTCAATGCTGCAGGCCGTCTTGCCGATATGACACTGGGTATTCGTCTGCTGCTAACTGATAATGCAGATGAAGCCTTACAGCTTGCTCAAGAGCTCGATCGCATCAATCGCGAACGGCGAGTGATTGAAACAGGCATGCAAGAAACCGCTCTCGCTCACCTTTCTGAAGAACAACTTGCAGGCACCATGGCACAGCGCTCGAGTATTTGCTTGTGGAATCCCGAGTGGCACCAAGGCGTTGTTGGTATCGTGGCCTCACGCCTTAAGGAACGCTTTAATCGCCCAGCAATTATCTTTGCACCTGATGGCAATACGGGCGAGGAATTAAGAGGGTCCGGTAGATCCTTAACAGGATTTCATCTGCGTGATGCCCTAGACATCGTTTCCAAAAAAGAACCTGGCCTGATATTAAAGTTTGGCGGTCACGCAATGGCGGCAGGCCTAACTATTCGCAAGACTGATTTTGATCGCTTTGATGCGTGTTTCCAAGAGGTCGCCGATAGCTTGTTAAGTGATGAACTATTAGAGCGCCAGCATATTCATGACGGCGTCCTTCAGACCCCGGAATTTACCCCTGAAATTGGGGATCTGCTTGCAGATGAAATCTGGGGGCAGGGATTTCCACAGCCCATTTTCTATGGCGACTTTGAAATCACTCAGCAAAGCCTCATGAAAGAAAAGCATCTACGTTTGCAGGTGAAACCACTCACTGGAGATCTCAGTTCGGTAGCGGCTAAACCGCTCACAGCCGTTTGGTTTAATCGCACCCAAAGCTTACCCAGCAAAGCCAAGCTTGCTTACCGCCTTGTGACGGATCGCTACCAAGGGCAGGCTCGCGTCCAGCTCATGATCGAAGCCCACGATGAAAGCTCAGCACCCTAAGGGTCAGTTGGAATAACCCCCTTATAATTAGGGGATGGAAGCTGAACAACTAAACACCATCTCAAACACCTTGTCCGATCTGCTCACCCGCGAGCAAGCTCTTCGGGGGTATCTTTGACTACGACGTAAAGTCGCGTCGCCTCACGGAAGTTAATTCCATCCTAGAAGATCCCAGTATTTGGGATGATCAAAAGAAAGCGCAAGCCTTAGGCAAAGAAAAGAAATTGCTAGACGGCGTTGTTTCAACACTGACCGATCTCAATACCAATATTACTGGAGCCATTGAGCTCTTTGATATGGCCAAGGAAGAAAGTGATTTCGAAACCATCGCCGCTATTGAGAAAGATGTAGAAGGTTATAGCAAGATCATCAATGATCTGGAGTTCCGTCGCATGTTTCACAATGAGATGGATTCATGCAACTGCTTTATTGATATTCAAGCGGGGGCTGGCGGTACTGAAGCTTGTGACTGGGCTAGCATGCTATATCGCCAATACTTAAAGTATTGTGAACGCAAGGGATACAAAACTGAAATTTTGGAAGAGTCTGATGGCGATGTCGCTGGCATCAAGAGTGCTACTATCAAAGTCGATGGTGAATATGCATATGGTCACCTTCGCTCTGAAACAGGCGTACATCGCTTAGTGCGCAAATCTCCTTTTGACTCGTCTAATGGACGCCATACTTCCTTTGCCTCGATCTATGTCTATCCTGAGATTGATGACTCTATTGAAATTGAAGTGAATCCCGCAGATATTCGTACTGACACCTATCGCGCCTCTGGTGCAGGCGGTCAGCACATTAACAAAACTGATTCTGCTGTGCGCTTAACCCACGTTCCCACTGGAATTGTTGTGCAGTGTCAAAACGATCGTAGCCAACATCGCAACCGTGCTGAAGCAATGAGCATGCTGAAATCTCGCCTCTATGAACATGAAATGCAAAAGCGTCGCGCTGAGCAAGACAAGCTAGAGGCTAGCAAAACCGATGTGGGTTGGGGACATCAGATTCGCTCTTATGTTCTTGATCAAAGCCGTATTAAAGATTTGCGTACGAACGTTGAGATTTCAAATACTCAAAAAGTATTGGATGGAGATCTCGATGCATTTATTGAAGCCAGCCTAAAACAAGGCGTTTAATTAATCACGAATATGAACGATAAAACGAATTCAGCAAACACCCAGACCTCGGCAACTGAAGTTGTCGATGAAAATCACATCATTGCCGAACGCCGTGAGAAGTTAGCAAAACTTCGCTCGAATGGGGTCGCCTTTCCAAATGATTTTGTACCGAC
Source organism: Polynucleobacter sp. MWH-UH2A (assembly GCF_018687195.1). NCBI lineage: Bacteria > Pseudomonadati > Pseudomonadota > Betaproteobacteria > Burkholderiales > Burkholderiaceae > Polynucleobacter > Polynucleobacter sp. MWH-UH2A. The sequence continues at coordinate 1,489,737 of NZ_CP061321.1, forward strand.
CCATTTGGCAGCTGACCTGCATGCTCATTACGATAGCTTGACTAAAGAAGAGCTAGCTGAGAAAAAGATTCATGTGAAAGTAGCTGGTCGCATGGTACTCAAACGTGTGATGGGTAAGGCCAGCTTCGCCACCATTCAAGATCGCAGTGGGCAAATTCAGTTCTACATCAATGATGAATTGACTGGTGCAGATACCCACGGTGCTTTCAAGCACTGGGATATGGGTGACTTTATCTCCGCTGAAGGCAATCTCTTTAAAACCAATAAAGGTGAGCTCTCTGTTGAGAGCAGCAGTCTACGCTTACTGAGCAAGTCATTGCGTCCATTGCCTGATAAGTTTCATGGCCTCTCCGATCTAGAAACAAAATATCGTCAGCGTTATGTTGATCTAATCGTCAACCCAGAAAGCCGCAATACCTTTAAAGCGCGTAGCAAGGCCATTGCCTCCCTGCGTCGCCATATGCTTGATGCCGACTTTATGGAAGTTGAAACGCCGATGCTCCACCCCATTCCTGGTGGTGCAGCAGCCAAACCATTCATCACCCATCACAATGCCCTGGACATGCAAATGTTCTTGCGTATCGCTCCTGAGCTTTATTTAAAGCGTTTGGTAGTGGGTGGCTTTGAGCGCGTCTTTGAAATTAATCGCAACTTCCGTAACGAAGGTGTGAGTCCTCGCCATAATCCAGAATTTACGATGATGGAGTTCTATGCGGCATATACAGATTACCGCTGGTTGATGGATTTTACAGAGGGTCTTATTCGCGCGGCAGCTATTGATGCACAAGGCACTGCCGTCTTGACTCACCAAGGTCGCGAACTGGATTTAAGCAAACCGTTTCAACGCTTAACGATTAGTGAGGCGATCTTGAAATATTGCGGTCAGTCTGGCAAAAGCTATGATCCCGCTCAGCTTGAAGATGCCGCATTCATTCGCGCCGAACTCAAAAAAGGTGGTGAGAATCCAGATTCCCCAACCCTCAAAAACGCAGGTCTAGGCGCATTGCAATTAGCGCTGTTTGAATTGGTTGCCGAGGAACACCTTTGGGAGCCAACTTACATCATTGATTACCCAATTGAAGTAAGCCCACTAGCAAGAGAATCAGATACTCGCCCAGGCATCACCGAGCGCTTTGAGCTGTTCATCACCGGTCGCGAGATTGCTAACGGCTTCTCAGAACTTAATGATGCTGAAGATCAAGCCAATCGCTTCCGTAAACAAGTGGAGCAAAAAGAAGCGGGTGATGAAGAGGCAATGTACTTTGATCACGACTTCATTCGCGCACTCGAATATGGCATGCCTCCTACAGGCGGTTGTGGTATTGGCATTGACCGTTTAGTCATGCTACTGACCGACGCGCCGAATATTCGGGATGTGATTCTCTTCCCGCACTTGCGTCGTGAAGAAGAATAAGCAAGCTGAATATTAGAAGTTAATTCTGATAAAAGATAAAAGGCGCCAATAGGCGCCTTTTTATTTAATCTAAATTCAGAATTTAGTACGAAGATATTTCATCAAGTCCATTTACATCATGGTGCAAGACTTGCTGCGCAATGAGCAAAATACCAGCGAAGAAGCTTGTGCAGACCAAAAGCGCAAACACATGATATTGATTTAAACCACTCTGGTCTAAAGCATTTAGATAAATTTCACTCTCTACAGCAAGATGTGTAGACAAGGCCAACAGCACGACACCAACTATTACCTGAGCAACAGAAAAAATTGAATTTATTAGCTGTTTTCGAGCGTTAATAACTTGAGCAGCATCCACAAGTGCTGAATTAGCAATAACTGATGAATTGTCTTGAAAGTACGTCATATAAGCCTCTGATCTTGTATGAGTCAAATCTTATGGGGCGGCTTTATATTTGTAAACGAAGTACTTTTTATATCTTAACTACTTTTAGATATAAAGATCCTCAAATCTTGTCTTTTTTACCCACCAAAGTACCTAATAAGACAGCAAAAAGTACTAAAAACCAGAATGCAGACCATTCCGGCACTTGGAGACCAAGAATTGGCGGGAGTTTCGCGGTACATAGGCCGTCTGCTTTAAAAAGCCAAGGAATATTTTGGGAAAGCTGAAATTGATTGATCCAAACCTCCAATGGATCAATGCCACAAGATGCGCCAGGATGAGATAAAAGCCACACCTGATGACCGGCAACTGTAAGACCATAGGCTGCTGCTATGGTGGCCAACCCATGGAAAAATTTACGCAGCCGGATAGATCCCGCAGCCAAGAAACAAAAAATGGCGACCCCCAAAAACCCCACTCTTTGCAAAATACACAAAGGGCATGGCAAAAAGCTCACGCCCTGGTATCCCGTCTGTTGCAAGATTACGGCGAACATAACAAGCCCGAGGGAGAACAGGGAAATAGACAAATATCGAGCTGAGGTCATTCAAGAATCATACTCCGCGTAAAACTCTACCTACCCCATCAAAAAAACATTCTTATGACTAAAAGTTTGATGCATATCACGACTTAGTACCATTTAGCGGCTGAATAGCGGCAAACTAGACCGCTGAGAATGGGATAATTAGAGGATCTTTTAATACCCTTTAAATTTAGCATTCATGGCTGCATACAACACCGAAACCGTTTTATCCGTTCACCATTGGAACGACACCCTTTTTAGCTTTACTACCACACGCAATAAGGCACTTCGTTTTCGCAGTGGCCACTTTTTGATGATAGGACTTGAGGTAGAGGGAAAGCCGTTGGTAAGAGCCTATAGCGTTGCCAGCCCTAACTACGAAGAGCATCTTGAATTTCTAAGTATCAAAGTTCAAGATGGTCCACTCACCTCGCGTCTACAAAAAATTCAGGTTGGCGACCCAATACTAGTTAGTGAAAAATCTGTTGGCACATTAGTACTTGATGATTTAAATCCAGGAAAACATCTGTACTTATTTAGTACGGGCACGGGTCTAGCGCCATTCATGAGCATCATCCGCGATCCTGAGACTTACGAAAAATTTGAAAAGGTTGTCTTGATCCATGGTGTCCGCCTAGTTAGCGAACTTGCCTATGGTGACTATATAAAAAATGAGTTAACTCAGCATGAATACCTTGGTGAGCTTATTCGTGAAAAGCTCATCTACTATCCAACGGTCACTCGAGAAGCATTCAAACACACGGGTCGCCTCACTACAGCTATTGAGTCAGGCCAGCTCTTTAAAGATATTGGTTTGCCACCATTAGATCCCGCTGTTGACAGGGCAATGATTTGCGGTAGCCCTTCAATGCTTAAGGAAACCTCTGAAATGCTAGATGCAAAAGGCTTTAAAGTATCCCCAAGCCTTGGACAAATGGGCGACTATGTGTACGAGCGCGCATTTGTGGAGAAGTGATACAAGACAATCTTTATTCCAAATAGTTATTTAGATATCGCTATATATTTCTTGTGGATATATAGAGTGCTTGATACATTCTATTTAACAAGCTATTTATCAAGGAATAAAGATGTCACCCGTCCGCGAACATTACAACCCAATCATTACTAAATTATTGCGAGAGCATGACCGTTTGCCGCATGACAAAATCAATGAACGTAAAAGCATTCAGAGACGCATTCTTTTTCTCATGACAACCATCAAGATGGAAGAGTTTTCCAACTCCTTTGCCTGAAATAGCTAATTCCTATTTCTCAACAGGAATAAATCCATCCCGATTGGGCATCTTTACCAAAGGCAGGGTCTTGGCATCAATCACTTGATCAGCTGAAATGATTTTATTTAGATACAAAATATAAGCAGTCGCTGCATACACTTGATCATTCGTTAGAGATTGTGGCGCCTGGTGGGGCATCGCTCTTCTGATGTAATCAAAAATTGTGGTTGGGTACGGCCAAAAACTTCCTACGGTTTTAACTTGCTTATCCGTATTCAATGCTCCACCACCAACCAACCGATTTGCAGGACCGCCTTGACCTTTGTCACCATGACATGAGGCGCACTGTTGCTGGTATAACTTTTCTCCGGCAGCCACAGTTCCAGAACCAGTGGGTAGCCCAGCACCAGTTGGACCAATATCAATATTCCAAGCGCGCACCTGATCTTCAGAAATGGGCTTGCCAAGACCCACAGGGCCATGGGCTTGATAGCCACTCACACAGCCCACGAGCACCCCAATTACCGCTACACAGTTAACGAAGATGAAATATCTTTTAGCGACCATTAGTCACCTCCCCATTTGCTGCAACTCGCCAAGGTTGAATTGCATTATTGTGATAGAAGGTGTTTGCACTTTTTGCTTTTATTACAGCATCCATAGTGGGTTGAACTTCACCACTAGAGTCAACCGCCCTACTCATTAATGTGGCTGGCGCCCCATCCCAAACCCATGGAAAACGAAATCGAACCAAGGACTTATCCATTACTGGCTCTTGCAGTACAGCATCATTCCATGATTTGCCGCCATTGGTTGAGACCTCTACTCGCCGAATCTTCCCATTACCAGACCATGCAAAGCCAGAGATTTCATAAAAACCTTTAGATTTCAGCTTCATCATGCCTGATGGTTGGGTGATAACAGACTTCACCTCCATTGAAAAAGTAAATTGTGATGCCTTACCATCAGCCCGAAGATCGGTATACGCAGACGTCTCTTCGCGAGTTTGCCAGGGTTCAGCTCCCAACTTTATTCTGCGCAACCATTTAATACTCATATTGCCTTCATACCCAGGCAAAAATAAGCGCAGAGGATAGCCTTGCTCAGCGCGCAACATCTCACCATTTTGAGCATAGACTAATAACGCATCATCCATTAACTTACTCATGGGAATGCTACGAGTCATCGCAGCGCCATCAGCACCCTCCGCTAATGCCCATTTAGCATTTGACTGCACTCCACACTCTTGCAAAATGGTAGATAGGCGAACGCCAGTCCACTCGCAACAAGAGACCAATCCATGAATTTGCTGAACCGTTTGGTTGCTTGCCTTCTTGAGTTCAGCAGCACTATTGCCGGAGCACTCTAAAAAGTAAATTCTAGATTCTGATGGAAACCGAACAATGTCATCCATTGTGAAAACCATTGGTCGATCAACTAAACCATGAATTACCAATTTATGTAAGTCGGGGTTGATATCGGGAACGCCCGCATGGTGACGCTCGAACACTAGACCATTGGGGGTAATAATTCCGTGCAAACTTTGCAAAGGAGTTCGCGACCCCGTTAAAAAAGTAGGCGCCGGAGAAGGAAGAAGGCGCACAACATTTTTTTCGTACTTAGATGGCAGCCCGTAAGGAGGATTTACGAAACCAGAGCCCTGCGTTTTGGTCCATGGATCAACTTCCAAAAATCCATTGTCCTGGTTTTTGAGAGGAGAAGAGTGCGCGCTAACAGCGCCCCCGACACTAACCCCAACTGCAACTGAAGACTTTAGAAAATCTCGGCGTTTAGAAAATACATCCTTCTTAGACATAAATGCTTTGCCTCCAGTGTAAAGACAGATCCGTAATGCATTTAAAGCATACGAGACAATCTACAACAGATTGCCACTCTATGCTACGTAGAAAATAAATATTAACCCTAAAAAAGCAATAAAGAGGGTTTCTACTACCAACATGAGTACTGGTTGCCAACCAAGCTTTGCCAACTCCTGAAAGTTAGTTTTCAAGCCAGCGGCGGCAATTGCAATTACCAACATCCAGCGAGATAAACCACCGATCTGCTGGGTAACTACGAGTGGAAGTATTTTCATGGAAGCAACAATGGAGAGCGCCACAAAGCCTAGTAAAAAAGTGGGGATCAGTTTTAAACTGCCCCACCCTAATTTATTTGAAGCTTTTTGGGTACCAAAGAAAATAGAGATGAAGAGCACCACTGGCAGCAATAAAGCCACTCGAAATAACTTCACTACAGTTGCAACGTCGCCCGCTTCTGGACCAAAAAGCATTCCGGCAGCGACCACTTGAGCGACATCATGAATTGTGGCGCCAATAAAAATTCCGGCAGAAAGCGCGCCCACATCCAGCATTCGAAGCGCAAATGGATATGTGACCATCGCAATAGTGGAAAGTACCGTTACGCCCACAACTACTAATAAAGTGAATTGCTCGTTTGCCTTTGTTTTCGGCAAAACAGAGGCGACGGCAAGCGCTGCGGAGGCCCCACAAATGCCCACAGAACCACCTGCAATCAAACCAAAATCGGGCGACAACTTTAAAATTCTGGCCAATAAAAAACCTAGGGCAACAGTAGCCACAACAGCGCAAATCACCATCAATCCCGTATTAATACCGATCGCGCTGATATCGGAAAATGTAATTCGAATGCCTAAAAAAGCAACGCCTAAACGCAAAATTGTTTTTGCGCAAAAATCTATGCCCAGCCTAACAGTATCTTGAAGATATAAAAAGTGTAGTGATAAGCCAATCAACAAGGCATAAAGCAACTGTGGGCCGCCATAGTTATCTGACAAGAAGCTAGTCGACATAGCAATTACTAAGCACACCAATATGCCTGGTAATTTTGACTTAAGCATACTAACCATGAGCTCTAGACAACTAACTCACTGAAATATTCATATTGATGCGTATTCAGTGTTGAGACACGCCACTCTAATGGCTCATCCTGCATACCAAGTGCGACCCTACGGATGATGAGGACTGGAGAATTTGGCTTTAGACCCAACCACTCTGAATACTGCTTTCCTGCTAGGCCCGCTCTTAAACGCTCACTACTTCGCACAACTGTTTGACCGTACTTCATTTGATACAACTGGTAAATACTGCCTTCACGCTGAATAAAGTCGGTGCGAGTGAGATTTTTGAAACGTCTTTTATCTAGAGTGATATGGTCAATCATGACGCATTTTTCATCTAGATATAGGCAATTTATTAAACGCCAAACGGGTGAGCCTTCTTTGATCTGGAGTTTAATTGCCTCTTCTTTGCTCGCAATAGCAGAATTCAAAGAAACTAAATCTACTCGTGGATTAATTTTCTTGTCAGCATCATGCTTAACAACATGAAAAAAGTAATACAGCAGGCGCTTAACATCATGCTCGGCAACAAAAGTGCCTTTACCTTGTCGGCGAACCACAATGCCCTCTGCTACTAATTCATCAACCGCTTTGCGTAGCGTGCCAATCGAAACATCTAATTCTTTAGATAAATCCTTTTCGGCAGGCAAAGCCTGCCCCATAGGAAAACGACCCCTGACCAGATCTTCGGTGATCTTTTGCTTTACCTCTTGATAAGCAGTCAGGGATCTCATGCTCTACTTAAGCAGATTCATACAAGCGAGTTAATACAAACTCACGGTGACCGAGAATCTCAGAAGCAGTTAACTCACCATCTGCTGTACGCAAAAGGCATTCCAACAACTTATCGCCAGCCTGATCCATATTTTCTTCACGACGCAAAATACCTGACACGTCAACGTCAATATGCTCACTCATAGTACGAACAGTTTTTGGATTCGCGCAAATCTTAATTACTGGAAGAATTGCATTGCCAATCACGTTACCTTGGCCCGTTGGGAAGAAATGCGCTGCAAAACCAGCCGCTGCACATAAGGTCACCATCTCTGCTGCCGCTGATGAGGAGTCCATAAAATGCAAGCCAGGAATGCTAGGCGTTTCGGCCTTATCCAATACGCTATCCACGATACATTTCTTACCAATTTTCTGGATGTTACCCAAGGCTTTTTCTTCGATAGTCGTGAGACCACCGGCAATATTTCCCTTGGTTGGTTGGGAATCAGAAAGATCGCTCGTTTTATGACGCTCAATCACGTCCTGGTAACGATCAAACATTTCGCGGAACTTTTTCTTTACCTCGTCATTGCGGCAACGCGCTTCAACCAAATGCTCGCCACCAGTTAATTCGGTTGTTTCACCAAAAACCAGGGTTGAACCAATTCCGTATAACTTATCAAAAGCATCGCCTACGGTTGGATTTGCACCGCAACCAGAAGTAGTATCTGACTCACCGCATTTTGTGGATACCCACAATTCGGATAGAGGAGCCTTAACACGCTGCTGCTTTGAAGCATGCTTCATCATTTTGTATGCCGCTTTGCTTGCAGAAGCAATCGTAGCGGTATCGCCATTGCCTTCAATCCAGAAACCTTCAACTGGTTTGCCTGATGCTTTAATTCCATCTACTACGATCTTGGTCCACTGCGGTTCGATACCAATGACCACGACACCAGCAACGTTTGGATTCGATCCAGTTCCAATCAATGTACGGAAATGCAACTCTAAGTCCGCGCCAAACTGTAAACGGCCATAAGAGTGTGGAATTGCCATCGTGCCCTTGATGTTATTGGCAACAGCTTCGCAAGCCGCATTAGACAAGTCATCTAAAGGCAAAATTAATACATGATTACGGATACCCATACGACCGTTCTCGCGACGGTAGCCCATAAAGGTTGCATCTTTTAAATTAATCATCTTTTTTCTTTCTCAATGAATAAATAGTGGGTTGGCTTACCAACGCTTTGTTTTAACGTTCTGAACATGGAGGTGCTCGCCTTTTTTAATAGGGGCAACTACCTTGCCAATATCAATGCCATATTTCATGACCGTATCGCCTGGCTGAAAATCCTTTAAAGAAATTTTGTGGCCAATTGGAATATCACTCATTGATTTAAAGTTCAATGTCAGATCACCATCCATCACCCAACCTATTAAATCGTCACCAGCTTTAACGCCCTCAACGACAACCACGCCTACGCCATCACCTGGCTCATGCACGACAAAATGGATCATTACTTTCTCCTCGTTAACCCCATTAAATTACGAATTACTCCATGACTGACGAATGCCAGCCTGAATTTCTTCTACCACTACTTCAGAAACATTCACACCACTTTTAAAACCGCTAGCACGTTGCTTAAAGCGACGCCCACCAGGAACGCGTGTGCCGACATCGGCAGATAATTCCTTCAAAAAATCCCGCATTCTTCCGGCAAAAACATTTCCACCTGAAAGGCCTGGGTCAATGGTTAGCAAAAGTTGGCCAATACGTGGTCGATTTCCTTTTGCATCAAAAAAAGAATCCGCCTCATATGAAAAGCGACTGCCTGATAAGCCAACAACCAAAAGCTCCACAATCAATGCGAGCAAGGCGCCCTTGTCTCCACCCAACGGAACCATCAAACCCTTTAATCCTTCTTGAGGATCGGTAGTTGGCTTGCCATCAGCAGTTAAAGCCCAACCCTCAGGAATGGACTCGCCCTTTTTCGCAGCAACCAGCAACTTACCGCGCGCGACTGCTGAAAGAGACATGTCTATTACTAATGGATCGCGCCCTTGAATTGGAAATGCAGCAGCCAAAGGATTGGTTCCAAACATTGCCTTACTTCCACCAACCATCGGCATGGCAGCTGGAGTGTTACCAAATAGCAATGAAATATAACCAGCACGAGCAGCAGCTTCAGCGTAATGCCCAGCTACACCAAAGTGATGGCTATTCGTTACAGCAACCAAACCAACACCCGTTTTTGAAGCTAAATTGACAGATAAATCAGTAGCAAAACGTAGCGCAGGGAATGCAAGACCATCACAGGCATCAACTAAAGCTGCAGAAGTTTTAAATGGGCGAACTTTAATTTTAGGGGCTGGCTCTATACGGCTATTTTTTGCATGACCAGCATATTGAGATACTCGCGCCAAACCATGAGAAGCCAAGCCATCTAATTCTGCAAGCGCTAAGAATTGCGCAGTCTCAAAAGCAGCTTTTTCTCCAATGCCGGCAGCCATCAAACCAGAAGATGCCAACTCGACCATCTGCTCGTAAGACATGTTCATATCATGCTCCTAAAAACAAGTTAACTTCATCGGCAATCATTTGACTAACTCGGTCGTTACTTTCATGCGTAACGCCAGCAATGTGGGGCGTCAGAATCAAATTCTCTATTCCCGAAAAATGACTTAAATCCTTAGCGGGCTCACCAGAAAACACATCCAATGCGGCTCCACCCAAACGACCCGAACGCAAGCACTCCGCCAAAGCCAGCTCATCCACAATTCCGCCACGGGCGGTATTGATTAAGCAAGCACCCTCTCTCATTTGACCCAAAACATCAGCACTAAATAAGCCTTTTGTTTCTGGCAACAAAGGTAGGTGAAGCGTTACGGCATCACTTTGAGATAGCAACGAACTTAAGGAAATCAAGGGAACCTCAAACCCTTCCAATGCCACAGCATTTCCACTTAGCACGGGGTCATAGGCAAGACATTTCAAGCCGAATGCATTAGCTTTTTTGGCAACCACTCGACCAATACTTCCAAAACCTACTATTCCAATAGTTTTTCCTGAAAACTCGTGATAACCAGAAAAACGGGGGCGAGGCCATTCGCCTTTTAACGTACTAATTGTTGCGGGAATAAACCCTCGCGTTAATGCAACGGCTGCGCCAACAACATATTCAGCGACAGATTCAGCATTCGCTCCAGTTGCAGGTATTACCTTAATATTGCGCTTCGCACATGCTGGTAGCTCGATATTTTCAAGGCCAACACCAAGGCGACCAACCACCCTCAGTTTCAATGCACCAACAAGCACCTCTTCATTCACTTGGGTTAAGTTACGAACAATTAGGGCGTCTATATTTTGCACTGCAGCAATTAATGCGGACCGATCCTTATACAACTCGGGTTCGTACGCAACAGAATGCTTAGAACGCAGGGTTTCTAAGGCTTGACTTGTAATGAACTCAGAGATCAAAATAGATGACATATCTAAATCATATAGATGATTTAGATATCTTGCAACACCCAATTCATTGTGCAATGCAAATTGAATCAATTTCCTTGCACACTGGCTGGAGGAGACGGCAGTTTTACATAAGCTTATTACTATTAAATAGAGGTCAATCTTATTTTTAGATCAAATCAAAGATAAGATATGAGAATCAAATTAACACCTGGGAGAGCGTAGGCATGTTTAAGCAAGTTTTTCAAAACATAAGCAAATATTTTGTCTATTTTGTTGGGGTCGTTACCCTAGTTGCAACACCAATTTCATTTGCGCAAAACTGGCCAACCAAGCCAATTAAACTCGTTATTCCTTTTGCTGCAGGTGGCACCACGGATATTCTTGGTCGCTTGCTAGCACAGCAACTTTCCAAAGACTTGGGACAAAACGTGATTGTTGAAAATAAGCCAGGCGCTGGTGGCAATATTGCTGCAGAGTATGTGGCTCAATCACCTGCAGACGGCTACACTATCATGCTGGCATCTGGAAGTATGCTCACCGTAAATCCCAGTCTTTATAAGAAATTGCCGGTGAACTATGCAAAGGATTTTGTGTACATCACTAACGTAGCCAGCGGCCCAATGCTTTTATCCGTAAGCACTAAATTGCCAGTAAAAAATCTTGGTGAATTCATTGCATATGCCAAGACCAAGGATCTCAACTTTGGCTCTGCCGGCATTGGAAGCCAGGTTCATATGGCGGCAGAGAATCTAACCTACTCCGCCAATATTCCTGCAACTCACGTTCCCTATAAGGGAGAGTCTGCTGCGCTTAATGATCTTGTCGCAGGACAAATTGATTTCATGGTGGGCAATCTAACTGCAGCTACTGGCTTCGCTAAGGCAGGTCAAATCAAGCCACTGGCGGTTACTAGCTTAAAGCGCTCCAAACAATTGCCTGATGTCCCGACTGCTGCTGAATCTGGAATCCCTGGATTTGAATCTACTGGCTGGTTTGGTCTTATAGCCCCTGCTAATACGCCGAAAGCCATTACTGACAAAATCTATGCTGCTACTGTGAAAGCTGTTGGTTCAGAAGCCATGAGAAATAGTCTTGATCTCAATGGACTAACTGCGGTCGTAAACACACAGAAAGATTTTGAATCCCAAGTGAAAAATGAATCGCTCGTCTGGGAGAAGGTGATTAAAGGTCGCAATATTAGCGCGCAGTGATCGCAAAGTCGCACTCAAGGGTGCGACTTTTTATTTGCACAATTGTGAAAAACGAAGAGGGTTTTTATGAAAATATTTCAAATTCTCACACCAAGTTATTTCCTTAAAAGCATCACCATCTGTTTTTTTATTTATTTCAGCAACGCATTTGCCCAAAACTACCCCAATAAACCAATTACTATTGTTGTACCATTTAATGCCGGTGGTGATGCAGATCAGTCAGCGCGGAATCTAGCAACGGTTGCTCAAAATGTACTAAAGCAGCCGATCATTGTTGCTAATAAAAGCGGGGCTAGCGGGGCAATAGGATCGCAATTCGTCAAAGATGCAGCTCAAGATGGCTACACACTCTTAATGGCAAGGGTTGGCTCCCAATCTGTTCTGCCTGCAATGAAATCCGATCTGAATTACAAGTGGAACGATTTCACCTTCATTGGACTACTTGAACTAAATCCCGTTGTTTGCGTAGTTCATCCAGACTCACCCTACAAAACGTTTGATGATTTAACAAAGGCCATTGCTTCGCAACCTGGCAAACTCAATTACAGCTCATCTGGCCCAGGAACAATTCTTAATTTTGGGCCACAACTCATCCTTCAAACTCTTAAACTCAAACCTGATGCAGCGGTTAATATTAGCTATAAGGGTGGCTCGGAAGCTGTTGTTGCTGTACTAGCAAAAGAAGTTGACTTTAGTTGCGGCAATCTCACATCAGCATTAACTCAAATCAATAGCGGTAAATTGCGAGCTCTAGTGGTTACCACACCAGATCGCGTAAGGGATATACCATCCGTACCGACAGCCAAAGAAGTTGGCATGCCACAACTTGAAGCCATTGTTGGTTGGAGCGCCCTTTACGGGCCGCCTAAGTTGAGTCCGGATATAGTGGCTAAATGGGTAGAGGTGCTAGCTATCGCAGATAAAGATGTAAATTGGCAAGCAGGTAATGCTCGTTATGGCGGCATACCCCGAATCCTTTCGCCAACAGACACCGAAAAGTTTGCGGCTTCTCAATATGTTTCATATTCCAAACTCAGCACTCAGCTTGGAATCAAATAACTCAATAAAAAAATTATGGGCTTAAAAAATAAAAGTGGCGCTAACATATTTGTTGAAACCCTGGGATTGGCAGGCATCAACAAAATATTCACCCTTTCTGGCAACCACATCATGCCTATTTATGATGCTGTTTTTGGATCAACTATTGATTTGATTCATACACGACATGAAGCAGCCGCCGTACACATGGCAGATGCGTGGGCACGTCTTACTGGAAAAGTTGGGATAGCTCTTGTTACCGGTGGGCCAGGTCATGCAAATGCCATATCCGCTCTATATACAGCTGGCATGGCTGAATCACCAGTGATCCTTTTTTCTGGCCATGCCCCTATAGGGCAACTAGGCAAAGGTGCTTTTCAAGAAATGCATCAGGCTGATATTGCGGCACCACTTACTAAGGCTTCTTGGGTATGCGAAAAACTTGAAAATATTGCAACGGACATTGCAAAAGCAATTCGCATTGCTACATCGGGTAGGCCTGGACCAGTTCATATCAGTCTTCCTACGGATGTTCTGGAAGCGCTAGCCTCCAACGCTAACAACCTCACAATAAATTCTTTTGCTCCAGAAGCCTCCGCTATTAATTCGACTGAATTAATAGCCTTATTGAATCAGCTAAAGCAAGCAAAGAAGCCGCTAATACTTGCGGGTCCAATGATGCAATCCAAGAATGGAAGGATTGCACTTCATTCGCTAGAAGATTTTCTTGGAATTCCATGTATTGGCATGGAGAGTCCACGTGGTATTGGCGATCCAAGCCTTGGCGCATTCTCTGAAGTACTGAATCAAGCCGATTGCATATTGCTGCTCGGCAAGAAAGTAGACTTTACTTTGAAATTTGCGCAAAGCCCAGGCATCAAACCAAATTGTATTTTCCTGCAAATTGATCCCGATCAGGATGAGATTGATCGCGCTAAGAACGCTGTTGGTAGCCGACTATCTAATGTCATAAAGGCCGATATACCAACAGCTATTCAAGCCATCATGAAGCTTGATAGGAACAATCTAGCAAATCTTGAATGGAAGAACGAAGTTCAAAGCGCAATTCAATTCCGACCTAGCGCTTGGAATGCATTGCCTAAAGCCTCAAATAACATTCACCCCGTTCAAGCATTAAAACCGCTTCAGCAAATTTTAGACAGTCATCCGGATTCAGTGCTTATTAGCGATGGCGGTGAAATTGGCCAATGGGCACAAGCTTGTCTTAGCGCCCCCAATCGCGTAATTAATGGGGTTGCGGGCTCAATTGGATCTGCCTTACCTTTTGCAGTTGCTGCAAGAGTTGCAAAACCCGATGCTCCAATTATCTCAGTCATGGGTGACGGCACATTTGGATTTCATAGCGCAGAAATTGACACTGCGGTCCGCTATAAACTTCCCTTTATTTTGGTTGTTGGCAACGATGCCCGCTGGAATGCCGAGTATCAAATACAAGTTCGCGAATATGGCAAGGATAGAACGATTGGCTGTGAATTGCTTCCATCGCATTATGAAAAAGTTTGCGAGGCATTCGGTGGGCACGGTGAGCTAGTGCAACACTCCGATGGAGTACTGCCTGCAGCAAAACGAGCCCTAGAAGCCAACCTTCCCTCCTGCCTTAATATCATGATCGAAGGGCTTGCCGCACCAAACATAAAGCGTGGCTGAAGTGAATCCGCACGACAAATTCATTGAAGAATGCCAACATATTATTGGCGCCCCAAATGTATTGATCTCTGATTTTGATAAAAAGCCATTCTTAATTGATTGGAGTAAGCGCTATAGCGGAAAAGCAATAGCAGTCTTAAAGCCAAAAACCACTGAAGAAATTTCAGCTTTAGTACGACTATGTAATCAAGAAAATATTGCCATTACCCCACAAGGTGGCAACACCGGTCTATGTGGGGGCGCAACCCCAAGACCACATGCAAACTCTGTTGTTCTTAGCACTATTCGCCTAAATACCATTCGAGAGATCGATTTAGATAACGCCACCATTACTGTTGACGCCGGCACAATTCTTTCTCAGGTTCAAGAAGCAGCATTGAACGCCGGTATGCTATTCCCATTAAGTTTAGCTGCGGAGGGAAGCTGCACAATTGGAGGAAATTTAGGCACCAATGCCGGTGGTGTTCAGGTGCTGCGATATGGAAACATGCGAGATCTCACTCTAGGACTTGAGGTGGTAACTGCGAGTGGGGATATCTTGCATGGTCTGCGTGGCCTACGCAAAGACAATACTGGGTACTCTTTAAAAGATCTTTACATAGGATCAGAGGGTACGCTTGGAATAATTACAGCAGCGACACTGAAGCTCTTTCCGCTACCCCAATCAAAAGCAACGTCATTAGTTGCCATTAAAAATATTGAGTCAGCTATTAAGTTAATCGAATTGGCTCGCAAAAGATGTAACGCCGATCTCACAGCATTTGAACTCATTTCTACCCGCGCCATTGCTTTAATTGAAAGCAAGGCCAAAAATTGGGGATCCACCTTTAGCGCTAAATCCGGTTGGACGATTTTGCTAGAGTTCTCGAGCATGGAGGATTCAGAACAGAGCCGTTCTCAGCTTGAGATATTACTTACAGAGGCTTTTGAACTAGAGTTAATTGATGATGCCATTATTGCTAACTCAATCCAACAGAGCAAAGATTTATGGAGCATTAGAGAAAGCATTCCCGAAGCTCAGTTAAAACTTGGAACCATCATTAAGCACGATATATCCGTACCGATTTCAAAAATTGCTGACTTTGTTAAAGATACTGAAGTCAAAATTAATGATCGCTGGCCGGATACACAAACCATCATCTTTGGTCATGTTGGCGATGGAAATTTGCATTACAACTTAGCCCCTCTGACCGCCGATACACCCTCAACCAGCCTGGAATCAAAGCGACAGGCAATTAATGAGCTTGTTCACAATCAAGTCTACTTACACTCTGGATCTTTTTCTGCTGAACATGGCATTGGGCAAGCAAAGAGGGAAGAGCTCCCCTTAAGAAAAGATGCTATTGAGATTGATCTGATGCGTGCAATTAAAAAAGCTCTTGATCCAAAAAACCTAATGAACCCTGAAAAAATTCTTTAAGGAATTTGTCGCGCAAGTAAAGTGACGCCAGCAAAAATCAAAATTGATCCATAAGCTATCCGCATTCCCGCATTACTTAACTTGGTATGCACATGAGTTCCAAGCCAGATCCCAAGAAAAGTTGCCGGCATTAAGCAAATAGCTAACCCCATTACAGGCCAACTTAGAATCAGGCCTGTCACCAGCATCAAAGTTAGCCGTAGAAATGTCAGCATAAAAATGGCAAATGCCATGGTAGCCCGTAATGCCTTAGGATCGTTGATGCGCAAGCCTAGGTAGGAAACATAAATTGGGCCACCCGTTGCAAATAGCGCCGTAAATGTTCCGCCCAGAAATCCAAATGGAGCAGCCCACCACTTGCTAATGGGATCAACTATTTCTCGATTTCTTTGCCACAGTACTCGCGCTCCATTTAGTGCAGCAAAACATCCGAGAATAATCAAAAGGGGTTCGCTTGGGGCCTGAATCAATAAGACGATACCCAAAACCATACCAACTAAACTAAAAGGGAATAACCACTTTAGCTCTTTGAGATTGGCATCCTTTGAGGATTTTTTTCCAACATATAAGGAAGCACAAATATCGACAATCACCATCATTGGTACTACAGACTTCAATGGATACATCTGCACCAGTAATGGGACTGCAACAATGGATGAGCCAAACCCTGAAATGCCAAAAATAAAGTAAGCGCCAAAAATTATTAGCGTCGCTAATACAAAGTGGACGGGATCAATTAATTCAAAAATATTATGTCTCTACTAATATTGTTTGGCCTGGCTTAATCATCGTAAATTGAACCGGCTGATTTTGAATGCTCAATCTGTCTTGACTCAGGTTTACGGCAGTGTAATACGAATCCTCTAGCGAGCCTGGCTCGGGGAAATCATCGCGATAGTGAGCCCCACGAGAATTCTCTCTGGATAAAGCGGCTTCAGTTACGGCCTGACTAACCAAAATCAAATTCTGCAAATTCATCCAGTCCTGCCAGGTATTACTGTACTCGCGCTGAATATTACCAACACCCATTTGTTTCAACTGAGATGCCAGCTCTTGAAGGCGCTGACGTGCGCGCAATAAGCTGTCTTTTGTTCTTGAAATACCGACCTCATCCCACATACACTCTGCTAATGCATCGCGAATCAGCTCGATATCTCCAGCCTCCTTCTTTAGGGGCTCTTCATGCAGACGAATACTAGCGGCCACTTCATCCAAATCGCATTCGCGTAATTCTTGCGAACTAACCCACTGTGCCATTGACTCGCCAGCTATGCCTCCAAATACAGTTGAGTTTGCAACCCCATTTCCACCCAGACGATTAGCGCCATGCACTCCACCGGTATCTTCACCAGCTGCAAACAGCCCAGGAAGATCTGTGCTGCAATCCTTTTTGAAAACTAAACCGCCCATCATGTAATGGGCTGTGGGCACCACTTCCACCAAGTTATTAGCTAGGTCGAAGCCGCTATCTGCGCATCGTTCTACCATTCCCTTAAATTGCTTACGAACATTCTCTGGGCCTAAATGACTCATTTGGATATAAACACCGCCATTCGGAGTGGCACGCCCAGCGCGAATCTCTGAATTAATCGATCTTGAAACAATATCTCTTGTGGCGCGTTCATTACGTGGATCGTAGTTACCCATGAAGCGCTCTTTATTTCCATTCAAGAGATACCCACCTGCACCACGCAAACCTTCTTCCAGCACTGTGCCTGTCATGCGAGTGCCGGGACCAGCCAATAAGCCGGTTGGATGAAACTGAACCATTTCCATATCGCGCAAAGTTAAACCTGCACGCAATGCCATCGCCAAGCCATCGCAACTCTTATCCCCAGATGGCGTGTGATACCTGTACATCGTTGGTCCGCCACCAGTTGCCAGTAATACTGCTTTGGCACGGACTAATACAAATTGCCCAGTTTGCATATCGAGCATCAAAACGCCCGCAAGCGCTTTGCCATCTTTGCTATGTATCAACTCAATAGCACGATGCTCTTCGAGACGATGAATCCCTCTTGACCAAACCTGCTCAGCAAGGCGATTAATAATTTCAATTCCAGTTAAATCACCTTTATGCACAGTGCGATCAAAGGTCTGCCCTGCAAATGCCTTTTGATGAACAGTACCATCAGGATTGCGGTCAAAAAAGCATCCCAATTCATTCTCTAGCTCATGAATACGTTCAACCGCCTTGCTGACCAATGTCCAGGCGAGCTCCTGATTGGACAACCACTTGCCACCTTCAATCGTATCCATAAAATGGCGCTCAACAGAATCGCCTTCAGCAAGTGCGACGTTATATCCACCCTGAACCATGCGGGTACAACCACACTTACCCAACAATCCCTTTACCGCAATGGTGATATCTAATTGTGGGTTTGCCTGATGAGCGTGTAACGCCGCAAATAATCCTGCGCCACCCGATCCTAGAATCAAAATATCGGTATCAATGGTTGGAATGCTGCTCATGAATGAATTCCCAAGCTCTTCAGAACAGCATCCTTGTTGCGCGCTACATCCCCTTTGACTTCTTGATAAATACTGCCACCATGACTATCCATTGCCACTAACAGCGGCCCAAAGTCTTTGATCTTGAAACGCCACAGGGACTCAGGATTGAGATCATCCATGTCCACATCCTCAATTTGCTCGATCCAGGTAGTTTCCAAAGCCGCAGTGCCGCCAATAATGGCGAGATAGACGCCGCCTAACTCTTGAAAAGCTTGAGAAGAACCCTCACGCATACCACCCTTGCCAACAATCATGCGTACGCCATTTTGCGTCATCAGGGGTTTAGTAAAGCGTTCCATGCGATCTGATGTAGTCGTACCAATACAGATAGGTTGATAGCCTGCAGGAAACTCTGAATTCACAGGAACCTTACGCACATTCGGTGCAGTATGAATTACGGCATGACCATTCAAATCAAAGCGGGTCTTACGACCGTGATCAAACATATGAATTTGAGTTGCATCACGAATGCCAAAGAGCGTATTTTGCAGAGTAACCGTATCGTTAATACGAAGTTTACGAATATCTTCTTCACTCACAGGAGTTGGGAGGTTGTAATGAGCCATAGCCTCTTTCTAAAAACCGAAATTGACACCAGAAGGTGTAATCGTCGCACGTGCTCTACGAGCAGAATGGCATTGCATATTGACTGCCACTGGATTTAAGGTGATGTGGGTATGAGCCAACTCGACATGGACAGCAAAGGCAGTACCATCGCCGCCCAATCCCTGAGGACCAATCCCTAATTTATTTACAGCGGCACTTAACTCTCTCTCAAGCTTGGCACCTTCCTCGTCAGAACATGTACTACCCAAAGCACGAGTCGCAGCACGCTTTGCCATTGCGACACATTGATCAGATGTTCCACCAATACCAACTCCCACGATGGTTGGTGGGCAAGTCTTACCGCCAGCAGATACAACACTTTCAATAACAAATGCCTTGACCCCACTAATACCATCAGCAGGAATTGCCATTTTTAAAAAGGAATTGTTCTCTGAGCCACTTCCTTTTGGCACCATCTCAATTTCTACCGATTCCACATCATCACAAAAATCAATATGAATTGCAGGCATATCAATACCGCATGAGGTGTGATTATTTTTACGTGTAATAGGATGAACTACGGAAGATCTCAATGGGTACTCTTTAGTAGCACGCTCACAACCCTTACGAATAGCCGCTTTTAAAGCCATTCCATCAAATTGAACATTGCTACCAATTTTTACGTTATAGATCGGCAGGCCAGTATCTTGGCAGAGAAGATTATCTTCACGCTCTGCAACTGAGATATTCGTAATCATGGTTTTCAAAACAACCTGCGCTCGCTTATCCGTTTCAGACTTGTCGAGCTGATCAATGCCGGCTTTGATGTCATCAGGAAGTATTTTTAAGGCTCGAATGTAAAGCTCTTTACAAGCCTCTTCAACCAAATTCATTTGTAACTGCATATCAACCTAATTAGTTAGCTAAAGATAAAAATAGAAGTCCGCATGCGATAGCAAACAAGATAGAAACCTGAATCCACCCTTTACGCAAACCATGCCATGGTCCAAATTCAATCATGAGCAGACGAACACCGCCAGCCAAATGAATCGCAAGCAGAATGACAAGCGTCCACTCCCCAAACTTAAACACCCAAAAATCAGTCAAACCAAGAGATTTCTGAAATCCCTCCGCACCCCTCAATGATTGTGACAACATCAAAAAATGCAAGGGAATAAAGCAGGCTAAAACTAAGCCTGAGAATCGGTGACAAGCATAGGCAAAATAAGACAAGTGGCGCTTTGCCCGAATATCCAGCTTTGGTCTAGATCTCATCAAACGCCCCCTGTGAATACACCACAGACCGCTACTGTGCCCAAGACCAATATTAAGATCGCCAACAAAGTTGAGATCGGCTTTGCCAATCCGCTATTGGGAAAGGTTTCCTGAAGAATATTTGCAACACCTATAGGCGCATGCACAAAACAGGCGAGCACAAAAGTCTCATAAAAAATTGCAAGCCCGATGTTTCCCTGGGTGCGCCCCAAAATCTCTTGTGCGCTCAACCCGCCTCGTATCGCATAAAAAATGATTAGCAAATGAATAGCGACGCAGATACCAAGAACCATAGCGCTAATTCGTTGCGCATACCAAAGCTTTGCCTGCAGTACGCCACTCATAACTTACCCCACTTACTACCACGTACAGCCGATTTTGCAATTAATTTTTTCAACCCAGCAATGCTTGCTGTTGGCTCAATCGCCTTAGGACAACGGTCAGTACAGGATCCTTGGGTATGGCATGCGTGACAACCTGCATCACCCGCAACAGCACGCATCCGCTCAATCTGCTGCGTATCCCGAATATCATTCGCCAGAGTCCATGCGCGGTTAAGGGCAGCGGGACCAAGATAGTTTGGTCTAGCTTCAACTACTTCACAGGAAGCATAACAAACACCGCAACCAATGCACTCTATTCCAGCATTTGCCAATTGACGCTCTTTAGAATCTGGCTCAACTTTTGCAAAATCATCATGCCGTGTTTGATTGCCCTTAAAAAACCCAACTGCGCCCTTCCATTTATTGAAGAACTCACGCATATCCGTTGCAAGGTCTTTAATAACTGGCAGGTTATTCAACGGCGCTATTTCTAGAGCGTCTCCTTCCACAATTTGAGATACGTGGGTTCTGCAAGTCCATCGCGCAACACCATTAACCGTCATTGCGCATGAACCACACATGCCGACGCGACAGGCAAAGCGATAGCTCAGCGTTGAATCTAGTTTGCGCTGGATATAGGTGACCACATCCAAAACCGTTTGATTTGGGTTACGCGGCACCAAATACTCGACGAATTCGCCCTCTTGCCCGCCGCGCCAGACTTTTACTTTGAGATCTGCATTTGACATAGCCCCATTATATTGGTGGAATGTAAAAAATAAATCGAATATATTTTTCTTTGAGATAAATTATTTATTTATAATCGCTATATGTCTAGCATCCGAATCCTCAAAAACTTCCTAGTGATTGCACGCCACAAGAGCGTTGCCGCAGCCTCACGTGAAATTGGGCTCACGCCGGCAGCTGCTGGCCAACAAATTCAGCAGCTTGAGGAAGAAATCGGACTGGAGCTTTTTGATCGCACTAAACGCTCACTTAACTTAAATACGAGTGGTAGGTCCCTGATTGAACCTATCCAAGAAATCATTGCACGATATGAAGCACTTGGCTCAAACTTAAAATCCGACTTAAGCGGCACCATTGTGATTGGAGCGCTTGTCTCATCACTTATGGGTGCGTTCGGCAAAACATTGAATGAGCTAAAGCTACGCTACCCTGATCTAGAGATCAAATTATTAGCAGGTCTTTCAAGTAACTTTTTAGACCAAGTCTTAGAAGGCAGCATAGATGGAGCGATTGTTACGGAATCACCATTCACCCTACCCCAAAATATCCAGTGGACAGAGCTCTATAGGGAACCGATGATATTGATTACCCCTGCTCTAGAAACAAAGAAAGCTACAAAACCTTCCCCCTCAAAGCTCAAGCTACCATTCATTCGATTCGAACGAAACACCTGGACTGGTCATTTGGTCGATCAAACTATTAAAGCAAACAAATTACCCATAGAAGAAAGTATGGAGCTCAATTCAGTTGAGGCAATTATTGAACTAGTTAGACAGGGGATTGGCTATTCAATCGTTCCTAAGCTAGCCAACATCTCATGGGAAACTGACCGGCAACTTGCCATTCAGAAACTACCTGGCAAAACAATTTATAGAAAAGTTGGTTTGTTGGAGCGCAAAAAACATGGTCGACAAAAAATTACCGACGCAATAAAACAGCACTTTCTATCCCAAATACCCAAATAAACTCACAACACCTCAGAGTAGATTTCGAATGCATTCTGACGAGTGATCTCTCTTGGACTATTCATTAATAAACGGGTTTGCAACATTGCGTCATCAGCCAATTGATTTAGATTGGATTCCGCAATACCAACCTCACTTAAACGCTGAGGCAAACCCAATACTCCAGGCAAATCAGCCAAATAATCTACCAATTGAGATGCTCGCTCAATAGCACTTCCAGAGGCATTGGGGACTACTATCTCTCCAAGCTCTGAATACATCGAGTGCGCAATCTCCAGATTGAATCGCATTACAGGGGCTAGCACCAAGGAGTTTGACAAACCATGTGGTACATGAAATCTTGCGCCAATCGGATAGGCTAAAGCATGAACTCCAGCAACTGGAGCGTTTGTAAACGCCATACCCGCAAGGCAAGCTCCGAGCAACATATTTTCTCTAGCAACGATATTGTCACCAGAAAAAACTGCCTCATGAAGGTTGCTCGATAGCAAACGAAGCGCCTCTTTTGCAAGACAATCAGAGACTGGATTTTTTAAGTGCTTTGTTGTGAACGCTTCAATAGCATGCACCATGGCATCAACACCAGTTGCCGCCGTAACATGAGGAGGAAGTCCAAGAGTTAACTCGGCGTCTAGCAGCGCAATATCAGGTAGCAAAACAGGCGAAAGAACACCTTTTTTCTCACTTTCGCTCACTGTCACAACCGAGCTTTTCGTCACTTCTGACCCAGTGCCAGCGGTAGTTGGAACCAAGATTAAAGGTAATCGAGGACCAGAAACTTGATCAATTCCATAAATATCCTCAAGCTTCTCTTTGCCCAAAGCAAGTAATGCAACCAGCTTTGCAACATCCATAGAGCTTCCGCCACCAAAGCCAACAATATAGTCAGACTTATATTTCTGCGCCGTCTCGATAGCTTTTTCAATCACAGGAACTGGTGGATCCGCTTGCACATCAGAAAATATTTCTAGCCTGATATTTAGCGATTTAAATTGAGGCGTAACGGCGTCCAATAAACCCGCCGCTATAACCCCAGGATCTGTAACGATGAGTACTGAACTACCTCCTCTTTCGCCAATTATTTTCGCAAGCTGCGATGAACCGCCGCGTTCAACCAAAATTGAGTTTGTTGAATAAAAATTAAATTTCATCATTCAAATGGTTTAAGTAAAACTTTGGCAGAAGCTGTTTTTCCAGCATGTAGATCACTAAACGCCTTTGGGCCTTCATCAAGCGAGCGCTTTTCAACCCATGATAAATCTCCAAACGCCTTGCGACCCAATAGATTTACCGTAGCTTGCAGGTCAACTGTTGAATACGTGTAAGTACCCAACAAGGTAATTTCTGCGAGCGTTAACTTTCTCATATCAATTTCACTAGCCCAATCTTGCAACCCCACGTGCATAATCACACCACCAGGCTTAATAGAGGCCAAGGCCGCATTACGAGTTGGAACTGCGCCCACGCAATCCATTACGAAATCATAGGCATTTTCATCGGATTTCTCCTCTAATGGATTGAAGGTCTTGCAGCCAACATGTCGCTCAATTGCTGACCTTCTCAAAGCATTTACTTCAGCCAAATGAATGTCATCGACTCCATAATGCTTCAGCAATAATGCAGCCAACATTCCAATTGCACCCCCACCGAGTATGAGTACTCGACACTCTTGAATTGGTCGCTGTAATGCCCGCATAGATAAATTAATTGCGTGTACTGCAGTTGCAGCAGGCTCTGTTATCGCCGCATCATCAAGACTTAAAGTGTCTGGGATGGGTATTAAAGAATTAGCAGGAATACTCATGTACTCTGCAAATGCGCCTGGTCGCGTCATGCCAACCATAGTACGATTCGCGCACAAATTATTTCTGCCTTGCAAACAGTATTCACAGTGACCACACGTAATAAGGGGATTACCCGTTACTCTTTGCCCTTTGTGAAATAAAGGCGAATTTACATCAGCTACAGTCCCAGAGAATTCATGCCCCAATACCAATCCAGGCTTTCTTCTGGGGTCGTGTCCATGATATGCATGCATATCACTCCCACAAATACCAACAGATTCAATTTTCAAGATCACTTCACCTTGCTCCAAAGATGGATAAGGTCTATCTTGGATTTGCATCTCATTTGGCCGTGTATAAATCAACGCTTTCATAAAATTCCTTATGTTGCCGTATATCCACCATCAAGCATGATGGTTTGACCGGTGATATAGGATGATGCGTCGCTAGCTAAAAAAATGGCTAGCCCATAAATATCTTTAATTTCACCATTGCGCCCTATTGCGGTTCTATTAGCATGCATCTTTACTAATTCGGGATCACCAAAAACAGGCGCAGTCAAAGCGGTAGGGAAAAATCCGGGTCCAATTGCATTACAAGTAATGCCGTAGCGTGACCATTCTTGAGCAATCGCTCTAGTAAGCTGCACTATCCCGCCCTTTGAAGCCCCATAAGGAGCGCTATTCGCAAAAGCTCGATAACTCTGTAGTGAGGCGATATTGATAACCCGCCCCCATTGACGCGACTTCATTTGAGGCGCAAGTGCTTGAGTTAAAAAAAAGGGTGCGCCCAACTGAACGTGCAATTGCTCATCCCAAGATTGAGGCGTTACTTCACCAAATGGCTCTCGTAAATTAATACCAGCTGCGTTAACCAAAATATCAACGCGACCGTATTTCTCCGATACTTTTTCTGCGAGGCTTGAGGCTTGATCGAGATCACTCAGATTTGCTGAAAATGTACTCACTTCCACGCCTTGCTTAAGTAATCTTGATGCTGCGTCATTGAGCTGACTTTCCTTGCGAGAGGCAATGGCTACGTTAGCCCCAGCTTTAGCTAGCGCAAATGCAATACCCTCTCCAAGACCACTACTACCGCCAGTAACTAACGCTACCTTGTCTTGTAAATTAAAAAGCTCACCAATCATTTCATTCAAACCTCAACAGGCATTCCAAGATTAAATTTCTCACCCGGAAAGTATTTTTCAAGACGATCGTCTGCGGTGCGGGCATGGGCCTCCATTCCCTCAAGACGACTAATTCTTGCGGTAACTAATGCCATTTCTTTGCTACCTTCTCTGGTCATCTTTTGCCATGTTAGCGTTTTCATAAACTTATGCACGGATAGCCCACCTGAATATCGTGCTGCTCCCTTAGTAGGTAGAACATGATTAGGGCCACTTGTTTTATCGCCAAACGCAACCGTAGTTTCTTCACCTAAAAACAAGGATCCGTAGCATGTCAAATTACTTAACCACCAATCCAAGTCTTTTGCGTGGACCTCTAGATGTTCGCTTGCATATTGATCAGAAATCCTGACGACCTCTTCTCGAGAGTCGCACAGAATCACCTCCCCATAATCCCGCCAAGCACATGCTGCAGCATCCTTTGCCGTAGGTGGAAGTAAATCAATTAACTTTGGCACTAACTGCATTACTTCTTTAGCCAACTCCTCAGAGCTTGTAAAAAGCCATGCAGGAGATTCATGTCCATGCTCTGCTTGCCCTACTAAATCACTAGCAACAATCTTTGGGTCGGCCGTCTCATCAGCAATGACAGCAATTTCAGATGGCCCAGCAAAGACGTCAATTCCGACCTTGCCGAAAAGCGATCTCTTGGCTTCTGCAACAAACTTATTACCAGGCCCAACTACAACATCAGCTGGCTTACCCGTAAAAAGTCCATAGGCCATTGAAGCGATGGCCTGAACGCCACCCAAGGTCATAATGACATCCGCGCCAGCCGCCTTAAAGGCATATAAAACATATGGATGTATGCCTCCACCACGAAATGGGCTTGAGCACGCAATAATATTTTTAACTCCTGCTGCCTTTGCAGTAGCAACAGTCATATAAGCAGAAGCGATGTGAGCATACCTACCTGACGGGGCATAACATCCAACCACATTTACTGGTAATACTTTTTGACCGGCAGTAACCCCTGCATGCAGGGTTGTTGAGAAATCGCTAATACTATTTTTCTGAGCAACAGCAAAGTCATAAACTTGCTTAACGGCAAAATCGATATCTTTTTTCACCACATCAGGCACATCAGCCAAGATTGCATTAATTGCTTGATCCGACATAACAATATCGCCTGACCAATTATCCAGCTTTGAGGCATATTCTCTAACAGCTGACTCACCATTTTTTTCGATATTCGCAAGCATTTCCGCAACCACCTTCTGAGCCGTCGATGTTTCGGTCTCCGGATTTTTGGTCGCCTTTTTTAAATAATGTAATGACATATCTCGAACCTTTATGTAAGCGCTTACAGATTACTTCTAAAAAAGTGGGGTATCCCCACCTTTTTAGACTTTCGCAGTTAAATTTATTTTGTGCTGTTTGCAAATTCCCGC
This sequence comes from Polynucleobacter sp. MWH-UH2A, assembly GCF_018687195.1. Classification (NCBI taxonomy): domain Bacteria; kingdom Pseudomonadati; phylum Pseudomonadota; class Betaproteobacteria; order Burkholderiales; family Burkholderiaceae; genus Polynucleobacter; species Polynucleobacter sp. MWH-UH2A. Next base: position 1,516,483 of record NZ_CP061321.1, read on the forward strand.
AATTTCTTATCGGCATTTACCATCTTCACAAACTCATCGGTAATGTATTCATTAGCAGGTGGAATTGCCTGGATTGCGCCAGTTGACTGCATAAATGCAGCTATGGCATTAAACCATCCATCAACCTGTGATGGGCCTTTAGAGTTGTCCATAATTTTTAACTCTGATGCCAGATCAAATGTTGGGCGAGTATCAAACTCTTTTTTCATAGAGGCTTCTGAAATCGTGACACCACCTTGCTCGTAAAACTTCTTCATCATGGCAATTGCTTGAGGTTTATTTGCATTCATCCACTTCCATGTACGCAAATAAATGGCAAGGAATTTAGCCACATTTTGTGGATTTTCTTTCGCATAGTCACCACGCACAATTAAGGCTCCAGGAACATACGCACCACCATCCTTACCAGAGCAAATGACTTTTGCCCCCGCCTTCTCTTCTAAGGTGTAAATGTTTGGGGCCCAAAGACCGCCAAAATCTGCATTACCAGAGGACATGGCAGAAATAATTTCGCCCTGCCCCATATTCTTGATCACTACATCAGACTTAGACAATCCATACTTTTTAAGGCATGACTGAACTGCATAATCACCAGTTGAGTTGCCGGTAAGAACAATTGTCTGCCCCTTAATAGACTGAGGGTTTGCAGCAAAAGCTTCTGCCGCCTTTGGAGTGGCTAGTAAGGCATTTCCAGCAGACTCATCATTACTCAAACCAATCGTTTTAATTCCGAAGCGAACATAACCCAGTACTGCAGGAACTGAACCTGTGCCACCCACATCCCAAGACTTTGATGCAGATGCTGCGATCTGCGGAACGCCTGCCGGGAATGTACTGAACTCTGGCTTCAAGCCTAACTCACCCCACCAACCCTTTTCAGTTGCCACAAAAAACGGAAGAGCCCAATACAAAGCAGGCTGATAACTCACCTTGATCTCCGTCAGCGCAGGCTTTGCTTGCGCCTGAACTTGCCCAATGCTGACTGCCGATAAAACTGTTGCTCCTAAGATGCTTGCTAATGTTTTTTTGAATTTCATTTTTATCTCCCCAATACATTACAAAAGTAAATCAATGATCAACGCCAAGGTTTTGCTCTCTAAGCAATTTCCATATATGACTACGCAACTGCACAAATGAATTTAAATCCATCACATCCTCAATGCGAGAATGCTGATCCCAGCCCTCTTTCTCTCGAATAGGCTTAATTTCTATGACATCCCTTATTAAACCCGGTCTTCTTGACATTACTACCACTCGATCAGCCAAATAAACGGCCTCTTCAACTGCATGGGTAATAAAGAGCACAGTTTTTGGATTTTTGCGAGCCAGCCTAACAAGCTCTTCCTGCATCACCACTCGAGTTTGAGCATCAAGCGCTCCAAAGGGCTCATCCATTAATAACACTTCTGGATCTAATACATATGCTCGAGCAATTGCTACCCGTTGCTGCATTCCACCTGAAAGTTGATGGGGATAAGCATGCTCATATCCCTGCAAACCCATTAAATCAATTAAGCGAGCGGTCTTTTCAGCTTTTTTCGACGCATCGATATTCATCGACTTCAATCCAAACTCAATATTTTGCTGAACCGTTTTCCAAGGAAATAGTGCAAATTGTTGAAACACAACTGCTCGATCTGGGCCAGGGCCCTTAACCTCTTTTCCACCTACCAATACATGTCCTTTAGTGGGCATTTCTAGACCAGCCACCATCCGCATGCAAGTTGTCTTGCCGCAACCAGATGGGCCAACAATAGCCACAAACTCCTTATCCCGCACAGTCAAATTGATACCACCTACAGCAAGAAATTCTTTTCCTCCTTGCTTAAAACTTCGCTGCACCGAATCAAAAACAATATCTGCCATAACTTATATTTCTTTATAGTGAACAGCAACTTTTTCAAATTGCCTTAACAGAACATCTATCAACAAACCAATTAATCCAATCGCAATCATTCCACTCATCACAATATCGGTTTGAATGCTGGCTTGTCCTTTCACCATCATGTAACCAACACCACTCGAAGCAACAATTAATTCAGCACCAACCAAAGATTGCCAACCCAATCCAGCAGAAATACGAAGCCCCGCAACAATTGATGGTATTGCCGCTGGGAATAAGACCTCAGCCATCAATCGCAGCTTGCCAGCACCCAACATTCTTGCAGCCTCAAGATACTTCTTATCAACGTGAATTGCTCCACGATAGGTATTAATAAGAACTGGTGGGAAAGCGCCCATAAAAATGACTAAAACTGGACCCCCAATACCGGTTCCAAACCATAAAGCAGCAAATGGGACCCAAGCAATTGGAGCAACAAATCGAATGCTCTCAAAAAATGGGGTGAACAATTGGTTTGCGAATCGAGAAAGCGCCATCAACAAACCCAAAGGAACGCCAATCAATACAGCCAAAACAAAGCCAAACAGAAAACGTTGAAAACTGGATGCGATATGAGTTAACAAGGTATAGCCAGAAAATGGTTCACTCATTAGCCGAATGAATTTCATAAATACCTCATGCGGCTCTGGAAGAAATTGCTTGGGCACAAAACCCAAAATGACTGCCATGTACCAGAATCCAATAAATGCAAAAATTCCAAAACTGGTCCAAACCAAATATTCGTCTTTTTTTAGAGCATCATGGGGCATAGTCACGATCTCCAGGGCATTGCGTAACGCTCTGCCTTTGCCAATATCTGCGTCATGAGCCACCCAGATATGGCCACACTAATCATGCCAACCAAAATCATCGCAGGATTAATATCTTGCGCCGCCTGATTCAAAATAGAACCGAGACCTAAAGTTGCCCCCACCAATTCTGCAGCAACTAGCGTAGTCCAAGACGCCTGCAAGGATAGCCTGAGACCGGTAAATATCAAGGGCATAGCCCCTGGTATCAAGACTTCACTGTAATACGTCAAGCGATCAATTCCCAACATTGCCGCCGCCTCTCTTTGAGGCGCTTCAATCGATTTAATACCGGTAAAAGTATTGATCACTGCTGGCACGAAGGCTGCAACATAAATTACCATTACCTTGGCAGAATTTCCCAATCCTAACCAGACGATAGCCAATGGAATCCATGCTAATGGTGGAATGGGTCGCAATGTTAAAAATATGGGGTTTACAAAAGCCTCTATCTTTTTATTGGCACCCATCAAAATGCCAGTCAAAATACCAAGCGAAGAGGAAACAAGAAAGCCCATTGTTACCAAAACAATACTTTGAAAAATATGCTGGTGTAGCTTGCCATTGCCATATCCTTGTATGGCAATAATTTTTAAAGAATTCCATGTTTCTACAGGCGTAGGAAACTTAGCGCTTGATATCGCCCCACTCCACTCGGTTAAACCGAACCAGGTGAGCAATAAAACTGCGCAGAACAAAAAGAAAGATAAAATCTTGCTAAAAATTTCTAATTCCTTATAGAATGACAGAAAATGTAAGCGCTTTCATTCTAACCATAATTCCTTAAATAATTCATTACGAAACTTGTAAATTGACTAGGGCTTTCCCTTAGGCTTAGATGAAAAAAAATATTGGAACTATCACCATTGACCATGTTGCAACCGCAGCAAAAGTGTCAACTGCAACTGTTTCGCGGGCCTTAAATAAACCCGAAAGCGTTAGTACAGAGCTCAAAGAAAAAATTTATGGGGTTATTAAGAAATTAGGGTACATCCCAAATGCAGGAGCTCGTTCGCTGGTGCTCAAGCGCTCAGGAACAATAGGAGCGATTGTTCCAACTTTAGACAACGCCATCTTTTCTCAAGGTTTAGCTGAATTTCAAAAACAACTTAATCAGTCCGGCCATCAATTACTCGTCGCCAGTAGTAATTACGATCCAGAAATTGAAGCCAATCAAATCAATAATCTATTGGCAAGAGGTGTCGAGGGTATCGCCCTCTTTGGTACAAGCCAGCAGCGAGACGCTCTTAAGCTTTTAAAAAATCGAGGTATCCCCTATATTCATATAGGATCCTTAAATACCCCATTTAATGGGTATGCCTCAGGCTTTGACAATCACGAGGCAATAAAACTTGGGGTTAGACATCTACTCTCGCTAGGTCATCAGCATTTTGGAATACTAGCGGGAATTACTAGTCATAACGATCGAGCAAAAGATCGGGTTGAAGGAATTATTGATGCGTTAATGGAGAAAAAAATACATATCAAAGATGATGTCATTGTTGAATGCCCATATACCCTTCACGATGCTCGCCTTGGATTAAAAAAACTGCTCCTCAATAACCCTAAAATTACGGCCATTATTTGCGGGCAAGACGTACTAGCAATAGGAGCCTTGCTGGAAGCACAAAAACAAGGATTAAAAATTCCAGCAGATCTCTCCATTATCGGCTTTGACGACCTCGAGATTTCACGTCACATGATGCCAAGTCTAACTACCATCCACATTGATGCAGTCGGAATGTGGGCTCAAGCAGCGAATCATCTCGTTTCTCAAATTAAAGGTGTATCGAGCCTTCCCAAAAAAATTAAAGCCAACGTCAATTTAGTCATTCGAGAATCAAGCTCGGCGGTGTCATTGCCTAAAGCAAAAAAACGTTCATAAAAGTGATTGTCTGCGAATTGTTAGTGCCCTAAGGGATGACCCCTTCTTCACAGGGTGCCCCCAAAGAAATAGAATAGAGCAATGCCTAATGCCTTTAATTTCTCAGCCTCTCCATTTGATTGCCTAAATAGCCAAGAGCAAGAACTCGTCAGAAATAGTGTTGATATAGCCTATTTCAAGGAAGGTGAGATTATTCTCGATGTTGGCTCGACACCAACTCACCTATTTATTCCTATTAAAGGTTATGTACGCCAACTAGAGAGTGGTGAAGAAGTAGCCGTATACGGTCCTGATGATTGTTTTGATGGACGTGGACTTATTGCGGGTAAAGTTTCAAGCCAATTCATCGCTTCTGAAGAGGTGGTCAGCTATCAACTGGCGAAGTCTGCTGTTACTGAACTCATTTCTACCAATGCAACGTTTGGTGCACTGCTATTTGCCGATCTTTCTAAAAAGCTAAACGCTCTAGCCGAAAGAAGTAGTCAATATGAAATCAACTCCCTAAGCCTTGCACAAGTTAGTCAAGCATTTCTGAGGGAAATACATACAGTAGATTTTGATACCAGTCTATTGAATGTTGTGAAAATTTTCAGCGAGAAGCGCACCAACAATGTTTTGGTTCGAGATTCCTCTCAAGGTGGTCAGGGGCTAGGAATATTTACTACAACAAACCTACAGCGTGCAATTCTGGCTAATTTACCTCTTGAGTCAACGCCGGTTGGCCCACATAGCAATTACAAGCTGATTACTGTTCAAGCCAACAATCATTTGTACGAAGCTCTAGCCATCATGATTCGCTACTCAGTTCATCGTGTCATCGTGATGGATGAGGGTCATCCCATTGGCACACTTGAACAGGTGGATCTATTAAGCTTTATTGCCAACAGCTCCTCCCTGGTAGTTCAGCGAATCCTTAACGCTAATTCATTAGATGACTTAAAAGAGGCTGCCAATCAGATTACAAGCCTTATTACCCTACTGCATCGAAATGGCACTAAGGTAGCCATGATTGGTCGCTTAGTGCAAGAGCTAAACGCTAAGCTTTTTGAAAAAACTTGGTCTTTAATAGCTAGTCCCGCCTTACAGAAAAATAGCTGCCTATTTGTCATGGGCAGCGAAGGTCGAGGCGAGCAGATTCTGAAAACGGATCAAGATAATGGCTTGATCATTGCCAATGATTACAAAATCAATGCAGAAGTTGTTAGCGCCTGCGATCAATTTTCTGCAGCATTAATTCAGTTTGGATATCCAGAGTGTCCAGGAAAGATTATGGTTAATAACCCTGCCTGGAGAATGTCAGAAAAAGACTTTACCGAAATGGCGAAGCACTGGCTACTAGAGCCAACACCTGACAGCCTCATGAATTTGGCTATCTTCTTGGACTCCCATGCCATTAGCGGCAATTCATCACTTCTAGAGAGTGTGAAGCAGAATCTCTTTAATTTAGCTACCGATAATCAATTCTTAATGGCGCGCTTTGCTGCCGCCATCGAGAGTTTTACATCTGAAGTAGGCTGGTGGAATCGCTTGCTGACACTCGGTACTGACACCTCTGATAACCGTATCAATCTCAAGAAAGCAGGAATCTTTGCCATCACACACGGGATTCGTTCTCTAGCCCTAGAAAATCATATTCGCGCAAACTCCACAGCAGAGCGAGTACGGGAACTGATCCAGATGCACAAAATTCCTCAAGATCTTGGCAACGAAGTAGTGGAATCCTTGCATCTATTAATGGAGCTCAGATTGAAGAGTGGTATTGCTGAACTAGAAACAGGCAAATCAGTTTCTGGTGAGATTGATATTAGTCGCCTGTCAACTCTTGAGCGCGACCTCCTGAAAGACAGCTTAAGCGTAGTAAAGCGCTTCAAACAATATTTACGCCAACACTTTCATCTTGAATTTGCATGAGCCTGCTCCTTCCTGGGTTCATACAAAAGCTGTATCGCTCTATCTGGCGTGAGTGGCTCATCTATCACCTGGGAGATGAGCGCTATAAATTCATGTTTGATAAACCCCCTACTAATGAGTGGGTAGTGATTGACTGCGAGACCACGGGGTTAAATATTGCCAAGGATCAGGTCATATCGATTGGCGCCGTCAAAATCGTAGGCAATAAGATCATGACCAGTGAACGTCTTGAAATCTTAGTGAAGCCTGATAAAGAAGTATCTGCAGAAAGCGTCAAAATTCATCGACTTCGAGAACTCGATGTCGCAAATGGCTTGGATCCTGAAATCGCAGCAGCCAAGCTCATGCAATTTATCGGTAATCGACCCATTGTGGGGTATTACCTTGAATTTGACTTGGGCATGCTGCACAAAGTCATCTGGCCTATGCTAGGACAAGGTCTTCCTCAAGAAAAGATTGAAGTTTCGGAAATGTACTATGAGTACAAAAATGCCAAGCTACCGCCAAATCAACGTGGCCAAATGATTGATTTACGTTTTGATACCTTAATGAAAGATCTTGGCCTGCCAACACGCGAGGCGCATGATGCAATGAATGATGCTGTCATGACGGGAATGGCATTTATCAAACTACGAGAATTGCTCTGCAAATAAAAAACCAGGATTGCTCCTGGTTTTTTATTTCTATCTACTGCGTTTAGATCAGTGACCAGAAGCTCCTGAAGCACCAAGACCAGTTTCAGAACGAATTTGCTGAGCCGCAAATGAAGCGCGTTCTTTCTTCGCATTTTCGCTATTATCCAATACGGAGAACAACCAAACACCCACGAAACCAATGGTGATTGAGAACAAAGCTGGTGATGAGTATGGGAACAAGGCAGAACCTTTAGGATTGCCTAAAACCGCTTCCCAAACAGAAGGTGATACCACTGTTAAAGCAACAGAAGATACCAAGCCCAAGAATCCACCGATAACCGCACCTTTGGTTGTGCAATTCTTCCAAAGTACTGACATAAACAATACTGGGAAGTTTGCGGAAGCAGCAATCGCAAATGCTAAGGACACCATGAAAGCAATGTTTTGCTTTTCAAAAGCAATTCCAAGCACCACAGCGATCACACCCAAAGTCAAGGTTGTCAAACGAGACACTTTCAACTCAGCAGCGCTATCAGCATTCCCTTTTTTGATTACGGTTGCATAAAGGTCATGTGAAACAGCGGATGCACCTGACAAGGTCAAGCCAGCTACCACAGCCAAGATGGTTGCAAAGGCTACGGCAGAGATAAAGCCATAGAACACGTTGCCGCCCACAGTCTTAGCAACTAACACGGCTGCCATATTCGCAGTACCAGCACCACCTTTGATAACACCTTTAGCAACATCAGCCATATCAGGGTTGGTCAACACTAGAGTGATAGCACCAAAACCAATGATAAAGATGAGGATGTAGAAGTAGCCAATCCATGTAGTTGCCCACAAAACAGATTTACGAGCTTCTTTTGCATCAGGTACGGTAAAGAAACGCATCAAGATATGTGGCAAACCAGCTGTACCAAACATCAAAGCCATACCAAATGAAATCGCAGAAATCGGATCTTTAATGAAGCCGCCAGGACCCATAATGCTCAAGCCCGCTTTTGCTGCTTCTTCTGGAGTTTTCCCTGCGTTACCTGCAATCGCTGTTTTTACTTCAACAGCTTTAGCAAATAATGCTTCTGGGCTAAAGCCATATTGAGCCAACACCATGAAAGCCATGAATGTTACGCCAGCCAACAATAAGCAAGCCTTAATGATTTGAACCCAGGTAGTTGCAGTCATACCGCCAAACAACACATAGATCATCATCAAGCAACCAACAATCACAACTGCCATCCAGTACTCAAGACCGAAGAGCAACTTAATTAATTGACCAGCACCAACCATCTGAGCGATCAAATAAAAAGCCACAACAACCAAGGTACCAGAAGCAGCAAATGCCCTAATTGGGGTTTGTTGGAAGCGATAGCCTGCTACGTCAGCAAAGGTGAACTTACCGAGATTACGCAGACGCTCTGCCATCAAGAAGGTAATCACTGGCCAACCTACCAAGAATCCAATGGAGTAGATCAAGCCGTCATAGCCATTCGCCATAACTGCCGCTGAAATACCCAAGAAGGAAGCTGCAGACATGTAGTCACCTGCAATTGCCAAACCATTTTGGAAGCCGGTGATACCGCCACCGCCGGTATAGAAATCTGCTGCAGATTTAGTTTTTGTAGCAGCCCACTTTGTAATGTACAAAGTGCCCGCCACGAACGCAGCAAACATACCAATCGCAACCCAGTTGGTATCTTGCTTTTCAACCTGACCCATATCGGCACCAGCAGCAATTGCCAAAATCGGGAGAGCGAATAGCGCTAAAGCGCTAAGAATTTTTTGAATACGGGTCATTTGTTGGCATCCTTCAAAATCTCTGCAGTTAATGTGTCGTATTCATTGTTGGCTCTACGAACATAAATGCCAGTAATCAAAATGGTGAAAACGATTACGCCCATACCAATAGGAATGCCTAGTGTAATTACGCCATCACCGATAGGTTGTGCTAAAAAAGGCTTATCAAAAGCAATTAAAGCGATGTATCCGTAATAGACGATGAACATCAAAATACAGAGGGCCCAACCAAAAGTGCTGCGCTTGCGCTTTAGCTCTTGGTATTTTGGATTAGCCTCTATGCGTGCTACGACAGCATCAGACATGCGTCTCTCCTTGAAAAGAACTACTCAGGTAACAACTAAAAGAAACCATGATTCTAATGAGGGATTGGTGAGCAAAGCCCATATATAAGGGTCTATCTCCATACGACTAGGGTTGATCCTATAAAGGTAATCCCTAAAAAAGAAAAGCCACCGTTTCCGATGGCTCAAAGAGATTTATGGAAGTACAGAACAACAACTCCATACTAGCTATACGTTTATCAAGGACCTAAACCATATGCTTGGTTATGAAGCACTACGCACTAATGTAGTGCTTCAAGTAGTGCCTCAATGATTCTCTTTAGCGTGATTGATTGAATATTTGGGGATCTCAATCACCAAATCCTCTTTGGCCACAATGGCCTGACAAGATAGACGCGACTGAGAGTTGAGCCCCCAAGCGCGATCGAGCATATCTTCTTCATTCTCATCTGGGGGATTGAGACTCTGATAACCCTCTTTCACGATCACATGGCAAGTTGTACAAGCACAAACCATGTCGCATGCGTGCTCAATCGGAATGTCGTTCTCAAGCAAAGCCTCGCAAATGGATGTGCCCGGCGAGGCCTCGACGACTGCACCCTCTGGGCAATATTCACTATGAGGTAAAACAACGATTTGAGTCATGGTAGCTTCTTAATTTGTAATGATCTTAGATCTCGGTAACATTTTTGCCTGCTAAGGCTTTCTGAATGCTGGCATTCATGCGCTTCTGTGCAAAGTCATCAGTTGCTTTAGCAGCATGATCGACTGCCTTACGCACCACAGCACTGTCAGTCTCTTCATTCAAAATGGTTTGCAGTAATCTGATTTCGCGATCAATTGCCTCTTGCTCTTCTTGATTTAAAAGATTGCGATCGCTGGCTAATGCGGCCTGAACAGCATCAATTAAACGCTGCGCGCTAACTTGCTCTTCCCTCAGGGATCGCGCAAGCAAATCTTCTTTGGCAGAGGCAAAGCCATCTTGCAACATGCGTGTAATTTCAGCGTCGGTTAATCCATATGATGGCTTAATATCAATTGAGGCTTTCGCACCAGAACCTTGCTCTGTGGCACTCACCGACAATAAGCCATCCGCATCCACCTGGAATGTCACGCGTATACGTGCCGCACCAGCAGCCATCGGCGGAATTCCTCTGAGCTCAAAGCGGCCAAGCGAACGACAGTCTTGAGCCAACTCTCGCTCCCCTTGAACCACTTGTATCGCTAAAGCGGTTTGACCATCTTTAAAAGTCGTAAAGTCTTGCGCTCTGGCAACTGGAATTGGTGTATTGCGCGGAATAATTTTTTCCACCAAACCACCCATAGTCTCCAAGCCGAGGGACAGCGGAATCACATCCAACAACAACCATTCGTCATCTTTACTTTGATTGCCGGCCAACAAATCAGCTTGCATTGCCGCTCCCAGAGCAACAACTTGATCAGGGTTCAGGTTATTCAATGGCTGAGTACCAAACAACTCACCAACGGCACGCTGCACATTCGGCATACGGGTGGATCCGCCAACCATAACCACCCCTTTGATCTCTTCAGCTTTTAACCCAGCATCACGCAGCGCTTTCTTGCACGCCATCAAAGTTTTACTTACTAAGTTTTGAGTAATCTCAAAAAACTGGGCTTGACTGACGCCAACGTTCACTACAGTTCCATCAGCAAGCGTTTCATGAACGCGCGCTAATGGGTTGTGGCTTAGTAATTCTTTTGCATGCTTACACGCTTGTAGCAAAGTGCGATGATCATGCACAGATAGAGGTGGTAGTTTGGCCTGCTCTAGCACCCAACAATACAAACGGTGATCAAAGTCATCGCCACCTAATGCTGAATCGCCACCCGTTGAAAGCACTTCAAAAACACCTCTGCTCATTCGTAGAATAGAGATATCAAAAGTTCCGCCGCCAAGATCATAGACTGCATAAACACCTTCGGAAGCATTATCTAATCCGTAGGCAATTGCTGCGGCAGTCGGCTCATTTAATAAACGCAGCACTTCAATACCCGCCAACTTAGCAGCATCTTTGGTTGCTTGACGCTGTGCATCATCAAAATACGCTGGTACCGTAATCACAGCGCCAACAATATCCTCTGATACAGAATCTTCTGCCAATTGACGCAAGCGAGCCAAGATTTCTCCTGATACCTCAATAGGACTCTTATCACCAGCAACTGTTCTTAACTTGAGCATGCCGGGCTGATCCAGGAAGTCGTATGGCGCACTTTCAATGTGTTCAACATCATTGATGCCTCGACCCATAAAGCGCTTTACCGAAATAATCGTGTTTTTAGGATCGGTTACTGCGCTTTCAAGCGCTTCAAACCCAGCCTGAGTTCGGCCATTGGGTAAATACCGCACCACCGATGGCAACAACTCGCGACCTTGCTCATCTGCCAACACTTTTGGCAATGCATCTCGAACGATCGCCACCAATGAGTTTGTCGTCCCCAAATCAATGCCTACGGCAATGCGGCGCTGATGCGGCGCAAGCGATTTACCTGGTTCGGAGATTTGTAATAAGGCCATAAGATTTCAGTGTATCGCTAGATGAGCGCCGCGATTGCATCATCTAACTCGATTGCGAATTTATCAACGAACAATAAACCTCGAAGCAGCTCGGCGGCACGTTGATAGTTTTTTGCGCTATCAATCGCTTGTGCAATTTCCACCAAGATATCGGACTTAGTTTGCTCAACCTCGACCATCAATGCCTCAAGCTCAGGCAAATCTTCTGCTTGCTCATCGAGAGTCTCGCGCCATTCCATTTGCTTCATCAGAAAAGCGGCTGGCATGGCAGTATTAGTTTCTAACTTGGCATCTACACCATGCAACTGACATAAATAGAGTCCTCGCTGAATTGGATTCTTGAGGGTTTGATACGCCGTATTGGCAAAAGTTGCCATTTGCATAGCTAGGCGTTGCTCAGACTCAGTGCCACGGGCATGGCGGTCAGGATGAACTTCTTTCTGAATCGCCAAGTACGCCTGATCAAGGGCAGGCAAGTCGATGTTGAATTGCTGATTTAGACCAAAGAATCGAAAGTAATCGTCAGACGCGGAAAGATTCGCCACAACCACACTCATCTTTTACGTTCGGATTTTGAAACTTAAATCCCTCGTTCAATCCCTCACGCACAAAATCCAATTCAGTCCCGTCTAAATAAGCCAAACTTTTTGGATCTACGAATACCTTCACACCATTCGATTCAAATACTTGATCTTCCGCAGCTGGCTCATCTACATATTCCAACTGATAAGCCAGACCGGAGCAACCCGTAGTGCGAACACCCAAGCGTAAGCCACATCCTTTGCCGCGCTTTTCAAGGTTTCGGTTTACGTGCTTTGCTGCTTTTTCAGTTAAGGTAATTGCCATAATGAATCTCTAGTATTTCTGAGTTTATTTAGCAGGATGCTTTTCTTTGTAATCAGCCACTGCCGCTTTAATAGCATCTTCCGCCAAGATAGAGCAGTGAATCTTCACGGGCGGTAACGCCAATTCCTCTGCAATTAAAGAGTTTTTAATTTCCAGCGCTTGATCTAGGGTCTTTCCTTTAACCCACTCTGTAACCAAAGAAGAAGAGGCGATTGCAGAGCCACATCCGTAGGTCTTGAACTTTGCATCCTCAATAACACCTTGATCATTTACACGGATTTGTAATTTCATCACGTCGCCACATGCTGGGGCGCCGACCATACCAGTGCCCACACTGTTATCGCCCTTCTCAAAAGAACCAACATTGCGGGGGTTTTCATAGTGGTCAATGACTTTATCGCTGTATGCCATGGTATTTCCTCTTCAATTTCTCTATTTTTTCGTTAATGCGCAGCCCACTGAATAGTGCTGAGATCAATTCCATCTTTGTACATTTCCCACAATGGGGAAAGCTCACGCAACTTCGCAATCTTTTCTTTAACTAACTTAATTGTGAAATCCACTTCTTCCTGGGTGGTAAAGCGGCCCAAGGTAAAACGAATTGAGCTATGTGCCAACTCATCATTGCGCCCTAGTGCGCGCAATACATAAGATGGCTCTAGTGAAGCGGAAGTACAAGCAGAACCAGATGAAATCGCCAAATCTTTGAGAGCCATCATCATGGACTCACCTTCAACATAGTTAAAGCTGATATTGAGGTTGTGGGGCACACGGCTTTCCATATCGCCATTCACATATACCTCTTCAATATCTTTTAAACCAGCTAACAAGCGATCGCGCAAGGCACGAATACGCTTATTCTCTTCAGCCATTTCAATACGAGCGATACGAAATGCCTCGCCCATTCCAACGATCTGGTGAACAGCCAAAGTGCCAGAACGCATACCGCGCTCGTGCCCACCACCATGAATTTGCGCTTCAATACGGATACGTGGCTTGCGACGGACAAATAAAGCCCCAATGCCTTTCGGACCATAAGTCTTGTGGGCAGAAAAACTCATCAGATCTACTTTGATCTTCTCGAGGTCAATTTCTACCTTTCCTGTAGCCTGTGCTGCATCAACATGAAAAATCACACCACGAGAGCGGCATAAATCTCCAATGCGCGGAATGTCTTGCACTACGCCAATTTCATTATTAACATACATCACAGATGTCAGAATGGTGCCTGGCTTCATTGCAGTCTCAAGCTGAGCAAAGTCAATCAAACCATTTGGCAATACATCTAAATAAGTCACCTCAAAACCTTCGCGCTCTAATTCGCGACAAGTATCTAGAGTTGCTTTGTGTTCTGTTTTTACGGTAATGATGTGGTTACCGCGATCCTTGTAAAAATGGGCGGCACCCTTCAAGGCCAAATTAATACTTTCGGTAGCACCACTAGTAAACACAATCTCTCGTGGATCCGCATGCACCAATTGGGCAATCTCAGAACGCGCCCACTCAACAGCCTCCTCTGCAGCCCAACCATAAGCATGGCTTCGAGAGGCGGCATTGCCAAATTGCTCACGTAAGTAAGGCAGCATTTTGTCTACTACGCGTGGGTCTATTGGGGTTGTCGCCGAATAGTCCATATACACCGGGAAGTGTTTAGGACTAAACATTGGGACTGGTTGCTGAGGAAGGTCTTGTGGTGCGTTCATGTTGTGTTTCTAAATGAAGAATTGCTAATTAACTTTGCCGCGCCAAATTAAATACGGAATTCACTAGTGGCGCTTTTGGGGCAACTTCTTTTTTTGCTACAAGCACTGGAGCTGACTTTTCAGACTTCGTACTTTCAATTTTGACTTTCTTGGGGCGCATGTCCTGAATCACAATACCGCGCCCTTCTTGCTGTTGCACCAAATCACGCAAAGTCACAGAGCTCAGGTACTCAACCATCTTTAAGTTGAGATTGCTCCATAGATCATGCGTCATGCAACGGCCGTGATTTTCTTCATCGGTATGACAATTACCTTTACCACCACACTGAGTAGCATCTAAGGGTTCATCAACCGCAACAATGATGTCGGCAACACTGACCTCATTCGAGGGGCGAGCCAATGTATACCCACCTCCAGGTCCACGTGTACTTTCAACAATATTGAAGCGACGTAGCTTGCCGAACAATTGCTCGAGGTAGGAAAGCGAAATTTTTTGTCTCTGACTAATTCCCGCTAATGTCACAGGACCATGCGTCTCACGCAGGGCTAGATCAATCATGGCGGTTACTGCAAAACGACCTTTGGTTGTAAGTCTCATATGTCACCTTGGTAATGGATTGTTATGGACAGCTAATAGCCAAGTGGGTAATACCTGACTATTCCGCTCAACTTTACCATAATCCCTAGCAAACTGCTCGGGAATTATCTCAAAAAACCCCATCACCGCTAAGGCAAAAGTGGGGCTACCCCAAGGAATCCCTTGATCGCGCCCCGAAGGCCATTTCCTTGATTTTCGAGAGTCGATCCCGGGTATTGGCCGCCTTTTCAAACTCCAGGTTTTTGGCTTCGGCAATCATCTGCTTCTCTAAGCGCTTGATTTCATTAGATAAGTCTTTTTCGCTCATATCTTCATAATGAGCCCGCTCTTGCTCAACAGCCATTTCTTGGCGCTTCTCTTTAACGTCATAAACGCCATCAATGATGTCTTTAATGCGCTTTTGAACTCCTTTAGGCTCAATGCCATGGGTCTTATTGAAGGCGATTTGCTTGCTACGGCGACGTTCTGTCTCGCCCATCGCCCTACGCATGGAATCAGTCACCTTATCGGCATACAAGATTGCCTTGCCCCGAACATTACGAGCAGCACGACCAATCGTTTGAATAAGTGAGCGCTCAGAGCGCAAGAAGCCCTCCTTATCGGCATCCAAAATGGCCACCAAAGATACTTCGGGAATATCCAAGCCCTCTCTCAATAAATTGATGCCCACCAGTACGTCAAAAACGCCTAAACGCAGATCACGCAAAATTTCCACGCGCTCAACGGTATCAATGTCCGAATGCACATAACGCACCTTCACACCATTGTCAGAGAGAAAATCGGTTAATTGTTCTGCCATGCGCTTCGTTAACACGGTTACCAATACACGCTCACCCACCTTTACGCGTTCATGAATTTGGCTGAGTAAATCATCAACCTGCGTACTTGCTGGTAACACCTCAATCTCTGGATCAACCAAACCTGTCGGTCTAGCTACTTGCTCAACAACTTGACCCTGATGTTGGCTTTCATAGTCTGCGGGGGTTGCTGATACGAATATGGTTTGACGCATCTTCGTTTCAAATTCAGTAAATTTGAGTGGGCGATTATCCATTGCAGATGGCAAACGAAAACCAAACTCAACCAAGGTATGTTTGCGTGACTTGTCGCCGTTATACATAGCATTTAACTGCCCAATAAGGACGTGGCTTTCATCCAAAAACATCAAAGCATCATTGTGCAAGTAGTCCACCAAGGTCGGTGGGGCCTCGCCTGGAGCAGCCCCAGACAGGTGGCGAGAGTAGTTTTCAATGCCCTTACAAAAACCCAACTCATTCAACATTTCTAAATCAAAGCGCGTGCGTTGCTCTAAACGCTGGGCTTCAACCAATTTTCCATCCTTCACAAATTCATCCAAGCGAATTCGCAATTCCTCTTTAATTGTCTCGATGGCTTTCAATACGGTTTCGCGTGGAGTGACGTAATGCGAGCTTGGATAAACCGTAAAGCGTGGAATTTTTTGTCGAATTTTCCCAGTCAGTGGATCAAAAAACTGCAAGCTTTCCACTTCATCATCAAACAGTTCTACGCGCAATGCTAATTCGTTATGTTCCGCCGGGAAGATATCAATCGTATCGCCACGCACTCGAAATACACCTCGCTTGAAGTCCATCTCATTGCGTTCATATTGCATGGCAATGAGTCTGGTCAAAATATCGCGCTGACTCATTTTGTCACCAGGTCGCAAGGTCATCACCATGCTGTGATAGTCACCTGGATTACCAATACCGTATATCGCGGAAACGGTGGCCACAATCACCACATCTCGACGCTCCAACAAACTCTTTGTTGCTGACAAGCGCATTTGTTCAATGTGCTCATTAATAGAGGAGTCTTTCTCGATAAAGAGATCGCGCTGAGGCACATAGGCCTCAGGCTGGTAATAGTCGTAATAGCTCACGAAGTACTCAACCGCATTTTTAGGGAAAAACTCCCTAAATTCGCTGTAAAGCTGGGCTGCCAGGGTTTTATTTGGGGCAAAAACAATGGCTGGACGGCCGGTTCTGGCGATGACATTGGCCATCGTGAAGGTTTTGCCAGAGCCAGTCACCCCTAATAGGGTCTGATAGGTCAGACCATCCTCTACGCCCTCTACAAGTGCATCAATTGCCGCAGGCTGGTCACCAGCTGGCGGGAATGGCTGGTAAAGCTGATATGGGGAGTCGGGGAAACTAACGAATTTGGCTGGATCAAGCTCATGTCCAGCATTTTCCGGGGTATCCGTAGCCGCACTTTTCTGAGCCACTTTCGACTCTATTTTTACGTCAGTTTTGCTTAACTTAGGGGGCATCTCGGCTATCATTTCACCTGTGAGTTTTCTTCACAGCGAATTTTGTACAAACAATGATTTTGCCGTTTTTATTAAGAAATAGTTAGCTCTGATCACAAAAACAGACAATTTAGCCTAATTTAACGTCAATTAATAACAAAACCACCCTTAAACCACCATTTTCGAAACCAAATGACCCTGTTTGCCTCAGTTCAATTAGCCCCAAAAGACCCTATTTTTGGCCTCACAGAAGCGTATGTCGCCGATCAACGTGCTGACAAAGTAAACCTTGGTGTTGGCGTGTACTACACCGATGAAGGCAAAGTACCTCTTTTGAAAGCAGTCATTAAGGCTGAAGAAGCAATTGTGGCGAAACATTCTCCTCGCAGCTACATTCCGATCGAGGGTCCAAACCCATACAACAGCGCAGTACAAAACTTATTGTTTGGTGCCGATTCAGCCTTGATTAAAGATGGTCGTGTTGTAACAGCGGAATGTTTAGGTGGAACTGGCGCATTACGGGTTGGTGCAGACTTTATTAAACGACTCAACTTAAACGCGCCTTGTGCAATCAGCAATCCTACCTGGGAAAACCATCGCGGCATTTTTGAATCTGCCGGTTTTGAAGTACTTGAGTACACCTATTTTGATGGCAAGACTCGTGGTGTTGATTTTGACGGCATGGTGAAGTCTCTTGAGTCTTTCCCAAAAAATACAACTGTCTTGTTACATGCTTGCTGCCACAATCCAACAGGTGCGGATATTACTGAAGCGCAATGGCGTCAAGTAATCGACATTTGCAAAAACAAAGGTTTGATTCCATTCTTGGATATGGCTTACCAGGGCTTTGCTGCCGGCATCGATCAAGATGGCATCGCAGTACGTCTCTTCGCTGAATCTGGCATGTCTTTCTTTGTATCGAGCTCTTTCTCTAAATCATTCTCGCTATACGGTGAGCGTGTCGGAGCCTTGTCCATCGTGACGCAAAGCAAAGATGAGTCCACACGCGTGCTCTCACAATTGAAGCGCGTCATTCGTACAAACTACTCAAACCCACCAACACATGGTGCAGCAATTGCTGCGGCAGTTTTGAATTCACCTGAGCTTCGCCAACTATGGGAAGACGAATTGGCAGAAATGCGTGATCGTATTAAAGCAATGCGTCAGGGTCTGGTTCAGAAATTAGCTGCTGCTGGCGTCAAACAAGATTTCGCGTTTATTGAAAAACAACGCGGCATGTTCTCTTATTCCGGCTTAACTGCCGAACAAGTAGAGCGTTTGCAAAAAGAAGATGGCATTTATGCCCTTTCAACTGGACGTATTTGTGTCGCTGCCCTCAATACTAAAAATATTGACAAGGTAGCTAAAGCAATTGCCCGCGTATTGGCGTAATACAGCCTAAAGCGGTAATCGAGATTTAGAGGAGGTAGCATGCTTTACCAGTTACACGAGTTCCAAAAAGCCTTACTTCAGCCAATGAGTTCATGGGCACGCGCTGCCTCTGAGGCATTGATTAACGCATCGAATCCCGCTTCAAAAGTTCCCGGCTCTGAGCGCTTAGCCGCCAGCTATGAACTCCTCTATCGCTTAGGCAAGAACTACAAAAAGCCAGAATTTGGCATTCGTTCTGTAATTGCGCATGGTCATGAGGTTGCTATTCATGAAATGGTCAAGGTTGCGAAACCATTCTGTAACTTGATTCGTTTCAAGCGCTTTTCCGATGATGTGGAAACAATCAAAAAACTGAAAGAAGATCCTTCCGTTTTAATCGTCGCGCCACTCTCAGGTCACCACGCCACTTTGCTACGCGACACCGTTCGCACACTTCTACAAGATCACAAGGTATACATTACCGACTGGGTTGATGCTCGTAATGTTCCTGTGAGCGAGGGTGAGTTTGGATTAGATGACTATGTTCACTACGTCCAAGAATTTATTCGCTACATTGACTCAGAAAATTTACATGTGATTTCTGTTTGTCAGCCTACTGTGCCTACTTTAGGCGCCATTTCATTAATGGCTTCCGCTGGTGAAAAAACTCCTGCCTCAATGATCATGATGGGCGGTCCAATTGATGCGCGCAAGTCGCCAACTGCTGTGAACAACTTAGCTGAACAAAAATCACACGATTGGTTTGAGAGTCACGTCATTTATAAAGTTCCACCAACATATCCAGGCGCTGGTCGTCGCGTATACCCAGGCTTCTTGCAACATACTGGCTTTATTGCCATGAATCCCCAAAACCATTTGCAATCACATTGGGATTACTTTACCAACCTCGTGCGAGGCGATGAAGAGGATGCTGAGGCGCATATTCGTTTCTATGATGAATACAACGCTGTTTTGGATTTAGATGCGAAGTTCTACCTCGACACCATTAAAACCGTATTCCAAGACTACGCATTACCAAATGGCACTTGGGAAGTTGCCGGCAAACTGGTGAAGCCACAAGATATTCAAAAGACTGCTCTACTAACCGTAGAGGGTGAACTTGACGATATCTCTGGAAGTGGTCAAACACGATCTGCACACGGTCTGTGCGCTGGCATTCCTAAGGAATCAAAAGCCCATTACGAAGTAGCAGGCGCTGGTCACTATGGCATCTTCGCAGGTCGTCGTTGGCGTGAAAAGGTATATCCAAAAATTAAATCCTTTATTCGAGAGCATCAGCCTCAAAAACGTAAATCAGGCGCTAATTAATACAAATGAGAGACCTTAGCGTCTCTCATTTAAATTGGGAACTCGCAATTCATGAAGACCAACCAGGTGAAAGAGCTTGCTGATCGCCTAGAGGATCTTCTTCCTCAAACCCAATGCACTAAATGTGGTTACCCCGATTGCAGGGGGTACGCCGAGGCCCTAGCCAAGGGTGAAGCACTTCCCAACCAATGCCCACCAGGCGGGGTTGAGGGCATCAAAAGACTGAGCCAAGTATTGGCGCCAATTTACCCACAAGATGCATTTGATTTGCACCCAAGCATCAATTCCGAATGCGGTATTGAGCGCCCACGAGCAGTCGCTTTTATAGATCCGCAGAAATGTATTGGTTGCACTCTATGTATTCAGGCATGTCCCGTAGATGCAATCGTGGGCGCTTCGAAACAAATGCATGTGGTGCTCTCAGATTGGTGCACTGGTTGTGATCTTTGTATTCCACCATGCCCTGTGGACTGCATCTCGATGATCAATGTCACAGGCGAGAGAACCGGTTGGGACGCATGGAGTGCTGACTTAGCTGCGCTTGCACGCCAGCGTTATCAGGAACGTGAACAACGATTAGATCGCGAGCAAAAAGACAATGATGAGCGTTTAGCCAAGAAGGCTGCTGTAAAACTAGCCGCCGTGAATGCTGAGCAAGCCACTTCAGCGGAAGAAGAAAAAGAGAAAGAGCGTAAGCGTGCAATTATTGCCGCAGCAATTGCGAGAGCTCAGAAAAAATCATGATGAACCCAGAAAAGCGCCGCGCTTTTTTTGAACAACTCAAAGCAAACAATCCAAAACCCACTACTGAGTTGGAATATAGTTCGCCTTTTGAGTTACTCATTGCTGTACTCCTATCCGCTCAAGCTACCGACGTTTCAGTAAACAAGGGCACGCGCAAACTTTTTAAGATTGCCAACACCCCTCAAGCACTGATAGACCTGGGTGAAGAAGGTGTGCGACCCTATATTCAACATATTGGGCTATTTAATTCCAAAGGTAGGCATATTCAGGAAACCTGTCGCCTGCTAATTGAAAAGCACGGCGGCGAAGTGCCACAAAATAGAGAAGATCTCGAAGCTTTGCCTGGTGTTGGCAGAAAAACGGCCAACGTTATTCTCAATACTGCTTTTGGTCAACCGACTATCGCAGTTGATACCCACATCTTTAGGGTATCGAATCGCACTGGTCTAGCACCCGGCAAAGATGTTCTAGAGGTTGAGAAACAATTACTCAAACGGGTTCCGAAAGAATACCTATTAGATGCGCATCATTGGCTCATCTTGCATGGTAGATATACTTGCAAAGCGCGTAACCCTGAGTGCGCACAATGTATTGTTGAGCCCCTCTGCGGATTCAAGCAAAAAACAGGAAAAGGAAAAGTTCGTGGCACTATTTAATCCCACTCGCGAAGAGGTTCGTCGCTTTTTCTGTGACGCCTGGAAGAAAAAAAATGCTGGGCAGATTTTGGATTCAATGGAGACGCTTGCTAGCGACTGGATAGCGCAACATCCTGAATACCATTCCCTATTAGCCGACCCAGAGGGTGCATTAGCCCAAGACTACACACCAGAGCGTGGGGAAACTAATCCCTTCCTGCATTTATCTATGCATCTATCGATTAGCGAGCAGATCTCCATTAATCAGCCACCAGGTATCAAAGAAATCGCCGAGAAATTAAGCAAGAAATTGGGCTCGGAACATGAGGCCCAGCATCTGATGATGGAATGCTTAGGGCAAGTGATGTGGGAATCACAGAGGGAAGGCAAACCCCTTAACCCCGAGAGTTATCTCGAGGCTCTACGGAAACTTTGTTAAAGCCTAATTAAGAATTAAATAGGCTCAAAAAGATGGGTCTTTTGACCATCTTGCGTTTCTTGGAACACTACCCTGACCTTTTGCCCAACCCGAATGGAATCGAAATCGCAATTGGTCAGATGGGTCAACATTGAAATCCCCTCTTGCAATTTGACATAAGCCATTGCAAAAGGCACTTCAACGCCCCGTCTCATAACGGTATAAGAATAAATTTCACCTAATCCTGCTGACTTGATCCAGGTGGTGTCATCGCTACCACAATGCGGGCAAATGGTGCGAGGATAGTAATGAGACTCCTTGCAAGAATTGCAATACTTAATGAGTAATTCATCTTTCTGTGCTGCCTCGAGAAATGCTTTGTTCTCAGGATTTGCAACGGGGCTCGGTAAACGATGTTCTGAATGTTTTTGATTTGTTTGACTCATTGCAATCTCCCCATAATTAATACTGAAGCACCATGACGAGTACCCAACGCGCCTCCAATTCCAGAAGCAAGCGCAAATTCGAGATTAGGCACCTGTACTGCTGGATGCGCCTCACCACGTAACTGCCTAACCGCCTCAATCACCTTAGTCATACCACCGCGGTTTGCTGGATGGTTGTTACATAGACCACCACCATCGGTATTAAATGCTAATTTTCCTTTTCCAGAAATGAGTTGACCGCCCTCGACAAACTTACCGCCTTCGCCCTTTTTACAAAACCCAAGGTCCTCTAGCTGAATCAATACGGTAATAGTGAAGCTGTCATAGATTGAGGCATAACGAATTTGCTCTGGCGTCAGTTTTGCCTCTTTAAATGCCAAAGGCGCAGCCCATGCCAACCCCGAATAAGTCAGATCTACCTTGCCACCCATCTGTCCCTTTGTTGTTTCTCCAGCACCCATCATAGTGACAACCGGCTTTTTTAAAGTCTTAGCGATATCTGGATGCACTACCACCAATGCACCGCCACTATCAGTAACCACGCAACAATCTGCGCGATGTAGTGGATCCGCAATCATTGGCGAATTCAACACATCATCCACCGTTAAGACGTCTTTTAAAGCGGCATTAGGATTATGTTGCGCATGATGTGATGCTGCCACCTTAATCCAAGCCAGCTGCTCACTAGTAGTGCCAAACTCATACATGTGACGCATTGCGCACATGGCATAAGTATTCAATGGTGCCGGTGAGTATGGTTTCTCAAAAGCAAAGTCTGGAGCGCTTGCCCATTGACTACGAACTTGTGTGCCACTGGACCCTTCTGATTTTGGGCGGCCCGCCAAAGTAATGAGCGCCACTTTGCATTGACCGGCGGCGATAGCGCGAGCAGCATGATTAACGTGAGTTAAATAGGAAGATCCGCCAGTATCAGTGGAATCGAGATAGCGTAATTTCTTTAAACCTAGATAGTCAGCCATGGACACTGGACCCATTCCAGGAGCATCCCCAGCACAAAAATACCCATCAACATCATCTAAGGTTAAGCCGGCATCTAGCAGAGCACCTCGAGCAACCTCAGCATGCAGTTGCGCGACTGTATGATCTGGCGCAACTCTCAGGGGGTGCTCGTAAATGCCCGCTATACAAGCATCGTATTTATTAGCAGCAGATGACATGAATGTTGAATGCCTTTCTATATCTTTTGTCTCATTAATCAATCGTAATTTGGGACTGCGCAATTAACTTACGCCACTTCTCAATTTCACTTTTAATAAAGGTTGCAAATTGCTCAGGGGTTCCCGGCATTGGATCAGCACCCTGCGCAATTAATTTATCCTTAAATTTAGGATCTGCCAGAATCCCTTGCAACTCTTTATTGATTCGATTGCGAATTTCAATCGGTAAATTTGCTGGTGCTACTAAACCATACCAAGTAGCCATGTCATAACCAGGAAGCCCAGATTCAGCAATCGTTGGAATAGTTGGTGCGGCTGCTGATCGCTTTGCAGTAGTAACGCCAAGCGCTCTTAGACTACCTGACTTCACATGCGGCAAGCCGCTTGGCAAGTTCGGGAAACTCATGTCCACCTGTCCAGAAATCACATCCGGCATAGCGCTACCTGTACCTTTATACGGCACGTGAATCATATCGATCTTGGCCATCTTTTCAAACAACACAGCAGATAAGTGAACAGAAGTTCCACTACCACTAGAAGCAAAAGTGAGCTTGCCAGGATTGGCTTTCCCTGCTGCAATTAACTCGCCAACGGATTTATAAGGAGAGTTTGCAGGGACAATCAAAATATTGGGCGCTGAAAACACCCCACCAATCGCCGTGAAATCTTTTACGGGATCATATGGAAGATTTTTATAGAGCGAAGCATTTACAGCATGGCCAATCGAAGGGAAATATAGTACATAACCATCTGGTGCTGAGCGCGCTACATACTCGGCAGCAATATTGCCATTTGCGCCCGCTTTGTTCTCAACAATAACCGGTTGACCCAGTCTTACGGTAAGGCCTTCCGCTAAGGCGCGCCCTACTGTATCAGAAGAGCCGCCAGGAGAAAATCCCACGATTAAGTGAATGGGCTTACTTGGATAATCAGTCTTGCTTTGAGCACACGCGATTCCAGCAACCAGCCAAGCAGTCAGAATAGTTATTGTTTTGAGACACACCTTCATTTATTGTGCCGAACCCCGAATCATTGGTACGCCACTTAAAGATTGCAATTCTTCAAAACTAAGGCAGTCTACCCAATCTACCGCAACCAGCCCCTGAGGTGTAACGGCGATTGTTGCCAAATCGGTATAAATGCAGTCAACTGCAGCCAAAGCCGTTAAGGGATAAGTACATTCTTGAACGAATTTCGATTCACCAGATTTGGTGAGATGTTCCATCATGACGAATAATTTCTTGGCACCCAAGGCCAAATCCATCGCACCACCCACTGCAGGGATGGCTTTTGGATCGCCGGTACGCCAATTCGCGATATCGCCCTTTACTGAAACCTGAAAGGCGCCTAAGACACAAATATCAATATGACCTCCACGAATCATCACAAAAGAATCCGCATGATGACAAAGCGATGCGCCCGGCAACATCGTGACTGGCTGCTTACCAGCATTCACCAGCTCTTCATCAATTTCATGATCCTTCGCAAGTGGCCCCATACCAAGCAAGCCATTCTCGGAGTGCAACAGAATCTCTTTATCAGAAGGCAGATAGTTTGAAATAGTCATTGGTTGGCCAATACCCAAGTTGACATGCGCACCGTCAGGAATATCTTGAACAATCCGCTTGGCAATATCCGCTGTTGTGCGTTTTTTGACTTTAGAGAGATCAATCATGATTTGCCTCCCACTAGCACAATACGTTTCACAAAAATTCCCGGAGTTACGATTACTTCAGGATCGAGCTGACCTAGCTCCACAACTTCATTCACTTGTGCAATGGTGCAACGCGCAGCTGTTGCCATAATGGGACCGAAGTTACGACCTGTGCGGTGATAAGTTAAATTACCCCAACGATCCCCTTTGTCGGCCTTGATAAGCGCATAGTCCGCTTTGATTGCCGCTTCAAAAATGTGGTCAACGCCATCAATAACGCGCGTATCTTTCCCCTTGGCCAATTCCGTACCAAAACCAGTAGGCGTATAGAAACCACCAATTCCAGCGCCACCAGCACGTATCCGCTCAGCCAGAGTGCCTTGTGGAACTAGCTCAAGCTCAATTTTTCCTTCACGATATAAATCATCGAAAGCACCAGACTCTGGCTGACGAGGAAATGAACAGACTACTTTTTTAACCTGGCCTTTACCAATTAATTTAGCAATACCAATTCCTGAATTTCCGGCATTGTTACTGATGATGGTGAGATTCTTTGCGCCCTGTTCCGCAAGAGCATCCAATAAATATATTGGCAAGCCTGCGCCACCAAAACCCGAAACCAAAATGGTTGAGCCATCGGCTATATCCTGGACGGCTTGCGCCACACCAGGAATAATTTTGTTTATCACTACTTGTCTCCATCTATTTTTATTATCGTTACCGCTTTTCAGCTTTGCGCTGATTTTCTATTAATTTAATACATTTGTGAGATCGCATCGCGAATAATGGCGGGCAGCATCTTGGCAAGCGCCCTTCTGGCCTCAAGCACCGATTTTGAGGTCTCTCTTGCCTTTGCTGACCACGGTGAACCTGGAAAATAGGCATCATCTTGATATCGAGGAATCACATGCCAATGAATATGCGGAACCATATTCCCCAAAGTAGCCAGATTGACCTTGTCTGGCTCCATTAGCTCACGAATAACTTCCTCAACAGCAAACACTAAAGACATGATGTGCTCACGTTCGCCATAGGTGAGATCAGACATTTCAGGAACATGGCGATTCCAAATCACCCGACAAAATCCTGGTAAGTCGGGATCATTCACCATGATGACTCGGCAATCATCGCCGCGCCAAATTAACTCACCCTCTTCGGGCTTGAGCTCATCTTTACAAAGTATGCAATTTGTCATGCAATGAATGTATACGAAAACGGCATCTAAGTCACCTTTGTGAGGTAATTTAGATGCCGTGGCAGTAAGGGTGTTACTGCTACTACAGACTACTTAGGGATTCTTAGTGGAACTGCTCTTCTTCAGTAGAACCAGTCAAGGCTGTAACAGATGACTTGCCACCTTGAATAACAGTTGTTACATCATCAAAGTAACCTGTGCCAACTTCTTGCTGATGTGATACGAAGGTGTATCCACGATCACGAGCAGCAAATTCTGGCTCTTGTACTTTCTCAACATAAGCAGTCATGCCACGCTTAGAGTAGTCTTGCGCCAAGTCGTACATGTTGTACCACATAGAGTGAATACCAGCGAGAGTAATGAACTGATATTTGTAACCCATTGCGCCCAACTCACGTTGGAATTTCGCAATCGTTGCATCGTCCAGGTTCTTCTTCCAGTTAAATGATGGTGAGCAGTTGTATGCCAACATCTTGCCTGGGAACTTCGCACGAATTGCTTCAGCAAACTGACGTGCAAAATCCAAATCAGGAGTACCGGTTTCACACCAAACCATATCAGCGTATTCAGCATAAGCAAGGCCACGTGAAATTGCTTGATCCAAACCCTTACGAGTCTTGTAGAAGCCTTCTGCAGTGCGCTCACCAGTCAAGAATGGCTTATCGTTTTCATCGTAATCAGATGTCAACAAATCAGCAGCTTCAGCATCGGTACGAGCCAAAATAATTGTTGGCACGCCCATTACGTCTGCAGCCAAACGGGCTGCGATCAATTTCTGCACTGACTCGCCAGTTGGCAACAATACCTTACCGCCCAAGTGACCGCACTTCTTCACAGAAGAAAGTTGGTCTTCAAAGTGAACGCCAGCTGCGCCTTGCTTAATTAATGCCTTAGCTAATTCAAAAGCATTCAATACACCACCGAAGCCTGCTTCTGCATCAGCAACGATTGGAGCATAGTAGTCGATATAACCTGCATCACCAGGGCCGATACCTTTAGCAGTTTGAATTTCATCAGCGCGCTGGAATGAGTTATTAATACGCTCAACCATCTTTGGAACAGAATCCACAGGATACAAAGATTGATCTGGATACATTGCTGCGTAAGAATTGCCATCAGCAGCTACTTGCCAACCAGACAAGTAGATCGCTTGAATACCAGCTTTAACTTGTTGCATCGCTTGACCACCGGTCAATGCGCCTAAGCAATTTACATATGCTTCGTTATTCACGAGATCCCACAATTTTTCAGCGCCATGCTTTGCCAATGTGTGCTCAATCATCAACGAACCGCGCAGACGTACAACATCCTCTGCTGTATAGCCACGTTTGATGCCTTTCCAACGTGGATTGGTATCCCAATCCTTCTGAATTGCTGCGATTTCAGCTTTGCGATCTGCCATGTTTTTCTCCCTAAGTTAAACAAGTAATTCAAAAATTCGAAGATTTTTAAGACCCATCAAATACCACTTGAAGTCTTATGTCTTATATAAGAGTTTAGAGGGTTATCAAAACCAAGCAATACTTATTGAGTTCTTTTTTGAAAATATTTAACCGTTTAATTTCAGTTACTTAGGAATGTCTTTTTGCAATACGAAACAACTATCCGTCCTGCGAAACGATAACGCCACCCTCATGTTGCACTGCATTTTACGCAGTGTAATGAGATTTCATATTATGAAAAATATAGACGTTGCGGATTACCGCAGAGAATCCTATTGCGCTGCTCCTCATCGGGAGCATATAAAGCCAAGCTTTCCAACATTTGCGCGACTCGCGGCATGATCCCCCAATTGGCGACATGCGGCCAATCTGAGCCCCACACACATCTATCTGGTGCCGCAGCAATGAGCGCCTTGGCATATGGCACCACATCTAAATAGGGAGGCGGGTTATCGGTTAAGCGGTATGCGCCAGACACCTTTACCCAAGCCCTTTCTTTTACTAACTCTAGCAACGCACGAAAGCCTGGTGACTGCAATCCAATAGAGGTGCGTAAATAACCCATGTGGTCAATCACTAAAGTTGATTGCATCTTTTGCATGCGTGGCATCAGACCAGGCAAATCATTCGCGTCCAATAAAAATTGGATATGCCAACCCCAATCTTTAGCAAGTGCATCGCACTCTTCCAGCTTTGAGATATCTAAACCACCGCCAGAGAACATCAAATTCATACGGATGCCGACAACCCCAGCATCTTTCATTCTTTGGTAATAAGCGTCTGGCTGATTCAGTAAGGGCACAGCTATACCACGTAAGCGTTTGGGATGGTTCTCAAGCGCTTTCAACATGGGCTCGTTGTCTTGACCATTCACACTTACCTGAATCAGAACCCCGTAGGTCATACCAACTTCATCCAGCATGCGAATGTACTGTTCTTCAGTTGCTTCTGGAGAGGTATAGGAGCGATCAGGTACAAAGCTGGCAGCACTAATTACATGAGCATGCGTATCCACTGCGCCATAAGGCAACTTAAAAGGAAAAGGACCGCTCTGATGATCAGGCGGTCCTGGGCAAAACGGAATATCTACTGCGGACACAAATTTCCTTAATTGGCCTGCAACTCTCGCCCTTTAGTCTCAGGAAGAATCACTGCTGCAATAAAGAATACGCCATAAGCAATCACTGCAAAAATCGCAATCGCCATCGCCAATCCATATTGAGCCGAGAAGTAACCAACTAATGCCGGGAACAAAGCGCCGATGCCACGACCAAAGTTATAGCAAAAGCCCTGTCCAGATCCACGCAAACGGGTTGGGAACAATTCTGTCAAGAATGCCCCCATGCCAGAGAAATAACCACTAGCGAAGAATCCCAATGGGAAGCCAAGCCACATCATCATCTCATTGGTAATTTCTAACTGAGTGTATGCAATCACCAAGACAATCGCACCAAGTGAGAATGTCATGAATAATTTCCGGCGACCATAACGATCCGCCATCCATGCACCCACGAGATAACCAATAAAGCTTCCCACAATTAAGAAGGCTAGATAACCAGTGGACCCAACCACAGTTAACTTACGTTCCGCCTTCAAGAATGTTGGCACCCAAGTAGTGATAGCATAGTAGCCACCTTGCGCACCCATCGTCAGCAATGAAGCCAAGATGGTTGTTTTCAAAATGCCAGGCTTGAAAATTTCCAAGATGGAAGGTGCTTGACCTGCTGCAACCACTTTTTCGCGAGCGATCTTTGCGATCTCTGGCTCATCCACATGGCGACGAATATACAAGAGCAGCAATGCAGGGAAGAAGCCAACTACGAACATTGCGCGCCATGCCATGTCAGCCGGCAACAGACTAAACATAATGGCTTGCAAGAGAACTGCGGCGCCCCAGCCGATCGCCCATGCAGACTGCACGGTACCGACTGCACGACCACGATATTCTGCGCGAATGGTTTCACCCATTAACACTGCGCCAGCAGCCCACTCACCACCAAAACCAAATCCCAAGAGTGCGCGAGCAATCATGAGCTGATTGAAGTCTTGTGTGAATGCACAAATCAAACTAAAACTAGAAAACCATAAGATGGTGAATTGCAAAGTGCGAACACGACCAATTCGATCAGCAAGATATCCAGCAAACCATCCGCCGAATGCGGAAGCAAGCAAGGTTCCTGTCACCGCTAGACCAGCCATTCCACGATCTACTTGCCACACGGCAATAATGGTGCCGATCACCAATGGATAGATCATGAAATCCATACCATCAAGCGCCCAACCTAAAAAGCAACCCCAGAATGTTTTCTTTTCTTTGGGGTTCATGACCTTATAGAAACCGGTCAGACTGGTATCCGTTTGTTGACTCATTTTGTCTCCTTTTTGTTTTAGGCTTTAAATTAGCGAATGAGTAACGCATTTATAACCCAAATATTCTGCTTATAGGGCAAACTAGAGTAAACCCTTAATTTCATTTCATCATGCATTGCACACTCATTGGCGACCACAGCGTATTAATTGATTTCTCAAAATCAAGCGAGCCGCTCAAAAGCATTCATGCACTCAGCAAGACTCTCTTTGCCAATCAGCCTGCTTGGGCAGCTGAAATCGTGCCAGGACTAGATTCACTCGTCATTCAACTGCAATGCACTACTGAGAACCCCAAAGCTACGCGTGAGCAAGCGCTAGCAGATCTTAAAAAGATTGGGGAGCAATTTGAAAAACAGAAAAACCGCAAAACAAGTCCGAACAAGATTCATCGGATTCAAGTTTGCTATCACCCTGATGTTGGATTAGATTTGCCCGCAATTGCCAAAGCCTGCAAGCTGTCTATTGAAGAAGTTATTCGTTTGCATAAAAAGAGTTTGTATACCGCAGACATTCTGGGCTTTATGCCTGGATTCGCCTATTTCAGCGGCCTCAACCCTGAGCTGCGTTTACCAAGATTGGCATCGCCTAGACCAGCGGTACCTAAGGGAAGCGTAGCCATTGCGGAATTACAAACCGCCATTTACCCTCGCGTCACACCAGGGGGCTGGAATATTATTGGCCGATCACCCAACAAGCTATTTGATATCGACAATAACCCTCCCGGCTTATTTATGGCCGGAGATCAAATGCAGATTGAAGAAATCTCACTTGATCAATTTCATCGGCTTGATCAAGTAAACGCACCTAAGGATGTAATTCGATCACTCGAGCAAAATAAATCCACGGCATCAATTGAGATTTTGCAAGCAGGCACCTTTAGCACCATACAAGATGATCCACGTTCAGGTCTATCTCATTGGGCAGTGGGCCCCGGAGGCGCATGCGACACTGCCTCTCTTCATTTAGCAAATGCATTGGTTGGCAACCCACCAAATACTGCAGCTATTGAAATGACCTCTACTGGACCGACTCTACTTTTTTCTGAAGCAACTTGCGTAGCCTGGGTTGGTGCTAGCTGCGATGGGATTGTGAACGGTCAACGCATTCCCGGCAATCGACCTGCGTGGATTCCAAAAGGTGGCACCATTAAATTTTCACCTTTGAGTCCAGGATTTAGAGCCATACTCGCCATTGGTGGTGGGCTAGATCTTCCTGAAACCTTAGGTCGCTTTGGCTCCCACATTAGCGCAGACATCGGACCTAAGCGTTTGGAAAAAGGAAATCTGCTCCCGCTCGCAAATCCTAAGGCGCCACTAAAGTCTGCCTTCCTAAAAGCACTTCACAAGGAAGATGATCTACCCTCTTATCCAAAGTGGCAGATTCGATCGCCGTTTTTACCAACCAGCCCCATCACTCAAATCCGCTGTTTAGCTGGGCCACACCTATCGCTTCTCGGCGCAAAAGAACGAGAAATGTTCTGGTCTACCATCTGGACGGTAAGCAATCAAAGTAATCGCATGGGTGTGCGCTTACAGGGTGATTTCAAAGTGAAAAAAGATTTGCCTAACATCCCATCTCAGGCCATTACCTTTGGAACAGTGCAATTCCCCCCATCCCATGAACCGATTGTGATGTTGGCTGAACACCAAACCACTGGTGGCTACCCACGACTTGCAGAGGTCATTCGCTCAGACCTCATCAAACTAGCCCAAGCAAAACCTGGCAGTAAATTACAACTTCAGTTGATTGACTTGGAAGAGGCAGATAAATGCAATTCAGAAGCTGTAAAGTTACAAGAATCAACCATGAATGCAATTCAGACCATCATTGATAACTAATGGAAATTCGTATGGATATTAATAGTGATATGGGCGAAGGTTTTGGGGCCTGGGAAATGGGCAATGACGCCCTTTTACTTGACTACATTACCTCCACAAACATCGCCTGTGGCTGGCATGCTGGTGACCCCGCTCGCATGCAAAAATTGGTTGAACTAGCAATCCAAAAAAATGTTCATATTGGCGCGCACCCAGGACTACCTGATCTAGCTGGTTTTGGCAGACGCGAAATGGCTATCTCAGAACAAGATGCCTATCGCTACACACTCTATCAAGCTGGTGCTCTACAAGCATTTGTGAAAGCAGCAGGCGGGACACTGCATCACGTTAAGCCTCATGGCGCTTTGTATAACCAAGCCGCTCGAGACATCAAGCTGGCCCGCGGAATTGCACAAGCAGTAAAAGATCTTAGTAATGATGTGATTTTGTATGGCTTAGCGGGTAGCTGCCTCATTACAGCGGCAAAAGAAATCAATGTGCCTGTATGGCAAGAGGTGTTTGCTGATCGTCGCTATACTCCAGAAGGATTTTTGGTACCACGCACTCAAGCGGGCGCAGTAATTGAAGATGATGAACAAGCACTTCAGCAGGCATTGAGTATGGCAAATAACGGCATCGTCAAGTCAATCGATGGAAAAGAGATTGCCATTCAGGCTGATACCTTGTGTATTCATGGCGACAATCCACATGCTGTCGAGTTTGCAAAGAAAATCAAAGCGGCTTTACATTAATGCCGCGAATAATTTAAGCTGGCTTTTGGGTTGTCGATGAGACTTTAAATACTGTTGGAATAATCATCAACTGAAATAGCGCAATACCAATAAAGAGCGCCTTAGGAAGTCCGGCATCCATAAAGAAGCCAAACACAAATGGGCCTACAGCCGCGCCCAAATCAATTCCCGAATACACAATTCCATATACCCGTCCAGCCACACCCTTTGGCGTTGCCATTTTCACCAACAAGTCTCTTGAGGGAGCAACAACACCATAGCCAAATCCCAATGTACAGAAAATTATTGGGATGAATTGCAGAGGTATAAATCCCGTCGCAAGAAGCAAACAAATAATGATGGTAATCGACAGAAAACTCGACACAATTCGCTCTGGGGTATAAAGCTTTGCTGCTAAATACCCACCAACCAAAACACCTGCCGCGCTTCCTAGTGCCAAAAGCGTTAAGTAGTAATTACCGACATTAACCGGTAAGTCATAGATCTTAAAGAGCGCGCTGGGTGAAAAGGATTGCAGGCTTGAGGTAGAAGCCATGCTAAAGAAAAAGAAGACCCAACATAACCAAACGGCTTTTAATCTCAAGAACGCAAACGCTCCTTCTGTGCTTGCACCCGATTTGCTTGATGAATTACTCTCTTGGCCATGCTCATGGCGCTCTTTGACGTTATCAATTAGTTGATTTCTGTTAAACCAAAGAATCAACAAAATCATCGCCTCTAATAGGGCCGCGGATAAGAAAGCGATACGCCAATCTGATATCTGCGCAATCCCCACCATAAATGCTGGTGCGGCAGCCCAACCCAAATAACCTGTTACGCCATGCATCGAGTAGGCATAAGGTAAATTTGGTGGGGAGATTTTGTGATTAATTAGCGTGTAATCAACTGGATGAAAAATGCCATTGCCACAACCGGCGATGATCGCCCCCATCACCAACATCCAATACCCATTGCTTTGAGAGTAAGTAAGGGCAGCTAAAGCCAACAAACCAACACCCGCAAATAGGATAGGTCTTGCGCCAATGCAGTCGACCAAAAACCCCGAAGATGCTTGCACCACACAAGAAACCACGAAGAAGATGGACATCAATAGCCCAAGCTCTGCGTAATTGAGGGCGAATTCATTCTTCAACCACGGAAACATCGGTGGAAGAATGAGATGAAAAAAATGGGAGCTGCCGTGCGCTAGGCTAATAAGACTAATAACCCGGACATCACTGGCACGCCTACTAAGCGCAACAGTCATGTACCGAGTGTACTAGCGCAGGATGATTCCTGCAAAAACTACGCGATATTAATGAACTTGGCGGGTAAAGCTAAACTCGCCATTCTTGTCTACATCTACCGGAACGACATCCTTAGGGCCAAACTTGCCCTCCAAAATCATCTTGGAAACAGGGTTCTCGATGTGTTGTTGGATGGCTCGTTTTAATGGACGTGCACCAAAGATCGGATCAAAACCAACCTCCGCAAGCTTGCTTAAAGCAGCATCACTGACTTCGAGCTGCATATCTACTCTCGCCAAGCGCTCCGACAAATTCTTCAACAAAATCTTGGCAATATTAGAAATATTGTCTTTATCCAAACCATGGAACACCACGATCTCATCAATACGATTTAAGAATTCAGGACGGAAATGATTTTTCAACTCTTCAAAAACAGCTTCTTTGATCTCGGCTTGCTTCTTATCTGCCATAGATTGAATTAACTGTGATCCAATATTACTGGTCATCACGATGACAGTGTTTTTAAAGTCTACTGTACGACCCTGACCATCAGTCAAACGTCCATCATCAAGTACTTGCAAAAGTACATTGAAAACATCGGGGTGTGCTTTTTCAATTTCATCAAACAAGATCACGCTGTATGGATGACGACGTACTTGCTCCGTGAGATAACCACCCTCTTCGTAGCCAACATAACCAGGAGGCGCGCCAATTAATCGTGCAACACTATGCTTCTCCATAAACTCACTCATATCGATACGAATTAAGTGATCTTCGCTATCAAATAGGAAACCAGCTAATGCTTTGCATAGCTCGGTCTTACCAACCCCAGTTGGCCCCAAGAATAAGAAAGAGCCATAAGGGCGATTCTCTTCAGCTAAACCAGCACGAGAACGACGAATCGCATCCGACACTGCGCGAATAGCCTCATCTTGACCAACTACACGCTTATGCAGCAACTCTTCCATTTTCAGAAGCTTGTCACGCTCGCCCTGCATCATCTTAGATACAGGAATGCCTGTCGCACGAGAAACTACCTCAGCGATTTCTTCTGCACCAACTTGTGTACGAAGTAGCTTGTTCTTCACAACACCATCTTTATCGCCTTTAGCTTCTGCAGCGGCAGCGGATTTGAGCTTTGCTTCCAGTTCGGGTAATTTGCCATATTGCAATTCAGCTACTTTTTCGAGTTTGCCTTCACGTTGCAACTTAGCAATTTCTGCACGAACCTTCTCAATCTCTTCTTTGAGATGAGCGGCACCTAATACAGCACCCTTCTCTGCCTTCCAAATCTCCTCTAAGTCTGCATACTCAGCACCAAGACGCTTGATCTCATCCTCAATCAAAGCCAAACGCTTCTGCGAAGCCTCGTCTTTCTCCTTCTTGACCGCTTCACGTTCAATCTTGAGCTGAATTAAGCGGCGATCCAACTTATCCATCACCTCAGGCTTGGAATCAATCTCCATCCGAATACGTGAGCCCGCTTCATCGATCAAATCGATTGCCTTATCAGGTAAGAAGCGGTCAGTGATGTAGCGGTGAGATAACTCAGCAGCAGCCACGATTGCTGGATCAGTAATTTCAATTCCATGGTGAAGTTCATAGCGCTCTTGCAAACCACGCAAGATGGCAATAGTTGCCTCTACGCTTGGCTCTTCCACCATCACTTTTTGGAAGCGGCGCTCTAAAGCAGGATCTTTCTCGATGTACTTACGATATTCATCTAAAGTAGTTGCGCCAATGCAATGCAGTTCGCCACGCGCCAAAGCAGGCTTGAGCATGTTGCCGGCATCCATGGCGCCATCACTCTTACCAGCGCCAACCATCGTATGAATTTCATCAATAAAGATGATGGTCTGACCCTCGTCCTTAGCGACATCACTTAAAACTGCCTTCAGACGCTCTTCAAATTCGCCACGATATTTCGCGCCTGCCAATAGTAAAGCCATATCTAAAACCAAAACACGTTTGTCTTTCAATGTCTCAGGCACTTCGCCATTCACAATTCGTTGCGCCAGACCTTCCACAATCGCAGTTTTACCTACGCCTGGCTCACCAATTAAAACGGGATTATTTTTACCGCGTCTTTGCAGAATCTGAATGGTGCGACGAATTTCATCATCACGACCAATTACGGGATCAAGCTTACCCATGCGGGCACGCTCTGTTAAATCCACAGTATATTTTTTCAAGGCCTCACGTTGGCCTTCAGCATCTGCACTATTCACCGACTCTCCTCCGCGGACTAAATCAATCGCCGCTTCTAGTGATTTACGATTTAAACCATTCTCACGAGCCACTTTACCAAGCTCGCCCTTGTCATCAGCCACTACTAGTAAAAATAATTCACCAGCAATAAACTGATCATTACGTTTGTTAGCTTCTTTTTCACATAAGTTAAGCCAATTGCTGAGATCACGCCCTACTTGGACCTCACCACTAGTGCCTTGCACTTCCGGGAGGTTATTAATGATCTTTTCTACGCCTTTTTCAAGACCAGAAATATTCACCCCAGCACGGGTTAATAAACTCTTTGCAGCACCATCCGAGTCACGCAACATCGCCAGCAACAAATGGGCTGGCTCAATATATTGATTGTCTTTAGCCAAAGCAATGCTCTGAGCCTCACTCAAAGCCTGCTGAAATTTAGTGGTTAATTTATCTATTCTCATTTTTATTGCCTCATGTATTCCATGTATTTATATCTATAGAATATAAGGGCTATATTGTGAATTTCAAGGCTTTTTACAGCTCTTTTTAACCCAAATTTGACCTCATTTTGACCTGGTGTGTTTACCTTCTAGAGTGCTCTGACGGCAGTTACTATGCCGGCATTACCAATCGCCTCGAACATCGCATTAACGCCCATAATTTGGGGCAAGGCGCACGCTATACCCGATCCCGTGGACCGGTCAAATTATTAGCAACCCAAGAACATCCAGACCGATCTGCAGCTTCTATAGCTGAGGCGCAATTAAAGCGTCTAGCTCGATCGCAAAAATTAGCGTTCTTTCAAGCTAAAAATGAATAGCGCCTAAGAAAGGCAGAAGCCGCCATTTAGCAATGCGCTAGGCAAAGTCCATGCCCGATACAAACCGAACCCGGCGCCAATAAATAGTAATAAAGCGGCAAAATATCGAACCCATGCATATTGCCCAAACTGAGTTAACGCTGCAGAAAACTTAGAGATTAATAATAGGTTTGGCAAAGTACCCAAACCAAAGGCAAGCATGATGGTTGCACCAGTCAATACATCACCAGATAGAAATGCCAATGGCAGCACTCCATAAACCAAGCCACAAGGTACAAGCCCCCACAGCATTCCACTAAACCAGCGAGATGGGTTATTAGCAAAACGACCTAAATACTTAGTCCAATAATTTGCAATTTGAGCGCTCAACCAGCCACTACCAATACGTGCGTTGGATCTATTCATACCCAACAAACGAGCCCCCATGAAAAACAACAAGATGGAGGTCAATACAAATAATGCGCGCTGGATTGGCAATACATTCTGCTGCCAAACAGCAAGCCCAATCCAAGCAGCAAGAGCGCCTAATAAAACATAAGTACTGATACGCCCGAGATGCATAACCAACTGTTCATATATCAGCTGGGATTTGGGGCGCAAAGGCACCTGAGAGGCTACGGGACGCTCAATTGCAGCAGCAATACCTCCACACATCAAAGCGCAATGCCAACCACTCACGAGTGCGCCCAAAAAAACTGCAGTTAACAGGCTGGCGGTCAGCATTTAAAAGGGGTGGGACTATCGTTCACCCTAGTAGAATAAACTGTCTGCATAATTAAGCCATTATGAATTACAAACCTACCGATACCCCTACCAGCAAATGCTCGGTTTGCGTCTTGGGGCAGTTTTGCCTTCCGGTGGGGCTAAGCTCTAGTGATGTATCCAAAATTGATACCCTTGTAAAAGAGCGGGTGCATTTACAAAAAGGGGAAAGCCTCTATCGTCATGGCGATCCATTGGGCTCGGTTTATAGCGTTCGCTTTGGCACTCTCAAAACAGAATATTGCCTACAAGATGGTCGGCAACAAGTCATTGGCTTTCATCTTCCCGGTGAAATTTTAGGTTTAGACGGGATTGGGGACGGCCACTACCAATCTGATGCGATCGCTCTAGAAGAGAGTGACGTATGCATTATTCGTTACGAAGCATTTGAGGAACTGGCGCGACAAATCCCAGTTCTACAAAATCAGTTTCACCGCATCATGAGTCGTGAGCTCACTCAAGATCAGCGTCATTTACTTTCTCTTGGCACAATGCGTGCTGAAGAGCGATTGGCAGCTTTTCTATTAAGCCTCTCCCAACGCTTAGCAGCGCGCGGTTATTTAAATAATGAATTTGATTTACGCATGAGTCGCGTGGATATTGGCAGCTACCTTGGTATTCAGATAGAAACCGTCAGCCGCATGCTCTCACGCTTTGCTGAATCAGGACTCATTCAAATTAAACAACGACATATCAAACTCATTGATATGAATGGGCTCTACGAACTGGCGGGCATACCAAACCCAGATAGAACAGCCTGCGTTAGCGCTGATATCCCTATAAAACAGGGATAAGCACTTAAATCAATCCGCGATCGATTTCTTTATTCTCGGATGATTCAATACCAGGCAATATATAGGCGGTTAAAGCGCTAGAGACCGCACAAAATGTCCAGATGATAAAAAATCCAATGGTGTAAATACCCTCATCAGATACGTCTGGATGATATCCAAAGAACAACAAATCTTGTGGGTGGATAACGGTAAACAACAAGCCCTCTGCCATACCAGCAACCAAGAATGAAGGCCACAAAATCCAAGTAAGCAAGCGATATTTCATTTGTGAACCTGCGCATCTTTCAGTTGTTCAACCTTTAAACCCTGCTTCACTACGCCATCCCGCAAAGGCTTATCCGTATACATATTTACTGCAAGCCAAATCGTGATCATGCAACCAATCATTGCCACTGCTGGCCCGCTAATTAAGAGCCAAGGCCACAACTGTTTCCACCAGGGCTTGCTGATCTGCTGTTCGGTCATATGCTTGCTCTCCATCTTTTGCTTGCTAGCTTAACGAGGAATGATAAAGCTGGATTTTTCATTACGCGTTCTAGAAATGATTTCGTTGCCGGCCTGCTCTTGCGCAGTGACATCAAAATGAATTGGGTAATTCCCAGAATCGTTTTGGCCAATATTGGTGCTCACTTTAATTGGCATCAACTGATTACTTGCGGGCCCAACATTAATCTCAGTAACTTCTTGACCTTGAGAATTCAGAATTCTCAAATCATTCAGACCAGTCGCCTTAATCTGAACCTTCATTGGGTTCTCGGAAGCGTTCATGATTTGAATACGATAAATATTCTCAATACGAACACCCTCTACTTCACGCGCTAATGCGCCACGGTCACGCATGACATCCACACGCAGTGGATTTCTGGTAGCCAAAGAAAATAGAAAAGCGGAAGCCAACAGCGTAATAAAACCAGTATAGAAAATTACTCTTGGACGGAATATATGCCTAATGGCACTTTGATTGGACTCCTTATCCAGCATTGCTCTCTCGGTGGTGTACCGAATCAAACCTTTTGGATAATTCACCTTCTCCATCACCTGATCGCACGCATCAATACAGGCACCACAACCGATACACATGTATTGCAAGCCATCTCGAATATCAATGCCCGTTGGACAGACTTGTACGCAAATACTGCAGTCAACACAATCACCTAAACCCAAAGCGCCATGATCTGCAGACTTACTACGGCTACCGCGTGGTTCACCACGCACTTTATCGTAGGTCACTAAGAAGGTGTCTTTGTCGACCATCACACTTTGGAAGCGTGCGTAAGGGCACATGTATTTGCAAACTTGCTCGCGCATAAAGCCTGCATTGCCCCAAGTGGCGAAGCTGTAAAAGCACAACCAGAATGTCTGCCATGGGCCTAAGGACAAATGCAAAATCGCTGCGCCCAAGGTTTCAATCGGCGTGAAGTAGCCGATAAAAGTAAAGCCTGTCCAGAAAGCAATAAGCAACCAAAGGAAATGCTTCGTTATCTTCAGGCGCCATTTTCTAAAACTCCATGGCCACTCTTCCCCGTCTAGACGTATCCGCGCAAAACGATCACCTTCGACCTTGCGCTCGATCCACATAAAGATTTCGGTATACACCGTCTGTGGACATGCATACCCACAAAATAAGCGGCCAGCTACTGCAGTAAATAAAAATAAAGCTAAGGCAGACAGAATTAAAAGCAGCGTGAGATAAATCACATCCTGCGGCCATAAAACCAAGCCGAAGATATAGAACTTACGCTGGATTAAATCAAAGAGAACGGCTTGACGACCATTCCAACTCAGCCAAGGAAGACCATAAAAGAGGAGTTGGGTGGCAAATACGAGGATAAAACGCCAACGGGCAAATAGGCCCGAGACTGAACGAGGGTAAATCTTTCGCCGGACCTCGTAAAGAGACTCCTCTATTACTTCTATTGGAACGGGCTTCCCACCCGGCGAATTCTCTGACACTGTTACTTCACTTACCCTATTTACTTGCTTGCTGGAGCTTGCTTATTGTTTGATAAGCCCCAGACATAAGCTGTTAGCAACTGAATCTTTTCAGGACTCAACACCTTATCTTGAGCAGGCATCATTGCCATACGACCCTTAGTAACTGTCTCAATAATGGTTGCCTCAGAACCACCATACAACCAAGTCTTATCAGTTAGGTTAGGTGCGCCTAAAGCAATATTGCCTTTTCCATCTGGACCATGACAAGCTGCGCAGTTTGCTTTAAATACCTCTGCACCACGTGCCACCTTGAGATCATCAGCAGGTAAACCAGACAGGCTACGAACGTAATTTGCTACATCCACAATTTGTTTGCTATCCAATTGTGGGAATGGAGGCATTACACCACCACGACCATTGGTAATGGTTGTTTTGATGTTCTCAGGTGAACCGCCATATAACCAATCACCATCTGTCAAATTCGGGAAGCCTTTAGAACCGCCAGCATCTGAGCCATGGCATTGCGCACAAGAATTTAAGAATAAACGTTGACCCATTTCACGGGCTTGTGGATCGGCAGCAATTTGCTCAATATCCATCTTCACGTATTTCGCATAGACTGGCTTGAGCTCATCATTTGCATTCGTCATCGACTTCATCAAAGCACCATCAGTGCTATAGCCCAATACACCTGGATAAGAACCCAAGCCTGGATAGAGCACTAGATAAACCAAAGCAAATATGCAAGAGATTAAGAACATCCACATCCACCAACGTGGCAATGGATTATTCAACTCGCGTAAGTCTCCATCCCAAACGTGACCAGTGTCGGCTACTTGGCCATCAGGCTTTAGCGTTACCTTTGTCTTGCGTTGAGAAAATAATAACCAGATGCACCATACAATACCGACCAAAGTTACTAAGGCGATATAGGTACTCCAACCGGCACCAAGAAAGTCACTCATGATTTATCCTTACTGAATTCATCGGGTAGATCGAACGGGAGTTCTGCGGATTCTTGATTAGCGGGCTGTCTTTTTGCAGACCAAGCCCACCAAACGATTCCTAAAAAAACTACTAAGCCAAGTACTGTAGATATTGCTGAGAGGTAGGGTGCGATATTTTGCATAGTTTCCCAATAGCTAAGAATTACTTAGCTACCACCTCATCAACAATGATGTATCTACGATTGATACCAAGTCCTTGTAAATAAGCAACCAAAGCATCAAGCTCAGTCTTGCCTTCTAATTCTTTTGGCGCATTTGCAATATCTTCATCGGTGTAAGGCACACCTAAGCGACGCATTGCAGTCATGTGTGACTGAATAGTGCTCGCATCCGCAGCATTCTTTGCCAAATAAGGATAAGCAGGCATGTTGGACTCAGGCACTACATCACGTGGGTTGTTTAAGTGAATCTGATGCCAAGCATCAGAATAACGACCGCCTACGCGAGCCAGGTCTGGACCAGTACGCTTACTACCCCACAGGAATGGGTGATCAAAAACAGATTCGCCAGCCAAAGAATAAGGACCGTAGCGCTCTACTTCTGAACGTAGTGTACGAATCTGTTGTGAATGGCAACCCAAGCAACCTTCGCGCTGATAAATATCGCGACCTGCCAAACGCAATGCAGAGTAAGGCACCACTCCAGGACTCGGTTCTGTAGTGGAGTGCTGGAAGAATAGTGGAACGATCTGCACCAAGCCCGCAATCGAAATCGCTGCAATGGTAGCAATGATCAACCAACCAGCATTACGCTCAAGCGTTTCGTGGGAGAAAAATCGACGTTGTTCTGACATGTTCTTTTCCTTAGTGAGCGGCAATAGATACTTGTGGAATCTCAGCATCAATGAATTTTTTGTTAATCACTGTCTTGTACACGTTGTAGGCCATGATCAACATGCCACCTAAGTAGCAGAGACCGCCCAACAAACGAATTACATAGAAGGGGTAAGTCGCCTTTACAGACTCCACAAAGCTGTAAGTCAATGTGCCGTCTGGTTCAAAGGCTCTCCACATCAAACCTTGCATTACACCGGCAATCCACATCGCAGCGATATAGATGACCACACCGATCGTAGCTACCCAGAAATGCAGCTCAATTAACTTCGTGCTGTACATATCTTTTTGACCAACCAAACGTGGGATGAGATAGTACAAAGATCCAATCGTGATCATTGCAACCCAACCTAATGCACCAGAGTGCACGTGACCGATGGTCCAGTCGGTGTAGTGAGACAAGCTATTTACCGTCTTGATAGACATCATGGAGCCTTCAAAGGTAGACATACCGTAGAAGGACAACGCTACAACTAAGAACTTCAAGATTGGATCACGACGCAATTTATGCCATGCGCCAGATAAAGTCATGATGCCGTTAATCATGCCGCCCCATGAAGGAGCCAACAAGATCAATGAGAACACCATACCTAAAGATTGGGTCCAATCAGGCAAGGAGGTGTGTTGCAAGTGGTGAGGACCTGCCCACATGTAAGTGAAGTTCAATGCCCAGAAGTGAACGATGGACAAACGATAGGAGTAAATTGGACGCTCTGCTTGCTTTGGAATGAAGTAATACATCATGCCCAAGAAGCTGGTTGTCAAAAAGAAGCCCACCGCATTATGTCCGTACCACCACTGGATCATTGCATCCTGCGCACCAGCATAGGCCGAGTAAGACTTAAATAAGCTAGCTGGCATTTCAATGTTATTAACAATATGCAGAACTGCAATCGTCAAGATATATGCGCCAAAGAACCAGTTTGAAACATAGATATGTTTGGTTTTGCGCTTGATCACTGTACCGAAGAACACAATCGCGTATGCAACCCAAACAACTGTAATCAGAAGATCGATTGGCCACTCTAATTCGGCATACTCTTTAGAAGTGGTGATACCTAATGGCAAAGTGATAGCTGCAGAAACAATGACGGCTTGCCAACCCCAAAAGGTAAAGGCCGCTAACTTGTCGCAGAACAAACGTACCTGACACGTTCTTTGTACGATGTAATACGAAGTTGCAAATAGCGCTGATCCGCCAAATGCAAAAATCACGGCGTTGGTATGTAGTGGGCGCAAGCGACCATAACTTAACCAAGGGATGTTGAATGTAATTTCAGGCCAAATTAATTGCGCAGCGAGGATAACCCCGACGAGCATGCCAACAATTCCCCACAATACGGTAACGATGGCAAATTGGCTGATTACCTTGTAATTGAAGGTATCTTGATTACTCCCCACGGCAGATCCCATGGTTTCTCCTTTTTCTGACCAAACAGCGACATAATCCAAATAGACTGGATTGATTATCAAATTAAGGCTTTAGGCGGGGTTTGATCTATGTCAAAAAGGGTGGGGCAAAATCAGGATTCGTTAAGGAGAGCAAGCCTGAACCATATAACTTATTGTTTTAAATGACTATTTTTGAGAGTGTTCGCTAACTTTTTGTGGCTTTGGAGCGTCATCATCCATCAAAATGGACTCACCTGGACCACTTAAATCATCGAACTGCCCACTTTTTACGGACCAGTGCAAGATCCAAGCCAATAAAGCCACCAAAAGAAGAGATAGAGGAATCAGAATAAAAAGGCTTTCCATCCCAACAGTCTATGCCTTTCTTAAGCGCCAAG
The DNA here is from genome assembly GCF_018687195.1 of Polynucleobacter sp. MWH-UH2A. NCBI lineage: Bacteria > Pseudomonadati > Pseudomonadota > Betaproteobacteria > Burkholderiales > Burkholderiaceae > Polynucleobacter > Polynucleobacter sp. MWH-UH2A. Next base: position 1,560,364 of record NZ_CP061321.1, read on the forward strand.
CATTTAATGTGACCGCCAAAGAAGAGAGAGACATCCCTATTCCCGCTACCCAAGGATTTACCAGACCCAACATTGCCGCTGGTATTACTAAGACGTTGTATACCAATGCCCACAACAAATTTTGCTTAATGATGGCTTGAGTCTTATCAGCTAGAGCAACTGCATTTGCTAGAGGCTCTAAGGAGCTTGAAATCAAAATTGCATCTGCGCCAGCAGCAGCAAGTGGTGCGCCTGCACCTACCGCAATAGAGACATCGGCGCGCGCCAGCAATGGCGCATCATTTACACCATCTCCAATAGCCCAAACAAAACACCCTTCTTTTTGCAATTGCTCAATGTAATCAAACTTATCTTCAGGTGTGCAAGCACCACGATAGTGTTCGATGCCTACTTCTTTTGCCCACCAAGCTACTGTTTGGGCATTATCACCAGACACCAAGTGCAGTCGAATATGCTTTCTCTTTACTGCTTGCAATAGCTTTTCTAGGCCTGGTCGCGGCGTGTCCAAGAAAACAAAGCTTGCGATTAAACCTTGCTCATCTGCTAAATGGACTTGACCATATTGCCCCTCAGCAGAATCCATTAAATTCTGCTGCAGGCCTAGCCAATGGGCGCTTCCCAGTCGATATGGGCCAGAGCTGAGACCCTTCCCTAGTAAATTATTCACCGGTTCAGATAGAGCTACGGGGATAATATTTTCTAGCTCAACAGCGCGCAATATTGATAGGGCCAACGGATGCTTTTGACCAACTTCTAGCGCCGCTGCAATCGCTAATGCATCTTGTCTAGAAAACCCAGATCGCAGGAGCGCAATTTTTTTCAGCTCAGGCTGACCCATAGTCAGCGTGCCAGTTTTATCTAAAACTAAATCACTTGCTTTCGATAAACCTTCAAGAACGTGACCACGCACAATCAACAAGCCCAATTTTGTAACAGCACCCTGTGCTGCTGCAAGCGCCGTTGGAACTGCTAGCGAGAGTGCGCACGGACAACTTGCTACCAAAACGGATACCAATACTGTCCATGCTTGGCTCGGATCAAAGTACAGCCAAATAGCTGCAGATACAAATGCGCTCAGCAAGAGAAATCCGACAAAATAAGCTGTCCATTTTTCTGCAAGACTAACCATGACAGGTTTGGCAAGTAGCGCTTGGTCTAGCAAGGAAGCAATACCGGCAATGCGAGTTGACTGTCCAATGGCATCAATTCGCATAATTAGGGGATTCAGAATATTGTGGGTTCCGGCATAGACGCGATCGCCAACTTGTTTCTCAACAGGTTTGGACTCCCCAGTAAGCAAAGATTCATCTAAGGAGCTTGGGTTTTCAAGCAAAACACCATCGGCAGGAAGTACTTCGCCTGGTGATACTCGTAAGTAATCACCCGTAACGCAATTGACTACAGGCACTACCGAGGTTGCCCTTGACTCTGGGTAATTGCTTAATCGCTCACAGGTTGCAGGAAGTTGTTTTGCTAATGCTTCTGCACCACCTTGTGCATCTTGTCTGGCTAATAACTCCACATAACGCGCAGCCAAAATAAATGCGACAAACATCGTGATGGAATCAAAATAACTCTGCCCTGATCCTTTAATGAGATTAATCGTGCCAGCGGTAAATGCCAGAAATAGTGCCAGGGCAATTGGCACATCCATACCCAACAGATGTGTTTTCTGAAATGTCCGGACGCTGCGCCAAGCAGCCTGAAAAATAGGACCCGCTGAATACACCATCACGGGAACGGTCAAGGCCCAACTCGTCCAACCCAATAACACCTCAAACTCAGGCGTAATATCCGCGCCCACATAACTTGGCCATGCATACATCATGACCTGCATCATTCCTAACATCGCCACGCCAAGCCTTGTTAATAATTGACGGCGCTCCTTCTTTGATCTTTCCGCTGAGAGCGATGGTTCAAATGGCCAAGCCTCATAGCCAATGCGCTCAATTTCAAATAATAGGCGCGCAAGACTAGTCTTCTCTGGTGAGAAACGCACAATGACTTTCTGCGTTACGTAGTTAATTTGCACTTCCTTCACACCAGAAATTCTTCGGAGGTGTTGCTCACACAACCATACACATGCAGCACAACGAATTTTTTCTAAGCGTAAGGTTGTTTGTAAATCGCCTGTATTGTCATCTAGGCGAGTAAAGCGCGAACACAATGAGGGATCATCGTAAGGCTTCAGATTTTCTGGAACCTCATTACCAGTAAGATAGGCAGCAGGCTTTTCGCCAGATTGTGCGCGTCGCGTATAAAAAACTTCAAGACCTTCACCATGAATCGTTTGGGCAATCGCCATGCAACCTGCACAACAAAATTGCCGCTGTACACCCGCTAACTCGGCCTCTATCAGCTCATTGGGCAGAATGCCGCTTGAGCAGTGGTAACACGTAAATGAAGGGCTGCTACTCATACTTGGTTAATCATGCAGTGGTTTTGTCAACCCAACCATTGCGACGTTCATAAATTACAAACAGAACGCCCCAAATCACGACAGCCGCATAAGCCCATATCCAAGCCGTGGAGGATGCACGCGATCCAGCAACATCCAATACAAAACCGAAAATAGCGGGCCCCATTAATCCACCGCCAAATCCCATCAAGGAATGTAAGCCCATCGCAGCACCTTTAATATTTTCTTGAGCGCTGATCACTAAACCTGCAGTTAATGTTGAAGAATCCGCCATGATGAAAATAGCGTGGCCAATTGCTAAGGCAACAACCAACCACCACGAGTGGCCAGTAGATGAGGCTAAAGCAATTCCCATAACCGCACTGGTCAGCATCACAATACAAACCCACTTTTGCCGTCCGACTCGTAAGGCTATTTCATTGCCAAGAATTGATGAAGGTACGCCAAAGAAATTAATCACTCCAGCCAATGTGGTGGCGGTTAAAAAGAAGCTTTCCCCCGAAGCAACGGCACAAAATGCAAAGAACGCCACAATCCAACTTCTAGAAGCAAACAGCTCTAAAGAGTGCGCGGTATAACCAAAAATGAATCCTGATGCCTTTTTATCCATCAAGACTAACTTCCATTTATCCACTGGAAATATGTCATGCAAGCGAATTCGAATCGGACCCTTCCACTTTTCATGTGCTAACGGCGGAATACAAAAGAGCACAATCAAAAATGCTGTAAACGGTCCTAGCGCAATAATGCCAAATACATAATGCCAACCCAGAGCACTCAAAATCCATCCGGAACATAAATAAGAAAAACCGGTGCCAATACCAAAGAACGCTGTGTAAAAAGCAATATGCCTAGTTAACTCCCCAGACTGAATACGATCAGACAATATTTTGAGTCCCGGCATATAGGTTCCAGCAAGACCAGCGCCATTGATGGACATAAATAACAGTGCCGTCCAAAAGTTGTGGGCCAAGAGGCTCATGCCCAATAAACCTGAGGTGGCAGAGAGACCTCCTACTAAATACACCTTACGAGCATCCACTCGATCGGTAAGGGCTGTCGCTAGAGGTACAGCCAACATATAGCCAAAGAAAAACGCGCTTGCAATTAAACCGGACTGAAGGTTAGTTAAATGCCACTCTTCCTGCAAAGGAGCGAGCACAACGGCATAACACGCGAAACCCAATAAAGCGCAGGTTTGCGCCATAAGCATAAAGGGGGTGTAGCCAACTGATCGAAAGCGCATAAGGTGCCGATAAAAAGGTCAACCCAATTCTACTCGCCTAGAGGATCGAGACCCGCTACACTAATAAAAAACAGAATGGAGACAATATGAAACGTGCAATTTTCCTAGGCTACCTTGCTAGCGCAATGCTTGCACTCAGCAGTCAATTCGCATTTGCAGATAATTATCCCTCTAAACCCATCAAGGCGATTGTTCCCTTTGCACCAGGCAGTGCCACTGATCAAATTGGTCGCGCTTTCGCCGCAAAGATGGCTGAATCCCTTGGACAACCAGTAGTTGTTGAAAATCGACCCGGGGCAAATGGAATGATCGGCGCTGATGTCGTTGCAAAATCTCCCGCTGATGGCTACACCCTGCTCTTTGGAACCAATAGCACCAACGCTGCGTTAAAAAGTTTAGTCAAGAACTTACCTTATAACCAAGATACAGCATTTACTCCAATTGGTTACTTTGGCTCAGTACCATTAATTGTTGCCATCAATAATGATGTGCCAGCTAAATCGCTTAATGGTTTTGTTTCCCTTGCGAAAGCCAATCCTGGAAAAATGACTTTTGCTTATGCCAGCACATCTCAACGCGTCTCCTCTGAAATATTAGCTAGCGATGCCGGGATCAAGATGACTGGCGTTTCTTATAAGAGCGGCCCCAATGCAATGACTGATCTCATTGGCGGTCAAGTCAATATGTTCACGGCAGACTTTGCAGTGACCTTGCCACAAGTTCAAGCAGGAAAAATTCGAGGTCTAGCAGTGACCTCAATGAAACGCTCACCAGCTATTCCCGAATTACCAACTGTCAATGAGGCGTTAGGTATTAAGAACTATGAATTGATTGCGTTCTTTGCAGCCTTTGGTCCTGCTGGGATGCCTAAGGATGCGGTAATGAAACTTAATAAGGCAATTAACGATGCCGCTAAATCTAAAGAGCTAACAGAACGCTTTGCTTCCCTGGGCTTTGAAACACAACCTGGAAGCCCTGAAGCGCTTGGTCAAAAAATTAAGCTAGAAACTGCAAAGTGGGCACAAGCAATTAAAGCTGCTGGAATGGAAGCGGAATAAGTCACTTTAGCTGATATCAATCTCCATGGATAAGAGCCAATAAGAAAGGCTCTTGCCATGAGAGTCCAGATTTAATGAAAGATTGACGCCACCATCCAATAGGTCGTCAATAACAAAGTTGAGCGCTTGTAAGTTCGGTAGCTCATAGCGCTTCACGGCACTGGGATTACGAAACTCAAAATGAGCCTTAACTTTTTCTTCCGTTAATTCTCTTTGCAAGATCAAAAAATCCTCTTTCCGATACGCAATCACACTAATATTAGAGCGAGAACCCTTATCACCTGTACGTGCATGGGCAATGTAATGAAGAGGTGCTAAATGATTTTTCACTTTCACTTTCCCGCTCCATAAAAGGAATAGGAAGGTTTTATTTCATCCCGAGGAATCAGGGCGACTAGAGTATTCAATCTGGGCTTTAGACTGGTTCTCACGCCCCCACCCCCAGCAGGACCACATGTATATAAAGCAGTCACTTCACGACATACTTTTATTGCCAACCCTCGATCTTGATGAGCTGCTGCAACGCGCAAACGAATATCTTCAAAGGATTGTGAAGGCTTAATTACGGGACCCTCTCCAGCATCACTCACGAAGACGCTGGATGATCCAATAAAATCAACTCTAAGAGTTAACTCTTTGCCAATGCGATCGCGAATAATTTTCGCCGCTAGCTGAGCGCGCTCAAGAGCATGGTGACCTGCATAAGAAATCTCTGCTTCAGCCAACCAACCACCATCGATGCAAATATTCGCCTTCAGAGAATCGGGTCTAGGATGCCCCTTAACACCTATTAACTCGACTCGGTTATCCCCACAATCATGAATCGTAGCCTGAGTAATGTCCGCCACTACATCTGGAGTCAAATAAGCGGCAGGATCATGCAGCTCATATAGCAATTGCTCCGTGACAGTTAAACGATTAACAACACCGCCTGTACCCTCTGGCTTGGTAACGCAAATATTTCCTTGCGCATCAAACTCGATAATAGGGAAACCTACCTGACTTAAATTGGGAACCTCTTTATATCCCGGGTCTGCAAAGTACCCACCAGTGACTTGTGCTCCACACTCCAGCAAATGCCCAGCCATAGTAGCGCTAGCTAAAAAATTCCAATCATCCCAGCGCCTTTTAAAGTGGGCCATTAATGGGCCGACGGTAAGAGCGGGATCAGCAACCCTACCGGTCACTACAACTTGAGCACCAGAGCTTATTGCGTTGGCAATTTCTTTAGCGCCAAGATATACATTCGCACTGACGAGCTGACTACGCTCCAATAGACCCTTATCTGACTTTGTAAGATGTGCATTAATAGTGGCTTGATACTCAGACCCAGAAATGTCATCACCCGTGACAACGGCAATCTTCAATTTTGGTAGATTTTTCTCTTTTGCTAAGCGCGCAATAACTGCAGCGGCAGCAAACGGATTGGCAGCACCAAAATTCCCCACAATCGGAATACCTGCTTGCACACAATCCAACAAGATAGGCTCCACCATCTCTTCAAGCAAGGGCTCATAGCCAAGATGATCATTCTGACGACGCTCCAATTGAGCAAGTGCTAGCGTTCTCTCGGCTAGGCTTTCAAAAATCAAGCAGGCAGGCCCACCACTTTTCAGCAAAGAGTCAACTAAGGGCTTGGCTACCCCCAGGCGATCTCCTGAGAACCCGGCGGCACATGCGACGCGATAGATATCCGACACGGCGTTATTAGAAATTATTGTTGATTGCGGTTAGGTGAATCCTGAAAACCATTAGATCTAAATGTGAGAACTAAGGTATCGCGATATCCGTAGTCGGCAAGCGGTTGAATAGGCGTAGATTCATGAATCATCCGCTCATCATTCATCAACAGCAGTGACCAAGGCTGAGATAAGGTAAAGCGTAACCCCGAAGAACCTTTTGCATCAAAGATGCGGGTTTCACCACCTTTGATACCCACGCGATTCAATAAAAATACTGCAACAAAATCCACTCCATCACGATGCGCGCCTTCGGGTGTTGGGCGCCCAATACCATCGGCAGTATCAATACGGAACTGATGCGCTTCTATAAACCATGTCTTGACTGGTTTTAAACCACTCAAGAGATTAGATAAACCAAGCAATACACCTTGCCATGCAGCATCACCAATGACCGCCGGAAGAATAGGCTCAAACCAACGCTCTATTCCTCCATGCAAGGCGTTGTAGTCGAGCGATTGCCAGTGAGCACGGTGCGGAACCAAATTCAAGTGTTGATTTTGAATTTCAAAGCTGGCATGCCGCCGAAAACGATAGCGACCTCCATCTTTTAAATAGGGATCGCGCGGCAAGCCTTCCCAATATTGAGAAAGATTTTGCAAGCTGACTAAGGGCACACCACTCACTTCCGCTACGGTTTCTGGAGATGCGACCACAAAACCATCCCGACTCAAAGCTTGAGCAAGTTCTTTGGCTGAAGTCAGCCTAGGCGAAAGAATGGCGGCGGTCATTGATTTATTGTAGGGCAAGCAAGCGCTTAATCAAGCTGAGCGCCAGATGCCTTCACTATTTTTGCCCACTTAGCTAATTCATCTTTAAGTAATCCAGAGAGTTTCACTGGCGGCACGGGATTCAGATCCAAACCTTGAGCAATCAATTTTTCCCGAACATCCGGCTTGGCCATCAGTTTATCCATTGCCATTTGAATTTTCTTAACAACATCTGGTGAAGTTCCGATTGGGGAAAATAGGGCAACCCATACCTCACCAACACAATCTGGATAGGTCTCTGCGATTGTCGGAATCTCTGGTGCTGCACTAGAACGCTTTGCCGAACTAATTGCAATTGCTTGTAGCTTGCCCGCTTTGATGTAATTTAATGCGGAGGGCAAACTAGCGAATGCCAAAGGAACTTGGCCACCGAGCACATCATTAATTGCAGGTGCTACGCCCTTATAGGGAATATGTTGCATATCAACACCAGCACTCGTATTAAGCATTGCGCCTAAGAGGTGACTAATAGTTCCATTGCCAGCAGAGGCATAAGACAGCTCACCGGGTTTCTTTTTAGCAGCAGCAATCACCTCAGCCAGGGTCTTGTATGGTGAGCCTGGTGGCGACACTAGAACATATGGTGTTGCACCGATGTAGTACAAGGGAACAAAATCGTTGATGGGATCAAAGCCCGGGTTCTTATATAAAGCAGGATTAATCGCTTGGGCACTATTAATCGTTAGAAGTAAGGTGTAACCATCCTTAGCGGAACGGGCAACGCTTTGCGTGCCAATGTTTCCACCAGCGCCAGGCCTATTCTCAACCACTACAGAACCGCCAATTGCCTCCCCAAATGCAGGCGTAATTAAACGCGCCACAATGTCATTTGTTCCACCTGCCGCTTGTGGAACCACTAAAGAAATCGGCTTGTTGGGATAAGGTTGCGCAGCTAACGACAGAGAAAGAAACGCTCCACCCGCAAGAGTGACTAACTTATAAATTAATTTATCCATTGCATTGTCTCCAGCTTTTTTATTTTTTAATGAACTACTAACGAGAGCCTCGTATACCCCTGAGGCTCTCGCTTGGGAACTCAGGAATACAGGTGCTTTAATCGTGCACGCACATCACCAACGTGACCCTTCAAGTCATACAACTCTTTAGAGTCCATCATCGATACCTTGATATTGCTGACACGCTTCTCAATGGTTTCTAGATCGCGAAAGTTTTTCTCCTTCAGATCAGGATTAAATGCATTTCTCTCAAGCTCGCGTAGTTCCGCATATACCTGAGCTAGCTTTAATCTCAGCAAAAAGTTCTTTGCCGAAGGAATATAGGTAAAGAGTGGAATCAAAATAACCAATAGTGGGATCACAATCTTGACGAAGCGCCCTACCCAAACCGCAGTCCAGAATGGCAGATGGCGATGTAAAAATGATGGGCCATCTTTTAAATAGATTTCTGCATCGACGTGCAAGGGAAAATCCATGCCAACACCAGAAGGGAACTCTCCTGGTTTTTGCAAACGAGAATAGGATTTCAAAATGTCATAAGAGGCACTCAGCATGAGCGAGATCATTGCCGGGCTGACTTTATCTTGTGTCACCAAAGTGGCGGTTGGCGCAATCACCTGAATGTCTTGCCTTGGAACATCGTGCTCAATACTCAATAAACCCCTAGGAACACTGACCTTAGATAAGTAAGGCAAGTTACGTGTATAGGCATCCGCTTGATCAAAGCTCATCAATCGAATGCCAGGAACTTCATAGAATTTTTTCAAAATCGGAGCTTCAGCTGCGGCCACGATGAATACCGCATCCAACTCACCATTACTGAGCTTTGCCAATGCTTGATCTGGCTTTAATTTTTCACCGTGGATTTCATTTTCTTTTATGCCGCTAATTTTCAGTAAAGCCGTGCTTAAGGCAAGTGTTCCGCTTCCCTCATTACCGATGGCCACTCGTTTACCTTTGAGTTGACCTAATACCTGTAAGCGTCCGCCTTCACTTTTAAATCCTGATTCGCGATACCAGACCCAGATGGGCTCGTAGAACATGCCGGCAATAGAAACCAAATTGGGATATTTGCTGACATCAGCAACACCACCCTGCACCATGGCGAAATTCACACCAGAGTTTGGGTCATTTAATAAACCCAAGTTATCAATCGTTCCGCCTGTTGCCTTTACTTCTAGATTGACGCCATCTTTAGCAACCTCTTCTTTGAGGCGTTCACCAAATTGGTAATAGAGACCCGTTGGAAATCCCGTAGCCATCTCGATCACTTTTGGTGGTGGCGGCACCAAAATCCATAACACCGTAAAAATAGCAACCAGCACCACACAGAAACCCACAGCAATCGCAAAAGGGTTGTATAGATATCTTTTATAAGTTGTCATAGAGTGGGATTAAATAATTACGGATAAACCTGATTAACTAATATACGTACTTTAGCTGAACCCAGCTTGACAGTTTGCACTGCGGACATCAAATCACCTGGCTCAGCCTTTGCCATACCAGTCTTGGAAATTCGCACTTCAATATTGACCTCAGATAGCTCAGAAATGCGCTTATTCGGATTCATAGCCAATGAGTCATCCAATACAAAGCTAAATGGAAATTGACTTACAGGTACTTTTAGAACAGCTACCGGCATACGCTCGCCCGGCTGTCTTGCAATGACCATCAACATATCTCCAGGCCTTACCTTGGGCTTGAGCTCAGCGGACAACTCAATTTGACCGCTGATTGTTTTTCCAGCTGCCGCAGGGGTGGCAGCAATCCCACCCTTCGAACGTGCTTCCTCAATAGAGCCAGCAATAGCGCGTGCCTCATCTGATCCCGGAGGCAGCAATTTGGCAAGCTTCTCCCAAGTTTGAGCTGCCGAAGAATAATTCCCATTGGTATAGGCAGCAGTGCCAGATAACCATAGCGCTAACAAATTATTAGGATCTAATTTAAGGGACTGTTGAAGAAGTAGCGTTGGCTTACCCGCAAAACTTCCATTAGCAACACCTACTAACACATCTGCATATTCAGCCAAAAGCTCAGGATCATCGTTAATGAAGTTGCCCGCGCGAGCGTATGCTTTTGCGGCATCTTGATTACGCCCCAAGATGCGATAGGAGCGTGCCAACATGGCCCACCCCTTCAGATTGCCTGGGTCCTTCTCCATCTTGAGTGCAAAATCAGCAACCATTTGCTCGACGCCCGCTTGAGTCATGGGCTTTTGATCATTTCTTTGTGCTACTCGATATGCATCGCCTAGGATGAGATATAAACCAACAGATAAAAGAACGATGAATACACTGAGACCAATAATGACTTTTTTGGTGGAGCCCATTACCGCCTTGTCATCTTCAACCTCTGCATCCTGGAAAAGACGCTGACGCATCTCAGCATGACTCATTTCATACTCTTGCGCATCAATTCTTCCGGCCGCTCGCTCTGTTGCTAACTTCTCTAGCTCTTCTTGGTATATAGCGGCATTCATTTGACGACGCGACGTACTTTCAGAACCTTTACTAAAGATGAATGGTCTAAGCAACAGTGCTAGAACTATTGCCAACAGAAGCAAGGCGGGAATGAGAAAACTAATCATAATGTCAGACCCGATCATCCTTAGAAAGCGTATCAAGAAGATCATCAACCTTTTGATTCTCTTCAGCGCTTAGTTCTTTTGCGGCAACATTAGTATTGCGACGGCGTAAGTAGGAAAATAAAAAACCAATACCAATCAGCAAAATTACAAACGGGCCGATCCACAAAAGCCAAGTAATTGGCTTGACGGGTGGACGATACAGCACAAAATCACCGTAACGCTCCACCATAAAGCTGCGAATCTGCTCATCACTCTTGCCTTGTTTGATGAGCGTACGAATTTCTCTACGAAGATCATTTGCTAGATCAGAACGTGATCCTGCCAAAGATTCATTTTGGCAAACTAAACAGCGCATTTCTTCAGATATGCTAATTAAGCGCTGCTCGGTTACTGGATCATCCGCCAGTGGCACGGCATCATTTGCATATGACATCTGCAAAATGAAGATGGAAGCAATCACCAAGAAAAACGATTTCATGATTTTTTCAACTCATGAATTAATGGATACATTTTTTCATTTAATACTTCCATCGTGACAGGACCGATATGCTTGAAACGGATAACACCCGCCTGATCAATGATGTATGTTTCAGGGACGCCATACACCCCATAATCAATACCCACTCTGCCATTCGCATCAAACGCTGACAACACATAGGGATCACCTTGACGTTGCAACATCGCTAAAGCATCTTCACGCTTATCTTTGTAATCAAGGCCAATTACAGGTGCTTGCCCAGATTTTGCCAACTCAACCAATACCGGATGCTCCTCACGACAAGCGACGCACCAAGATGCCCACACATTCAGAATCCACACCTGACCCTTCATGCTGACTGGCGAAAACGTTTTATTAGGTTGAGCCAATTGCGCAACCTCAAAAGCAGGTGCTGGCTTATTAATGAGAGGTGAAGGCACCTCACGTGGATCGCGGTTGAGGCCAATACCTAAAAATATCACCAAGACAATAAATAAAAGCAATGGTATTAAAAATTTAGCCTTCATGGCGAGACCTTCTTCAATTTCATGCGGTAACGCTTATCCATCATCGCCAAGATTCCGCCCAAAGCCATCAATAAGCAGCCACCCCAAATCCAGTCCACAAATGGCTTGTAGTAAACGCGCACAGCCCATGCTTTATCACTCAATTCTTCACCAAGGGATACATAAACATCACGAGTTAAGCCGATATCAATTGCAGCCTCGGTCATTGGCATGGTAGATGAGAAGTAATTGCGCTTTTCAGGATACAAAATGGCCTGAGTTGATCCATTCTTGCTTAAGGTGAATGTGCCACGCATTGCCTGATAGTTCGGTCCAGGGACAAGCTCAACACCCTCCAGTTGAATTTGATAACCCCCAACGCTCACTGTGTCACCAGCAAGCATGCGTACATCTTTTTCTTCTTGATATGCGCCCACCATAGTGACGCCAATAACAAAGATCGCTATTCCTAGATGTGCCAGCTGCATACCAATAAAGGAACGCGTTGGCTTGCCCAATTTGATCTGTCGCAAAACTTGCAAAGAGCCTGAAGCAATAATCCAAAAAGCCAATAAGAAACCGAGACCAGCCAGCCAGGTGAATTGCCCCATGATCAAAGGAATCGCCACACCTGCGATGACTGCAACCAAACCGGCAGCCCATAAACGCTTAATGATTGACAGCAAATCGGTATTTTTCCAATTAGTCCAGGGACCCAAGCCCATCAATACCAAGAGTGGAACCATGATGGGTACAAAAACACTATTGAAGTATGGAGGCCCTACCGATATTTTTCCTAGGTGAAGCGCATCAATCAGCAAGGGATAAAGCGTTCCAAGCAATACAGATCCGGCCGCTACTACCAAGAACACATTGCCCAACAAAATGAAGGTCTCTCTAGAGCTCAGACTAAATTTGCCACCCAAGGTATTTTTTGGTGCACGCCATGCATACAGAGTTAAAGAAGAGCCCACTACTAAAGAGAGGAATATCAGAATAAATATTCCACGTCTTGGATCTGTCGCAAAAGCATGCACAGAAGTCAGCACACCAGAACGCACCAAGAATGTTCCCAATAGGGAGAGTGAGAAAGCAGTAATAGCTAAAAGTACAGTCCAACTCTTAAAGCCCCCGCGCTTTTCTGTTACTGCTAAAGAGTGCAGCAAAGCAGTGCCCACTAACCATGGAATAAATGAAGCGTTCTCTACAGGATCCCAGAACCACCAACCGCCCCAACCAAGTTCATAGTAAGCCCACCAAGATCCCAGCGCGATACCCAGCGTTAAAAATATCCAGGCTGCTGTAGTCCAAGGACGTGACCAACGAGCCCATGCCGCGTCTAATCTTCCAGAGAGCAAAGAAGCGATGGCAAAAGCAAAGGCCACAGAAAAACCAACATATCCCATGTACAACATTGGTGGATGAAACACCAAACCAGGATCCTGCAACAAAGGATTTAATGAACGTCCATCTTGGGCGGCAGGCAATAAACGCTCGAAGGGGTTTGAAGCTGTCAGCACAAACAACAACAAGCCACTGCTCACCAAGCCCAAAACACCAATCACTCTCGCAACCATAAATTCATCTAAGGCTTTTGAAAGCTGGGCAACCAAAATAGTCCAAGTGCTCAATAAGAAGATCCACAGCAATAACGAACCTTCATGACCACCCCATACTGCACCCAAGCGATAAATAACTGGTAACTGAGAATTGGAATGCTCTGCTACATAAAGAACGGAGAAGTCGTTGACGTAAAAACTCCATGACAGAGTTCCAAAAGCAATTGCCAGCAACAGAAACGCTGTTTGTGCAGCTGGTCGAGCCAGAACCAGGAATTCACGACGCCCATAATGTGCACCCAGTAAAGGCAAGATGCCTTGAATCAGCGCCACACAAAGCGCCAAGATCAGCGCGTAATGCCCAAACTCAGGAATCATTTCTGACTTCCATTTTTCTGCGCCTGCTCTAAAGCATGCTTTGCTTCTGGGGGCATGTAATTCTCATCATGCTTTGCCAGAACTTCACTTGCAACAAACTCGCCGTTAGGATTCAAGCGTCCTTGTATAACAGCGCCCTTACCCTCTTTAAATAGATCAGGAAGAATGCCGGTGTACGACACAGGAATATCTTTCACCATATCGGTGATCACAAAATGCACTGTCAAACCATCACGCTTTAAAGAGCCATCTCTCACCATACCGCCAATTCGAAATGCTTGACCCTGTGGAGCTCTCCCAGCAGCGACTTCACTTGGTGTGACATAAAGGGCAATATTGCTATTGAGCGCATTCAGAATAAGTAGGGCAGCAACTGCGATCACCGCTAATGCAGCAACAATAATGAGCGCGCGTTTGTGTCTTGGCTTCACTGGCGACCCTCTTTGTCAAACTGTTCTGCTAAATGCTCTTGCTGAAGTCGTTGAATAATGGCTTTTCTGCGAATGCGAATACTGATTGGCTCGACGAGCATCACCAATAAGCAAACTCCAAAGCTACACCATACATATAGGGCGTAACCACCCATCGCAAAAAACTCTGCTGGACTATTCCACATTAGCCTTTTACCTCATCTAGCTGCTTTACCCAATCTGCATGGGATTCACGCTCCAAAATAATCGCACGCACTCGCATCAAACCGACCGCAATCGAATACATCCAAAAACAGAGTGCCATCATCAGCATTCCCCACAACATCGTTTGTGCCATTGCAGGGGCTTTTGTTAATGAAACTGAAGCACCTTGATGCAAGGTATTCCACCATTTCACTGAGAAATAAATAATCGGCACATTTACGACACCAACTAATGCCAAGATTGCGCCTGCTTTATCTGCTCTACGTGGATTATCGATTGAGGCTTGTAATGCAATAAAACCCAAATACAAAAATAGCAAAATCAATTCCGATGTCAGGCGCGCATCCCAAACCCACCATGCACCCCACATTGGCTTACCCCAAAATGCACCAGTCCATAAAGACAAGAACGCCATCCAAGCACCAACCGGTGCCAAGGCTTGAGCCATCATCGCAGACAAACGTGTATTAAAGATGAGGCCCATTCCAGCCCAAAGCGCCATCACGATATAAATAAACATCGACATCCATGAGGCGGGAACATGAATAAAAATAATTCGGTAGCCTTGTCCTTGTACAGCATCCACAGGTGCAACAAAAAAGCCAATCCACAAACCAATCGCCCCGAACAGAGCTGTTAAGAGCCAGAAAAGAGGAATGAGCTTACCCGCAACCGGATAAAAGGTGCTTGGGCTTGATAACTTAAACCAATTAATCAAGCGGTTATTCGAAAAGGTATTGATCTCTGTCATTCAATTGCAATCTTTACAGCGCTAGCACTGACCCAAGGTACAAATGCTAAAGCCAAAATGAATATCGCGCCCAATAGGGAAAAATGTCCTGAAGCATCTAGACCAACGCTATAGGCATAAACTGCACCAGCACCAAAAATTAATACTGGAGTGTAAAGCGGCAAAATGAGCAAGCTAACAAGCAAACTACCGCCACGTACGCCAAGGGTCAGCGCCGCCCCAATTGATCCCAATAGAGATAACACTGGGGTACCCAATAAAAGCGTTCCCATTAATACATACAAAGAGGTTCTATCAAGATCAAACTGAATTCCAATAATCGGAGCCAAGATCACTAACGGAAGGCCGCAAACAATCCAATGTGCCAAAATTTTCCCTGCAACAATCATCACCATCGATTGAGGCGATAAGACCATTTGCTCAAGGGAACCATCCGCGTAATCTGTAGCAAACATGCGATGCAGTCCCAGCAAAGTGGATAACAACGCTGCAACCCAAATTACCCCTGGCGCCACTTTGCGCAAGAGTGCGGCATCTGCACCGATGCCGAGCGGGAAGAGACTAGTAACAACTACAAAGAAAAATAGAGCAGTAAGCACTTCGCTCTTACGGCGCGCTACCAATAACAAGTCACGATGGACCACCGCAAATAGAGCGCTCATAAGTCCAGCGCTCTCATATTAGGAATATTGACCGCTTGATGACTAGTCAATACCAACAAGCCACCCAAGGCTAAATGTTCAGCCATTAACTCTTCGAGTTGCGCAACTGCATTGACATCCAACGCATTGAAAGGCTCATCGAGTATCCACAACCTAGCTTGTCTCGTTAGCATACGCGCCATCAACACCCTACGTTTCTGCCCAGCTGATAAACAATTGACCGGCAGATTTTCACGGCCACGCAATCCAAAACGCCACAAGGCCGCTAACGCTTTCTCAACAGGTAGTGCAATGTCATCAAGTGCAGCGTAGATTTGGAGATTCTCAAGGGCAGTTAACTCCTCCTTGAGTGCATCGCGATGACCCAAAAACAATAGTTCGCGATGGTATCGATCCGTCTGTTTTGCAATGGATTCTTGATTCCAAAGAATCTGGCCTACATCGGGCTTAGATAAGCCAGTCAATAAACGTAACAAACTGGTTTTACCAACACCATTCTCACCGCGGACATGAAGACCATTCCCGGCGGATAAGTCAAAACTGATGCCGGAAAACAATTTCCGCTCACCCCGTACACAAGTCAAATCTCGAGCCTGTAGCGTCAAGCTGTTGGTACTGGAGGTTGTGGAAAAATGGACTGTCATGAGGGCTTAGGGCTTAGGGCTTGAATCAAACCGCCAAACGCATTGTCCAAGAGCCCCTAATGGCTGTCAAACATACGGAAAGGGATTTTTTGAGAATAATCTCTTTTAATTCAATTGCTTACGTCATTATAAACCTTGTCTCTCTCAAAAGAAAAAACCACCCGAAGGTGGTTTTCACTAGACAGGAAATGCAATCCGCTTATTTCAAGCGCTTTGCAATCTCCGCAATACGTTGACCATACAGTCTAGCCGTCTCTAGGTCACCCGAATTAACTTCGTCCGCACCTGCATCTGAAGGGGTTTGCATCATCGCGCCTGCGAATGAACCAACATAGTTCACATCGTCACGCTTTGCTGCTTTTGAGTTTGACGGCATCAATCCAGTGCCTACCCACAATCCTGAGTGCTGCATTGCCAATGTAAAGAAATAATGCAGTGTGGAATGCTTATCACCATTCATTGTTGCGGAATTAGTGAAGCCACCAAACACTTTATCTTTCCATTGCTGCGAGAACCATTGCTTTGAGCTGGCATCAGCAAATTTCTTAAATTGCCAACTGACAGTACCCATATAAGTTGGTGAACCAAACACAATTGCATCTGCCTCATTCAAAGTTGCCCACTGCGCATCGGTAATGTTGCCTTCAGCATCAATAGCAACCAAAGTACCATTTGCACCTTTTGCAACCGCTTCCGCTTGCTTTACTGTGTGGCCATAGCCACTATGAAATACAACTGCTACTTTTGTCATTTCAATCTCCTGTTAATACTATTTGTTAAGACTCATTTGCCTTGTTTTTAGCATCGATAGAAAAACCACCAGCGCCAAAAACAGTCAACAACAACAAGCCGCCAGCCATACTCAAATTCTTCATAAACATAATATTCTGAATGTAGGCTTGATCAGCAGGAACAGCCCAGAAATTATGAAAAATAAAGGCGGCAACCACTGAAAAACCAGCCAGCAAGAAGCCTACTACACGGGCTTTGTAGCCCATCACCACAGCAATTCCACCCAACACTTCCAAGGCGATTGTGAGGGTAGCCAATACTGCTGGAAGAGGTAAGCCTTTTGATGCAATATAACCAACTGTTCCATCAAAGCCAGAGAGCTTTGATAAACCAGCAGAGATAAAAATTGCTGCCAACAAGATACGTGCTACCAATGCCAATGGACCTGCGCTAGATTTGCAAATTGCGTTCATATTGATTCCTTTTCTTTGTAAAAAATTTATTTGTCAAAAACAGTTGTTAGGGTTTGCAAAGCATCTGAAACGCTTGCAAGCTCTTTAACGCTTAATTGATTAAATGCTTTTCCCAGATGTTGCAAATGGGCTGGAAACACTCTTTCAAATAACTTCTGTCCTTCTTGAGTTAATCCAATCATCTGACTACGTGCATCGTCTGGATTTAACTTACGCTCCAAGATGCCCTTTGATTTCAATCGCTCCAGTACACCTGTTAAGGTGCCTTTAGTAACCAAGGTTTTTTCACCTAGCTCTTTACAGGTCATTGGTGGTTGGTTGCCTAATGTCGCAATGACATCAAACTGGGTCATGGTTAAACCCATAGATCGAAGATCTGGCGCTGAATACCGCTCAAAGGCCTGATAGGCAGACACCAAATTTCTCAAAACAGGCAAAAAGGTCATATCGATTCAATTAACTCTAAAAGTACTAACTAGGACTAGTTTAGTACTAACTAGAACTAATTGCAATACCCGCCTGTTTTCCCAATAAAAAACCCCACAATTTATGTGGGGTTTGTCTTTTTAACGCTTAGAACACTAAAACTGCACTGTCTCTCCCTCGGTCATGGGAATGATTTTGATATTGCTCCCCTTCATTGCAGCCTGGAACTCGGCCAACGTGCCCTTTGTCATTGGATTGGAGTTGTAGTGCATTGGTATCACCATTTTGGGCTTCACCCAAGTTTTTAAAGCATATGCTGCATCATCTGGCGCCATCGTGAAATTGCCGCCGATCGGAATCAGCACCAAATCTGGTTTGTAGTGTTCGCTAATGAATTTCATATCACTAAACAAACCGGTATCACCCATATGCCAAATCTTGAAGCCATTCTCTAACTCAATGATGTAGCCCACTGGCTCACCAGCAGGATGCGATTCCATTTTGTCGGTTGCAGGATTTTTCCAAACTAACAAAGAAGAGTGCTCTGCTTGCACTGCAGTTACCTTAACACCCGGCAATGGAGTCACTCGCCCGGTCTTGTTGAAACGCCAACCTAGATCAGCAGGCAAGATACCCAAAGTAATTAATGGAGTCACCATATCTGCTGGGCCATACAACTTCACATTATTCGATTTGGCAACAGTCGGTGCATCACCAATATGATCGACGTGCGCATGGGTAACCAGCACAACATCAATTGGTCCAATGGCAGCAAGATCATTCTTATACTGCGGAGGTGTTTTAGGTCCGCCAGTAATCCAAGGGTCAATCAAAATCATCTTACCTTCGGGTGTCTTAATCCGAAAACCTGCCTGGCCAAACCACAACAACTCTGTTTTGCCTTGTGCACTAGGGGCACTCTGAGCAAAGGCAGAATGTCCAGTAACAAACAATAAGGGGATCGCCAATGCGATAGCCAAAGCTTGTTTAAGTGAATTACTTCCTATCATGCTGTCTCCTATGATCTTTTTATGTAACTTGGAAAACTATAGCGCAAATTGAAATCGTGAGTACTGCCATTTCTTATATGGCACCGCACCAATATTTAGGGCTGCTTAAGGTTGAATACTTTGAATCTTTTTAAGCTTTAGCTCATAAGAAATAAAGTACTTATAGACGTTCCTCACGTAAACCATGGGCTCATAGCCCATATGCTCTGCCGCAGCAAACTCAACATTACCAAACCATTGGTCTGGATCAAATCCTTGCTGCTTGGCAAGATCCCTGGCCTTAGCAACATTATTGGGGCCGATATTGTAAGAAGCCACAGCAAATATGGCGCGATTATTGCCGGTGAAATTGATATTTGGAAAATATTTTGTGATGAGCTCATTCATGTAGTCGGCGCCTGCATGAATATTAGGCTCCAATAAATGAATATCTCCCACGCCAAGAGCATTACCAGTAGTAGGCATGAGCTGCATCACGCCCACCGCGCCAACCTTACTAACTAAATTTTGATTCAATAATGTTTCTTGAAATCCAAGCGATGCGATGAAAAGCGGATCAATTTTGTACTCGGTGCCATACTTATCAAAGAGCAGGCGCATAGACTCAAAGCGCGCCCAAGCGGATTTTTCAACAGGGTCTTTCAAACCTTTTGCGTGATCTTTATATTCTTGCTCATGAAATGCATCCAAGGCTTTATTAAAGATATCGGTTCGATAAAACTCTGAGAGCTCTGCATTTAAGTCCGCATTACTGGCTCGAACAGCTGAGCCAACCCAGCCCAAATCATCTGCATAAATATCATTGTGGATCTCTAATTGTTTATAAACCGGTTGCCACAGCTTGGCTTTCCAATCAGCAACGATGACGAATGGGATCAGGCCTGCATCCACTATCTCCAATAAATCTTCGTCATCCAAAACACCCAAGGGGGAAACGAGATTAACAGGTGACTTACCAGCCTTTTTCAAATCTTTGTTTAAGGGCTGCAAGGTAGCATCAAAATTGATATTGGGGCCACCATAGACAGTTTGCCCCGAAAGATCTTGGATGTTAGCAACGTTGATTGAGCTGGGACCGGATATCAGCACCTCTCGATTAAATCGAAAGGCATGATTGAGTAGAAACTCATTGGAATTTGGTAAGGATTGATGAACCCCTAGATTTCCAATCACGATATCGGCTTTACCGGAACTCAAGGCAGTAAACAAATCAGCTCTAGCAACGGGAATCAGCTTAACAACAACCTTATTCTTACCTTGTCCCGCATTTTTAGCATTTGCCCATGACTCATATACACGAGCCATATCTACTGCGAGCCCTCGCGGCGTTCCTTTGTCGTTAATGTAGATTGTTCGGTCATATGGAACAGCAACTCGGATCAATCCACGCTCAAGCATCTGATCGTAAGTACCTGTCCAAAGTTCATCCCCAGAAGTTAATGAACGAGATGATTGCGCATGAGATGAAATCGAAACAAAACAAAGGCTGGCGATCGCCAACCAAGTAAATATTTTCTGTAGATTTGCGAGACTGAAAGACAAAACTACTTATTTCCAGAAAAGAGATATCTTTTGTGGTGCATTTGCTTTCACGCTTAATGCTCTTTTCTGCTCAACACCTTGATAACTCGCCTCAATAGAATAATCACCAGGCTCCAAGTTGATAAGCATGTATGGACCATCAGCCGGGGCGCTAAACACTACCTGCTTTTTAGTGTTGACGATTTTGATATTGGCACCAAAGATCCATACTCCCCTGCCATTCTCAATCTGAGATAACTCCAGTAGCACGGACCACTGTTTTGCTTCAGCCAAAATCGCAACAGTCTCTTCCTCTCCAACTCCACCAGAAATGTAGGAGATACCATTCGAATGCTGGGTAGCAGGAATTTGGGCAAACGCAAAACTCCCAAAAACAAATACCAAGCAGGCACAAATATGTTTAAGCAGTGTTTTCATACTTTGATATTACAACTAGCGCACAAAATAAAAAAGCCCGGCTCAGTTCACTCAGCAGGGCTTCAATTAAGTCATTGTTGACTTAAGGAATCATCACAATGGCGCCAGACACTTTTCTTCCTTCCGCAGCGCGATGCGCATCAGCCGCTTGTTCCAGAGGAAATTTGGCGCCGATTTGTACTTTGACATGACCTTTCGCAATCGCATCAAATACTGCCTTCGCATTTTCTTGTAGCAAAGCATGTGTTGCGTTGTGCGGAAAAACAGATGGTCTCGTCAAGAATAAACAACCTTTCTTATTTAAGATTTCTGGCTGAATTTCAGGGGCGGGTCCAGAGGCCGCGCCAAAGAGTGCAACCGTACCAAAAGGTGCGGCGCAATCCAGGGAACCCAAGAACGTATCTTTAGCTACAGAGTCATAAACCACATTCGCTTTTTTCCCACCGGTTGCCTTCAAAACTTCCTCAACCCAATTTGGATTGGAATAATCAACTACCGCATCGCAACCAGCCGCTTTTGCTGCTGCAACCTTAGCTTGCGAACCAACGGTGCCCACCACAAAGGCGCCTAACGCCTTTGCCCAGCCCGCCAAAATTTGCCCAACACCACCAGCAGCAGCATGCACCAAAACAATATCACCCGCTTTTACTTTGTAAGTCTTTTGCACCAAGTATTGCGCTGTCATTGCCTTAAAGAAAACTGCAGCAGCCACTTCATCAGATACATTGCTGGGCACAGGAACTAATTTGTCGGCAGCCACATTACGTGCGCTTGCATAAGCACCAATACCAGCATTCATATACATGACGCGATCGCCCACTTTGAGGCCAGTCACGCCTTCACCCAAAGCCTCTACTACACCCACAGCTTCATGACCTAAGCCAGTTGGCAAATCTAATGGGTAGACTCCTGAGCGCTGATATACGTCAATGAAGTTAAAGCCAATCGCCGTTTGTCGCAATTGCACTTCGCCCTTTCTTGGGGCCGGCAATTCTTTATCAATCAATTGAATTACGTCTGAACTGCCTAGCTTGTCTAAGCTCACTACTCGCGCTTTAGTCACGTGTCACCTATTTATATTTGTTATGAGAAAAAATTATCATACCCCAAAAGGCATTCTTCAGCAGGGGCTCAAAAGCACCGCTAGAATAATTTAAATAGTCGATTGGCAAGCTTTGAAGGCATATTATTCTGACCACTTTGTTTTACCCCTTCCACCGGGACATCGCTTTCCGATGGACAAGTACTCACGCTTGCGTGATTTGGTTGGCAACCTTCCCAATATCTCATTGGTCGAAGCGCCTGCAGCGAGCGATACGCAATTACTTTACGCCCATGATCCAAGCTATTTAACCAAAGTCGTGAATGGGAAATTGAGCGATGCAGAACAAAAGGAGATTGGCTTTCCATGGAGCGAGAAAATGGTAGAGCGCTCTAGACGCTCTGCTGGCGCAACTATTGCCGCAGCAAAAACTGCCTTACAAGAAGGTATCTCAGGCAACTTAGCTGGCGGCACGCATCATGCTTATCGCAATCGCGGTAGCGGGTTCTGCGTTTTTAATGACGCGGCAGTTGCGGCGCGAACCTTACAAAAGGAAGTGAACTCCAAGCTCAAAGTGGCCATTGTTGATCTCGATGTCCACCAAGGCAATGGCACAGCATCAATACTGCAACATGATTCATCGATATTTACCTTATCGATTCATGGAGAGAATAATTTCCCGTTTCAGAAAGAGCTGAGTAATTTAGATTATGGGCTTGAGGATGGCTGCGATGACCAAACCTATTTGCACGCGCTCAATCAATGCCTTGATCAACTAGATGATCAATTTAAGCCTGACTTTGTGATTTATCTGGCTGGGGCAGATCCCCACGAAGGGGATCGCCTAGGTCGACTGAAGATTACTAAAGACGGAATGCGATGCAGGGATGAGACTGTATTTCAATACGGACTAGATCGAAATATCCCAACTGCATTTTCAATGGCGGGCGGATATGGCAAAGAGATCACTTCTACCGTTGACATTCACTACCAAACCATTCAAACCGCCCTGCAATATCAGTTGCGCTACTAGCTGCCCTAACTGTCAGACTTGCCTTTTTTCTTTGAAGAAGCCTTCGCACCCGATAAATTAGTCACACTCTCAACACTTTTTTCAAAGTTTGCGAAAGAATCGGCCATTGCAGCGCGCACTAATTCAAAATTCTGGAGCGCGTTATTAAATGAGGTCTTAAATACAGATAC
This sequence comes from Polynucleobacter sp. MWH-UH2A, assembly GCF_018687195.1. Classification (NCBI taxonomy): domain Bacteria; kingdom Pseudomonadati; phylum Pseudomonadota; class Betaproteobacteria; order Burkholderiales; family Burkholderiaceae; genus Polynucleobacter; species Polynucleobacter sp. MWH-UH2A. The sequence continues at coordinate 1,583,597 of NZ_CP061321.1, forward strand.
ATAAGCCTCACTTCCAACAGGCGCATTATTGGTTGCATCATTCACAAAGTGAATGAGATCCGCTTTTGAGTCTTGGATCATTTCTTCAGCGATCTCTGATAGCTCTTTATTACCACTACGAAGCACATCAAGAAGTTGCTGATGATAGTGAGCCACCTCTTTTGCGGCATCTTGCAAAACCTCTGCGTGAACAAAATCAAAAGCTGCCTTGGGATCCTGCGTTTTCATCAGATCAGAGACGCGCTTTTGGATTAACTCAGCGAACTCTTGCGCAGCCTGTTGATTAATTTTGGCAATCGCTTGCGCGCTTTCCATGGCAACACGACTTACCGCCTTGCTAGCATCAATTGCTTTTTGTGGACTTTTACTCATAACCCCTCCATTAGAGACATTGGCTAATACCAATCTACTCCGGTTTTGGGGTGTTGCTATAGAGAAATACCAGTAGAGCCTGGCTTAATAGGCGGCCAGGCTTCTAGATTACAAATACTTATTTTGCGGGTGTGCCCGATGTCGCTTTCTTTGGCATGCTATTTAAGGTCGCAGCATCATTTAATTGCTGATCCACTAAATAGAGGGCACCACCATAGTTTGCTTGCAAGTCATACCCAGACAAGCCAACTGTATAAAACGTAATATTGGGATTAAATGAGCGAATCGTACCGCCAGAACCTGCAGAGAAGTTCGCATCCACATCAATTCCACCCTGTTGCCCATCTACAGTTGAAAGTAAAAATTGATCAATTGCAGAAGTGGTTTTAAAAATCACAACCTGATACTGCTTTTGATAGCCTGCTCCAAGGCCCTCACCTGTTTTAATGTCTTGCATAAAAATAGGTTGCTTACGACGCTTGTCATATAGAACGCCTTCGCCGCGCGCTACTACCAACAACACAATGTTGACATTGGTTGCATCAAAAACGGCATATCCCGCTGCCGCATCAATCTCTTTCCTGACGGCTGGATTTTGCTTCAGCAAAGCATCCAAACCAGTTTGCGCCATCTTCAGGGTCGCTTCGCGCTTTTGCATGATCTCTTCTTGAGTAAGTGGTTTGCCATCTTTACCAGTGGATTGGCAACCCGAAAGAGTCAAGAGAGCAAAGGCAATTAGGGAAATTGGCTTTAGAAGTGTGAAAAATGAAATGCGCATAAACAGGTTCTTTTTAAGTTTTTGCTGAGGAGGCTGAACTAAGCGGTCATTATCCCGCTTTTTAGGGGGTTTTAACCCTGTTTTTGTTATCTAATAAATCGATTATTTATATCAATATTATTCATTATACAAATATAAAGATAGTGCCTAGAATGGATTCTGTTGTCACAGTTTTTCACGAATCATTTAGTTAAAAAAGAAAAGGAGCACCATGTCTATTATCAATACAGCCGTTCAACCATTCAAAACCGAAGCGTTCCACAATGGCAAGTTTGTAACTATCACTGACGAAACCCTCAAGGGTAAGTGGTCAGTTCTCATTTTTATGCCAGCAGCATTTACATTTAACTGCCCAACTGAAATTGAAGATGCAGCTGAGAACTATGCTGAGTTCCAAAAATTAGGCGCTGAAGTGTATATCGTTACAACCGATACTCATTTCTCACACAAAGTTTGGCACGAAACATCCCCTGCTGTTGGTAAAGCAAAGTTCCCACTCGTTGGCGACCCAACACACACATTGACCAATGCTTTTGGCGTACATATTCCTGAAGCTGGTTTGGCATTGCGTGGCACCTTCATCATCAACCCTGAAGGAGTAATCAAAACTGCTGAGATTCATTCCAATGAAATCGCTCGTGATGTTTCTGAAACATTGCGTAAGCTCAAAGCCGCTCAATACACAGCTGCTCACCCAGGTGAAGTATGCCCAGCCAAATGGAAAGAAGGCGCTGCTACTTTGACTCCATCTTTGGACCTCGTAGGCAAGATCTAATCGATCGCCCTTAACCAATCAGACTCTCTCCGGAGAGTCTATTGGAGAGGACAAGATCCTGCCCAATGGACTCACTGAAACCAGTACAAAGGATGTCATCATGTTAGATAACAACATCAAGACCCAATTAAAAGCGTATTTTGAAAAGATTGTTTCTCCAATCACACTAACTGCATCGTTAGACGATAGCCCTGCTTCTGCACAAATGCGCGAGCTACTCAATGAAGTAGCTGAGCAATCAGACAAAATTACTGTAGCAACTAACGGTAGCGATAAAAATGTGCCGAGCTTTACCGTTAGCAAAACCGGTGAAACAGCTCGCATTCGTTTTTCTGGTCTGCCAATGGGTCATGAAATGACTTCGTTCATTTTGGCAATCTTGCAAGCCAGCGGTTATCCACCAAAAGTGGAAGAAGATATATTGGCGCGTATTCGTAAATTGGATGGTAAGTTCCACTTCCAAACTTTCATCTCTTTGTCATGCCATAACTGCCCCGATGTAGTTCAAGCACTCAATTTGATGGCCGCGATCAATCCGAATATTGAACATGAAATGATTGATGGCGCTCTTTTCCAACCCTTGGTCGACCAATTTCAAATCATGGCGGTTCCAACCGTGATCTTGAATGGTGAAGTCTTTGGCCAGGGCCGCATGGGTGCAGAAGAAATCATTGCCAAACTCGACACCGGTAGCGCAGAAGAAGAAGCGGCGAAGCTCAATGCCAAGGGCGATTTTGATGTACTGGTGATTGGTGGTGGCCCTGCTGGTTCAGCTGCAGCAATTTACGCAGCTCGCAAAGGCATCCGCACCGGTGTTGTTGCTGAGCGCTTCGGCGGCCAAGTGATGGATACCTTAGGTATTGAGAACTTCATTTCTGTTTCTCATACAGAAGGCCCTAAATTAGTTCAGGCTCTTGAACAGCATGTCAAAGACTATGAAGTCGACATCATGAATTTGCAGCGTGCTAATGCATTGCGTAAAACCAACTCTGGCATTGAAGTAGAAATGGCGAATGGCGCAGTATTAAAAAGCAAATCCGTCATCATTGGCACCGGCGCACGCTGGAGAGAAATGAATGTTCCTGGCGAACAAGAGTATCGCAATAAAGGCGTTGCCTACTGCCCACATTGTGATGGTCCCTTGTTTAAAGGTAAGCGCGTTGCAGTAATCGGTGGGGGTAATTCTGGGGTTGAGGCAGCAATTGATTTGGCAGGCATTGTGAGCCATGTCACCTTGATTGAGTTTGATAGTCAATTGCGCGCTGATGCAGTATTACAGAAAAAGCTATTCAGCCTACCTAATGTGACCGTTATCAAGAGCGCGCTTACTAAAGAAGTCTTGGGTGATGGCAGCAAGGTTAATGGCCTGCGCTATCAAGATCGCAACAGTAATACCGAGCACACAGTTGAACTCGAAGGCATCTTTGTGCAAATCGGTTTGTTACCAAATACAGAATGGCTCAAAGGCACGATAGATCTATCCCCCCGCGGAGAGATTATGATAGATGCAAAAGGTGAAACCTCTGTTCCAGGCGTATTCGCAGCGGGCGATTGCACCACCGTTCCTTACAAGCAAATCATCATTGCCATGGGTGAAGGCGCAAAAGCTTCTCTGGGCGCATTTGATTACTTGATTCGCCACTCTGTTACCGAGGAAGAGCCGGCTGAGGTTGCTGCATAAGTAGCGTCAGCAGCAAAATAAAAACCCCAGAGTCATATCTGGGGTTTTATTTATAGAGCAGCCTTTAACTTAGTTAAGCTTATGCGGCTTGCCAAAACGAGGTGCATCGGGATAGACAGGAGTTGTGCTAACTGGGCCCATACCAATGATCTGAATTTCTGTAGGCCCTTTAATAGCACCGTCAAAGTGCACTACGCCAGCAGGGTGAAACATCATGCTTCCAGCCGGTAATCCTACTGTAGTGGATGGGTCCCAACTGGCATCCGTACCGGCCCACCAAGTTCCTTTAATGACCGTCACAAAACGATCTTGAGTATGAAAATGGGGTGCGCTCATGATGCCCTCTGGGAAAATATTGCGTACCACATACATTCCAGGCTTATTGGGATCACCAAATAAGACGGCAGTCTTTACACCTGCTGGCGCATCACCCCAAACTACTTGATCTGGCTTAACAACTACAAAGTCTTTTGCGCTGGCTTGTGCATAAACATGTAGAGATGCACATCCGAGAAATGCAAACAAAATAAAAGGTTTTATTGAAAATAATTTCTTCATCATCGTCTCCAAACTATTGTTATTGATTAAGATAAAAACCCAGTAGAAATCCAAGGCACAAATGCAACAATTAATGTTCCAATAACTAAAGCAATTAAATACCCAATGATTGGTTTTACGCCCTCATCTGGATTTACTTTACCAATTGCGCAGGCAGCGTAATACCCAACACCCAAAGGCGGGGCAAATAATCCAATACCCATAGACAGAATAACCACCATGGAATAGTGAACGTCATTAATTCCCAATTGACGAGCGACTGGAAATAAAAGGGGTCCAAATAGAACGATGGCAGGAATGCCCTCAAGCACAGACCCCAAAACTACAAAAACAATAATGGAGATCAGTAAAAATAAATTAGGGCCGCCATTGAGGTCAGTCATGATTTGAGCGACTACCTGGGAGAAACCAGATTGAGTTAAGCCCCAAGCCATACCTGTAGCTGCACCAATAATTAACAGAATTGCACCAGACAATGAAGCGGTATCAATTAACATTGGCACGATACGCTTGAGATCAAATTGGCGATAAACCAATATTCCACAGATCAAACCATAAACAATGCCGATAGTCGACACTTCGGTAGCAGTAGCAACACCCTCCACCACTGCAGCACGAATTACAAATGGCAGAGCTAGAGCGGGCAGTGCCACTACACTTAATTTGATTACTTCAACAGGCTTAGGACGAGCAACATGTGCAATTTGTACATGACGATTGCGCCACCATACCAGCACGCACAATATCAGAGCAAGTATTAATGCTGGCAACATGCCACCTGTAAATAAGGCAGCAATTGAAACTCCTGTTACTGACCCAATCGTAATTAACACCAAGCTAGGTGGAATGGTTTCGGTTTGTGCTCCAGTGGCCGCTAATAAAGCAACTAATTCCCCTGGAGGTGTAGTTTTCTTCATTTCAGGAAAGAGAGCTGGGGCAATCGCCGCCATATCGGCTGCTTTTGAACCTGAGATTCCTGAAACTAAATACATGGCACCGACCAACACATACGATAGACCGCCACGCACATGCCCGAGCAACGATGCCAGAAAAGCAATCATGGCCCTAGCCATTCCGGTCATCTCCATCAATAGACCAAGAAAGACGAACAAGGGAACGGCTAACAACACCATATGAGACATTGCCTCATCCATTCGACCGATCACCACTGACAAGGGCATATGAGTACTCAACCCTAGATAGGCAACCGTACCAAGACCAAAAGCAAAAGCGATAGGTACTCCAGCCAAAATACTGAAGCCAGATACACCCACAAAGAAAAGTAGCAAATTGTATTTTCCGAGACCACCAAACCAAGGCGAACAAAAATATAAAGCAGCAAAGATTGCAGCAAAAAATAGCGAGCTATTGAATGTAATTTTCAAAGTCGAAATTCTGGCTAAACGAAATAGGCAGAAAAACATCATTAGGACAATGCCGCTAGGTATAGCAGCAGCCCGCCACAGATTTGATATCTCTAAAGAAGGTGTCGTAACAATGAGCTCATCCAAAGCAAAATGGTATGCCGGTTTCAGGATGATTGCTAAATATAAGAAGCACGCTAACACTCCGAGAGTCTCAAAGTAAGTTTTATTGCGATCGGCCAGATTACTAATGCACGCCGTCATGCGCATATGCTCACCACGCTTCAACGCGATTACCGAACCAATCATGGCTAGCCACAGAAACAAAATGGAGGCCAACTCATCAGACCATACCAAGGGCGAATTAAATACGTAGCGACCTACTACACCTGAAAATAAAATCCCAATACAGGCAAGAACAAGACAAGCAGCCACCCACTCAACTAGCGTAGCTACTGCCTTTTCAAGCCATGAGGCATATTTACCGAAAGGCCCCATTAAAGGGGCCTCGTTACTTGGTGATAACACGCTCACGCGAGTTTGCCCGTGTATTTTTCAAGCAAAGACCATGCCTCTTCACCAAACTTGGCTTTCCACTCTGAGTAAAAACCAGCTTGTCTTAGTTTTTCACGGAAAGGATCTGCGTTTGTGTCATTCAAAGCCATACCTTTTGCCTTGAGGTCTGCTTGCAAACCATCATTCATCTTGCGTACATCTGCTCTTTGGGCAATTGCAGATTCAGCCACATTGCGAGTGACGATCGCCTGCAAATCTGGAGGCAGTTGCTCAAATAACTTTTTATTGCCCATAAACCAATAGCCGTCCCACATATGATTGGTCATTGAACAATATTTTTGAACTTCATATAACTTAGCCGTGTAGATAATCGCCAAAGGATTTTCTTGACCATCAACCACCTTTGATTGCAATGCTGAATACACTTCAGCAAAGTTGAGAGGAGTTGGCGCTGCACCCAAAGCTTTAAACAAAGAAACCCACATTGGTCCAGGCGGCGTACGCAACTTAATGCCCTTCAAGTCGTCAGGTTTATTAATGGGGCGCACGCTATTAGTTACTTCACGGTAGCCGTTATCCCAAATCTTGTCAAAAGCAAAGATAGTGCCAGTGTTTGCGATTTGGCGACGTACATATGCGCCTAATTCACCATCCATGGCGGCCCATACTTGCTTGTAGTCTTTAAAGGCAAATCCCACGCCATTAATCTGAGCTTGCGGAACCAAAGAACCCAAGATGAGCGGAGATAAAGTCATGAAATCTAAAGCACCAGAACGTAACTGAGACAACATATCAGTGTCATTACCCAATTGGTTGTATGGGAACACTTGAATATCAACTCGACCCTTAGTCTCAAGCTTAATTTTTGATGCCATCTTGTAAGCATGAATATTTAAGGGATGAGTGGCTGGCAGATTGCTACCAAACTTCATATTGAATTCGGCACTTTGAGCAAATGTATTGCCTGTTACCAATGGTAATGCTGCAACTCCAGCGCTTTTAATAAAGTCGCGTCTTGTAAACGTCATGTTGTCTCCGATGGGTGTGTACTGAAATTCTTTAACAAAACAGCCTATTCATATTTAGGCATTTATTTGCCACTAACTATACCGTTAGATTCTATTCAAGTAAGGAAAATCAAGGGAAAACGCTAGATTAGCCCGCCGTAGGCGCCCCTGAATTCCGTCGCAATGTGGGTAAGCCCACACCAGTAGCTTCAAAGCCGCCATCGACCGCAAGCACTTGGCCATTGATAAATGCCGCTTCGTCGCTACATAAGAATCCAACCGTATTCGCCATTTCTTCAGGAGTACCATAGCGCCCCAGCGGGATGGTGTCGTAGTAGTCCGAACGAATAGCGACGCTGTGAACTAGCTTAGCCATTTCAGTATCCACTGGTCCTGGTGCTATTACGTTCACACGCACATTAAAGCTACCCAACTCAACTGCATATTGCTTGGTTAATTGAATAAGCGCAGCTTTGCTGGTGCCATAGGCTACTCTTAAGGTGCTCGCCCTTAGACCAGAAATGGATGCAATATTGACTATGGCGCCACCACCCCGCTCAACCATTAAGGGGCCAAATGTTTGCGTGCAAATAAAAGCGCCGTCTAAATTGGTATTAAGAACCGTACGCCATTCTTCAAAAGATGTTTCGAACACTGGCTTAAATATTGCCACTCCAGCGTTATTGACCAAGGCATTCACATGCCCAAATACCTGAATAATTTTTTGAGATGCGCTCTGCACTTCATGAGGTTTCGATACATCACAATGGACCCCAATGACATTTGGTGAGCCCCCAAATGTCTGCATAGTTGCATTCAGTGTTTTTTGGTCTATATCCAGTAATGCAACCTGATATCCGTGATCCAGAAACCATTTACCGATTGCAAGGCCAATACCCCGCGCACCTCCAGTAACAACCGCTACCCGAGTTTTCTGTGAATGTGCTGTATTCATAAATTGTCTCTATTAAATATTTTTTATATAAGAAAACATTCTAATAGAGTTACAAGAGGGGAGAAGAAAATCTAGCGCTTATAAAAGCTTAGGGTGACCTCACCCAATTCAATCCCAAATTTGCTCATCTTGGCTTTATTGATCATGACCTTGGAGTTCATGAGATACATCCAGTCATCGAACTGAACGTGATAGATCGTGCCATCCACTGGTAACGCCAGCGTGTAAGCCCAATTGAGTGCGTTGCCGGCCGCAATACCATTGGCATCACCAACTACATCATCGGCTCTGCCGACATACTTGCCTGGTGAAACCTCAGTTATTACCCAAATTCGCTTTTGTTTTGTGCCATCTGAGTATTCAAAACTCTCATCCAGAGTGCCCACCTTTTTTCCATCCACCACTCGCCAACTGGCTTGCATTAAAACAGTAAAGCGCTTCACCACCTCACCGCTACGGTTAGTAAAGATCCCATAGGCATCAATCGTGCCATTGAAAAAATCACTAATATCTAGGGAAGGCTTCTCATTGGCATATTGTGAAACCTGCGGGCCTGCGCAACCAAACAAAAAAATCGTAGATAAGGTAATAGCTAAAAATCTTTTTGCTAAATTTTTCATTGCTTACAGGTTTCCTCGAGTAAAGGTGGCGGGCAATATTGCCCCAATAATTGTTCGCGCAGTTTTGGCGCAGTAGTTTTTGAGTCTAGCCATATGCCAAAGAATGCCTTTGAAAAATCCGCACCGGCAATTTGCGCCAGAGGCTTTCCATCGAAATAGAAAGTGGTTCCTTGCTTAGGGTTATAGATTGCGGTCAAACTTTGGCCTGGCTCTACATTTGGCAAAAATGTCGCTAATTGCTTTCCCCAAGATTGCGCCTGCGTTTCAGGAACACCTAACTTACTCATTTCCTCTGCAGAGCGGTTTGCAATCGCAAGCCCACTCAGAGATTTGTGATACTGAAGATGCAAGGCAAACTCAGGCGAGTTGAAGGAGCCAGCTCGATAAAAGTTAGCGTCATATATATGCAATCCCCACCAAGTCAGCCTCCCACTTCCTTGTAGCTTGGCAGTATTCAGAATTTGATCAATATAGCCCGGTTCACGGGCGTACCCAATTGAAGATATTCCGCAATGCGCGAGCAATATAAAGATTAAAGTAATCCTAGAAAGTTTCTTCATTTGTTCTGCGCTATATTTTTTTGCACCAATCGCAAAGCACTAGGACCAATCACTCGTGAAATCGCATGCCGATTTTTAGCAAAAACTTGATAAGAAAATCTCAGAAATGGCTGAAGAGATTTTCTGGAGAATAACCAAGCTAGAAATGGGAGATTTGCTCTGCAATATGCCTCCGGGAATACGGCGGCACCATGAATCAACGTTCCATCAGCATACTGACCATACATTGCGGCTAAGGCCTGCTCGCAAGAAACCCCGACTGTATTGGCGTCGAATTGATCAGAATTAACGTCGACAAAATCCAATAATTTCTGATGATTTCGGCTAGACAAAAACAGGATTTCCGCCTGGCACAAAGGACATGCGCCATCGTAAAACAAGGTTAGTTTTTGCAAATTGCTAGCCATTAAGCAAGTGTAAGACTTATTGAATAAACTGGCAGGGCAGCAATTAAATTCAATAAAAAACCTTGCAAATTCTATCTAAGCCCTTTCGCGCACTAGTCATCGGCTCCTCAGGAACGATTGGGTCTGGATTTGTTGATCTTCTACAAAATGACCCTTCTTGTATCGGGGTTGCAGGTATTCACCGCAAATCTATACCCGCCATTGATTATCTCGATCCAGAGACTATTCAAACTTGCGCAAGCTCACTAGCCCAACAAGGCCCCTATCAACTGATTATTAATACGATCGGCGTTTTGCATACAGATCACTGGATGCCTGAAAAACGATTGGACGACCTCAAGTCTGAACAGCTCACTGAGCTTATGCAAATAAATGCTATTGGACCTGGATTAACCATACGTTATTTTTTATCTCTATTAGATCCCTCAGGCAGTTTGATGGTAACGCTCTCTGCAAAAGTCGGCAGCATCGAAGATAACCGACTCGGTGGGTGGTACAGCTATCGCAGTTCTAAAGCGGCACTCAATATGCTCATCAAAACTGCCTCGATTGAGCTTGCCAGAACCAAACCTAATATTGCCCTTATCGCCATGCATCCAGGAACCGTGAACTCTAGGCTATCGCAACCCTTTCGTGGTCAACAAATTGGCAGGCCCACACTGGACGCTTGTACCGATATGCTGAACATCATGAAAAGCCTTGAACCAAAAGATTCAGGGAGTTTTATTTCTTATTCTGGAGAAAGATTGCCTTGGTAGGGGCAATTTAGGCCTGAGAATTACCTGAGCGCTTGCGACAGGCATCTGAGCAATACTTAATCGACTCCCAGTTTTTCTCCCAAGACTTTCTCCAAGTCATTTCTCTTTTGCAAACAACGCAAATCTTGCTTGGCAAGAAAGATTTATTGCCTTTAAAAGAGGGCTTCATGAAATTTATAGTGTGTCGAGATTATTTAATATATGCTCAGCATGCTTCACGATTGAAGCCTGATCCATATCACTAATCTTTTTTAAATTAGCGGTCATTAGACGAGTGCGTGGGTTGCCGTCAAACTGTTCGCGATGTTTGATCAAGAAATTCCAATACAGGGTTGTCACAGGGCATGCGTTTTCACCAAATCGAACATCAGGCTTATATTGACAACCGCCACAGTAGTTACTCATGCGCTTAATGTAAGCGCCGCTGGCAATATAGGGCTTACTAGTAAAACGACCGCCATTAGCAAATAAAGCCATTCCAGCGGTATTGGGCAATTCGACCCATTCAATCGCATCTACATAAATGGCCAAATACCAATCGCATACGGCAGACGGCAATATCTCAGCCAATAAGGCAAAGTTACCAGTCACCATCAAACGTTGAATATGATGGGCGTAACCATAATCCAGCGTTTGACCCACAGCATCCTGCATGCAACGCATCTTCGTTTTTCCCGTCCAATACCAACTAGGTAAAGCGTGCTGATGATCATAGTAATTATCTTGAGCCATTTTTGGCATATCGAGGTAATACATACCCCTAACAAATTCACGCCAACCCAATATCTGACGAATAAATCCCTCAACAGTTGATAGGTCAAGGGAATATTTCTTCCAAGCATCTAAAACAGCGGTAATAACTTCTCGTGGGTTTAACAACTTCAGATTTAAGGAACTCGACAGAATGGAATGCCACCCATACGGTGTATCTATCCACATCGCATCTTGGTAAATGCCAAAATTTCTGAGGCGATAGTCCACAAAGTACTGTAGAGCTTCAAGAGCCTGGTCTCTAGTTACCGGCCAACGAAAATTCTTAAGTGAACCAGGGTGCTCAGAGTGATTTGCCTCCATATATGCGAGCACCTCATTCGTAATTTCATCGGGCTCAAATAAAACAGGCTCCTCGATAATTCCTGGGCCCGCTTTTGGGTAAGGCTTGCGGTTATCTTGATCAAAGTTCCATTGACCACCCTCAGGGTTACCCTCGCGGTCGATAAGAATATTGTGCGTTTTGCGCATGAGTCTATAAAAAAACTCAAGACGCAACTCTTTTTTATTGGCAGCCCACTCTCGAAACTCGCGATGACTGCAATAAAAGTGCTCATCTTCACGCATATCTAATTGCAAATTGGCATCTTGCGCTAGTTTTTCAATAGCAATCTTTAAGCGCCACTCTCCGGGCTCAACACAAACTAAATGAGTAATATTTTTTTGCCGCAATAATGACTTAAGAGTATCTACTATTGATAAATTCGAATCGCGAACATAATGAATCGAATAACCATCGGCAATTAGCTCATCAGCAAAATGGCGCATGGCTGATAGAAATAGAGCAATCTTGGCTTTGTGAGACCACACCACTTGAGCCTCAGGAATTGACTCAATCATCACTACTTCGTCACGCTTAAAGTCAAAGTCTTTCAGAGCAGAACTCTGTTTATCCAACTGATCACCCAGAATCAAGACGAGTCTTTTGGATTGCTTCATTTGTTTTTATATTGGGTTGGGCAATAGGCGCGCATAACCAAACGACTACGAAGCGCAGTGTGCTTCGTTGATCTACCTGAGACGCGTTCACGCCATAACTTAAAGGAGCCTCTTTTCAGTTCACGGCGCATCAAATCAATCACCTCAGATTCGGATAGGCCATAAGTCATTTCAATAGCATCAAACGGCGTTCTATCCTCCCATGCCATCTCGATCAGACGGGATAAGTCTGATTCGGAAAGAGATTTAGATAGAACTTTTGCCATCCTGCAAGTTTAAGACTTATTCAATAAACTTGTACTGAGCTATTAATTCTGCAACTCAAGATGATTGGCAAAATTCGTCAAAAATTGATCTCGCAAGCACCCAGGGAAATGACAAAGTTACAAAAGGTCATATGCCCGATTTGCGATCGCCCGATTCCAGCATCCCAGCAGGATGCTCATCACCTCATCCCCAAATCTAAAGGTGGCAGAACCACGGAATTTCTTCATCGCATTTGTCACCAGCAAATTCATGCACTGTTTACCGAAACTGAGTTAGCAAATCAATTTAACCATCCCCTAGCCCTTCAAGATCATCCCGAAATGCAGCGATTTATCCGCTGGGTTAAAACAAAGCCTAATGCGTTTTATGAAAGAACGCGTAAAAGCGCTCGTATCAAAAACTAAGGTCAGGGGCTTGATTTAGCGTAGACTGACGCTAATTTAATAAAAAATATTTATCCATTACGAGACAAAGAAAGACATCATGACTGAAACAAAAACCAAAGTAGCCTTAGTTACTGGTGCTGGTGCTGGCATTGGACGAGCAGCCGCTAAGGCTCTATTAAAAGGCGGTTATCAGGTTGTGCTGACAGGGCGCAATTTAGAGAAATTGCAGAAAGCAATTGTTGATATTGGCGGTAATCATGAGAACTGTCTTGCTGTGTCATGCGATGTGGGCAACCCAGAACAAGTAAAAAAGCTATTTGCAGAAACCAAGGCAAAGTTTGGACGCATTGATGTCCTATTTAATAACGCCGGTATGGGCGCACCCGCAATTCCAATGGAAGATTTAACGTATGAGCAATGGATGAATGTAGTGAATGCCAATCTGTGTGGCGCCTTTCTGTGCTCTCAAGAAGCTATTCGCATGATGAAAGCACAATCACCACAAGGCGGCAGAATCATTAATAACGGCTCAATCTCAGCACATGCACCTAGACCCATGTCAGCACCCTACACCGCTACTAAACATGCTATCAGCGGTTTAACAAAGACCATTGCTTTAGATGGTCGTCCATTCAATATTGCTTGCGGGCAAATTGATATTGGCAATGCCGCTACTGAAATGACTGAGCGCATGGCTGCAGGTATCATACAAGCCGATCAATCTATTAAGGTGGAGCCTCGCATGGATGTTGATCATGTTGGTCAAGCAGTGCTTCACATGGCACAACTCCCTTTGGAATCCAATATTCTCAATATGACCATCATGGCAACCAAGATGCCTTTTGTCGGCAGAGGCTAATTCTATATCCGCCTCTGGTCACTAAAAAGCCACCCTAGGGTGGCTTTTATTATTTCTCAGGCTTGAAATTACTATCCAAAAAGTCTTGTACCCCCGTGAACATCAGCATGCGGTTTTTCTCCATGATGATGGTGTGAGTACCTTCGCTGATTTGCAACATGATTTTGTATGGTGCGTTCTCTAGCTTTGTGTAGTACTCATACATCATGTAGCTTGGTAAATCAGCATCCCACTCTGCATGCACCAACATCACTGGCACACGAATATCTTTAGGGTCATAAACAGGAATACCTGCTGTCCAAAACTCGCGTGCATCCTGCACAGTACCGTTTGGCGCGCGCAGTTTCTTAGGATTTTGTGTTTTACCCCAAGGGTCAGTCTCAAATGTAGCTTCTGCCCACTTCTCAAACCAACCTTCAGGAATTAATGTTGCTTTTGCGTTTTCAGGAACACCTGTTAACCAACGATTTTTCGCATCAGCAACGGATGCCACACGATAAGCGCCTAATTGACCGCCTTTATCAGTCAATGGCGCACCACCCTGGCGCAACCATTGTGGGGCGTAGAGAACCAATTTATTTACTTTTTGATTATTAAGGGTTGTGTATTTACCCATAATGGTTGTACCCCAAGACCAACCAAGCAAATTGAGTTTATTAATGTTGCGTTTAGCAAGAATGTAATCAACAGCACTTGAAACATCACGAACAGCAACATCAGTACGCACTATTGGCGAGTTTTGATCTGCTGGCTGATCCATTTCCGGTGGACGAGTAGATTTACTATAGCCGCGCAAATCAACCAACCAAACGTCATATCCTCTAACGGCGATATATTCCATCCAAGAAGTACCACCTAGAGATAAATCAAAGGCGGTTTCAGCTGGATAGGTTGAACCATGTACATACAGCAAGGTTTTCTCTGGAGAGAATTTTTTCATTCCCGCCAAATGTTTATTGCGTACATACAGAGAAATGCCTGGCGTATCGCTCTGAATCATGTACTCATTCATTTCGATCTTCCCTGCGGCAAATGCCTGAGAAAAACCTACAAAAATGAGTAAGCTCAAAACAGAAAGCCAAATAGCTTTAATAGTGAATTTCATATTGTCTCCAAGATACTTTTTTTATTTCAACTACTCTACACTAGATTCTTGGAGAAATTCTTGACCGCTATAAAAACTCAGAGAATTACCCTATCATCTCGCTAATTTCAATAAGGTTCTGATCTGGGTCTCGCACATAGACCGAATTAATCTTTGATGTCGCACCTGTCCGTACAACTGGCCCCTCAATGATTGGCCATTGCTCTTTTTCTAAGCGTGCAATTACCTCGGTTAACGGGCGATCAGCAATAAAACACAAATCAAGTGAGCCAGGTGTTGGGATATTGGCTTTAGGCTCAAACTCTTTCCCCTTGATGTGCAGATTAATTTTCTGGTTGCCAAAGAGAAATGCTTTTCGCTCCACTGGTGGAGTTCCACCAATAAACGATTCCAACCTCATGCCAAGCACACGTGTATAAAAATCAATACATGCCGCTTCATTAGCAGTGGTTAGGACTAAATGATCTAAGTGGTCAATCATTGCTTCATCTCACTTCAATTCATTGATGTAAGTTGGGGCGGGATGCAAATCGCAGCTACGCCCGGCTTTAGCAACTTGACCCGGAACGGTATGACCAACAATTTCTGGCAACTCTCTAGCCAACCCTAACAACTTAGGAATATCTACACCCGTGTCGTAGCCCATGGCATCGAGCATATGAATCGCATCTTCACTCGAGATATTGCCGCTAGCGCCTGGTGCATATGGGCAACCGCCTAGGCCGCCTAGTGAACCATCGAAACGAACGATGCCACTCTGCACCGCTGCCAGCACATTAGCCAACCCCATGCCTCTCGTATTATGAAAGTGCATAGTCATTTGCAGTTGCGGAAATTTGTTTTGCAAAGATTCGGACATTTTTGTAACTTGTGCTGGGTTTGCCATCCCAGTGGTATCGCAGATAGTTAAACCACGAACACCCAGATCTGCAAAGCGTTGGCAAAATTGTTCAACCACTTCTTGCGGTACATCGCCTTCCATTGGACAACCAAATGCCGTAGATAAAGAAACATTGATTGGCGTCTTGCCATCGACATAGCGAATAACCTCCGCTAAACCAGCAAAACTCTTTTCACGGGTCATGCGCAAATTAGCGAGATTATGTGTTTCTGATGTGGACATCACTAGATTAAATTCATCTGCACGGGATTCTAAGGCGCGCTCTGCACCTCGAAGGTTAGGCACAAGCACCGTATATTCAACACCGGGAACCCTTTTAATCTTGCCCATGACCTCTTCAGCATCTCTCAGCATCGGAATAGCCTTGGGAGAGGTAAAGGAGGTCACTTCGATTTTTGCGAAGCCACACTGACTCATGGCATCAATCAAACGCACTTTATCTTCGGTTGGAATAAAGTTTGGCTCAATCTGAAATCCATCTCTAGTGACTACGTCATTAAAGTAAATTCTGGTCATGTTCTTATTCTTCCCTTATTGAGTCTTATTGTGTAAAGGCAACGCCGCGCTCTTTTAGGGAGGCAATTTGTGAGTCATTCAAACCAATTTCTTTTAAGACCTCATCAGTGTTTTGACCAATCGTTGGTGCAAGAGTCTTAATTGATCCCGGTGTACGAGATAACTTTGGCAGAACACCAGGCACCTCTAGGCTACTACCGTCATGCATCTGAATACTTTGAATATTCTCACGCGCGCGATAGTGCGGATCGTTAGCAATATCTGCTACGGTATAAATACGACCAGCCGGAACAGCAGCCGAATCTAATAATTCAAGCGCCTTATCGGTAGTGATTGCTTTTGCCCAAGCACCGATTGCTTGATCCAACTCTTGTACTCGCTTGACGCGCCCATCATTGTTTTCTAATTCGGGGTCGCCACCTAAATCATCGCGACCAATCAGTTTCATGAGCCGCTTAAAGATACTATCGCCATTACCAGCAACCAAGACATAGCCACCATCCGCACACTGATAAGCATTAGATGGCGCAATACCTGGCAACGCACTACCAGCAGCTTGCCTTACTTCACCAAAGGCGCTGTACTCAGGCAGCAAGCTCTCCATGCAATTAAAGACTGCCTCATATAAGGCAACATCAATCACTTGACCCTTGCCACTACGATGACGCTCTTGTAGTGCCAACAAAATACCAATAACGCCATGCAGTGATGCCAAGGTATCACCAATGCTCACACCCACGCGCACCGGAACTCTCCCAGGCTCAGCAGTTAAGTGTCGAAGACCGCCCATTGCTTCCGCTACAACACCGAAACCGGGCTTATCTTTATAAGGACCGGTCTGGCCATATCCACTAATTCGCAGAATGATCAGTTTTGGGTTGAGCTCAAGTAATTTTTCTGGATCGAGCCCCCACCCTTCCAGCGTTCCCGGACGGAAGTTCTCAATCAATATATCCGCTTCCGTAGCGAGCTTTCTGACGATGTCTTGCGCATCAGTTTGGCGCAAATCTAAAGATAGGGATCGCTTATTTCTGGATTGCACTTGCCACCAAACTGAAGTGCCATCTTTTAATAGGCGCCACTTACGTAATGCATCACCTACTTTTGGCGGTTCAATCTTCACCACATCAGCACCAAAATCCGCCAATGTTTTTGCGGCAAATGGCCCAGCAATCAACTGACCCATCTCAATTACTTTTAATCCTGCTAGCGGCTCCATGCGAGCTCCCCCTGCTTTTTGCGTCTTGGTTTTTTCAATAGTAGAAAAATAACCCCAGTTCTCCCCTTTGGGAATTGCTATCTATCTAGCAAGCCTTCTCATTTTGCGAAGGCTTGCTAGAATATCCCCATGAAACCGCAAATAAACCCCGCCAGAGTGGACTTTGTCACCCTGAAGCTGTTCTGCGCCATCGCCCAATCCGGCAGCATTACCAAAGGGGCTAATGAATGTAGCCTTGCCCTTTCAGCAGCAAGCCGAAGAATCTCCGAACTAGAAGAAACCGTAGGGCTTAGCCTACTCGATCGCTCAGCCAAAGGCGTGACACTTACGCAAGCTGGTCATGCAGTGATGCAGCATGCCTTGCGTCTATTCCAAGGTTTCGAACAATTTAGCAATGAACTAGGCGAGTACGCCAAAGGTGTCAAAGGCCATGTGCGATTGTGGGCAAATATGTCAGCTCTAACGGAGTTCTTGCCAAGCTCTCTCGCCAGCTTCTTAAAAACACATCCCGATATTCAAGTGGAAGTGGAAGAACAAATCAGTGGCGATATTGTCAAAGCATTACTCGATGGCATTGCAGATATTGGCGTATTCGCTGATGGCACACCGACAGCCGGATTAGAAACCAGCATCATTGGCCAAGATGAGCTGGTTGTAGTTTGTAGTAAATCGCACCCCATCAAAAATCATAAGAACATTTCTTTTGAAGAATGTCTTGATTACGACTTTGTTGGACTTAATCGTGGCAGTTCATTGCTTGAACTCACCTCAAGGCAGGCGGAACGCCTCAGTAAGCAAATGCGCCTGCGTATTCAGGTGCGTAGTTATGATGCGATGTGTCAAATGATTGCCGTTAACCTCGGAGTTGGCATATTGCCGCTACAAGCCTGTGCCCCTCAAATTAAGGCCATGGATCTCAAAGTGGTTCGCCTTGAAGATAGCTGGGCAAAACGCAATCTGCTACTTGCCACCAAAGAGTATGGACGGCAATCTCCAGCCTGCACCATGCTCATCGAGCACCTGCTACACCAAAAAAGAACTTAAGTTACTATTTACCGATCAAACAACATACCAATACAAGAGGAAAAACATGAGTCTCTTAGACAAACTCAAATGGCGCTATGCCACCAAGAAAATGGACCCAAGCAAAGCGGTTGCAACCGAGAAAGTCGAGCAAATTTTGGAAGCTGTCAGATATACAGCGAGTTCTAGCGGCTTACAACCCTACGAGCTGATTGTGATTACTAATAAAGATCTTCGTGAAAAGATTAAAGCGATTGCGAATAATCAGTCTCAAGTTACTGATTGCTCTCACCTAGTCGTTTTTGCAGCTTGGGATCACTACACAGAGCAGCGCATTAATGATGCGTTTGATATGACTGAGAAAGTTCGTAACTTCAAAAATGATGCGGGCGTCGCTTACCGTCAAATGCTACTCAAAAATTATCCAGCCAGAGATCCAGAGGTGAACTTCACACACACGGCGAAACAAGCTTATATTGGCCTAGGTACCGCCCTGATTGCTGCTGCTGAACTTGAAGTAGATGCCACTCCAATGGAAGGCTTTGATCCTAAAGCCCTAGACGAGATTTTGGATCTCAAAGCAAAGGGATTGCGTAGCGTGGTCATGTTGCCACTAGGCTATCGCAAAGCCGACGAAGATTGGCTATTGAATCTCAAGAAAGTTCGACGCCCTGCTGATCAATTTATTAGCTGGATTAAATAAAGTATTACGTACTAAATAAAACGCCAACCCTAGGGTTGGCGTTTTAGCTTGCAGGCTAATCAATTACTTCAATAGCAATTGATTCATTCGCTTTACAAAGCTGGCGGGGTCATTTAATTGACCGCCTTCAGCTAGCAATGCTTGGTCAAATAGCAAATTAGTCCAATCATCAAACTGCTTATCATCGCCCTTGAGCTTTAACAGCAGCGGATGCTCTGGATTAATTTCCAGGATAGGCTTCATGTCTGGCGCCTGCTGTCCAGCAGCCTTTAGCATACGCAATAGATTGCCAGAAAGCTCATTCTCATCTGCAATTAAACAAGCTGGGGAATCGGTTAAGCGGAAAGTGACCCGCACATCTTTAGCCTTATCCTCAAGGACTTTTTTCATACGCTCGATCAAATTCTTGAATTGCTTCTCAGTTTCCTCGTGCTCCTTCTTCTCTTTTTCATCGCTGAGACTACCTAGATCTAATCCACCCTTGGCAACAGAGGCTAATTGCTTGCCATCAAATTCGGTGATAAATGAAAGCATCCACTCATCTACGCGATCCGACAACAGGAGAACTTCAACACCTTTCTTGCGGAAGATTTCTAGATGCGGGCTATTTTTAGCTGCATTGAAAGACTCACCAGTGACGTAGTAAATCTTGTCCTGACCTTCTTTCATGCGAGACACATATTCAGCGAGTGATACTGTCTGCTCAGAAGAATCGGTATGCGTGCTTGCAAAGCGCAAGAGTTTGAGGATGCGCTCTTGATTCGCTTGGTCTTCACCAACACCCTCTTTTAATACCTGACCAAACTGAGTCCAGAAGGTGCGGTATTTTTCTTTTTTCGCCTCATCATCGCTATTCGCAAGCTCCTCAAGCATGCTTAATACCCGCTTTGTCGAACTTTCACGAATAACCTTAATGTCACGTGATTCTTGCAAAATCTCACGTGACACATTTAATGGCAAATCAGCTGAATCAATCACGCCGGTAACAAAGCGGAGATACATTGGCATCAGCTTTTCAGCATCATCCATGATGAAGATACGTTTGACATACAACTTAATACCACCACGCTTGTTGCGATCCCATAAATCAAATGGTGCTCGCGATGGCACAAATAGTAGTTGCGTAAATTCATTTCTACCCTCTACTCGATTTAATGAATAGCAGAGAGGATTCTCATAGTCATGAGATAGATGTTTATAGAACTCGTTGTATTGCTCTTCGGTAATCTCAGATTTATTGCGCGCCCATAAAGCTGAAGATTGATTGATGCTCTCAAGCTCATCTTTAATGACTTGCTCTTTCTTTTCCTCATCCCACTCCTCTTTACGCATCTGAATAGGCAAAGAGATGTGGTCTGAGTACTTACGAATAATCGATTTCAGCTGATAGCTGTTAAGGAAATCATCCTCTCCTTCACGCAAATGCAAGGTAATGGTTGTACCGCGCTGTGGGCGATCAATCGCCTCAACCGTAAATTCGCCAGAGCCATCAGATTCCCAACGAACGCCATCAGAATCAGGCAATCCTGCGCGACGCGTTTCAACAGTGATGCGATCGGCAACGATAAAGGCAGAAT
Organism: Polynucleobacter sp. MWH-UH2A; assembly: GCF_018687195.1. Classification (NCBI taxonomy): domain Bacteria; kingdom Pseudomonadati; phylum Pseudomonadota; class Betaproteobacteria; order Burkholderiales; family Burkholderiaceae; genus Polynucleobacter; species Polynucleobacter sp. MWH-UH2A. Next base: position 1,604,214 of record NZ_CP061321.1, read on the forward strand.
AAAAACCCACCCCGAATTGACCAATTAATGCCGCATCTTTTTGTTGATCGCCTGAAAGTTTGGAAAAGAATTCTTTAGTACCTGATCGAGCAATAGTTCCAAGATTGCTAATCACCTCTTCACGACTCATACCAATGCCGTTGTCGGAAATAGAAATCGTTCTAGCAGTTTTATCGAACTCTACTTTGATCTTAAGTTCTGGATCATTGCCATACCACTCTGGATGAGCAATGCCCTCAAATCGCAATTTATCGGCGGCGTCTGATGCATTTGAAATCAGCTCGCGTAGGAAGATCTCTTTATTGGAATACAAAGAGTGAATCATCAATTGCAGAAGCTGCTTCACTTCCGCCTGGAATCCCATCGTTTCTTTAGTTGCAACCGTCATTTCAGCGTCCTATAAAAATCCAATAACTCTCTGTATATAAGGGCTATTTTCCAGATTTCAAGACCCTAAAAAGGGCCTAATAGGTCAATCTAGCGATGTAGATATAAAGGGGAATGCCCAGGATGATGTTGAATGGGAAGGTAATTCCTAGAGACATGCCCATATAGAGTGCGGGATTGACTTCGGGCAAGGCATGCCTCAAGACTGCGGGGACCGCAATATACGAGGCACTTGCTGCAAGCACCATCAATAAGACAGTATCTCCGAGTGGTAAGCCCAATAACTTACATAAACCCAGTGCTATTGATGCATGCAAGAGCGGGGCCAGAATGGCGTAGCACAAAGTAATGGGCGGCTTCCCTTTCAATCCCTCAAAGTTCTTTGCAGCCATTAAGCCCATATCCAATAAAAAGAATGCCAGCATCCCTTTAAATAGATCAATTGAAAATGGCGCCATCAACTTCTGGCCTGCGTCACCACTAAGCAAGCCAACTACCATTGAACCTAGCAACAGCAATTGCGCACCATCGGTAAATGACTCATGAAGAATTTTTGACAGGCCAACAGACTGGCTGCTGCCAGAAGATTCAGCGCGTGCTTTATTAGCCAATAAGATCGCCAAGATAATCGCGGGCGACTCCATCAATGCCATTGCTGCTGCCATATGGCCGCCATACTCAACGCCATATTGACCCAATACTTGCGTAGCAGTAATAAAAGTAACCGCACTAACCGAACCATAAGTGGCAGCAATTGCAGCAGCATCAAAACTATTGAGTCTACTTCTCAGGATGGCATAACCCATTAAAGGAACGAGGATTGCCAAAAATATTGCGAGGCCAAGAGCTAAACCAATTTCAGTGGTGAAGCCCGATTTATGAAGAGCAAAGCCTCCTTTTAAACCTAGGGCCATTAATAGATACAGAGATAAAAACCGAGCGATCGGTTGCGGTATCTCAAGATTGGACTTCACCAAACCAGCAAATACACCAAATATAAAAAATAATATTGCTGGATCTAGGAAATTGCTCATGTTTCTATATTAGGGAATTTCTAAAATCTTTGCATTAGCCACACACGGCATAGGCTTAATAGCCATCAAATGAACAAAACCCCCAAGATTGGGGGTTTCAGAGTGCCACTGAAGATCAATAACGAAAATTGATCTCTATATCACGCTAACTTTTAGGACAAGCATTTGCTAACGGTTTATCAGCGATACGATCTTTCACCCACTGCAGATACATTGGCGCAGATACTCCGGGAGTTGAGAAGTGTGTTTGCTCTCCTGGCAATTGAATGCGCTCCACATTGGCACCCATAGCGCACATCTGCTTTTGGTAAAGCTCATGCTCAATCGGAGGAACTGCGGTATCTTTAGTGCCCCAGTAAATGACTACCGGCGCAACTGGCTTAACTAGCTTGACGCTACCATCAATAAATCCATTTACCCATGCTAAGGAATTAGTAGCGCTAGGCTTTAACAAGGATTTGTATTGATCGCCATAAGCATAGTTAAAAGAGTCTGCCATCACATGAACGCATTTGTTAGTTGATAACTTATCCACAAATGCGGCGCCCTCATCCGTCAAAATATCCGTTAACTTGAGATTAGGGTAGGCGGCTTGCGTCCCCCACAGGCCCATGACGTAATGTGCGAATAAAAATACGTTTGGCACATTTGCTTGAGTGAACTCGTTGATCAACTTTGTAGCACCTGCTTCATCCGTTGGCGGGTTTTGCAACATGACCGCTTGATCATCCGGTGCCAAGCCTACGAAACCAAGATATTGCAAATCATCGGCAGCTGTTCCTTTAAGCCCCTGGTAATCAGGCAAGCTTGCAGCAGCGATCACGGCCCCGCCGCCCTGTGACCAACCATAAGCGATAACCTTCTTACCTGCGCCCACTTCTTTGAAAGCGCTAGCAGCTCTTGCTGAGTTAATCAGATCCCTGCCATTAGTAGCTGCTACAGCATATTGATGCTTTCCACCGCCACCCAATCCTTGATAGTCGGTTGCAACAACCACGTAACCCTCTTTAATAAATTGCTCTACATTAGGAATGCCATAGTCAGTCCATGAGTTTCCATCTGCTAAAAAATATTCATTCAAGGGCGCTGTAGGGTCAGTAATTTGAGACGGTCCACAGTTTTGTGCAGAGCCAGTAGTTCCATGTGCCCAGGCCAGAATTGGTCTTCCTTCTTTTGGAGCAGATCCAATTGGAGAAATAATGGTTCCCGTAGCGATCGTTTTGCGCTCGGCTGTATCAGAAGAAATATAAGCAATGCGCCAAGCTTGCGCACCTTTGACTGAAGTCTTAATCGCTTCTTTCTTGATGATTTGACCTAATTTTCCATTTGCAGGCATCTTGGTAACGGAGTCATAGAACGGCGGCAAAGGCGGATCGGCTAATGCCGGTGCAGATAGAGCGCCTAATGAAATACCAAGAATACAAGTGCAGAGTAGTTTTTTCATATTGATGTTGAATTGTTCAAAAAGTATCTTTATCGGTAGTTTTATCTATTACCTAGATTATTGAGTAGCAAGGGTTTCGATTGAGTACTTACTCTTTAAAGAGATAAAGGTAGGTGTCGGCTTATCAAAATTGGTTCGATTTAAATCCACCATTCTGAGGGGTTGGTAGTCATAAGTGGAAAAATAGAAGCGCATGTTCTTTAAGTCTGATATCACGCTCCACTGCGTCAACTCCATAAAGGTTTTTTTATTAATAGGTGTTCTAATTGAACCAATCGGAATATCAAAATTATGCAATACATGTTCAGCCAACCGCACATTTTCGTCTGCGCTCTTTGCAGGCGTAATGGTCGAGGTATACGCTAGAGCCCGAATGAAACGTGATGGTGAAGTACTATCGCCAGGCATTCCCAAGAAACCTGCGCCGGTAGAGATTGGGCTAACGGATTGGCCAAATACTTTGATTGGATCAGGCTCTACAGGACTAAGCTTCACATAATTACCGAGGTTATTCACATGCCAATCAAATGGGGGTGAGTTCGTCATTACGCCATAGGGGTTGTCATGAGCCACTAATTTTCCTTTGATTGGCTCCACCACTAAAACAGCGCCACTTGCATCATGAAAAACATAATGAAACGGTGGCACTACTTTGAGATCTGGCTGCACAATATTGATGACCGAAACGTCATTCAGTGCTGCTTTAATTTGTGCAACGCTTGCAAAATTCATTAGAGCCCAGGACATAAACTCCCAGGGAGCCATCGATTTTTTGGCATCTACATCTTTTGGGTTCGCGTAAACTGCGTGATCTGGGAAATAGAGAATCCCGCCAGCCAAGCCCTTCTCATTTAAGCCATCAATGACTAGCGGCTTGCCAAAACCATTCATACCAACAACACCGTACTTACCATCCCAAGAAGCGCCGGGCTGATTATTGGGGCCAGTCGCCACGAAATGGAAATTACGGGGCATGATCACCACATCGGAATACAGGGGGAACTGAAATTCCATAGTACGTGCATAGACTCGAGAGCCATCTGCTGCAACCAACTGAAAACTAGTGCACGCCCCTACAGTTTGGCAAAAGAATAGAAGAGCAAGTATGGATGGAAAAATAATATTCTTAAGAGAGCGCATATCGATGTCTTTCATGACCTAGATTACAGATTGAAATACTTTAGGGGCGTCACTAGAAAAGATGAAATTCATGTGTTCACCCTTTTACATCTTACATTTGATTTAAAGGCAGTGTTAAAACAGCGTCTAGTCAAAAGTGAAGCGCTTGCGAAGGGTTGCGTTACCCCCTGCTGGTCGATTGGTAGAGCCGCCATTACCATTAATCTGCAGGCTTGTATCTTTCGGGTTCTTTTGTTTGTCAGTTGAGCTAGATGCTTGGTCTGCATTTTGCATCCGTAGCATCCTTGCCAGCACCATGAATCACGGCAGTATTTCTTTGCACTGGAAATACCCTGGCCCTATCAATTTCTACTGCGTCTTCACTTGCATGAGCAGTTAAATACAGATGTGCGGTTACAAAACTCAATAGAACAAGAAGTAAGAATCTGAATGGGCGGATTTTCATGGCTGATGGATTGCTGAGTTAGCAATATCAGTCTAGTGGAGCTTTTCCATAAAGTCCACACACTAAATAAAAAGAATCTAGCTAAACGGATGACTTAGTAAACCTCAGGCACATACATCTCTGGGGGTACAGGGCCTCTAAGGTAATCTGGATTATGAACCCTGGCAGGAAGTTTAATTTCTGGATGATCAATTTCTTTATAGGGAATCTGCGCTAGAAGATGGCTGATGCAGTTCAAGCGTGCTTTTTTCTTGTCATTTGCCGCAACTACCCACCAAGGTGCCTCTGGAATGTGGGTGCGCTCTAACATGGTTTCTTTTGCTTTGGTGTAAGCCTCCCAAAGTCTGCGAGCTTCTAAATCCATAGGACTTAGCTTCCATTGTTTCAAAGGATCATGAATGCGCATCATGAAACGGTTGTACTGCTCATCATCAGAGATGGAAAACCAATATTTAATGAGGATAATTCCTGAGCGAATCATCATCCGCTCTAGATCGGGAACTGTATGCAAGAACTCTTCATATTCTTTTTTCGTACAGAAACCCATTACCTTTTCGACACCTGCACGATTGTACCAACTACGGTCAAATAAAACAATTTCGCCGCCCGCAGGCAGTTGTGAGATATAGCGCTGGAAATACCACTGAGTCTTTTCACGCTCATTTGGCGCCGGTAACGCAACAACCTTGCATACCCGAGGATTTAATCTTTGAGTAATTCGCTTGATAGCACCACCCTTACCTGCAGAGTCCCTACCTTCAAATAACACGGCCACCTTAACTTTGTTGGCCACAACCCAATCTTGTAGCTTTACGAGCTCGCCTTGCAAATGAAATAATTCTTTGAAATACAAGCCCCTTGGAATTTGAGAAGCACTATCTCCATCTGGAGATAAGCGATCATCATCGAGCTCCATCTCAAGCTCTTCGTCCATGCTGTCAAGAATCTCTTCTTGAGCGCGTTGGTACCACTCTGCCATTTCATTACGTTTTGATTTCATTGCCCTTCACTCCTACATTACTTATAACGAGTGAAAGTGACACTTTTATTACATGGAGGAATTATCACTAGAAAGTTGGGCTGCGATTGCCTCCTGACTATGTAGAGCCAACCATTTGCGATCTTTTGGAGAGTCCGGGCTCGAGCCAGCTGGTAGCAAAAATACCAACTCAACAAGCAAATGTCGATCTCTCAACATATTGCATATCGATTCGAGTAAGCCCATATCACCAATAAATGCAGGGACTTCCGTTCTCTGATTTGTTAAAGAAGATTTATAAGAAATGGCTAGAGAGAAAACTGGAGTATTCGCCAATACTGCCGCTTCAAATAAATTTGGCTTAAATGGTAAGGCATTGCCCCCTGATGTTGAGGTTCCCTCTGGAAAAATACAAACAGATTCATGGTGCAGTAAAGTGCCTAACTCACCTGCAATATGCTTACCATGACGAGTACTATCCCTGCGAATAAACACTGTCCCTAGCTGCCTTGCCATCCAACCAAAAATGGGCCAACTCGCAACCTCAGACTTGGCTACGAACCGAATAGGCTTAAATGCGTTAATCGCATGAATATCCATCCAAGAAATGTGATTTGCAGCAAGCATGTATGGCGTAGAAGGCAAGATTTCTTGATTACGAATTCTGAGAGTAATGCCAAATATCGATAACAAGGTTAAAGACCAAGACTGAATGTATTGATCTTTAGTGCGTTGCTGGGCAAATGGAAATCGTATAGACAGCAATAAAAGCCCATAAACAACATGCAAAGCAATTCGTAACCAGCACCAACTTTGAATCAGTAATGGTGTTTTTGTATGTGGGGCTTGATTTAAAGATGGCATCAGAATTCAGAATATAAATCATTTATTCAAATACTTATTGATGTCATCAAACTGACTTTAAATTGTCATGCCATTTTCATACAAGCTTGGCCTAATACATAAACATGATGTATTACAAAGCCATCTGGATATCAGACGTACACCTTGGAACATCCGGGTGTCAGGCAAATTATCTTCTGGATTTTCTGAAGCACAATGAAGCCGAGAAATTCTATTTAGTGGGCGACATTATTGATGGCTGGAGACTCAAAAAATCTTTTTACTGGCCTCAGTCTCATAACGATGTAGTTCAGAAGCTGCTACGTAAGGCTCGTAAGGGTGCAGAAGTTATTTATGTGCCAGGCAATCATGACGAGAGTGCCCGTCAATTTTTTGGACTCTCTTTTGGCGACGTTAAAGTAGTTGAAGAGGTAATTCACACTACCGCCAATGGCAAAAGACTATGGGTAACCCATGGCGATCAATTTGATGGTGTTATGCAATATGCCAAATGGCTTGCCTATGTGGGTGACAGCCTTTATTCCTTCATTTTGCACGTCAATAGATACTTCAACATGTTGCGCGTCAAGATGGGCTTGCAGTACTGGTCCTTATCCCAATATCTCAAACATCAAGTCAAAAATGCTGTAAGTTACATCGCCGATTTTGAACACCTCATGGCTAGAGAAGCACGCCTACGCGGTTGCGATGGCGTAGTTTGTGGGCATATTCATAAAGCAGAAATTCGTGAAATCGATGGTCTGCTGTACTGCAATGATGGCGATTGGGTTGAGAGCCTTACTGCTTTAGTAGAAACCCACACTGGCGAACTCAAAATTATTCACTGGCCCCACATTAAAGGTGAGCCAGTCGAGTCAACTGAATTTACCTTCCAACCCGCAATTGATTCCTTATTAAAAGAGGCTGTGTAATGAAAATAATGATCATCACGGATGCATGGGATCCGCAAGTGAATGGTGTAGTACGCACTCTAAAACAAACTTGCGCCGAACTCACCGCCATGGGCCATGAAGTGAGAATGATTACACCGACTGGATTTAAATCTATTCCATGCCCAACCTACCCTGATATTGCCTTGTCCTTATTTCCAGGAAAGGAAGTGGCGCGACGCATTAAAGAATTTGCCCCTGATGCTATGCACATCGCTACTGAAGGCCCACTAGGCTTATCCGCCAGATCTTATGCTGTTAAAAATAATTTCCCTTTCTCAACTGCATATCACACTCGCTTTCCAGAGTATGTAAAAGCACGTACCGGAATACCGCTGACTATTACCTATGCATTCATTCGCTGGTTCCATGGCCCCTCTATGGCCGTTATGGCACCCACCATTGTGGTTAAAGAAGACTTAGAAAAATATGGTCTCAATAATGTGGTGCTATGGTCACGTGGTGTCGACTTAGATATCTTCAAAATGCAAGAATCAAAGGCGCTGAATACAGCGCACCCAATCTTTCTTTATGTAGGTCGAGTTGCCATTGAAAAAAATATCAATGCCTTTTTAGAAATCGATTTACCAGGTTCGAAGTGGGTAGTAGGAGACGGTCCAGCCATGGCTGGCATAAAAGAAAAGTACCCAGATATCAATTATCTAGGCGTATTACAGCAACATGAGTTAGCAAAAGTCTATGCTGCGGCAGATGTATTTGTATTTCCGAGCAAGACAGACACCTTTGGTTTGGTACTACTTGAGGCTATGGCTTGCGGCACACCAGTTGCAGCCTATCCTGTAACCGGCCCTATCGATGTGCTAGGAAACTCAAAAGCTGGGGCTATGCATGATGATTTGCGTGAGGCTTGTATAGAGGCACTCAAGATTCCGCGTGAAGTTGCCCGTGCACATGCAGAAAAGTTCTCTTGGAGAGCAGCCTCAGAACAGTTTGCGATGCACTTAAAACCCGTTCCCTCGCCTGAGGTGCATGTGACAGCGCTTGCTTAAGAGATTTACATCATGACTCACCCTTATCACATTGACCAGAATCCCCATAAAGGGAATCGTGGTCTTGTAAGGGCGGTACGTGCAGCCAAAAACTCATGGTGTGGTCTAGTTTATGCATTTCAAGAAGAGAGCGCATTTAGACAGGAGCTCACTCTTCTTGTACTGCTGACTCCAGTTGCACTAGCGCTATCAATTAGCTATTTAGAGAAGGCCTTGCTGATTAGCTCCTTGTTAATGGTGCTCGCTATTGAATTACTCAATTCCAGTGTAGAGGCAGCGATTGATCGCATTTCTTTCGAGCATCACGATTTATCGAAAAGAGCCAAAGACTTTGGCAGTGCCGCAGTAATGCTAGCCCTATTGATTGCTTTACTCATCTGGCTTGCCATTTGTATGCCCGTATTTCTACAGAACTAAAAACTCATCATCCAATCAAAACGAAAGAATATTTATGTCTGACATACCCAATCCAATCGGTGCTTTTGATATTTTTTCAAGGAAAAAAGTTAAGGTACTGAAGGCAAAAAACACACACCCATTCCAAAAATTTTCCAAAAAAATTGCCAGAAAATTATTTGGCAAAAAATTTGCCACAAAGTCCAGGGTACAAATTGAGAGCCCTGAGCTTAAGAAAGCCCCCCAGGCCTTAAAGGATAAAAAACCAGCGCTCCAAATTATTTGGGCAAGTAATGCTACGGAAATTAAAGAAGCGCAACGTTTGCGTTACAAAGTATTTGCCGAAGAAATGGGAGCAAATTTACCCTTCAATCCAAATGGCTTAGATGTTGATGAGTTTGATGCCTATTGTGATCATTTACTCATTCGCGATCAAGATACCCTAAAGGTAGTTGGCACCTATCGAGTGCTACCGCCCCATAAAGCAAAAGAATTAGGGAGGCTTTACTCTGACTCCGAATTTGACTTATCTCGCCTCAATCACCTTCGCCCTAAATTAGTTGAATTGGGAAGATCATGCGTACATCAAGACTATCGTTCGGGCGCTGTAATTATGGCGCTCTGGAGCGGCCTAGCACAATACATGCAAAAACATGGTTACGAGATCATGCTAGGTTGCGCCAGCATTCCAATGGCTGATGGTGGGCACTTTGCCGCAAGCCTTTATAACTCTTTAGACAAAAATCAAATTGCACCGACCGAGTTTCATGCATTCCCAAAACTTCCCTTACCGCTTGAGAAATTGAATGGCGGATTAGATGTACAGCCACCCCCACTTATTAAAGGCTACTTGAAATTAGGCGCAAAAATTTGTAGCTCCCCAGCCTGGGATCCTGACTTTAACACTGCAGATGTTTTAACTATGCTACGTCTTTCGGAAATTAACCCTCGTTACGCCAAGCATTTTTTGGGTATTTGATTATTTTGAGATGATCTTGAATGAGCGGCCTACACGTTCCCACTCGGCCGCCTCTTTCTGCAAACTAAACTCGGTCAGCGGATGGCTTTTAGCCCAATCTTTAGAAATCTCTACCGCAAATGAGCCTTTAGTCTCAGAGACTTTAACTTGAGGCTGGATGAGATCGCTTCTACCCCGATTTAATACATGCGCTAAACGCAAACAGAAAAGCATGCGCCAGTCATTGAATGCCAAATTGTTTGCGAGCTTGCCTAATTTGCCGGTGTGACCCAACAGCAAAGCAGCTAGACGAGCCTGATCATTTTTAGAGAAACCTGGCATATCGGCATACCCAGCAATATATGCCGAATGCTTGTGATATCCATTATGAGAGATTGACAAACCTATTTCGTGCAAATTGGCTGCCCATTGCAATAAAGCGATATTGTCAGATCTACTCTCTACATTAGGCTCAGGTAGTTGCGCCAAGAACTCTGCAGATAACTTACCAACTCTGTTGGCTTGCTCGCGATCCACCGCATAACGCTGCATAAATTGCTCAACCGTCACATAGCGCATATCGTGATGCTGGGATCGACCCAATAGGTCATAGAGCACCCCCAGCCTTAGGGCGGCATCGGTTACTTCCATGCTTTCAATATTCAATTCATCAAACACCGCCAACATGATCGCCAAACCACCTGGCCAAACTGCTCTACGATCATCCTTGAGGCCGATTAACTCCACTTGATTCACGTGTTCATACTTCAGCAAGTGCTTCTTGAGATTTTTTAATCCATCACGTGTGATCAAGCTACTTGCGCCATTAATGCGCCCCATACTTAAGCTATCGCCATGCTCACCCAATTGATTGTCAGCAATTAATTCGGCAAGTGCCCTAGCAGCTCCGGAGGATCCGATCACTTGATCCCAACCACTCTTTAAGTACGCGCCTGAAATAACCTGTATTTCACGGCGCGCGGCTAATTCCGCTTCTTTAAATGCATGGGCATCAATATTACCTTTAGGAAAAAATCGCATACTATGAGAGACACAGCCGATGTAAAGGCTCTCCATTTGCTTTGGCTCGTATCCTTTACCAATAACAAACTCAGTTGATCCACCGCCAATATCCACAACCAATCTATTGCCTGGCACTGCCTGGACTTCATGAGCCGCACCAATATAAATGAGTCGCGCTTCTTCTACACCTGCAATCACTTCTATCGGAAAACCTAGAACTTTTTCAGCGTCCGCCACAAATTGAGCTGCATTCTTTGCAACCCTCAAAGTATTGGTTGCAACAGCCCTCACATTGGCTGGGTTAAATCCACGAATACGCTCACCGAAACGGCGAATCGCTACCAACCCTCGTTGATAAGCGTCATTCCCAAGAATCTTACCTTCAGTCAAACCTGCAGCCAAACGGACCGTTTCACGTAAAGTATCGATGGGCCTCAATTGCGTTCCGGATGGTGTGTCAATAACCTGGGCGACCAGCAACCTCAAACTATTTGATCCGAGATCAACTGCAGCAACAAATTCTTGCTCCTGATTAGCGATGGATAAATTCACTTGTAAATTCTTTAAGAAGAAATAAGTCTATCCAACGGAAAAATGAGCTTAAAAGTACTGCCATTTCCAGGAGTACTCTCTATTAACAGTTGCGCCTGATGTCGATTTGCAATGTGTTTGACAATTGCCAAGCCAAGTCCTGTACCACCAGTCTCGCGAGAGCGACTGCGATCAACGCGATAAAAGCGCTCGGTTAAGCGCGGCAAATGTTCAGCGGGAATCCCTGGACCACTGTCTTTTACCGCAAATACTCCTTGACCCTGGTCTGAAACAGACCAACTGACATCAATTTTTCCGCCTTCAGGGGTATACCGAACAGCGTTAGATACTAAATTGCCAAATGCAGAAAGCAACTCACGCTCATCACCCAGAATATTGAGATCATTATCTGTAGTGAATTTCAAAGCATGCTTAGACTGAGATAAAGCCTCAGCATCATTTTTTAATAAGGCAAAGATAGTGCTCATTTGCACCTTTTGATTTGGTGCTGGCAAGGTATTTGCTTCTAAGTTCGCCAAAGTCAATAAGTCCTCTACAAGGTTTTTCATACGCCTTGCTTGAGTCATCATCATCTCAAGGTATTGCTCTTTTTGAGCCTCCTCTAGATCTAAAGTCTGCACAGTCTCCAAAAATCCCATCATGACGGTGAGCGGAGTGCGCATTTCATGAGAGACATTAGCAACGAAGTCCCGGCGCATTGCTTCAGCTTTACGCAAATCTGTTACATCTTGAACTAGCAATAAACGGCGATTCTCGGCAAATGGAAAAGCCTGGAGCAATAGAGATAGATTGGCTGATGGCCCCATTTGCTCAATGAGCAATGGCTCATCAAACAATCGATCATTTAAATAGCGAATAAATTCTGGTCTTCTAATGAGAAAATTGATTTTTTGTAAGGCATCACTCTTAAAGTTCAGGCCGAAGAAATGTTCAGCAATCGAATTGCACCATTCAATTTGATCCTGGTCATCCAGCATGATGATTCCATTTGGGGATGCCTGAAATGCTTGAATAAAGCGCTCGTGCTGCTTCTCAATATTGCGAACCTGGCCCTTCATATTGCGGACCAATCTTTCAAGACGAGAGAAAACTTCTCCCCACAATCCGCTAGCAGCAGGCAGCGCCTCTACGCGATTTAGCAAAATAAACTTTTGAAGTCTTGCCAAATTAAAGTAGGCATAGATAAGGGGTACCGATAAAACACCTAAGCCAGCTACAAAAGCAGCGTATTGCCCCCAAAAGCCGTTAGCAAGCCATGCGAATAGAATCGCAACCGCCAAAATAGTGAGATATCGGGTAATTACAGCCAACATGCCATCATCTTAGAGCATGAGGAGATTTATTGGGAAAGTGGTGTTTTGGTAATACGGTATCCACTGCCCCGAACAGTTTCAATAAACTGATCACAATCAAATGGGGCTAGCGCTGCTCTGAGTCGTTTCACATGAACGTCTACCGTCCGCTCCTCAATATATGCCTCGTTACCCCATACATGATCAAGCAAATTGGCTCTTGAGTGCACCCGTTCTGGATTGGCCATGAGGAAATTCAGGAGCCGAAATTCCGTAGGACCCAAAGCTAAATTTTTAACGTCCTGATTGGGCCAGTGAATAGCAATTCGATGCGTGATGGCATCAAGACTCATGGGGCCCACAATTAATGGCCCTTCTTCTGATGCCACTGAATATCTTCTTAAAAGCGCTTTTACTCTGGCAATCAACTCTTTGGGTGAAAAAGGCTTTGTCACATAATCATCGGCACCAGCATCTAAGCCAGTCACTTTATCAACCTCTTCGCCCTTGGCGGTTAACATCAAAATTGGGATATCTTTGTACTTTTCATTTGCACGGAGCTCTTTAGCAAATTGGACACCGGATTTACCGGGCAACATCCAATCGAGCACGATCAAATCAGGTGCTTGAGTAGTCAGCATGGATAATGCTTCATCCGACTGCATCGCCCTACTTACCGCATAACCCGCATGCGTTAGGTTCACCGCAATTAACTCGGCAATAGATGGCTCATCCTCAATAATGAGTATTTGCTGGGTCGACTGACTCATCAATCCTACTTACTTGCCTCGCGAATGAGGTCCTCATGCGCCATGTGACGTACGTCTGATCCTTTGGCAACATAAATAACAAACTCGGCAATATTTTTGGCATGGTCGCCAATACGCTCAATTGCTTTTGCGATTGTCAGCATATCCAAGCCTGTAGTAATTGTGTGGGGATCTTCCATCATATAGGTGATTAGTTTACGCACAAATGCACGAAACTCCTCATCAATCTGACGATCTTCCTGAACCACCTCAGCAGCAGCAACTGTATCGAGTCGAGCAAAGGCATCCAAGCTCCGTCTTAATAAAGATATCGCCATTTGGCCAGATAAACGGATTTCAGCTACATTGATTTTGCTATTTACACCAGACTCAATGAGTCGTTTTGTTCTTTTGGCCACTCGCTCCGCCTCATCGCCTGCTCTCTCTAAATTCGTGATGGCTTTTGATACTGCCATGACCAAGCGCAAGTCTCGTGCAGTCGGCTGTCTTCGAGCTATTAATTCAGTGCAAGCTAGATCGATCTGAATCTCTAGATCGTTTACTAATTTTTCATTCTCAATAACTACATTGCAAGTATCAACATCCATTTGCGTGAATGCGCGCATAGCCGTTGCAATTTGAGACTCCACCAAGCCGCCCATCTCCAACAGGCGACTAGATAAAGAATTCAGATCAGCATCAAATTGTGAGGATAAATGTTTATCTGGCATAGTCGTCTCCTGTTAACCAAATCGACCAGTAATGTAGTCTTCGGTCTCTTTTCGTTTTGGCTTAATAAAGATCTCATCCGTCTTACCGTATTCAATAAGACTTCCTAAATACATATACGCCGTATAGTCTGATACCCGAGCCGCTTGCTGCATATTGTGTGTAACGATAGCAATAGTGTAGTCATTTTTCAGCTCATGAATCAGTTCTTCGACCTTACCGGTAGATATCGGATCTAAGGCTGAAGTCGGCTCATCCAACAGAATGACTGAAGGCTTTACAGCCACACCTCTAGCGATACACAAACGTTGCTGCTGACCCCCAGATAGAGATAAGCCACTTTGATTGAGCTTATCCTTGACCTCGCTCCATAGGGCTGCTTTATTTAAGGCCCATTCAACACGCTCGTCCATTTCAGAACGAGAGAGCTTTTCGTAGAGGCGCACACCAAAAGCGATGTTTTCATAAATCGACATCGGGAATGGAGTTGGTTTTTGAAAGACCATGCCGATCCTAGAGCGCAATAGATTTAAATCTAAGCCTGGCTCAAGGATATTTTGGCCATAAAAGTTAATTTCACCTTCTGCTCGCTGACCTGGATACAAGTCATACATCCGGTTTAACGTTCTTAGCAGAGTGGATTTGCCGCAACCAGATGGCCCAATAAAGGCGGTAACCTTGCCTTGCTCGATATCCAGATTAATTTTCTTTAAACCCTGGAATGAGCCGTAGAAGAAATTCAGATTCCTGACTTCGATCGCATTCACAGCAGTATTTTGCGGTTCTTGACTACCCGTATTCATTACACCCCCTTGACCATCAAGCTGATTTAAGTCAAACATTGTTCTCATATTGCTTGTCACGCCTTAACCTTGTCTCGAAATACAACGCGAGCCAAGATATTTAATCCAAGGACAGCAAACGTAATTAATAGCGCTCCGCCCCATGCCAAATTTACCCAGTTGTCATATGGGCTCATCGCAAACTGAAAGATCACCACTGGCAAGTTCGCCATTGGTGCATTCATATTGGTTGAGAAGAATTGGTTATTCAGGGCTGTAAATAAGAGTGGTGCAGTTTCACCACTGACTCGCGCGAGTGCGAGCAAAATTCCCGTCATGACACCGCTTTGCGCAGCTCGCAAAGTAATCATGAAAGCTACTTTCCACTTTGGCGCCCCTAAGGCATACGCTGCTTCGCGCAAACTCCCAGGAACCAAGCGCAGCATATTCTCCGTTGTTCTGACAACTACCGGTATCGCAATTAATGCCAAGGCAATCGTTCCCGCCCATCCGGAAAAATGTTTTGCCTGCGCCACGACAAAGGCATAAACAAATAAGCCAATCACAATCGAGGGCGCAGATAACATGATGTCCGTAACAAATCGGGTTGTAGCCGCAACCTTACTGCGATCACCATACTCAGAAAGATAGACGCCGGCCAATACACCAACAGGGGTGCTAATTAAAGTGCAGCAGCCAATGATCATGAGGCTACCAACAATCGCATTAGCCAATCCACCACCCTCAGACCCAGGGGCGGGCGTGCTATGCGTGAAAAGAGAAAAATCAATCGAAGAAAATCCCTTAATCAATAAGACGCTCAAAATCCAGAATAAGAAAATCATGCCCAGACCCATGGCACTCATAGATAGAGCCAACCCAATCTTGTTTGTTCGCTTACGGCGAGCAAATACCGCAGGATTAATGTTGTTAGCCTTGTTCATGACTTCAGACCTTGCTTCTTTTCCATATTGTTCAGCATCCATTTAGCGCATGCCAAAACAATGAAGGTAATAATGAATAGTGCCAAACCCAATGCAAAGAGTGAAGACAAATGATTGCCAGCCTCTGCTTCACCAAATTCATTGGCAAGTGTTGAAGCAATAGACGTGCCTGGAGCAAATAGTGAGGCAGATAAGCGTTGTGAATTACCGATCACAAAGGTGACCGCCATAGTTTCACCGAGGGCTCGACCCAGACCCAGCATCACACCACCAATAACACCGGCTTTCGTATATGGCAGCACGACATTTTTTACTACCTCCCAAGTAGTGCAGCCTATGCCATAAGCAGACTCCTTGAGAACTGGAGGAACAATTTCAAATACATCTCGCATGACTGATGAGATAAAAGGCAAAATCATCATCGCCAAAATTAATCCGGCACACAACACCCCAATACCATTGAATGCGCCTGAAAATAAAATACCTAAGCCAGGCATCTTGCCAAGTGTTGCAGCCAATGCGGGTTCAACATATTCAGCAAACAATGGGGCAAATATAAACAAACCAAACATGCCGTAAATAATCGAAGGAACAGCGGCTAGAAGCTCTACAGCTGTGCCCAATGGTCTGCGCAACGGACCAGGACATAGTTCAGTTAAAAAGACGGCGATTCCAAAACTCAGCGGTACAGCAATCAAGAGCGCAATCAGCGAGGTAACGAGCGTTCCGTAGATAGCAATCAAGCCACCAAACTCGCCATTAACAATATCCCACTCTTGCGTAAAGAAAAATCCCAGGCCAAAGGTATGCAAGGCAGGCCATGCATTGATGATCAAAGAAATAATGATGCCTAACAAAGCAATTAAGACACTACAGGCAAAGAATTGGGTAATGCGATGAAACAGAAAATCTTGGATCCTTTGGATCTTGGCGATTCTCAGCGCTTGTGCAGTTGGAGCGGAATATTGCTGAGCGCTGTTGTTCATTTTGATTTGCACTTATTGATCAGGCGACACTAACTTGGTAGCGCCGCCTTATTTGATCAAGTTGACATTAGATTGACAATTACTTCACTACAATTTTGGTGAATACATTCTTACGAATGAAGTCAGTTGTCTTATCTGGCATTGGCACGTAGTCAAGATCTTCAGCCATTTTCTTGCCATCCTTGAACGCAAAGTCGAAGAACTTAATGACTTCCGCAACATTGGTCTTGTTTTCAGGATTTTTGTAGATCAAGATGAATGAAGCACCTGTGATTGGCCAAGATTTAGCGCCTGGAGCATTTGTAATAAAAGTGCCCATACCAGGAACAGCAGACCAATCTGTGCTTGCCGCTGCAGCAGAGAATGTTAAGTCATCAGGCGCTACAAATTGACCATCTTTATTTTTAAGAGAAATAAAGGTCATCTTGTTTTTCTTGGCATAGGCGTACTCAACGTAACCAATCGCATTTTTAACTCGAGTCACGTTTGCGGCAACGCCCTCATTACCCTTACCGCCCACTGTAGAGGCTGCAGGCCACTTTACAGAAGCGCCAGCACCAACAGAGTCTTTAAATAAGGAACTAGTTTTTGCCAAGTAGTCTGTAAAAATCGCTGTAGTACCAGATCCGTCCGCACGAACCACTACAGTAATTGGACCTGATGGAATTTTGACTCCAGGGTTCATGATGGCAATACGCTTATCACCCCAATCGGAAATCACACCTTGGAAAATATCCGCAAGTGTTGGGCCATCTAATTTGATTTCGCCTGGCTTAACACCATCTACGTTGATCACCGGAACAACGCCACCAATAATGGCGGGGAACTGTACAAGGCCATCAGCCTCTAAATCGGAAAATTTGACTGGATTATCGGTGGCACCAAAATCCACTGTCTTGGCTTTGATCTGCTTAATACCGCCAGATGAGCCGATCGACTGGTAATTTAAGTTTGAGCCGGTCTTTGCTTTATATGCTTCTGCCCATTTTGCGTAAATTGGGTACGGGAAAGTAGCACCCGCGCCTGTCATATCTACCGCGAAAACTGCTGGAGCAAGTGAAATAGCACCAATTACGAGGGCTTTTTTCAAGAAAGATTTCATTAAACCGGTCCTTAGATATATGCGCATTTGCGCGATATCAGAACGATAAATCTGCAATATGACAGTTTTATGACATCCCGAATATGGGGCTCCATATCAAAGCTAGCGAAGTAAAACCATATCTAGATAATTTTGGTATTGTTTGGCTATGGCGCACCCCTCTGATGCATCGCAACCACAACCTATTGCTACCGCTTTAGCGCTGGCTCTAGGTGCGGCAATTTCTTTGGGGTTAGCTCGGTTTTCTTACGCATTACTTTTACCCTCTATGCGCGAAGATCTTGGCTGGTCTTATATGATTGCCGGCTCAATGAATACCGCAAATGCAGGCGGGTATTTTATTGGGGCCTTATTTTGTCCATGGGTCTTCAAAAAAATTTCAGCGCCCAAGATATTTATTGCATCTGCCCTACTGACATCCATATTTCTTGGTATTTCTGGAGCGGTTACTGATACGACCGCACTTTTTCTCTTAAGACTTTTCGCTGGCATCTTCAGCGCATTTGTCTTTGTTGGTGGCGGTATTCTAGCTGCACAGCTTGCTAATCTGCATCACAGAAAATCTGGCCTGATTCTTGGGATCTATTATGGAGGCACAGGCATAGGCATTGTTTTGGCCTGCTTGATTACACCCATCGCCGTTGATTGGTCTATTCACCAGAAACTAAATCATATATGGCAACTAGGATGGTGGGCACTGGCATTGACAGGGTGCTTACTAACTCTGTTTTTAGCAAAGCCCAGCTTATCAATAGAGACAGCGCCTTCAGTTAGAGACTCATCTCAAACTACTGCAATATCAAGTTATGGAAAGATTGTTTTTGCTTATTTTTGTTTTGGCATGGGGTACATAGGCTATATGACCTTCGTCATCGCTCTTCTCAGGCAAATTGGCATGAGTGCACAACTTATTAATATCTTTTACGCAATCTTAGGTTGTTGCGTCATGGCCTCCTCAAGACTTTGGGCTAGGATGCTAGATGTCTACAAAGGTGGCAAATCGCTTTTCACTCTAAATGGATTGCTTGCCATTGCAACCCTCATCCCCGCAATAATAGACGCATGGCATTCAGAAACAGGGCCTCTTAGCCCATTGAGCATTGGGGCTATTTATTTTTCTGGCGTTATTTTTGGTGGTTGCTTTCTGTCTGCAGTTGCCTCAACCACGGCATTTGTTAAACACAATCTTCCGCAATCTCAGTGGATATCAGGAATAACTGTTTTCACTATTACCTTCGCCATTGGTCAAGTCATTGGACCTACATTAACCGGCTGGATCTCAGATCATTTTGGCAGCCTCTCTATGGGGTTAACGCTATCAAGTTGTATTCTGATAGTTGGATCTGCAGTGGCTTACCAACAACAGCCATTAGCCCAAAAAGGGAAGCCTCATCCAACATCGCTTTAAGCAATGTTTAACAGATGACTTTTGCATCCCGGGAAAGTAAAATTAAAACTAACAAATTATCCGCGTGAGTACTTAATGACAATGACACCATTTGAGCAAGAAAGGCACATCGAGTGCATACAAAGATCTAAGATTCTTAGCTCTGCTAGCGAACTCTATTTAAAGGCAGCGGAATCGATTGAGGCTGGCGCTCCTGAAGACGAGCGCTATCGCCATATCAAATCTGCAAAAGAATTAATTGAGGAAGCATTCCCCGAGGTATTTGAAGTGCATCACCCCGCCCCCAAATATATTATCAAAGAGGAGCGGGACTATAGGGTAATAAAAATCGTTGGATTAGCCGCCATTATCCTAGGAATATGCTATTCATTTGTCGCCTTTGGTCCAACTGGTGATTTGAGCAAAACCTGGACGGCAGATGATGTTGCAAAATCTACCGCTTACCCAAAGCCAAGAAACTAATAAATTATTGATTTATTTTTTGCAACGATATTCAATGTTTTCCGATTAACATTTGAGCATCACGAGCAGCAACCAGGCCTTCATCTGTAGGAACAACCCATACTTCAACGGCACTGTCATCTGCGCTGATTTTAGTAATTTGATCCTGATTGGCATTTTGATTAAGTTCCTGATCAAGCTTAATGCCCAGCCAAGAAAGCTTTTCACAAACGTCTTGCCGCAACTGACAATCATGCTCACCAATACCACCGCTAAAGCCAATGACATCTAATCCCTCAAGGCAAGCAATCATTGCACCTGCCTCACGTACCACTCGATGAGCGAACAATTCAATCGCCATAGTCGCCAATGGTTCATGGCTGTCTCTAAGCTTGCGCATATCTGCTGAAATTCCCGATACGCCTAGCAAACCACTCTGCTTATAAAGTAATTTTTCTAGGCCATCATGTGTATAGCCATTTTCCAAAAGATATAGCAAAACACCAGCATCTAAAGAACCAGCCCTTGTCCCCATCATCAACCCATCTAAAGCAGAAAATCCCATCGTAGTTGCTATGCTCTTACCAGCAACAGCAGCGCAAAGACTCGCACCATTTCCAAGGTGAGCCATTAGCACCCTATCCTTTGCGCGTTTCGAACTATCCAATAGCACGCCAATAATGTATTGATAAGATAAACCATGAAAACCATACCTTCGAACACCTTGAGAAGTAATTTCTGCCGGCAGAGCAAAAGCAGATTCAATACTTGAAACCGTCTTATGGTATGCGGTGTCAAAGCAAAGTACCTGCGGAATATCGGGGAAGGCTTTTGCAAAAGCACGCACACCCTCTATATTGTGCGGCTGATGCAGGGGTGCCAAAGAATTGAGTTTTGAGAGCTCATCTAAAATCGATTTTGTAGAGATAATGCTTTGAGTAAAAACCGAACCCCCATGCACAATTCGATGCGCAATTGCCTCAATCTTAGGCATATTTGGAAGGCTGAAGATCAATTCCTTTAACTGAGTCAGAGCACAAGTAAAAGGATCTTTTGAGATGCAATCTAGCGGCATGGATTTCAATTCACCTCCATAGCCATATTTGAGCGTTGGCGAACCATTTGGTTCTAAGCCTTCGTAACTACCTACCAGAATTGATGGCTGGACAACGCTATTATCAACTGGGTAAATTGCAAACTTTAAGGTTGATGAACCAGCATTTACAGAAAGGATTGCCATTGCAAATTCTTATTTTTTTGTTGTCTTAATCCAGTATTACTGGCTGTTTTGACGATGCGCATGCGCCACCAACAAACCTAGTACGGCCGAAGCTACTCTTGTGCGAGCGCTATCCGCCCTACTAGTTAATGCCACTGGAATCTTGGAGCCTAGTACTAAGCCGGCTCCACTTGCTCCAGCAAAATACTCCAGCTGTTTTGCCAGCATGTTCCCAGACTCTAAATCAGGGACATTCAAAATATCAGCATCGCCAGCAACTACTGAGTCAATTCCTTTAATTTGCGCCGCGTGCAAAGAAATAGCATTATCAAACGCTAAAGGGCCATCTAAGATACCGCCCTTAATTTGGCCGCGTTGCGCCATCTTACAAAGTGCAGCCGCCTCAATGGTGGAAGGAATATCGGGGTTAACCATCTCAACCGCTGACAAGATAGCAACCTTAGGGTTGGGTATGCCCATGATCACACTAAAGTCGATTGCATTTTGAATAATGTCTACTTTTTCCATCAATGTAGGATGAATATTGAGCGCAGCATCTGTCACGAGCAAAGGTTTGCTATACATGGGAATATCAAAACGAAACACATGTGACATCCGCCTACCAGTCCTTAACTGAGGTCGAGCCAATATTGCATGCAAAAGTTCATCCGTATGCAAGCTACCTTTCATCATCATTTCAACCTTGCGATCGACGGCCATATCTGCCGCTTTATCGGCAGCTGCATGACTATGAGGAACATCAATTAATTCATAGGGCGATATATTAATAGAGGCGGCGGCTGCAATAGACAAAATTTTCTTAGCCGGTCCAATCAAAATAGGTTTAATGAGGCCTGCAACCGCGGAATCCACAGCACCCATTAACGACTCTACATCACATGGATGAACTACAGCACAAAACACTGGATCAAGATTGCGCGCCTTTCCTAAAAGCTCATGAAACCTAGCTTCTGGATCAAAAATCTGAATATGTGGGACGCTTAATCTGGGTCTAGCTATTTTTTGAGTTGGAGCAATGATGCGTGCTGTGCCATGTAAAACTTTTTCACCATTTTGGTTTTGCACTACACAGTCAAGCTCAACACGTTTTTTTTCATCATCCTTGGATTGAACTGTTGCAACTACCGCCAAAGTATCGCCAATGCGAACCGGCTTTGAAAAATGCAAGTCTTGTTGCAAATAGATGGTTCCAGGTCCCGGAAATTTGGTGCCTAGCAATGCTGATATTAAAGCCCCGCCCCACATACCATGAGCAATGACGCCATGAAACATGGTGTCATTGGCATACTCGGGATCTAAATGCGCAGGATTCGTATCGCCAGAGACTGCCGCAAATGCCTGAATATCCTCAAGAGTTAAGGTGCGCAATAAGCGAGCACTTTGTCCAATACTGAGCTCATCATATGTGACGTTTTCAATTAAGGCATTTTCTTCCATTTCAATATCCATTTAATTCCCTTTAACCAACAGCGTGACAACCACCATCAACATAAATAGTTTGACCAGTCATTCCTGATGCACCATCGGCACATAAAAATGTACATAAACTAGCAATTTCATCCAATCGAACTGGTCTACCCAAGGGTGACTTTTGAGCGGCAGTTTGCATGAGCTCATCAAAATGATCGATGCCTGAAGCAGCTCGCGTCAATATGGGTCCTGGTGAAACGGCATGAACCCGAATTTTTCTACCCCCCAATTCAACCGCCATATACCGAACCAAAGATTCGAGCGCCGCTTTAACAGGCCCCATCAGACCATAATGAGGCACCGCTTCATCAGCGCCTAAATAGGTCATCGTCAATAAAGCACCCCCTGTTGGCATATGGGGGGCACAGAGCTTCGCTAGCGTTGCAAAAGAATGGCATGAAACTTCCATTGCCCTAGCAAAACCAGTGCTGGAGCTATCGACCACCCGCCCATGGAGGTCCTCTAAGGGTGCCCACGCTATCGAGTGGATAACAAAATCCAAACGCCCTAATTTTTTTACGGCATTATTTACTAAAAGCTCTAAAGCGCCCTGATCCTCGACATTACAAACCTCTAGACCAATATTCTCAGGATTAGTCAAAGGCTCAACATAACCCTTTGCCTTTTCATTAAGGCAAGTGACAATCACATCAGCACCCAGCTTCTTTGCCATAAGCGCACATCCCCAGGCAATACTTTGATCATTAGCCACCCCAAGAATGAGGCCCTTTTTACCATTTAAATTCAATATTTGATTCATTCTTTAATCCGCATATCTAATAAGAACATTGCGCCCGGGGGCTTTACGAAGCATCAGCCTCTCATCTATATCACGAGCTGGCACCTTAACATCCGAAATGTCCGCCAACCAATCACGCATCGCGGGCCACCACGACCCCTCCTTCCTGATGGAGCGATCCAAATATCCAGAGGGATCAAGCCATCCATGCCCTTTATCAACCGCATGAATTTGATAACTGCGATTAGGGTGTCCTGGCTCCGAAATAATCCCTGCATTGTGACCGCCCGACGCCAAGATAAACGTAGTATCAACATTGGTAAGCAAATGAATTTTATAAACCGATCGCCAAGGTGAAACGGTGTCACGCTCCGTACCAACAACTAGGAGTGGTGACTGAATATCGATTAAAGCGATACCATTGCCTTCAAATTGAAAATAGCCCATAGAAAGCTCATTATTTAAAAATAGTCTATTTAAATACTCTAAGTGCATTTTTTCTGGCAAGCGAGTAACGTCAGCATTCCAACTGGTCATATCTGTTGCAGAATCATTTTTGCCAAATAGGTATCGTTTAGTATTTTTTGCCCACACTAAGTCGCGAGCATTCAAAAATTGAAATGATTCCGCCATTTGTTTGCCAGACAGATAACCAGTGCGAGCCATCTCTATACGTAGTGACTTCAACTGATCTTCATCAATTAGCAATCCCAATTGACCAGGGTCAGAAAAATCAGTCTGTGCAGCCAATAGAATTGTGCTCGCCAGTTTTGGTAGGCCCAACAATGACTCGCTCTTTTTGTTCTTTCCACCCTGGTTACCTGCAGACTGATGATGACCCAAATAAGCGGACACCACAGATAAGAAAGTCCCACCCAGACAGTACCCCATTGCGTGCACCTCATCACAAGAAGTTATTTTCTTGATCTGGCGAAGCGACGCTATTACACCTAAACTTAAGTAGTCTGAAAAATCAATGTTTCGATCGCTAGCATCGGGATTTTTCCATGAAATCATGAAGACTGTAAAGCCTTGTTCAACTAGATACTTCACCATGGAATTGCGCGGCGACAAATCCAAAATATAGTATTTCATGATGCAGGATGGAACAATCAAAAGCGGTACAGAAAATACCTGCTTAGTTGAGGGAGCATATTGAATAAGCTCAATCAAATCATTTTCGTAAATCACCGCCCCAGGAGTAAGCGCAACATTCTTTCCCGGCTCAAAGGCTAGCTTGAGCAGATCTTTATTTGCGCGCTCGCCAACAAGCAACGGGTGAGCCAACAAATCTGAAATATAGCTACTAAAGCCATTAAACCAAGTTTCCCCAAGACTCTCATATGAATGCTTAAAGAATTCAGGATTTGTAATTGAATAATTTGATGGTGAAAAAGCATCTAAAAATTGCTTGCAATAAAAACTAACCAGATCGTCATGGTGCTTTGCTACGCCATCCACATGCACTACATCGCTCCACCAATCATGGTGCGCCAAGTAGATATCTCTCAAATTTGAGAACGGATATTGACTCCAAGCCGGATCATCAAATCTAGCGTCTAGCGCCTTAGAGCTTGACTCGTTGGAATATTGATTCCAATTTTTACCGATTAGATCAGCCGTTAATTCCAGCCCTTTACGCATCAATATGGACTGCTTACCCGGCGAAACTGATAAATGCATCAACCAATCGTTCATTGCAACCGCTATGGCAATGGGTGAGATCCCCATGCTAGATTTTGCTAAATGATGGTGAATCGAGTCATCCAAAGATTTTGCAAGCTCATCAAAGCCATACCACTCAGATCTAAAGGGTGTTTGATCCATATTATCTTTAACTAATCACTCAAAGTGTTAATTTGAATTATACGTGGCAAATTAGACTCAAAAAGAATGAAAGCTCGTGGTCTTTATTTATAATTAAAGCCATTCTATTGCAGCAAATAGCTCCACTATAAACGTCAATAAATTGCTCAAATTACATGAACAAATCTGATAATCCTTACCTAGACAATGAGCTTGAAACTGTTGTCCATCAACTTAATCAAGAAATTATTCGCTTGGCATTTGCTTTAAAACTTGATCTCTCAAACCATGTATTTCTACACCAATTTTTGCTTCAAGAAATTGATCGCGAGCACGATCATTTTCACAAAAGAGAAACCCTCAAAGGGCTTATTATTCTTCGTGGAAAAATAAGCATTGATTTAGCGGAATCTGGACAACAAGACCTGCCAAGCCCTGTTCACGAATCCATATATCAACTCCTGCACATCAAACAATCTAACTAGATTGTTTTTTTATCAAGACCCAAATCTGTCGCTCTAGCTCGGTGAAATCATTGGAATTGCTAAGCATCGAGTCAATATGAGCAGACTGTTTGCTTAAAGAAAAAATCTTTAAATGACTTACTTGCTGTCTGTATTTTTCACACACTATCTGAGGATCTATATCATCAGGAAGTACGCCAGTATTACTAATTAGTTCTTTTTTAACTTTATCAGTGATTCTCTCGACATCCTCCATGCTTAAATGCAATCTCTCAGCTTCTGCTTCTAATGCCTGACGATCACCTGAAGATAGCCTCCCCTTAGCGATTGCATCTCTAAATTCATTTTCAAATGCTTCTCGATCAATTCGTAGCTGATCAGTAAATGCAGACGCCATTAATCCAGCGGGAATAGCAAAAATTCCTATACCAATTAGGCTAATCACCACAGTCATCGCCCTTCCTAGAGGTGTAATTGGCGTTAAATCCCCGTAGCCCACACTGGCTAGAGTAATAACAGCCCAATACATAGCATCTGGAATCGTATCGAATTTATCTGGCTGAGCAATATGTTCAAACTCATACCCTAAGCTTGCAGTAAGTATGACAAGTAATGTCATCATAAAGGCAGCGGCAAATAGCACTCGCCTCTCACGATAAATTGCCTTGTACATTGTATTAAGTGTGCCGGTATAGCGCGTAAGCTTTAGCAAACGTGAGAGCCTAAAGACTCGCAAGAACCTCAGATCAAACGACTCGTGGAATGCAAGACCAACAAAAAATGGCAACACCGCGACCAAATCAATTAAAGCGCCAATCGTAAACATGTACTTTAATCTGCCAATAATAGGCCGATGGTATTTATCCAGCTCACAGCAGGAATATATTCGCCCGATATATTCAAGTGAAAATATGGCGACAGTAAAAATCTCAATTGCGTGAAACTCCCATTTCAGAGGAGTATGAATCCAAGATACCGTTTCCAAAATGATTGAAATTACTGACAATAAAACCGAAATAACGATTACATCATCAATAATATGATGCAAATCTCCCGATGTCGGAGTCGGATTTAAAAGAGAAAAAATCTTTTGACGAAATGATCTACCTTTATTTCGAATAATAAAAGTATGAAGAGCGTGAAAAAAATATGCGGGGAAATTGAATCTCTTTAGTAGGCTTTTTTTATTCATTTCATATTTACTCAAATTTACACAGAATCCACTTGAATAACCTCAGGCGACAAAAGGCATTCGAGACGTCTTTAGTCCAATCATTCCATGAATGCTTATTAATATTTCCAAAAGCAGGAAAGTCGACGATCTATTCCAGCGGTGTAGTCGTGATAAATCCATTTACCGCAAACTAACTGATCAATCACAATAAAAATCATAAGAAATAAGGCCAAAATCGCAAACAACCATTTAATTGAACTATTCATTCATCTTAACCATAGCAAGGGGACATCAAAAACAGCGCATTTCAATACTTAAGAATGCAGAATACACCCCGCCAATGTCAATAAGTTGGTAGAGCCAAAGCATTACATCAACAATTTAGAAAATTGACTTTCATCAAGTTTTAATCTACTAACAGCATCAATATACATTTAGTTTTTATTTCTATAAAGATTCAAGTGTGAGGCGGAGACAAAAAATGAAAATTAAATACTTAGTTGCAGGATTTGCCATTGGAATGTGTATGGGTGTTGTAAGTGCCTCAACATTGGAAGTGGGTAAAATTGGTCTTACCAAAGACGGAGTAATTACATACCTAAATCAAGCTTGTTCCAGTTAAATTGTGAATACACATATTAATGTAAGCATTTCTATTGGTAGTACTTTGGTTCTAGATGCCCCAAATTGTCTTGCGTGAGGAATGCTTGCGGGCTTAGTATGAAAGTCCGTAGCTATTCAGATTTCCAAACGGATTTTTGAGTATTGATAATCACCCCATTGGGGTGATTTTTTTAGCAAAAACTCTAGAAACGGTATCCTACGCCAATTAAAAAATCATAGCCAGTCGCATTTAGCGTGGAATTAACTATTGCCCCGCTATCAGTCTGGACAGTAACAGATTTCGCTTTGTTTACCGCATAATTACCCTCTAGAAACCCATAAACAGATTCAGTAATCATTTGTTTATATCCGGCGCCGTAAACAATGCCAGATACCCTTGTTGATTGTTGAGGATAATTTCCTGGAGAGTTGGCATTTAGCGTTGAACCTGCATACCCAATTTTTAAGTAAGCTAAGCGGCTACCATCAATTACATAGCTAGGTAACAGGCTAAAACTAAACACATTTGAAACATCATAGGTTCCATAGGTTGGAGCCCCGTGTGTAATTGCGATGGTATTTGCAGACCTAGAGTGCCCTGGGTAGAGTGCGGCGCCAAGTCCCAATAAAAATTGATTCTGAACTTCAAAGTTATAGCCGACCGCAAGATTTGCCACTGGACCATTGGCATGATTCGCAGTTGAGTTCGTGGTTAGCGTTGATCCACTTGGAAGGGTAGTTGTACCACTTGCACTCTTTGGAATATAGCTTTCATATCCGATGAGGCCAATCTGACCATAAGCGCCAGCCCAAGAGCTTTGGCTGGATTGGGCCCATGTGCTAGAAGAAATAATTATTGCGGCAGCTAAGGCTAAAAATTTACGGCATGAAATTCTCATATGGGTTCTTTATATTGTTTTTATTTGAACAACAGGTTTTTAATTGCATTCACAATTTCGCTGTAGCCAATGGGTTTATAGAGCACTTCAATATTGAGCTCTTTAAACAGCTGGATATGTTGTGGAGAGGTGTCGGCGGTAATAATCAGTGCTGGTATGTCATCCCCGAAACTATCGCGTAGCAGCTGGATAATCAGGTCGCCAGTAGTGGTGACAAGACGATAGTCACTCAAAATGCAATCAATGCGGTTAATGCCGGCCAAATCCCTCATTAAATCTTGGCTCTTTTCGGGAAGAGAGAGCACATTGAAGCCATTTTCACTGAGAGCTTTTTTGTAAGCCTCGAAAATAGTTTGGTCATCTTCAAATATAGCGATTGTTTTGGTACTCAATAATGACTGTTGCCCGCTGGTGGATCCGCTCTTAACCCTTGAAGGATGCGGAGTGACATATTCAGGTAGAGGTTGAGCAGCATATTTTGTTAGAACAATGCAGTTGGTACCTTCACCCGGCGCTGAAGTAATCGTGATTTCAGAATCTGAGATTTTGCATAGTCTCTTCACAATGGAAAGGCCAAGCCCAAGTCCATCATGCATGCTGCGTGTACCGTCGACCCTATAGAATTCATCGAAGATTTTATCTAATACGTTTGAGTCAATGCCACAACCTGTATCTTTGATAGCAATTTGTAGATGACCTTCTTGTGCTGTAAGCACAATAGAGACACTGCCCGTGGCGGTGTATTGAATGGCATTGGAAATCAAATTTCCAATGAGCTGCTGTAGCAGAACTCTATCGCCATCTACAAGCATATTCATGAAATCAATCTGTAGCGATATATTTTTACCAGTAGCAATTGGGGTAAATGTGTCAGACAGAGGCCCAACAAGCTCAATAAGCTCGAATGATTTATGGATCTTCTTAGTCGTTCCTGCATCAAGCTTACTCAAATCTAGTAAAGACTTAAACATGGAGTTCAGGGTTTGAACGCTCTTGCGTATTTGAAAAAAATTAATCCTTTCTTTAGGTGGGAGGCAATTAGGATCAAATAAATCTAAATAAATATTGACAGCATGGAGTGGCTGCCTCAGATCATGACTGGCTGTAGCAATAAATTTGGATTTAGATATATTTGATGCAATGGCGGTATTGCGCTCCACTTCAAGAGCATGGTTCAGCATCTGGTTCTGAATCTGCAGTCTAACTGTATTTGTCCAGGAATTAGAAAAATACGAAGCCATTTTTAATGTGTAGAGCGAAAAAGCGAGCTCCCCCAAAATAATTGGCCATGGAAAAATAAATGGGGGGATAGACGTGATGATGAATTGACAAATAAATATTGGGGCCGCAAAGCAAAGAATGGTGGCACGGTTAATAGAATAGCCATAGAGCCCAACGAAAATCGCCGTAGAGCTCATCAATAGATACAAGCATTGAAGATTAAATGGCAATTCAGGCACAACGATAAGCCAACCTAAACCCCAGCAGGCAGTAACAGAAAAGATTGCCCAATTTAAATTAACTATCTTTTGCTCGATGGATTGTGAGGAATGTTTGTTTTTATAAAAAACTATATAAGCTCTCAATAAAACGCAAAATGTCATCGCAGCAAGCCAAACAATCAGATTGTTTAGTGCGTTAACCTCCTCGATTACTAAAAATGCCGTGAATAGTGGGCCAATAACAGTGCCAATCGTATTCGTTCTAGACGCCGTTTGAAGAAATTGGAATTTCTCTTTCTGTAGAAGACTATTTTCCTGCGCGTTACTTATAGCCATGCGTTAGCCCCAACCATGCTCTTTGGCTTTAATGACTGCCTGGGTTCTATTAAATACTTTAAGCTTTTTAAAGATATCGCCCAAATGGATCTTGACTGTCTGCTCGCTGATTTGCAAAGAATAGGCAATCATTTTATTTGAGTGGCCCTCGGAAACATATCGCAAAATCTCTTGCTGTCTTCCAGTGAGTTGAGTGATCTCAGGGGCATTGGGTATATGTCCTATTAAGTTACAAATACTCTCGTAAATGGATGAAGAATCACTATTTTTAGAGATGAACAAAGCGCAGCCAGCATCCAAGCAAGCTTGTTCAACATCCTCCTTATCAAGCCCCGATATAGCGGCAATGGTAGCAACATTACTAAGCTGCATGAACTGCTTAATTCCAGAGAGCTCGTGCTCAGAATCTGGAATTTGGAGATCCAACAAAATAATCCATGAAGAAATAGAGTTCTTAACGGTACTCAACCCTTGTGCCAGAGTTTCAGCGGCATAAACAGCAATATTACTAGAGATGAATTTCTTGTTTAATAGCTGCTGCAAGGCATCCCGGTAAACCGGATGATCGTCAACGATGAGTATCGATGTGGTTTGCATGGCGATGCCCCATTTAAGGTAAAAAATTGAATCGATTATGGCATTCATGGGCATTTCCAATCTAGAACTTTAGTTTTATATGTCCCATCTGAATGACTGAATTATCACTTTATAAATCAATGATTAGGGTCTTTACTAGTCAGTCCTACACCCCTACCAACATTACTTAGTAGGCCATAGGCAATAGAGCTAAAGTTTTATATTCATTGCATGAGGAACTTCCTACCATTTACCTGTCATGCTGGGATTGCTCGAATTAGGCAGGCACACATTAGAACAACGCGTCGATTAAAAAAGTAACGCACAAAAGGGAGATCAACATGCTAAAAATAAATCGTCACATCCTTGGAGCATCTATTGGTTTAGCCATTGCGCTTGGGCTCACCGGCTTTTCCATGAATTTATTTGGTAATAACCTAGGTACATATAATGAGTTCCGCGTCAGCGGCCATCTAAATAATCCACATCAGATTCCCGATAACCTGAATCCAAGATTAATTAGAGCAAATGAGCGGCTTGATCAAAACTATTCCGTAGAGGAATCCTCAGTTGGTTCCGTGCAAGCGCTACACAGTATGGTGCTTGATAAGTCCGTTGCCTATGTCAATCCAACCCTAGACTACGCCACAGGCACTTCAAATTAATTTCAGTGAGCACTTAATAATTTTGCATATAAAACAGGGGGGTAGATATGATGCAATACTTATCAGTATTTGAAGCCCTAGGTAATCAGACTCGCTTGAATGCATTTAACTTTATCTACCGATCTGGTCAAAATGGAGCAAGGCCGAAGGACATTATTGAGCAATATGGATTGGATTCGGGGACCTTGGATTTCCATCTAAAGAAATTGATGGCGGTGAATTTAATTACTTTGCGAAAGGGAGCTGCTAAAGGTAGATACTTCCCTAGCCAAAACTTACCAAAAGGCCTCAACCAGCTCTTTGCTGAGGAGCTATAGCTCATAAGTGCTAGCCGGGACCAGTTAAAACCAGTCCCTTTATTTATTGTCCAAAACAGGTAGTACTTTAGTTCTATTTTTATTAAAACTAGAACTAAAGTTAATAAGAATTAACCTATTTTTCCCTTACCATTCGGGTACTTAAATATTTAAGTCCTTAATTAACTTTTCTACGGGGAAATTCGATGAATAAAATCACCACATATATGATCATTGCTTTAATTGCATTCTCTGCTGGCGTTGCTAGCGCGACTGTAATTGCAAAAAATGATGCCGTAAAGCAGTTTCTAGTAATAGATACAGCCCAAGTAGATATTTTGGGCAATGCTGCAAAATAAGCCCTCAATAAGCTTAATGCATGCTTAAATGCCAACCCTAAGGTTGGCATTTTTTATGGTTGGTGGGCCCACCAGGACTTGAACCTGGGACCAAAGGATTATGAGTCCTCTGCTCTAACCAACTGAGCTATAGGCCCGTTAGTCTTTGGCTCAATCTTCCTCGAGGAAAGTCTTGAGCTTGTCGCTGCGGCTTGGATGACGCATCTTACGGAGTGCTTTCGCTTCAATCTGACGAATACGCTCACGAGTGACGTCAAACTGTTTTCCCACTTCTTCAAGAGTATGGTCTGTACTCATCTCTACACCAAAACGCATACGCAATACTTTTGCTTCACGTGGCGTAAGTGAGTCCAATACATCCTTCACAACATCGCGCATGGAGTCATGCAATGCCGCTTCAGAAGGAGCAAGGGTATTTCCGTCTTCAATGAAGTCACCTAAATGAGAATCTTCATCATCACCAATTGGGGTTTCCATCGAGATTGGCTCTTTCGCAATCTTCATGATCTTGCGGATCTTATCTTCTGGAATCTCCATCTTCAGCGCCAAGGTTGCTGCATCTGGCTCATGACCAGTTTCTTGCAAGATCTGACGGCTGATACGGTTCATCTTATTGATGGTCTCAATCATGTGCACAGGGATACGGATCGTACGCGCTTGGTCAGCAATCGAACGAGTAATCGCCTGACGAATCCACCAAGTTGCATAAGTTGAGAACTTATAACCACGACGGTATTCAAACTTATCTACCGCCTTCATCAAACCAATGTTGCCTTCCTGGATCAAATCCAAGAACTGCAAGCCACGGTTGGTGTATTTCTTGGCGATCGAGATAACCAAACGTAAGTTGGCTACAGTCATCTCACGCTTCGCTTCACGGGCACGCTTCTCGCCCGCGATCATTTGTTTATTTACTTCTTTGAGTTCAGGCAATGGAATAACTACATTCTTCTGAATGTCAATTAACTTCTGTTGCAATTCCTGAATCGCCGGAACGTTACGTTGCAAGAGCGCGCTGTATGGCTTGCCCTCTTTGAGCAACTTATCTGTCCAGCCTAAGTTCATAGACATCTTAGGGAAATCTTTTAATACTTCACCACGATTCACGCCTACTTTATCAACCAGCAAGCTAACGATGCCGCGCTCCAATTTCCAAACTTGATCTACCTGGGCGCGCATGGTGTCACATAATTTCTCAACACTCTTCGCTGTTAAACGGAAACCTAGTAATTCTGCGCGAATCGCATCTTGTGCTTTGACATAAGCAGGGCAGTTGTAGCCATCTTTATCAAAGGCACGGCGCATTTTTTCTGCTTGAGTGCGAACGATTGCAAATTTCTCTAGTGAGATTTGCTTTAATTCTTCTAATTGCTTGGCATTCGCAGTTGCAGCACCACCGCCGCCACCGCCTTCGTCGTCACCGTCTTCTTCACCGTCTTCAGCATCAGGATCTACTTCAGACTCTTCAGGTCCTAACTTGATGTCTTCCGCATTTGGATCGACTAAGCCATCCACGAATTGGTCAATCTCTAATTCACCGGCGGCAATCTTGTCTACGTTACTGAGAATCTCGGCAATGGTTACAGGGCATGCGGACAAAGCCATCACCATATCTTTGAGGCCAGCTTCAATCTTTTTCGCGATGACGATCTCGCCTTCGCGAGTCAACAAATCTACCGTACCCATTTCACGCATATACATACGTACTGGATCGGTTGTGCGTCCGAACTCAGAGTCCACAGTAGAAAGTGCAGCTTCAGCCTCTTCTTCAGCCTCTTCTTCAGAAGCTGCGGCTGCGGTGTTATCTGACAGAATTAATGTTTCTGCGTCTGGCGCTTGTTCGTAAACGGTAATACCAATGTCATTTAACAAGCTGATCAAAGTTTCCAATGCATCCGCATCAGATAACTCATCAGACATCACGTCATTCATTTCGCCATGGGTCAGGTAACCCTTGGACATACCCATCTTGATCAAAGTCTTTAAGCGGGCACGGCGTAACTCTTGTTGTTCTTCAGTACCTAATTGTTGTGCAGCAAATTCTTTTAAGAGGGCTTTTTCTTTAGCCTTACGCTCACGCGCTTTTTGACGATCAGTTAATACTGGCTCTGCGCCATCTGTGGCAGCTTCTTTAGCTTTGCGGCCGCGCTTCTTCTCTTCTTGAGGAGCAACAACCTCAGCCTCAACCGCTTTCGCTTTTTTGCCTTTTAACTCTTTTACCTCTTCAACCTTTGCAGTAGCCTTACCTTTTTTTGCTGGCTCTACTTTTACTTCTGCTTTTGTTGCCTTAGTTGGCTTCTCCGCTTTTACGGGAGCTTTCGCAACAACTTTAGATTTTGGTGCTGGTTTAGCGGGGGCCTTCGCAACAACTTTCGGTTTCGGTGCAGGCTTAGCTGGCGCTTTTGCTTTAGCAACTGGCTTTGCAGGTGCTTTCGCTTTTACTGCTGGCTTTGCTGGGGCCTTTGCTTTCGGTGCAGGTTTAGCTGGCGCTTTTGCCTTAGCAACGGGCTTAGCAGGCGCTTTTGCTTTTACTGCAACCTTCGCTTTTGGGGCTGGCTTGGCTGGTGTCTTCGCCTTAGCTGCCGGCTTTGCAGGTGCTTTCGCCTTTACTGCAGCTTTCTTTGGTGCTGGTTTAGCAGGTGCCTTTGCTTTTGGGGCAGGTTTAGCGTTTTTTTTGGTCTTGGTATTCGGCATTTATTAGCACTTACTCACATAACGGTTGTTGATCGTGACTGTTGAAGAACAGTCACGTAACTTATTTACTCACTTACACCCAAAATTTCCTAAAAACTAAGCGCAAGTGGCTGAATTAATTCGTTTTTTTCTTGGGAACAGAGGATTATAGTCGATTGCGACTTTTTTGACCCCCGCTTACCTAAAAATATTGGGCATTTTCAGGTGATTTCTAGGGGTATTTCAGGAAATTTTAGGCAAATTTCAGCTTTTCGCCCAATTCCCGATATCGGACCTTATCTTGTTCGCTGGAATTGCCCGCAGCAATTTTTTGGGCAATTTCCGTCATTTCCTGCTTCAGGCTCGCTTTCTCCAACTTATTGAGAGCCCCTTCTAAGTCGGCAGAGGCGCCTTCAAGCTCAACATCGCTACCCATAATGCGCTTTCTTAATACCTCATACATGGGTGCAAGTTCGCTGCGGGAGAGTTGATCCTGGAACATTGCAAATGATCCTGCGCCGACCGTCAACTTGCCACTTTCATCTGGAATCAGTTCAACCTGATTACATTGCACTAATAAATCTGTCATCAATACCAAAGCATTTGCTGAGCGTTGCTCTGCAGCCTTTAATGCCAACATACGATTACCTTCATTCAACGCCTTACCCAAATGGGGAAACTGAATCAGCACTCGCAAAATTTGTTCTGCTAAATCCATTGGTGCTTTTGGTGGTTCGATCGCTTGCGTAGCGATGCGTTTTGCAGAGCCCTTAGATGCTTGCCATGGTGCACCCTGTCGATTACCTAAGCCACTAGGATTATTTGCTACATATGTCGATTTTGCTTGTGTCGCCTGATAGGGCGATGTCTGCACAGGAGCAGGAACTACAGTGAGACCGCAGAATGATTCCAACTCCGCAGGAGTGGTGTTGGTTCGAATAGCCAACTCACGTAGTATTTGCGTACGCAAGGCAATCGGTGGCATAGACAAGAGTAAAGGCTTGGCCGCATGGTGCGTCTGAGCCCTGCCCTCTGGCGTAGTCAACTCATGATCTTCGCTGGCAACCTTAAAGAAGAAACTCGATAAAGACATCGCTTCTTTAATCACTTTTTCAAAAGCGGCTTCACCATATGCCCTGACATAACTATCTGGGTCATGCTCTGTTGGCAAGAATAAGAAACGAATCTCTTTATCGTCAGACATAAGTGGCAAGCAAGCTTCAAGTGCACGTTGCGCCGCCCGCTGCCCGGCTGCATCACCATCAAATGAGAAAACCACTTTATCCGTTTGACGCAGCAACATGCGTACGTGATTTGCGGTACAAGCAGTACCTAATGTCGCTACTGCATTTGGGAAACCCAACTGCGCAAGAGCCACAACATCCATATATCCCTCGCACACCAAGACATACTCTTTAGCGCGAATGGCTTGTCTTGCTTCAAACAATCCATAAAGCGTATTGCCCTTTGAGAACAATGGTGTTTCTGGAGAATTTAAATATTTGGGCTCGCCTTGATCCAAAATGCGTCCACCAAATCCAATGGTTTGCCCTTTTGGATTGCGAATTGGGAACATGATGCGATCGCGGAAGCGATCATAACGCTTCACCGGCGCACCTTCAGACTGCTCGCCCTGAATAATCAGACCACCCTCTACAAGAGTCTTCGCAATTTCATCATTTGAGTAAGGCCCAAAGACTGCTTCTAACCCTTGCCAACCATCAGGGGCATAGCCGAGAGCGTAGCGCTTCGCTATCTCACCCGTCAGGCCGCGCCCTTTGAGGTATTCAACTGCGCGCGTGCTTCCTTTGAGTTGTTGGCGATACCAATCTGCTGCTGAGCTCATCACTTCACTTAAGGCCATTGCTTGCTGTTGGCGTGCAACATCATTGGCGGTGCGCTCTTCGCGCGGAACATCTAGTCCAGCAGAACGCGCAAGCTCTTCAATCGCATCGACATAACCCAGTCCTGAATACTCCATCAAGAAACTAATTGCAGAGCCATGGGCGCCGCATCCAAAGCAGTGATAGAACTGCTTAGTTGGTGAAACAGAAAATGATGGTGACTTCTCTGAGTGAAAAGGGCACAAACCTTGGTAGTTTGCGCCAGCCTTTTTTAACTTCACATGCTGCCCAACCACATCGACAATATCGACCCGATTTAACAGATCGGCAATGAAGGATTGTGGAATGAGCGCCATACGATCAGTATGAGACGGTTTTCTGGGTTTTACTAGTGAGTTACTTCGCTAGAGCAGCTTTTACTAAGCCAGACACTTTACCCATATCGGCCTTACCAGCTAACTGCCCTTTTAATACACCAATCACTTTGCCCATATCCTGCGGGCCTGCCGCACCAGTAGATGCTACCGCCGCAGCAACCGCCGCTTCCACTTCTGCATCTGACATTTGGGCTGGCAAGTAGGTTTGCAATATCACCATCTCAGCAGACTCAACCGCAACTAGATCATCACGTCCCGCTTTCTCAAACTGAGAAATAGAATCTTTGCGCTGCTTGATCATTTTTTCAACCGTAGAAATCACCGCTGCATCGTCGAGCACAATACGATCATCCACTTCACGTTGCTTAATAGCGGCCAATAAAAGACGAATAGTTCCTAGGCGTGCAGTTTCTTTTGCACGCATTGCGGATTTCATATCTTCAGTGATTTGATCTTTCAAACTCATGGGACGATCCTAGTTTTCTGAGGTGGTGTTTAAAAAGCAAAAACCCGCTGCGTTTCACCGTCAGCGGGTTTCAAAGCTTCTCGGTGAAGAGAGCTTTAAATTCTATTAGTAAAGCTTCTTAGGCAACATTTGGCTGCGAATACGCTTGTAATGGCGCTTAGCAGCTGCAGCCTTTTTACGCTTACGCTCAGCCGTTGGCTTCTCGTAAAACTCGCGTGCACGCAAGTCTGTCAAAAGACCATTTTTCTCAATGGTGCGCTTGAAACGGCGCAATGCCACTTCAAATGGTTCGTTTTCGCGAAGGCGGACTGTAGTCATACTTATTTAACTCGTATATGCTCGATGGGTATCGAAAAAATTAACTGAATTGCGATTCTAGCACGACCAAGCGAAAAATGATTGTTTTAGGCATAGAAACTTCCTGTGATGAGACTGGGGTGGCGATTTACGACACCAACCCCTGGGAAGCCGGAAAACCTGCATTTTTAGGCATTCTAGGCCAGGGTTTGCACTCCCAAATCGCCATGCACCGGGATTATGGGGGTGTTGTTCCTGAGCTGGCCTCCCGAGACCATATTCGTCGTGTTTTACCCCTTTTAGACCAATCCTTAAGTCAATCCGGCCTCAAATTGAGTGATATTGATGCAGTTGCCTTCACCCAAGGTCCCGGTTTGGCCGGAGCCCTCCTAGTTGGCAGTGCTTTTGCCAAATCCTTAGCCCAAGGCCTCAATTTACCCACTATCGGGGTTCACCACCTAGAGGGCCACCTCCTTTCCCCGCTTTTGGGTCAAACTGCCCCGCAATTTCCCTTTATCGCCCTCTTGGTTTCTGGTGGGCACACCCAACTCATGAAAGTTTCCGGCATAGGCCAATATGAACTTTTGGGTGAGACCTTGGATGATGCTGCTGGCGAAGCCTTTGATAAAACTGCCAAATTGTTGGGTTTGGATTACCCAGGTGGTGCCGCGATTTCCAAATTAGCCGAAAAAGGTCGTGTCGGCATTTTTGATTTACCTAGACCGATGTTGCACTCCGGCGATCTGGATTTTTCTTTCTCAGGATTAAAGACTGCCGTCCTCAATCAAGTCAAAAAGTTTGAAGCGCAATCTGTGACAGATTCTGCTGAAGTGGCGCAGTTTCATGCTGACCTTGCCAGAAGTTTTGTCGATGCCATCGTCGCCGTACTCGTTAGCAAGTCTGAGAAAGCACTCAAGCAAACGGGTTGCAAACACTTAGTTCTTGCTGGTGGTGTAGGCGCCAACTTACAACTGCGTAATGCGCTGAATGAAAAAGCCACGAAGAATAACTTTGAAGTGCACTACCCGCCTCTAGAACTATGCACTGATAACGGCGTCATGATTGCATTTGCTGGAGCACTGCGTTTGCTGAGCAAAAATAATGACTCCACAACATCTGGAGCCTTTGATATCAAACCCCGCTGGGATTTGCAAAGTAATAACTTGGTTTAGCTTACTTAAGCGTGCTTTATTTCTGGTGGGAGATTCTGGCAAACGCGCTGTGGTTATGAATCGACTCAAAGTTCTCAGCCTCGACCACAAAGGACTGAATACGCTGTTCCGCCTTTAAACGGCCAGCCACATCACGCACCAAATCTTCAACAAATTTAGGATTGCTGTAAGAATGCTCAGTGACCCACTTTTCATCTGGGCGCTTGAGTAAACCCCATAGCTCACTGGATGCTTCGCTCTCTGCTGCGGCAACCAAATCTTCTACCGTCATTTGCGTTGCTGAATCTAAGGCTACTGTCATCGTGACGTGGGAACGCTGATTGTGAGCACCAAATTCTGAAATCTCTTTTGAGCATGGACACAAACTCATGACTGGTACTTGTGCACGTAAACCCAATTCAATGTCTGCTGCACCACTGACATTTTGTTTGGCCGTTGCCATCCAAGTCACTTCGTAATCCATTAGGCTCTCAACACCCGATACAGGCGCTGCTTTTTTCACGAAGTGCGTATAGGTAAATTGCACATGACCTTCTTTAGCGTCAAGCAAAGGCAACATCTCGCGCACCAAAGCAACTACTGTAGTGCTATCAACTGCCTGCTCTTGCTTTTGCAGCAGCGCCATAAAACGCGACATGTGCGTACCCTTCACATGTGCTGGCAAAGCCACGTCCATCTCAAAAGTGCCAACTGATGGAAAGTTACCAGTCTTGCTGCGAATCATTAATGGGTGACGTACCCCACGAATACCAACTTGCTCAATAGGCAAGGCGCGCTTGTCCAAAGTGGACTGCACGTCAGGCATTGCACTAGCTTTGAGAAAGGCGGGGTTCATGTCATTCATAACTCTATTTTCAAGCAAAACGATCTTATTTGCCTGAAATCACTGAATTTGCCACGAATACCACCGGAAAACGCTGCTTTATGGAGTTTGTAACGCCTTCAACATCCAGGCCGCACTTGGTCATCAGCAACTGATAGTCGCCATGTTCAATGAACTCATCGGGAAGGCCTAACTGAAGTAAGGGCTTCTGAATTCCTAATTTTGTGAGTGCCTCTAAGCAAGCACTGCCAGCACCACCAGCGATCGCACCATCTTCGATGGTGACAAAGTAATCATGATCTGCCGCAAGCAATTGAATCAAATCCACATCTAATGGTTTAACAAAGCGCATATTAGCC
Source organism: Polynucleobacter sp. MWH-UH2A (assembly GCF_018687195.1). NCBI lineage: Bacteria > Pseudomonadati > Pseudomonadota > Betaproteobacteria > Burkholderiales > Burkholderiaceae > Polynucleobacter > Polynucleobacter sp. MWH-UH2A. The sequence goes on from NZ_CP061321.1 coordinate 1,643,888, forward strand.
ACGGTAGCATCAAAACTTTCGGCGGCTTCTAAAGCGCTGTAAAGCAGCGTGCCAAATGCCAATATTGCCACTCTCTTGCCTGCAGGTGCAGATGACTTACGACGAATCTCACCTTTTCCTAATGGCAAGGTGCGCAACTCGCTTGATGGAGTAGTGCCCACACCGGAACCGCGGGGGTAACGCACTGCGGTTGGATGCGGTTGATGAAATGCCGTTGTCAATAAATCGCGGCACTCTGCTTCATCTGCTGGCGTCATCACCAACATATTCGGAATGCAGCGCAAGAAAGGAATGTCATACGCGCCAGCATGGGTTGCGCCATCGGCACCCACCAATCCCGCACGATCGAGCGCAAACAGAACGGGTAAATCTTGCAAAGCCACATCATGAATCAATTGATCATAGGCACGTTGCAAGAATGTGGAATAAATTGCCACCACTGGCTTCATGCCCTCGCAAGCCATGCCGGCCGCAAAAGTAACCGCATGTTGCTCAGCAATTCCTACGTCGTAATAACGCCTGGGGAAATTCTTCTCAAACTCTACGAGACCAGAGCCTTCGCGCATCGCAGGCGTAATGCCGATCAACATCGGATCAGCGTGAGCCATGTCGCAAAGCCATTCACCAAAAACTTGAGTGAAGGTTTTCTTGCTGGCAGCTGCTTTTTTAACGCCTTCCTGCGGATTAAATTTGCTAGGGCCGTGATACAAAACCGGATCGGCTTCAGCGAGCTCATACCCTTGACCTTTTTTGGTCACGACATGCAAGAACTGGGGTCCGCGACCCTCCAAGGCTAAACGGCGCACGTTTTGCAACATTGGTACAAGCGCATCCAAATCATGGCCGTCGATCGGACCGAAATAATTAAAACCAAATTCTTGGAAGATCGTCGCTGGTGAAACCATACCTTTGGCATGATCTTCTAATCGTTTTGCAAACTCACGCAAAGGAGGTGCAATTGAAAGAACACTATCAATTCCCTTTTTGGTAGTGGAATAAATATTGCCACTCAACAATCGCGCAAGGTGGCGATTGAGAGCGCCCACCGCTGGTGAAATCGACATATCGTTGTCATTCAAAATCACCACCAAAGGCAAATCGTCATAGACGCCAGCATTATTCATGGCCTCAAAAGCCATGCCACCGGTCATCGCGCTATCGCCAATCACTGCAACAGCGACTTGACGCTCACCCTTTGTTTGAAAAGCGCGTGCCATGCCCATTGCGGCAGAAATACTTGTGGAAGAGTGCCCGGTACCAAAGGCATCATATTCACTCTCAGCTCGATGCGGAAATCCTGAAAGGCCTTTGTACTGACGCAAGGTATTCATACGGTCACGACGGCCTGTCAAGATTTTGTGTGGGTAACTTTGGTGACCCACATCCCAGACGATTCGATCCCGTGGGGTATCAAATACATAGTGCAAAGCAATCGACAACTCTACGGTTCCCAAGTTGGAGGACAAGTGGCCGCCGGTTTTAGAAACAGAATCCAAAACAAATTGACGCAACTCATCAGCAAGAGCCGGAAGCTCTTCGCGCGTCAGTTTTCTTAGATCATCAGGAGAGTTAATCGAAAGTAAAGTCATTACGTTATTGCATTAATTCTTTATTTACCCCTATTGACTACCAATAGAGCTAAATCTTTTAGGGCTTGAGCTTGATTGCCAAAACCATCCAAACTGCTCATGGCGATTTCTTGCAATTCTTTAGCCTGCTGCTGTGCATAGTCTAAACCCATCAAGGTCACATAGGTTGGCTTGTTGGCGGCAGCGTCTTTCCCAGCAGTCTTTCCGAGTGTTTGGCTATCGGCCGTCGCATCCAAGACATCATCCACAATTTGAAACGCTAAGCCCAGCGCTTTGGAGTACTGACTTAACTGCGCCAGTTGATCTGCATTGAGATTGGCGACAATACCACCTAATTCAACCGCGCAAGATAGTAATGCGCCTGTCTTCATGGCATGCATTTGCTTCAAGCCTGCCACATCTAATTTTTTGCCCACACTTTCTAGATCAATTGCTTGGCCGCCTGCCATGCCACGCGATCCTGAAGCAGCTGCTAAACACGCAATCATGCGTAAGCGTTGATTTGCATCGCCAGAGGTATTGGCTAAAACTTCAAATGCTCGCGTCTGCAATGCGTCGCCAACCAATAATGCAGTTGCTTCATCAAATGCTTTATGAACAGTGGGTCTACCTCTACGTAAATCATCGTCGTCCATACACGGCATATCGTCATGCACTAATGAATACGCGTGAATACACTCGACTGCTACTGCAGCGGCATCAAGCATTTCTGTTTTTTGTGATGAGACTGCATCCCCTAGTTGACCAGCCGCATAAACCAATAAAGGACGAATCCGTTTACCGCCACCCTGTGCGGCGTATCGCATCGCCTCATGTAAACGATGGGGAATGGTTTGTGGTGAATCGAGTAAACGCTCTAAAACTGACTCCACTCGTTCAGAGCGTGTGCTGAGCCACTCTTGAAATGCAATTGCTGTCAATTAAGCCTCAAGCCTCGAATACGCGCACTTGTTGCTCTACTTGAGCAAGAACGCCTTGGCAATGTTTGAGCAAGGCTGCGCCACGTTGATACGCCAACAAGGTCTCTTCAAGGGAAAATTTGCCAGACTCCATGTCGGAAATGAGCTTTTCTAGCTCCTTCACAGCCTGCTCGTAACGCAGATCTGGATCAATTTGGACTTCAAGGCCTGGTTTTGAACTCTCTGACTTTTTGCTTGCCATAAGCAGTTTCCTTCTGATTTCCCACACGAATAGCCCTACATATTAAAGCGAGAAGACCCCCGGATGGGTATAATTCCCCCCTTCCTTTCCAATATCGATCCGTCGATGGTTGGATTGGTTATTCCGCTTAGCTTCGGCTGACGTTTTCGGGGGTGGGGAGAATGACTAATCTGGCTACCGCGCAGCAGCTTGCGCCGTCCAATCTACAACTGCCGGTTTCGGCATATTTTGACGCTGACTTATATCAGCGGGAAATTGAACTGCTTTTTAAGCAGGGTCCTGGCTATGTAGGCCACGAACTCATGGTGCCTGAAGTGGGCTCCTATCAAACTTTGGGCGCTGAAAACGAGGGTCGCATTCTGGTGCGCAATCAAGAGGGTGTTGAACTCCTCTCCAACGTTTGTCGTCATCGTCAAGCGCTCATGCTTAACGGCAAAGGTAAAACCGAAAATATTGTTTGCCCATTACATCGCTGGACTTATGACTTAGGCGGCAATCTCTTGGGCGCGCCACACTTTGAAGATAAGCCTTGTTTAAACCTTGGCAAATCACCACTACAAAATTGGCAAGGTCTCTTGTTTGAGGGTCCACGCGATGTGCGCGCTGATCTTGCAAAGCTGGGTGTTGCTGATGATCTCCAATTTGATGGCTACATGCTCGACCATGTTGAAGTGCACGACTGCAACTACAACTGGAAAACATTTATCGAGGTTTACCTCGAGGACTACCATGTCGTTCCTTTTCATCCAGGCTTAGGAAAATTTGTTTCTTGTGAAGACTTGCACTGGGAATTTGGTGAATGGCATAGCGTACAAACCGTGGGTATTCACAAAGACTTGCAAAAGCCAGGCTCACAAACATACCGTCACTGGCATGAAGCAGTTCTGCGCCAATTCAATGGCAAAGCCCCACGCCATGGTGCAATCTGGCTAACTTACTACCCCAATGTGATGGTGGAATGGTATCCAGGCGTGCTGTGTGTATCGACATTACACCCAATGGGCGTCAATAAAACACGCAACATCGTTGAGTTCTACTACCCAGAAGAAATCGCTCTATTTGAACGTGAATTTGTAGAAGCAGAACGCGCCGCCTACATGGAAACCTGCATCGAAGATGATGAAATCGCCGAACGCATGGATCAGGGTAGAGCAGCCTTACTTGCGCGCGGTGTAAATGAGGTTGGCCCTTACCAAAGCCCCATGGAAGATGGCATGCAACATTTCCATGAATGGTATCGACGCGTCATGAACTTTCAAGGCGCATAATCTCAGTAAGCACTTTCTCGCCACCACAAAATAGGAAGCATCATGACTCCTCTAATTACCGCAAACCAGTTAGAAGAAATCATTAATAGTGGTGAAAACGTATTACTCTGCGATTGCCGCTTTGATTTAGTAGACACCCAAGCAGGCAAAAAAGCCTACGAAGAAAGTCACATTCCAGGTGCGATTTATGTCGACCTCGATCAAGACCTATCAGGCACCAAAACTGGCAAAAACGGTAGGCATCCATTACCCACGCCTGAAGCGTGGGCACATACTAAGACTCGCTTAGGCATTAACCCAAATACCTTGGTAGTCGCTTACGATAAACAAGGCTCTGTCTATGCTAGTCGTCTTTGGTGGATGCTCAAGGCCACTGGTCATGCCAAGGTGCAAGTATTAGATGGTGGGTTGGATGCCTGGAATGGTCCTATGGGTACAGTGCCACGCAAACCTACGCCATCACCCACCCCGATTGCAGCAAGACCGTACGAAGGACTGGTTTTGGTAGATGAGGTAGCGGGTAATTTGCAATCTCAAAACCATATCGTGATCGATGCGCGCGCCAATGATCGCTTTCATGGGCAAAACGAAACATTAGATCCAGTAGGCGGCCACATTCCGGGTGCACTCAATCATTTCTTTAAAGAAAACTTATCAGCTACTGCTTTTAAATCAGCCGAACATCTTTTTAAAGACTTTGTGGAATTGCTCGGCCCACATAAGCCAGCGCAAGTGATTCATCAATGTGGCTCTGGTGTGACAGCTTGCCACAATCTATTAGCCATGGAAGTTGCTGGCCTTAGAGGCTCACGTCTTTATGCGGGCAGCTGGAGCGAATGGTGTGCCGATAGCAGCAGACCAATTGAAACCTAATTCACTTTAGTGAATCATTGAGAGCAGCACCACGAATCCCACACCGCAGGCAATCAAGATCGTTTGACGCAATGACTCAGCCCAGTGTGGGCGACGGTGCATTTGGGGAATCAAATCACTGACCGCGATATAAATAAAACTACTAGAGGCAATCACCAACAAATACGGCATGGCTACATGGGCTTTTTCTAAAAAGAAATATGCCAGCACACCGCCAACCACCGCGGATAAGCCGCAAATGCAGTTATAGAGCAAGGCACGAGTGCGTGAGAATCCGGCATTCAGCAACACGATGAAATCACCGATCTCTTGTGGAATCTCATGCGCGATGATGGCAATCGCTGTAAAGATGCCAACCTGATAGTCAGCCATAAACGCAGCGGCAATCAAAATACCATCAACAAAATTATGCAAACCATCACCCACTAGAATCATCCAGCCGCTACGACCCGCATTCTCGGCATCATGTCCGTGGTGATGGTGGTGACCGTCACCTTCATGGTGATGGTCATGGCGTAATAGTGCAATTTTTTCTAGTAAGAAGAATCCCAATAAGCCCGCTAATAGCGTTGCAAACAACAACTGCGGATTGGTGGACTGCATGCTAAAAGCTTCCGGCAACGAATGGAGTAATGCGGTAGCCAACAGAATGCCTACTGATAGGCTCACCATGTTGTTAACCATCTTTGCAAGCAAAGCCAAGGAACAACTAGCGGCAACCAGCGCACTCGCAGTACCCGCAAGAGCCGTTACCAGAAGAATGCTTTGTAAGACGGTCATAAAGTATTAAGCAACGCCCATTTTCTTGAACCAGGCGATACATTTTTCCCAACCATCTTTTGCAGACCCCTCACGATAGCTTGCGCGATAGTCCGCATGGAATGCATGAGGTGCATCAGGGTAGACTTCAATCATTGATGCTTTAGCAGCAGGATTCTTGGCAGCTGCTTGCGCAAGTGCAGCGCGCATCTGCTCAACACTCTCTAAAGAAATGCCAGGATCAGCACCACCATAGAGGCCGAGCACTGGGGCTTTTAAGTCGGTAGCCAATTCAACGGGATGGCGTGGATTGCCCTCAGTCTTTTCACCAACTAAGCGCCCATACCAAGCCACGCCTGCTTTCACTTGTGGCAATGTTGCTGATAGCCAGGTAATGCGGCCACCCCAACAAAAGCCGGTAACGCCAACACGTTTTAAATCCCCGCCATTTTTGCCAGCCCATACTAAAGCTGCCTGTAGATCATTTAAGACTTGCGCATCGGGTGTCTTGGCCACAATGTTGGTCAAGATATCGGCGACCGTTCCATATGTATTCGGATCACCAGCACGGACAAAAAATTCTGGGGCAATTGCCAAATATCCTAATTTGGCAAAACGTCTTGTGACATCAGCAATGTATTCGTGCACACCGAAGATTTCGCTCACCACAATCACGATAGGCAAGTTACCTTTGGCTTTCTCCGGGCGAGAAACATAGGCAGGCAATTGAAAGCCGCCTACCGGAATCATTTGCTCACCCGCTTTGATACCCTTGAAATCCGTTTCAATCGCAGCGGCTAACACGGGATCTGCTGCAGCGACAAAACCAACGCCCAAGGTGGTTGCCGCAGCCCCTGCAACGGATGTCTTTATGAAACTTCTTCTGCTTTGATCTTGTGTTTTTTCACTCATGATGTCTGCCTCCGAGTCATTATTTAATGCGCTTCTTCCCAATTATCGCCAATACCAATACTCACTACCAAAGGCACCTTCAATTTAGCTACATTGCACATCAAATCAGGTAAGTTTGCTTGCAAGCGATCGATTTCATCAAAAGGCACGTCAAAAACCAATTCATCGTGCACTTGCAGTAAGAGCTTGGTTTTAAGTTGCTCTTTTTCGAGCCAATCCTCAACCGCAACCATAGCCAGCTTAATCAGGTCAGCGGCAGTACCTTGCATTGGCGCATTAATCGCAGCGCGCTCCGCGCCTTGGCGACGAGGACCATTTGAACCTTTGATTTCTGGAAGCCATAAGCGTCTACCAAAGACAGTTTCCACATAGCCATTTTCTCTGGCCTCCAAACGAGTGCGCTCCATATACTGCGCAACGCCAGGATAGCGATCAAAATATTTAGCAATGTAGTTTTGTGCAGCTGCGCGCTCAATCCCTAAATTACCTGCCAATCCAAATGCACTCATGCCATAGATCAAACCAAAGTTAATGACCTTGGCATAACGGCGTTGCTCAGAACTTACTTCATCTAGTGGAACGCCAAAAATCTCTGCCGCTGTAGCTTGGTGTACATCTTTACCTTCCCTAAAGGCAGCCAATAGATTCTCATCTTCAGCAATGTGTCCCATGATGCGCAGCTCAATTTGTGAATAGTCTGCTGACAATAGTTTGCAACCATCCGCAGGCACGAAGGCCTCACGAATACGACGACCCTCCTCGGTGCGAACAGGGATGTTTTGTAGGTTAGGATCACTTGATGCAAGACGACCTGTCACCGCAGTTGCCTGAGAAAAATTGGTATGCACGCGACCCGTCTTAGGATCAGCCATGCGTGGCAATTTCTCAATATAGGTTGACATCAACTTCGCCAAGCTACGATAGTCCAGAATACGTGCTGGCAATGGATAGTCTTCTGCCAACTTTTGCAGCACTTCTTCATCCGTAGATGGCGCGCCCGACGGTGTCTTTTTAATTACCGGTAGTTCTAATTGGCCAAACAGGACTTCTGCAATTTGCTTGGGAGACTGAATATTGAAGGGCTGACCTGCCAATTGATGAATCTCGCCCTCTAGCTCCAAGAGGCGCTTGCCAACTTGTTGTCCTTGCTTCCCCAGCAGCGCTGAGTCAATGCGGATACCATTGCGCTCCATCACTCCAAGCACATGCATCGCGGGCATTTCAATCTGTTGATAGACATACAAGAGACCCGGATTTCCCTGAATTTGGGGCCAAAGCTCTTGGTGTAAGCGCAAGGTGATATCGGCATCTTCAGCCGCATAGTCAGTAGCAACCTGAAGATCTACTTGATCAAAACCAATCTGATGCGCACCCTTGCCACACACCTCTTCATAGCGAATCGTTTTCACGCCAAGATGGCGCTCGGCCATGCTGTCCATATTGTGCGGAAGATGCGACTCCAACACATAAGACTCTAGCAAGGTATCAAATGCAACACCACCCAAAGTAATGCCATAGTTTGCAAAGACATGGATGTCGTACTTTAAGTTTTGTCCGACCTTTAAATGCGTTTTACTTTCTAGCCAAGGCTTCATACGTGACAATACATGCTCACGATTAAGCTGCGTCTCGCCATTACGATGCGCCACCGGAATGTAGCAAGCTTCCCCCGCCTTCACTGAAAGTGAGATACCAACCAACTCTGCAGCTAATGCGTCTAGACTAGTTGTTTCTGTATCGACAGCCGTTAACTCAGCTGCTTCAATTTTTTTCAACCACTTCTCTAAAGCAGCTTCATCTGTAACACACTCATAATGACGCTCAAGTAAATCTGGCGTCGCTGTTTTTGCTGGTGCACTATTAGCTGCTACAGACTTCTTAGATTCAACCTCTTCATTCTTGCTGGCTACGGATGCGATAGGCGTGCCAGCTAGATCGAAGGCGCCTCCCTCTGAAGCATTACTGGATGGGCTTTCCAACTGTTTTTCAACATCGCGTAACCAGGTTTTAAAGGCATAGCGCTCGAATAGCTCACGCAATAACGCAGCGTTTTCAGGCTTGGCATGCAAATCATCTAAACCTGGTAAGTGTGGCGATAAATCGCAATCGGTTTTGACGGTAATGAGTTGTCGCGCTTGTGGTAACCAGTCAAGAGTTGCGCGTAAGTTTTCCCCAACGACGCCTTTCACCTGATCTGCATTCGCCATTAATTTATCTAAATTACCAAACTCGGCTAACCATTTGTTTGCTGTTTTAGGCCCCGCCTTAGGAACACCAGGAACATTGTCTACAGCGTCGCCGATGATGGATAAGTAATCCACAATCAATTCTGGTGGAACACCAAACTTTTCAATGACGCCATCAATATCCAACTTTTCATTCGTCATCGTATTAATCAGCGTGACTGAGGAATTGACTAATTGCGCTAAATCTTTATCACCTGTGGAGATGATGGTTTCCCAGCCCGCTTGAGTAGCCTGACAAGCCAAAGTACCAATCACGTCATCGGCCTCGACTCCCGACACCATCAAAACTGGCCAACCTAAAGCCTTAACCATTAAGTGAATGGGCTCAATTTGCTTCACCAAATCCTCGGGCATGGGTGAGCGGTGCGCTTTGTACTCGGAATACATCTCGTCCCGGAAGGTTTTTCCCTTGGCGTCAAATACGCAAGCAATATGGTCAGCCTTTAGCTCAGACCGGGCACGGCGCATCATATTTACCATGCCATAGATAGCCCCCGTGGGTTCCCCGACCCCATTTCTCAGGTCGGGCATGGCGTGGAAGGCGCGATAGAGGTAGCTAGAGCCGTCTACCAACAAGAGTCTATGTTTCGTCATACCGCAATCGTACAATCTAGTTAACAATTACCTACAGGGTGGATTAATGTACCGCCCAAAAGTAGGCCAAAAAAGGTGAAAATGATGCATGCCCTAACAAACGTAATCAGTCATATTTTTAGTCAAAATCTCGTTCTAGCGAGCTTTTTGGTGATTTTTGCTGTCTTTGGAGCAGGATCCGCACAGGCTCAGAATAACAGCCAAGCCCTCAGTCAATCCGAGCTCAACCGAATTAACAATCAACCGCTGTCTCCAATGATGAGCCCCGCTGGTGTTGTGAGCAATCCAGAAACTCGTAAACCAAGCTTCCAACATAAAGAAGCGACTGGCACCGAAATTACTGAATACAAGGATGCCAATAGCCCAACCCAGGTACAAGTTAAAACAAAGTACACAACTTACGAGATGTCGCCACCAGACTCAGTAATGCCTGGGCCACCATCAGGTGAAGGCGCGCTTCTTAGCGTACCTAGTATTAGCATCCCAATTCAATAAAAAACAGATTTATCAATGGCTGTATTTACTCCGATTGAACTTGGTGAGATCGCCCCATGGATCTCCCAAGAATTTACTATCGGCGAAGCTGCAGACATCCGCGGCATTCATGGTGGTATTGAAAACTCCAACTTTTTCTTAGACACCGTTAAAGATGGTAAGAAGCAAGAATATGTTCTGACCATCTTTGAACGCTTATCTGCAGAGCAGTTGCCCTATTACTTAGAGTTGATGCGCCACTTGGCAAACAAGGGCATACCAGTCCCTAAGCCAATTGAGAACAAGCAAGGAGAAATTCTCTTCTCTCTCAAAGGTAAGCCCGCAGCGATCGTCAGCAAGCTACCGGGCCTGTCCCGCATGCAGCCCGAAGTAAAGCATTGCGCCTTGGTGGGTGAGATGCTTGCCAAAATGCATCTCGCTGGAAAAGATTTTCCAAAATCGCAAGAGAACCTTCGCAGCCTTGGCTGGTGGCAGCAAACTATTCCGCTAGTGTTGCCGCACTTAAATACCGCACAAAAAGAATTACTCACTCACGAGCTTAGTACCCAAGAAGACTTCTTCTCATCCAGCAATTACGACATACTTCCGCAAGGTGCAAGTCATTGCGATCTCTTTAGAGACAACGTCTTGTTTGATCCCAAGGGATCCCCTGATGCTAGCAATGATCAATTGGGTGGTTTTTTTGATTTCTATTTTGCAGGTACCGACAAATGGTTGTTTGATCTTGCGGTCACCGTAAATGATTGGTGTTTAGCTGAGAACAAGCAGGATTTAGATCCGGCGCGCTTTGATGCTTTGATGCAAGCCTATCAATCTGTGCGCCCGCTCACCAAAGAAGAGCAAGCAAGCTGGCCCCTAATGGTGAGGGCTGCGGCCTTACGTTTCTGGGTATCCCGTTTATGGGACTTTTACTTGCCTCGTGACGCTCAAATGCTGACTCCTCATGACCCAACACACTTCGAACGTATTCTTTTAAGCCGTCGAACCCTATGAGACTCAATGCTGTCGACCCCAAAGAAGGCTATACCTGGATCAGGCAGGGCATTTGGTTATTCAAGCAAAATCCTTTGGGATTTTTAATGTTGGTCTTCATGTATGTTTTTGTGGCACAGCTTGCTGTCATCGTTCCAGTGATTGGCGTATTTGCAGTTCTACTATTAACACCAACTCTTTCCGTTGGATTTATGACCGCATGTCGACAAGCAATTCAGAAAGAGCGCATTCGACCAAGCGTCTATTTAATTGCACTGCAATCTGGGCAGTTTGTACGTAATCGAATTTTGCAATTAGGTTTGGTGTACGCGGCCCTCATCCTATTGATGAGTTTTGCATTGAGCCTCTTAGTCGACTTCGAGACGCTATTGCCCCTCATGACGACGGACAAACCTATCACCCCTGAAGCACTCAGACAGGTGTATCTCGTACTGGTCTTTGGTGCCGTTTTATACATTCCGATTGCAATGCTGATGTGGTTCTCGCCCATCTTGATTGCGTGGGCTGACATGTCCGTTCCGCAAGCCTTGTTTTCTAGTTGGCTGGCATGCTGGACAAATAAGGCTGCATTCTTCTTTTATCTAGCAATCTGGAGTGCAATCTTGATTGCTATTCCTTTAACGATTGGCATGATCTTTGATGCTCTCAATTTTGGTCAAGCTGCTTCGTTTATCGTGGCTCCAATCTCGATGGCAGGCCTAACCATCATGCATTGCTCTTTCTACGCCACTTGGAAAGCCTGCTTTACTGAAGACTAAACAAACGATCAGTTTGGCTTAACAAAGCTCAATCAATCGCAGCGAGTTTTGCAATACTGAGTTGCAACCATTTGACACCGTGGCGCTTAAAGTTCACTTGTGCTCGAGCATCGGCATCAACCCCCTCTAACCCAGTAACGCGCCCTTCACCAAACTTAGTGTGAAAAACATTCTGACCAATGGTGAATGGATAATTTCCGCGGGGCGGCGAAGCTAAGCGCTTTACCTCCATAGAGGCTGAGCCCACTCGCTTAGTTGGTCTTGGGCGTTCGCTACCTGAATCAAAAAAGTCGTTGGATTCGTATTCACGCTGGCGGGTGTAGCCATCTTGCCATGTAGAACCTGATCTTGAGCTTCCGCCCCAGCGTGCATCTTTAGCCTTGGGCGTTAGCCACTTCAGTGATTCAGATGGCAACTCTTCCAAGAAACGAGAAGGCATGTTGTAGCGCACTTGACCATGCAACATACGCGACTGAGTATGAGATAAATACAAGCGTTCTTTAGCGCGGGTAATTGCGACGTACATTAAACGCCGCTCTTCTTCCAGTCCGTTTTGCTCATTCACACTGTTCTCGTGAGGGAATAAGCCCTCTTCAAGACCAGTAATGAATACCGAAGTAAATTCCAAACCTTTTGCAGAGTGCACTGTCATCAACTGAACAGCATCCTGTCCAGCTTGCGCTTGGTTATCGCCAGCCTCTAGCGAAGCATGCGCCAAGAAAGCGGCGAGTGGTGATATTTCTACTGCGCCTGGATCGTTCTCACCCGGTAGTAGCGCAGCAACAGCATCTTGGCCATAGCCTTCTTCTGCAATAAATGCCGTGGCGGCATTTATCAATTCTTGTAAGTTTTCAACTCGATCCTGACCTTCACGCTCAGACAAATAATGCTGAATCAAGCCGCTGTGCTGAATCACAAACTCAACGGTTTCAGGCAAGGTGTTGTGACGCGTTGCTTCACGCATATGATCCACTAGTCGGATAAAGCCACCCAAAGCCGCGCCCGCCTTACCCTCAAGAGAAGATGCTGCTGCATACAAAGAACATTGCTGCGCTCTAGCAGCATCTTGCAAAGCTTCAATCGATCTAGCACCAATTCCGCGCGTAGGGAAATTAACCACTCGCGAGAAAGACGTGTCGTCATTTGGATTTTCAAGCAAACGTAAGTAAGCGAGCGCATGCTTAATTTCAGCGCGCTCGAAGAATCGTAAGCCACCATACACACGATATGGGATGCCTGCCGAGAAAAGTGCGTGCTCAATAATTCGTGATTGGGCATTACTTCTATAGAGCAAAGCAATCTCGGTGCGCTTAATACCACTATTTACTAAAGCCTTAATTTCATCGACTAACCAAGCTGCTTCAGCATGATCGCTTGGCGCCTCATAAATCCGAACTGGCTCGCCATGGCCAGCATCAGTTCTCAAATTCTTACCAAGACGCTCAGAGTTATTCGCGATTAAATGGTTGGCAGTATCCAGAATATGGCCATGCGAGCGATAGTTCTGCTCTAGCTTGACCAGCAATGGATGAAACTGCTTTTCATACAGGCGCATGTTTTCTACATCGGCGCCACGGAAGGCATAAATACTTTGGTCATCGTCGCCCACTGCGAATACCGAACTACTTCCCATGCCACTGACATTGACGCGATTAGCATCATGTCCTGAAAGTAATTTAAGCCAGGCATATTGCAAGGCATTGGTATCCTGAAACTCGTCAATCAAAATGTGACGGAAACGCTCTTGATAATGCGTGCGAATAGGCTCGCTATGTTTTAGCAACTCATAGCTACGCAGCAATAATTCAGCGAAATCCACAACACCCTCGCGCTGGCACTGCTCATCATAGGCGGCATATAGCTGCGCCATCTTTGCCTGAAAATCATCGCCGACTGATAAATCTTTAGCACGCTGTCCGCGCTCTTTGGCATGCGCAATGAAATACTGCAATTGTTTGGGTGGATACTTTTCATCATCCACCTTCAGGCCTTTTAAGAGTCGCTTAATTGCCGATAGCTGGTCTTGGGTATCCAAAATCTGAAACGTGGATGGCAAGCCCGCCTCTTTATGGTGAGCTCGCAATAAACGATTGCATAGGCCATGGAAAGTTCCAATCCACATACCCCTGGTATTAATTGGCAGCATGGCACTCAGGCGCACCATCATCTCTTTTGCCGCCTTATTGGTAAATGTCACCGCCAAGACTCCAATCGGTGAAACCTGACCCGTTTGGATCAACCAAGCAATCCTGGTAGTCAATACACGCGTCTTACCACTGCCAGCACCTGCCAATATCAAGGCAGATTGGGCTTGGCCATCTGGGTTTACGGGCGGGAGGGTTACGGCCTCGCGTTGTTCTGGATTAAGGTTCGCGAGCATATCTGAATACATCAGCCCAATTATAATTTGCCTCTTATGCCAAATGCCTCAAATACCCCCAATTCATCAGTGGCCAACTCCGCGGAAGAGTTAGCTAAATCCTACGAGCCTGCACCGATTGAAGCCTATTGGGGCCCAGAATGGGAGCGCAGAGGTATTGCTGATGCCAGCATGGACGAAGGTAAAGACGACTTTTCGATTCAATTACCGCCACCCAATGTGACCGGCACCCTGCACATGGGGCATGCTTTTAATCAAACCATCATGGATGGCCTGGTACGTCATGCTCGTATGTCCGGCAAAAATACTTTATGGGTACCAGGCACAGACCACGCAGGTATTGCCACTCAAATCGTAGTTGAACGCCAACTCGATGCGCAAAAGATTTCTCGTCACGATCTCGGTCGTGAAAAGTTTCTCGAAAAAGTTTGGGAGTGGAAAGAAACCTCCGGCAATACCATCACGCGCCAAATTCGTCGACTCGGCGCTTCAATTGATTGGGGCAAAGAATACTTCACGATGGACAGCAAAATGTCCAAGGCCGTGGTTGAGGTTTTCGTTCGATTGCATGAACAAGGTTTAATTTATCGCGGCAAGCGCTTAGTGAACTGGGATCCCGTTTTAGGAACTGCGGTTTCTGATCTGGAAGTAGTGAGCGAAGAAGAAGATGGCTCAATGTGGCACATCCGCTATCCGCTGGCTGATGGCTCAGGCCACTTAACCGTTGCCACTACCCGCCCAGAAACCTTACTGGGTGACGTTGCCGTCATGGTTAACCCAACTGATGAACGCTACAAACATCTCATTGGCAAGTCAGTCAACCTACCTTTATGTGATCGCCAGATCTCCATCATTGCCGATGAGTATGTTGATCTGAATTTTGGTACAGGTGTTGTGAAAGTGACTCCAGCGCATGACTTCAATGACTATGCAGTTGGACAGCGTCATCAGCTACCACTCATTAACATCCTTACCCTTGACGCCAAGATTAATGAAAATGCTCCAGCCGCTTATCAAGGCATGGAGCGTTTTGCAGCACGCAAGCAAGTGGTTGCTGATTTAGATGCAGCAGGCTTACTTGAAAAAGTTCAGCCTCATAAATTAATGGTACCCCGCGGTGATCGCACGCAAACCATCATCGAACCGATGCTCACAGACCAATGGTTTGTGGCTATGTCTAAACCAAGTCCTGATAATCAATATCAACCCGGCTCTTCTATTGCAGGCGCGGCCTTAGATGCTGTTACTAAAGGCGATATTAAGTTAGTTCCCGAGAATTGGATTAATACCTACACGCAATGGCTCGAGAATATTCAGGACTGGTGCATCTCCAGACAACTCTGGTGGGGTCATCAGATTCCAGCTTGGTATGGCGATGATGGTCAAATTTTCGTGGCACGCTCTGAAGAAGAAGCTAAGTCCAAAGCTGCAACTGCTGGCTACACCGGCAAACTTCATCGCGATCCTGACGTACTCGACACCTGGTTTAGTTCTGCTCTAGTTCCATTTAGCTCACTAGGCTGGCCTGAAGAAACCCCAGCGCTACATCACTTCTTACCATCTTCAGTATTGGTAACCGGCTTTGACATCATTTTCTTCTGGGTGGCGCGCATGGTCATGATGACCTGCCACTTCACAGGAAAAGTGCCATTCCATACTGTTTATGTTCATGGTCTCGTGCGGGATGCTGAAGGTCAAAAGATGAGCAAATCCAAAGGTAATACTTTGGATCCGATTGACTTAATCGACGGCATCAAACTGGATGAGCTGGTAGGCAAACGTACTACCGGCCTCATGAATCCAAAGCAAGCCGAGAGCATTAGCAAGAAAACAAAAAAAGAATTTCCGGATGGTATTCCTGCATTTGGTACAGATGCGCTGCGTTTTACTTTCGCCTCTTTAGCATCGCTTGGCCGCAACATTAATTTTGATCAGAAGCGTTGCGAAGGCTATCGCAATTTCTGCAACAAATTATGGAATGCAACCCGCTTTGTGCTCATGAATTGTCCAGGTGGCGATGAGGACAATGGTCTTGCTCCATGCGATAACCAGTGTGGTCCAGATGGCTATTTAGACTTCTCGCCTGCAGACCGCTGGATTGTGTCGCAGTTGCAAAGAACCGAGGCCGAAGTAGCCAAAGGATTCCAAAACTATCGCTTTGACAATATCGCTAGCAGCATCTATCAATTCGTTTGGGATGAATACTGCGATTGGTATTTAGAACTTGCCAAAGTGCAGCTACAAACTGGCACGCCAGCACAACAACGCGCAACCCGTCGTACTTTATTGCGCGTACTGGAAACCATTTTGCGTATGGCGCACCCACTCATTCCATTTATTACCGAAACACTTTGGCAAACCGTTGGGCCTAAGTCTGGAAAAGAGTTAGCTAAGCAGTCTAAGCAAACCATTGCATTACAATCGTACCCTGTTTCTCAACCAGAAAAAATTGATGAGCAAAGTGAAGCCTGGGTAGCCCAAGTGAAATCGATTGTGGATGCCTGCAGAAACCTTCGTGGTGAAATGCAAGTGCCTCCAGGCCAAAAAGTACCTTTATGGATTTATGGTCCAGAAGCGTTTTTGCAAAAAGCGACTCCTTATTTGCTCGCTTTAGCCAAGCTAACAGAAGTCAAAATCTACAGCGATGAATCTGCTTTAGAAAAAGATGCGCCTGGCGCCCCAATTGCTCTTGTAGGCGATATAAAGCTCTTGCTCAAGATTGAGGTCGATGTGGCCGCTGAGCGCGCCCGCCTTGGTAAAGAGATTGAGCGCCTTGCTAACGAAATCACCAAAGCCCGCAGCAAGTTAAGCAATGAGAGCTTTGTAGCTCGCGCGCCAGCTGATGTAGTTGCCCAAGAAAAACAACGCCTTGCAGGCTTTGAGCAAAATCACGAGAAGCTTGTTGCACAATTAGAGCGTCTTCAATAAAGATTGGATGAGCAATGCCCTTAACTACCAAAGCGGTCACTAAAGCGGTTTTCCCAGTTGCAGGTTTAGGCACGCGCTTTTTGCCGGCGACCAAAGCCAGCCCAAAAGAAATGCTCAATGTGGTTGATAAGCCACTCATTCAGTATGCGGTTGAAGAAGCGATTGCTGCGGGCATCACTGAGATGATCTTTGTGACTGGTCGTAGCAAACGCGCGATTGAAGATCACTTTGATAAAGCCTATGAACTTGAAGCTGAGCTTGAAGCAAAAAATAAGCAAGCCCTGCTAGAGATTGTACGAAGCGTTAAACCCAGTCACGTTGACTGCGTCTACGTACGTCAACCAGAAGCGCTGGGTCTTGGTCATGCAGTGCTGTGTGCAGAAAAGTTGGTGCGTGACGAACCCTTTGCAGTCATTTTGGCTGATGACTTATTGGATGGTAATCCGCCCGCTCTCAAGCAAATGCTGAAAGTGTATGAAGAGCAAAATGGCTCAGTACTGGCAGTTGAAAAAATTGATCCCGCTCAAAGCAGCTCTTATGGCATTGTTGCAGGCTCCGAAGTAGCTAAAGGAATCCATCGTTTAAGTGGCATTGTGGAAAAGCCGCAACCCAAGGACGCGCCATCAAACCTGGCCGTTGTGGGTCGCTATGTTTTGTCATCCGACATCTTTAAACATATTCGCAACCTCAAGCCGGGGGCGGGTGGCGAAATTCAGCTAACCGATGCGATTGCCTCACTTCTAAAAGAAGATCCCGTATTTGCCTATGAATACGATGGTGTTCGCTATGACTGCGGCAGCAAACTGGGTTATCTCAAAGCATCGGTGGAATTTGCATTGCGACACCCCGAAGTATCAAAAGATTTTGCAGCCTACCTAAAGAGTCGCTCGCTAACGTAACTTTCTTCGCTGAATTTAGTTCGCCTAAGTTGCTAGCGACATAAAACAAAAAAGGCAGGAATTACCTGCCTTTTTCTTTGCACCCTGTTTGATTCAGACTGTTTGCTATCTTCTTTTCAGAAAGAAAACCAATACATCTCCCTCGGTAGTGCTGGCAATTAACTCATTACCGGTTTGCTTAGCAAAAGCGGGAAAATCTCTAGCTGCACCAGAATCGGTGGCTTTAATTTTAAGAACTTCACCAGATTGCATGGTGGCCAAAGCTTTTTTGGTACGCAAAATGGGTAATGGGCAATTCATGCCAATCGCATCTACTTCAGCATTGAATGCGATATTGCTGACTTCACTCATTTGCTTGCCACCCAATCCTTCACGCCAGCAAGGGCCGCATTGAGCTTACTAGGGTCATTGCCACCTGCCATCGCCATTTCTGGTTTGCCGCCACCTTTACCGCCTACCTGCTGAGCGACAAAGTTCACGAGATCACCGGCCTTCACTTTAGATATTGAATCCGCAGTAACGCCCGCAACCAAGCTGACCTTACCACCCTGAACCGATGCCAAAACAATGGCTGCTGATTTGAGTTTTGCCTTAAGTGCATCCATAGTCTCGCGCAACACTCCAGCATCTGCACCGTCCAAACGCGCTGCGAGCACTTTGATGCCATTGACATCAATCGCTTGACCAGCTAGTTCATCGCCTTGGCTGGCTGCTAATTTGGAATTGACTTTCTCTAACTCGCGCTCAGCTTGTCGCAAACTCTCTTGAAGCTGTGCCACACGATTTACTAAATCGCCAGGATGCGTCTTCAAGATAGCTGCGACTTCATTGACCTTATCCTCAAGGCCTTGTAAGAAATGGAGAGCTTGATTACCGGTCACTGCTTCAACACGACGTATACCAGCAGCAACACCGCCTTCAGAAACAATCTTTAGGCTACCAATGTCACCAGTACGAGATACGTGAGTACCTCCACACAATTCTTTTGAGCTACCGATTTCTAGCACGCGCACTTCATCGCCATACTTCTCGCCAAAGAGCATCATGGCACCAGTCTTCTGGGCATCTTCTAAAGACATCACCTTTCCAGAGGTAGCGCTATTGGCCAATATCTCGGCATTCACAATATCTTCAATGCGACGAATTTGTTCTGCCGTAATGGGGGCATTGTGGGTAAAGTCAAAACGCGTTTTAGTCGCATCAACTAAAGAACCTTTTTGCTGCACATGATCACCCAGCACTTCTCGCAAAGCTTTATGCAAGATATGCGTAGCGCTATGGTTGCGCATGGTGTCCGTTCTTTGCTGAACATCCACCAAGGCATTTAAAGTATCGCCTACTTTGATCTCACCTTCTAGTAATTCGCCTTGATGACCAAACACATCCGCCTGAATCTTGAAAGTATCCTCAACAGTAAAACGAAGAGACTCATTACGCAACTCACCACGATCACCAACTTGACCGCCAGATTCTGCATAAAACGGGGTGTGGTCTAAAACGACTACCGCAGCATCGCCAGCCTTAACTGAAGTCACCTCAGAGCCATCTACGTATAAGGCAGTGACCTTGGCGCCTTCATGCTTGAGAGTATCGTAGCCATGGAACTGGGTTGGCTGGCCTTTGTACTCCAGGCCCTGAGCAACTTTGAACTTGCCTGCTGCCCTAGCCTGATCGCGCTGCTTTTGCATCGCCACTTCAAAACCTTCAGCATCAACCGTAACACCGCGCTCACGACAAACGTCTGCTGTTAAATCCAATGGGAAACCAAAAGTGTCATGCAAGCGAAATGCAGTTTCACCATCAACCACTTTGGCGCCACCAGCTAATGCGCCATCCAAAATTTCCATACCGTTGGCGATAGTTTGGAAGAAACGCTCTTCCTCTTGCTTTAGAACTTCACTGACTTTATCTTGTGCTGCGCGCAACTCTGGATAGGCATCACCCATTTCTTGAACGAGTGCAGGTACGAGCTGATAGAAGAATGGTTTGCGTGCACCTAACTTATAACCATGACGAATCGCGCGGCGCGCAATACGACGCAATACATAACCACGCCCTGCATTACCTGGAATAACGCCATCTACTACGATGAAACTACATGCACGAATATGGTCTGCAATCACCTTTAATGAAGGAGAGGCAGCATCACAATTACCACCGCCAGCTGCATCGACTGCATCCTTGGAAGCCTTGAGCAGATTGACGAAGAGGTCGATTTCATAATTGGAATGGACATGCTGTAATACCGCTGCAATGCGCTCTAAACCCATGCCCGTGTCAACGCTAGGCTTGGGTAGTGGATGCATCACGCCCGCTTCATCACGATTGAACTGCATGAAGACGTTATTCCAAATTTCGATGAAACGATCGCCATCTTCCTCAGGGCTGCCAGGGGGGCCACCCGGAATATGTTCACCGTGATCATAGAAAATTTCAGTACAAGGTCCGCATGGACCGGTATCGCCCATCATCCAGAAATTATCTGAAGCGTAACGCGCGCCTTTATTGTCGCCAATGCGAATAATGCGATCTGCAGGCACGCCAATTTGATCCTCCCAAATGGCATACGCCTCATCATCCTCGGCATATACCGTGACTAATAACTTATCTTTTGGCAAATTAAATACTTGGGTTAATAAATCCCAAGCAAATTGAATCGCATCTTTCTTGAAATAGTCCCCGAAAGAAAAATTGCCCAGCATCTCAAAAAAGGTGTGGTGACGCGCGGTATACCCCACGTTATCTAAGTCGTTGTGTTTACCGCCTGCCCGGATGCATTTTTGGGCGGTTGTAGCGCGGGTATAAGGGCGCTTATCAAAGCCTAAAAATACGTCCTTAAATTGGTTCATCCCCGCATTAGTAAAGAGCAAGGTTGGGTCGTCGCCAGGAACTACTGGGCTAGACGGGACAATTTGGTGGCCTTTTTGAGCAAAGAAATCCAGGTAAGCCTGGCGAATTTGGGAGACTTTCATAGCCGTAATTATGGCATTCGCACCCGTCTAGGGCAAACCCTAGACAAGGTACCCCCCTCGTGGCTTACAATCGCTCAACATCAATAAATAATCGGCTTCCAAGTCCGATATAAAAGGAGCGCAACTTGAAAATTCGCAATCAACGGGATTTTGGGGCTGGGATCATGTACATGGTCATTGGCCTCTTCTTCACCATCGTGGCTACCCAATACCCAATGGGCACTGCAGCCAAAATGGGTCCAGGCTACTTTCCATTCTTTCTTGGCATATTAATGACCCTTTTGGGCCTCATCGTTGCTATTAAGGCATTGAGCGCTACGGCAGCTATTGAGACCATCCCTAAATTCAACTGGAGAGTGATTGCTCAAATTACGGGCTCAGTAGTTCTATACGGATTGCTACTACCGAGAATGGGATTCTTGATTGCAGTGGTGGTATTAGTTCTCGTTTCTGCAAGCGCCAGCAAAGAGTTCACCTGGAAAGGTTCGCTTATCAATGCCGCTTTCCTCGTGATATTCACATACTCAGTATTTGTGGTGGGCTTGAAGCTTCAGTTCCCGCTGCTGCCTGTATTCCTACAACAATAACGAACCGGGACTCTGAAAAATGGATTTATTTGCTAACTTAGCTCTCGGTTTCGATACCGCGTTCACTCTACAAAATCTCTTGTACTGCCTTATTGGTTGTATCTTGGGAACCTTGATTGGTGTATTGCCTGGCTTAGGCCCGATCGCAACTATTGCGATGCTCTTACCAGCAACATACGCATTGCCTCCTATTGCCGCACTCATTATGTTGGCTGGCATTTATTACGGGTCACAGTACGGTGGATCCACAACAGCGATTTTGCTTAACATTCCTGGAGAGACGTCCTCGGTGGTGACGGCAATCGACGGCTATCAAATGGCCCGGAATGGTCGAGCGGGCGTTGCTTTGTTTACTGCTGGTATGGGTTCATTCTTCGCAGGTTGCGTTGCAACTTTAGTGTTGGCTGCATTTGCTGCGCCACTCTCACAACTCGCGTTTAAGTTTGGTCCTGCAGAATATTTCTCGCTGATGGTGCTTGGCTTGATCGGCGCAGTAGTGTTGGCCTCTGGCTCACTCATTAAAGCGATTGGCATGATCATCCTCGGCTTGCTCATGGGCTTGATTGGTACAGACGTGAACTCTGGTGTATCACGCTATGCATTTGATATTCCTGAGTTGAGTGACGGCATTGGCTTCGTAGCTGTTGCGATGGGTGTATTCGGCTTTGCGGAAATCATGGGCAACCTTGAAAAGCAAGGCGAAGATGAGGGCTTCCTCAACAAACTCACTAGCATGATCCCCACCAAGAGCGATGTGAAGCGGATGATTCCTTCGATCCTGCGTGGCACAACAATTGGTTCCATCTTGGGTATTCTTCCTGGCGGTGGCGCAGCTTTAGCAGCGTTCGGCGCTTATTCAGTTGAGAAAAAATCTTCTAAGTACACCCATGAGTTTGGTAAGGGTGCAATTGAGGGTGTTGCAGGTCCTGAATCAGCAAACAATGCTGCAGCTCAAACTTCATTCATTCCATTGCTTACCTTGGGTATTCCACCAAATGCGGTGATGGCTTTGATGGTTGGCGCGATGACCATTCATAACATTCAACCTGGTCCACAGGTGATGACCAGCAACCCTGCTTTGTTCTGGGGTCTGATCGCTTCTATGTGGATCGGTAACGTGATGTTGATTCTCTTGAACTTGCCACTCATTGGTATTTGGGTGAAGCTCTTGAAGATTCCATATCGCTTCCTCTACCCAGCGATTTTGGTGTTCTGCTGTATTGGTGTATACACCGTGAACAATACTGTATTTGACGTCTATGTGACTGCAGGCTTTGGCTTGATTGGTTACCTATTCTTCAAATTAGGTTGCGAACCTCCTCCATTGCTCTTGGGCTTTGTTCTTGGACCAATGATGGAAGAGAACTTCCGTCGCGCATTGTTACTCTCTCGCGGCGACTTCTCAACCTTCGTCACCCGCCCACTGTCGCTTGGATTGCTGATCGCAGCCGCTTTGCTGGTGGTGATCGTTGCTTTGCCAGCAGTCAAGAAGACTCGTGAAGAGGCGTTTGTCGAAGACTGATTGTCTTAAACCTCACAGAAACGAGCCCGCAGCAGTTTGCGGGCTTTTTCTTTATGGGTCGAGGGTTTTCTCTACAATGTGGCTATGTCCCAAGATAGCAAATCCCTTAAAGTAGGTGCGGCAGGCGCAGGCGCAATTGCCGAACCATCTAACTTCCTCCGTCAAATCATCGATCAGGATTTGGCGAGTGGCGCGTTCTCACAGCGCACCAATTTAGCTGGCGAGCCCATTCCCTCCATCATTACTCGCTTTCCACCAGAGCCAAATGGCTATTTGCATATTGGTCATGCGAAAAGTATTTGCCTGAATTTTGGTTTAGCAGCGGATTACAACCAACAAGCAGGTGGCGCGCGTTGCAATATGCGTCTAGATGACACCAATCCTGTCAAAGAAGATGTTGAATACGCTGACAGTATTTTGGATGCTGTGAAGTGGCTAGGGTTTGATTGGGGAACGCATTTGTATCATGCAAGCGATTACTTTGATCGCCTCTATGAGTTCGCAGAAATCCTCATTCAAAATGGCAAAGCGTATGTTGATAGCCAAAGTGCTGACGACATTCATACCAATCGCGGCAACTTCGGCCAAGTAGGGAAAAACAGTCCGTATCGCGATCGTAGCCCAGAAGAAAACCTCTCCCTCTTTCGCGAAATGCGCGATGGCAAGTTTAAAGATGGTGAACATGTTCTGCGCTTGAAGATCGATATGGCGCACCCCAATATCGTAATGCGCGACCCTGTTGTTTATCGCATCCGCCATACCGATCATCACCGCACTGGCAGTAAATGGTGTATCTACCCCTTATATGACTTCACGCATTGCATCTCTGATGCACTAGAGAATGTTTCTCACTCCATTTGCACCTTGGAGTTTGAGAACAATCGCCCACTCTATGACTGGATCGTCAATTCTCTAAAAGAATTGGGTGTCTTTAATGACCCCGTACCGCACCAGTACGAGTTTGCTCGCCTAAATCTCACCTACACCATCACCAGCAAGCGGAAGTTATTGCAACTCGTTGAAGAAAAGCATGTTGAGGGCTGGGATGATCCTCGTATGCCAACGATTGTTGGTATTCGTCGTCGCGGTTACACACCCGAAAGTATTCGTCTGTTCTGTGAACGCATTGGCGTATCTAAAGCAGACAGCTGGATTGATATGAGCACCCTAGATCAAGCTTTACGTGATGATCTAGAAGTCAGGGCACCCCGTGCTACTGCGGTTCTCAAGCCATTGAAGTTGGTAGTTGAGAACTTTGATGCAAATGCCAAAGAGCCATGCGCTGCTCCACGTCATCCACAACACCCAGAGTGGGGTAATCGTGAGTTTCATTTCACGCGCGAGTTATGGATTGAGGCGGATGACTTTATGAAAGAGCCTATAAAAGGATTCTTTAGGCTCTATCCGCCGATTGGTGATCAACCCGGCAGTCGTGTGCGCTTACGCCATGGCTTCGTAGTAGAGTGCACTGGCTTTGAAACCGACGCTCAAGGCAATGTCACTCAAGTCAATGTCACACATTTCCCTGATAGTAAGAGTGGCACACCGGGGTCAAATAATTACAAGGTCAAGGGCAATATTCATTGGATCAGCACTGCGGAAGCCATTCCAGCAGAGGTTCGCCTCTACGATCATCTCTTCACAGATCCCCATCCCGATAGTGGTGATAAGAATTTCTTGGATGCCATTAATCCAAATTCCAAAGAAACCATTACGGCTTACTTAGAGCCTTGCATGAAAGATGCTCAAGCAGAAGATCGCTTCCAATTCGAACGTCATGGCTACTTTATTGTCGATAAAACAGACTCCAAACCAGGGAAGCTGGTATTCAACCGTACGGTTGGCCTCAAGGATTCTTGGAAATAGTCTTTAGAAAATCCGCTACGCTCGGATAACGTAGCGGCGTTTTTAATTCTGATAAGCGTGCATTGGTCACGCGTCTCGATTCCCGCATAAAAGACCACAACATCGGGCTGACAATTTCTTGCAATTGTTTCGCCGGCATTCTTGGCGCTCTGGCTAGGCCAAAAGCATCTGCCACTTCATCAAAGTAATCACCCATTTTGGTTTCATTGCCATCACATGCATTAATCACTCTTTGTGGCTTGCCGTGATAAACGGCCGCACAAACTAAGCGTGCTAAATCATCGCTATGAATATGATTGGAATAGGCATCCTCCTCTGGCAATAATGCAGGGGTCTGTGATTGCAAGCGCTCAATGGGTAATCGATCGGCAGCATAGATACCGGGCACTCGCAAAATAGTGATGGCCACTCCGTGAGCGGGGCCCCACAAACGGAGCATTCGCTCTGCATCCACCCTCCTCTGCGCTCGTTCACTCCGCGGGCTTACTGGAGTCAACTCGCTAACTTTAGCGCCCCGGTGGTCGCCATATACGCCGGTAGTGCTGATATAGATCAGCCGCCTGACGGCCGAAGACCCTTGGGCTAAAATTCTGAGCAGGTTACGGGTTCGATAATCACGACTTCCTTGATTTTGGGGTGGGGCTAAATGAATGACGGTTTGAGCTAAGCTCGCCAGTCGCCACAAAGACTCTGGTTCATCCAGATTTCCTAAAATCGGTGTCGCGCCAACCTCTCGTAACTCCTGAAAACGATGTTGTGAAGAAGTCAGAGCAAAAACCCGATGGCTGGTTGAAAGCTGTTTTGCCACCCGAAGGCCTATATCGCCACAGCCAATAATCAGGATTGAAGGTTTACCAAAAGTACGCATAAGTAACATCGTAACGATTTATTGAAAGGAATGAGAGTGTCTTACCAAGTCACGCTCAAAACGAGCGGCAAACAATTTACTGTTACCCAAGATGAAACTCTCTTGGAGGCCGCATTACGTCAAGGCATCAATTTGCCCTATGGTTGTAAAAACGGCGCCTGCGGATCCTGCAAAGGAAAAGTGGTCGAAGGCAAGGTAAGTCATGGCCAACATAGTGAAAGCGCCCTCAGCAAGGCCGATGAAACCGCTGGTGGCATCCTATTTTGTTGCTCACATCCCCAATCTGATTTACTCATCGTAGCGCGTGAAGTTCAAGGCGCCGGGGATATTGCTATCCGTAAAGTACCCTGCCGCGTCAACACGATTAGCAAACCGAGTAGTGATGTTGCCATTCTGAAACTGCAACTACCTGCAGCAGAGCGCTTCCAGTTCCTGGCAGGTCAATATATTGAATTCTTATTAAAAGATGGTCAACGTCGCGCGTATTCGATTGCCACACCCCCTGATCAAGAAGGTCCATTAGAGCTTCATATTCGTCACCTGCCCGGCGGTGTGTTCACTGATTTTGTATTTGGAGTGGCTAATCCCGCCTTAAAAGAAAAAGATATCCTCCGATTTGAAGGGCCTTTGGGCAGCTTTTTCTTGAGAGAAGACTCTAAGAAACCGATTATCTTTTTAGCTGCAGGCACTGGCTTTGCACCGATTAAATCCATCATTGAACAGATGCAAGCCAAGAAGATCGCAAGGCCTATTTATCTGTATTGGGGCGGACGTCGCCCAAGCGACCTCTACCTGAGTGATCTTTGCAAAGCCTGGGAAAAAGACATTCCTAATTTTCAATATATTCCCGTGATCTCGGATAGCCTCCCTGAGGATACTTGGCAGGGCCGCACTGGATTTGTCCATCAAGCGGTAATGCAAGACCACCCAAGTCTTAAGGACTTTCAGGTTTACGCTTGTGGAGCCCCTGTGATGGTGAGCGCCGCTAGAACCGACTTTTCTGCGCAATGCCAACTACCCGAGGAGGAGTTTTTTGCCGACTCCTTCACAAGCACTGCTGATTTAATCACCGAGCAGTCTTAATAAAGTTAGATAATAGAAACCTGATCAGCTTTAGCAATCCCACTTCTTACCCTTATTTGTATGAACACACCCGCCCCTATCGATACCCATTCAGTGATGTTTATCACCCAACGTCCAGACGTGATCATGGTTGAAGGAGATGGCTCTTGGTTAACTGATAACAATGGCAAGCGCTATTTAGATTTCTTGCAAGGCTGGGCGGTCAATTGTTTAGGTCATGGCAACCCCGGCATGATTGCTGCGCTCAATACCCAAGCAAAGAAACTGATCAATCCAAGCCCCGCGTTTTACAACGAGCCGATGATTGGTTTATCGAATTTGCTAACAGCCAATAGCTGCTTTAACAAAGTCTTTTTTGCAAACAGCGGTGCAGAAGCGAATGAAGGCGCAATCAAGTTAGCCCGCAAATGGGGTCAACTCAATAAAAATGGCGCCTTTGAAATCATCACTTTCGATCACAGCTTTCATGGCCGCACTTTGGCGACTATGAGTGCTTCAGGAAAACCAGGTTGGGATACGATGTTTGCTCCTCAAGTGCCAGGTTTTCCAAAAGCAGATCTTAACGATTTGGATTCGGTTAAAAAATTAGTCACAGATAAAACTGTCGCAATCATGCTTGAGCCCGTACAAGGCGAAGGCGGCGTGATTCCAGCCACTAAAGAATTTATGCAAGCATTGCGCAAATTCACCAAAGAAAACAATATTCTGTTGATTGTGGATGAAGTGCAAGTAGGCTGTGGCCGTACGGGCACTTTATTTGCCTATCAACAATTTGGTATCGAACCAGACATCATGACCTTAGGTAAAGGCATTGGTGGTGGCGTTCCCCTTGCGGCACTCATGACAACTGATGCAGTAGCCTGCTTTGTTCCTGGAGATCAAGGCGGCACCTACAATGGCAATCCACTCATGACTGCGGTTGGTATTAGCGTGATTGAGCAATTACTTGCCCCAGGATTTTTAGATAGCGTTAAAACAAAAGGTGAGCTCCTGAAATCTGAGCTTCTTAAACTCTCCGCAGAGTTTGGTTTAGAAGGCGAGCGTGGTGAAGGATTATTGCGCGCGCTAATGCTGGGTAAAGATATTGGTGGAAAACTAGTCGATCTAGCTCGTGATCGCAGTCCTGAAGGTCTATTAATCAATTCGCCAAGACCAAACTTGTTGCGCTTTATGCCGGCACTCAATGTAAGCAATGATGAGATATTGCAAATGTGCAATATCTTGCGCGAACTTCTTAAAGAAACTGCTTAGTAGCTAATTAGTAGCTACTGAATAGCCGCTTATTCACCTAAATAGGCAGTGCGCACCCTTGGATCTTGAAGCAATTCTGATCCAGGCCCAGCGAGGGTGATCAGCCCGCTTTCCATCACATAAGCCCGATCGGCGATTTGCAAGGTAAGACGTGCGTTTTGCTCTACCAACAAAATGGTCATCCCATTCTTAGAGAGATTGCGAACGACATCAAAGATTGTTTCAACCATGATGGGGGATAGACCCATTGAAGGCTCATCGAGCAACAATAATTTTGGCTCAGCCATCATTGCCCTACCCATTGCCACCATTTGCTGCTCGCCGCCAGAAAGCGTTCCCGCCAATTGAGAGAGTCTTTCTTTCAATCTTGGGAAATATTGGAAGACCTCTTCGAGTTTTCGCTCAATTGCTTTGGCGTCGCTCTTCAAAAAAGCGCCCATCTGCAAATTTTCTAGGATCGTCATGCGCTTGAATACGCCGCGCCCTTCTGGCACTAAACCAAGACCTAATCGAGCCAATTCATAAGCGGGCTGTCCATTGGCTTGCTGGTTGGCAAATTGGATAACGCCTGCCGCTGGAGTCAATAAACCAGCGATGGCTTTAAGACTAGAACTTTTGCCAGCGCCATTAGCACCAATTAAAGCAACGAGCTCGCCTTGATTAACATGCAGATCGATACCCTTAACCGCATTAATGCCGCCGTAGGCTACCTTCAAATCTTCGACTCTGAGCAGTGCACTCATTACACAGCCCCCTGACCAAGATAGGCCCTAATCACTTCGGGGTGTTCGCGCACATCAGCCGGCTTACCCGAGGCAATTACCTTCCCGTAATCGAGCACCGTAAGGTGATCACAAATACCCATCACTAAACTCACATCATGCTCAATCAGCAGAATGGTTTTTCCATCAGCGCGGATACGTAATAGCAACTCGCGTAGTTCTAGCTTTTCGGTGGCATTCATACCAGCCGCTGGTTCATCCAATGCCAATAGTTTTGGTTCGGTTGCTAATGCTCGAGCAATCTCTAAACGTCGTTGATGCCCATAAGAAAGATTGCGTGCTTGCATATCTGCGTAGTCGCTCAACCCAACATACGCCAGCAGTTGAAGGGACTTCTCTTTGATTGAACGCTCTTCACGTTGAGTGGAAGGAAGGCGAAAAATAGCACCAAGCAATCCCGCCTTAGATCGACAATGGCAACCCACCATCACATTCTCGAGGACGGTCATCTCGCCAAATAAGCGAATGTTTTGAAAAGTTCTTGCCAATCCAGATTTCGTGACTTGCGATACCGACTCTGGGAAATAAGAGGCTCTATCAAATAAGAAAATTCCGGAATCGGCAGGATAAAGGCCAGTAATGACGTTAAAGAACGTAGTCTTACCTGCGCCGTTGGGTCCAATCAAACCGACAATTGCGCCGTGAGGAACTTGTAAGCCAACAGAATCGAGTGCCTGCACACCACCAAAACGCTTAGAGACGTCAGTAACATCTAATAACAAATGGGCAGCCATTATTGGTTACCCCGCTTCTGCCAGATTCCACCGGGTCGATAAAGCATGATCAAAATTAGAGCAAGGCCGTAGATCAGT
The DNA here is from genome assembly GCF_018687195.1 of Polynucleobacter sp. MWH-UH2A. Classification (NCBI taxonomy): domain Bacteria; kingdom Pseudomonadati; phylum Pseudomonadota; class Betaproteobacteria; order Burkholderiales; family Burkholderiaceae; genus Polynucleobacter; species Polynucleobacter sp. MWH-UH2A. The sequence continues at coordinate 1,673,486 of NZ_CP061321.1, forward strand.
TGTCGAATCACTTCCACATCAACGATCACATGACCAAATAACATTTTCTGTACAGGCTCAGCAACCCCACGCAACACCTCAGGAAATACTGCCAACACAATTGCGCCTAAGATCACACCAGGGATATGACCAATGCCTCCGAGCACCACCATGGCCAATACAACAATGGACTCCCATAAGGTAAATGATTCTGGCGATACAAATCCCTGAAAAGCGGAGAAGAGCACGCCTGCCACACCAGCGAAAGAAGCGCCAATCGCGAATGCCAGTAACTTCATATTGCGGGTATTGATACCCATTGCTTTGGCTGCGATCTCATCTTCACGAATAGCAACCCACGCACGGCCAATTCGAGAGTTTTGCAAATGCAAACAAACAATGGTGACTAGAACCGCCAAGATTAGAAAAAGGTAAAACACCAAATACAAACCTGGGATTTGAATAAACCCCAAATCCAATGGCTTGGTAAAGGTGACACCAAACACCTGCAGGGGATCAATCGCCGTAATGCCTTTTGGTCCATTGGTTAGATTTAAAGGGCGATCTAGGTTGTTCATAAAAATACGAATGATTTCACCGAAACCTAAAGTCACAATCGCCAAATAATCGCCGCGTAATTGCAATGTAGGCAAACCCAGCACAATCCCAAAGAGCGCTGCTAGCGCAATTGAAAACATCGCCACCATCCAAGGCGAAAAATGCAGACCCCATGGAAACGCAGCGGCAATAGTTTCAAAATGATTTGGCAAGTGTGGAGAAGCAAGCAAAGCGTAGCTATAAGCGCCAAGAGCATAAAAAGCGATGTAACCCAAATCTAAAAGGCCAGCAAATCCAACAACGACATTCAGACCCAAAGCCAGAACGATATAGAGCAGAGCAAAATCTAGAACTCTCACCCAATAGTTACCGCCACCGGCACCCACGATCCATGGCAATAAAACAAGTGCAATTACGCCCAAGCCAAGATAGGCATTGCGACTGAGATGATTCTGTACAAGCTTCTTAAGCACGATCAGAAACTTTCTCGCCCAATAAACCAGTGGGACGCAACACCAACACCAAAATCAACACTAAGAAGGCAAAAATATCTTGGTAGTTGGAACCAAAGACTCCGCCAGTGAGCTCACCAATATAGCCAGCGCCCAATGACTCAATTAAACCTAATAGGAGACCACCCAACATGGCGCCCTGTAGATTCCCGATGCCACCCAACACGGCCGCAGTAAATGCTTTGAGGCCGGGAATAAATCCCATATAGAAATGCACATTGCCATAATTGCTGGCAATCATCACGCCAGCTAAGCCTGCAAGCGCACCACCCAACATAAACGTTACAGAAATCACGCGATTGGGGTTCACGCCCATCAAAGAAGCAATTTGCGTTTGCTCAGCGGTTGCACGCATTGCTCTTCCCAATTTAGTTTTTTCAACCAGAAACAGTAATCCGCACATCACCGCTATAGCAACAAGAATGATGACAATCTCTTTTCCTGTAATGGTTGCGCCTGTAGTTCCCAACTCAATTGGAGTGGATGGAAGTAACTGCGGATAGGTCATTGGATTGCGCGACCAAATCAACATCGCCAGCGTTTGCAAGAGTATCGACATACCAATTGCCGAAATCAGCGGCGCTAATCGTGGCGCATTACGCAAAGGACGATAGGCGATCCGCTCAATCCAATAACTCAAGCCAGCACAAACCGCCATCGTCACAGGCAAAACAATTAGCAAGGTTAACCAACCCGGCAAATCACTTGTGAGGCCCAAGATAAGACGTAGCAATGACAAGGACACCATGGCGCCAATCATCAACACTTCGCCATGCGCAAAATTAATAATCCCCAACACGCCGTACACCATGGTGTAACCCAAGGCGATCAAGGCATAGATGCTACCCAGCACCAAGCCATTGATGATTTGTTGAAGAAAAATATCCATTACTTAATTCTGATGAAAAGAGCGCCGAATGCGGCGCTCTTTTAAGACTTCTTACATATTGATGACGTCAAGAACTGTTTTCTTTTTGTCTTTGAAGTCGTACAAGGTAATCACGCCTTCCTTCATATCGCCTTTGCTATCAAATGCAATATTGCCAACCAAGCCATTCATCTTAGTGTCAGGCATGGCCAACAAAATCTTTGCTGGATCAGTTGAGTTAGCACGCTTCATAGAATCGACCAACACATAAACCGCATCGTAGGTAAATGGCGCATAAATTTGGACATCAGAATTAAAGCGCTCTTTGTAACGCTTTTGGAAGTCTGCGCCTTGAGCCATCTTAGAAAGGGCTTTACCCGCTTCTGAGCAAGTGACATTCACAACTGCTTCGCCAGCAAGCTCAATGAGTTTTTCAGTGCACATACCGTCGCCACCAACAATCTTCGCCTTAATGCCTAGCTCAGTAGCTTGCTTAGCCAAAGGACCACCAGTGGCATCCATACCACCATACATAATGACATCAGGCTTGCTACCTTTTACCTTGGTCAGAATAGCCTTGAAGTCAGTTGCTTTATTGTTGCTTGCTTCGCGAGTTACTACTTTTACGCCTGCTGCCTTGACAGTCTTCTCAAACTCATCAGCAAGACCTTTGCCGTACTGAGTTGAGTCATCAATAATCGCAACTGTTTTTGCTTTTAAAGTATTTGCAACGTAATTAGCTAAAGCAGGGCCTTGCTGCGCATCAGTCGCCACTAGACGATAGGTTGTCTTGAAGCCTTGTTTGGTGTAATCGGGATTGGTTGAAGATGGAGAAATTTGGGTAATGCCTGCATCGCTATAGATCTTCGATGCTGGAATGCTCGTACCAGAATTTAAGTGCCCCACAACACCAACTACTTTTGCATCAACTAATTTTTGGGCGACCTGTGTGGCGGTTTTTGGATCTTCAGCATCATCCTCAGGAACCAAAGTCAAAACTACCTTTTTGCCATCAATCGTTAAACCGGCTTTATTAATTTCTTCAAGGGCTAAGCGTGCACCGTTTTCATTATCTTTGCCCAAGTGAGCAATCGGCCCCGTTAATGGGGCTACATGTCCAATCTTGACTTCAATCCCATCAGCAGGAACGGCAGCAGCCTTATCGCCACCCTTTCCACAAGCGGTCAAAATTAATGCGGCTACCGACAAGGCAATCGCACTCTTCATAAAATTCACTTTTGATGCATTGGAATTAATCATCTACAGCTCCTCTGTTATGAATCAAACTTCAATCAACTAAATTTTTAGGTAAAGAAAAAGTAACGTCTTCGACAACACCCGCTAAAGGGCGAACACTTCTGGGGCCAAATTCTTGAATACGAGACACAATGGATTGAGCAAGGCTCTCAGGGGCAGATGCGCCCGCCGTTAAACCCACCCGCTTTTTACCTGCAAACCATTCTGGCTTCAACTGCTCTGGTGCATCAACCATGTAGGACGGTACGCCTAACTTTTCCGATAGTTCACGCAGACGATTGGAGTTCGAACTTGTCGCGCTACCCACCACAATAACAACCTCGACTTGCGGCGCCATAAATTTCACAGCGTCTTGACGATTCTGAGTGGCGTAACAAATATCTTGCTTACGGGGCTGAACAATATCGGGGAATTTTTTTGTGAGCGCTTCAACTATTTCTTTGGTCTCATCAACTGACAATGTCGTTTGCGTTACGAATGCCATTTTTTCATTGCTTGGAAAAGGCAGCTTCTCTACATCACCAATCTTTTCAATTAAGAAAATGCCTTCCTTCACTTGGCCCATGGTGCCTTCCACCTCTGGATGACCCGCATGACCAATCATCAATACCGTAAAGCCCTCTTTACACATCTTGACCACTTCAAGATGGACTTTCGTGACCAAAGGGCAGGTCGCGTCATACACCTGCAAGCCACGCTGTTCAGCGTCTTTACGCACCTCCTGGGACACGCCGTGCGCACTAAACACGACGATTCCACCCTTAGGTACTTCATGCAATTCATCCACGAACACTGCGCCTTTCTCGCGCAATTCGTTTACTACATAAGCGTTATGAACAATTTCATGGCGCACATAAATCGGAGCACCAAAACGCACCAAAGCTTCGTTCACAATATTGATAGCGCGATCAACGCCCGCACAAAATCCACGGGGTTGTGCCATCAAAATTTCTGCGTGATCAGATTCACTCATATTGCTTTAAAGAATAGCGACAATCTGCGCTTCAAACGTAACTTCTCTGCCAGCCAAAGGATGGTTGAAATCAAACCATGCACCTTCGTCATCAATCGATTGCAAAACACCCGCATATTGAGCGCCGCCAGGAGCGTTGAATTCAATCACATCACCCGGATTAAATTCCACATCATCATCGCGCCCTTCTTTCAGCGCCTTCAATGAAACCCACTGCACCAAATCTTCTTTGCGATCGCCAAAACTTTCATCTGGCGAAAGTAAAGCGCTCTTCTTGTCACCAACACCCAGTCCCAACAACACCTTTTCAAAGCAAGGCGCAAATTGTCCAGAACCCATCAGAACCGTCGCAGGGCGATCAACAAACGTATTGATGTAATCCTCCCCATTGGGCAAGGTCAGCCGGTAGTTCAGAGTCAAATAGGAGTTGGGCAAAACAGTAAGCTTAGTCATAAGGTGATTGTATCTAGCCCTGCGCCGGGAGTGCACTCTTCAATACCCCAATGGCCCAAAAATGAACAACCCCGAGAAAAGCTTCGCCTCCATGGTGCCAAATGCCTCACTGATGCAGAATTGCTTGCGATATTTTTACGGGTTGGCGTTAAGGGCAAAAATGCCGTCACCCTAGCAAACGATCTCTTGCATCACTTTGGTAGCCTACCCCGCCTTCTCGCTAGCAACCCCGCCGAATTTACCCGCATTCATGGAATGGGGCTTTCCAAGTGGAGTCAGATTCAAGCAGCCTATGAGCTGGTCAAGCGCAGCCTTGAGGATGACCTTGCCCAGCGCTCGATCTTTTCTTCCCCAGGTCGCGTCAAAGAGTTTTTACAGGCCAAAATTGGGGGTCTGCCACATGAAGTTTTTCTTTGTCTCTACTTAGACTCAGGCTTGCACCTGATTGAGTGCCAAGAGCTATTTCGGGGCTCAATTACCCATACGGCGGTATACCCCCGAGAAATCCTAAAAGAGGCCCTTTCCAGAAATGCCAGCGCCCTGATCGTTGCCCACAACCATCCGAGTGGCAAACCGCTGCCCAGCAAAGCAGATCAAGAATTGACGCAGACCCTCAGGAAGGCCTTGCAACTGGTGGATATCCCACTACTTGACCACTGCATCGTGAGTAATGGCGGTTTTTTCTCCTTCTCAGAGAGTGGCCTTATGGATATTGAATAAAATTCATAGTGTTTACTAACATAATTGCAGAATGTCAGGATTTTAGGGGTATTTTCACGCCATTTTGACCCCACAGAGCACCTCCGAAAGCCACATGGGACTAGCCCAAAATAGGCTTTGGCTGATACAATCTTTCTTTTTCGCAATTAATGGAGTTAGTCATGGCAAAAGTTTGCCAAGTCACTGGGAAAAAGCCGATGGTTGGCAACAATGTATCCCATGCAAACAATAAAACGAAGCGTCGCTTTTTGCCGAATTTGCAAAACCGTCGTTTCTGGGTTGAATCTGAAAACCGTTGGGTTAGCTTGCGCTTAACCAACGCTGGTTTGCGCGTTATCGACAAAAATGGCATCGATGCTGTTTTGTCTGATCTCCGTGCACGTGGCGAAATTTAAGGAGCGCACAAATGGCTAAAGGCGGCAGAGAAAAAATCAAATTAGAGTCATCAGCTGGTACTGGTCACTTCTATACAACTTCAAAAAACAAGCGTACTAAGCCTGAGAAAATGGAGATTATGAAATTTGATCCAACCATTCGCAAGCACGTTGCTTATAAAGAAACAAAACTCAAGTAATCGACACTGATCATTACTTGAAGTAAATAAAAAACCCGCTACTAAGCGGGTTTTTTATTATCCATATTAGATGGTTTGATTTGTCTTTTGATTGCTTAGGCGTAACGACGCAATCTCAAAGAAAATTCTCGTAAGCTTGCTAAGCCACTATCTTCAGCGCGCTGACACCATACATGTAATTGCGACACCAGTTGTTCACGTGTTGCCGTTGAGCGACCCCAGATAGCCTGAAGATCACGACGCATTTCGATCATCTTACGAAGCTGAGCATTACTGGCCATTAGCTCTTCTAGCTTGGCTTTCTCTTCTTCGCTTAAGCGGGACTCATCTTTAACCAGCCAAGTACGAGCATCGCTTAAATGGGTTGCCAGTACCTGCATATGTTGCACTTCATTGCTAAAGAAATTACGCAATGTCTTGCTGTAACGCGCCATAATTTCATAACGATTGGCAATGATCGCTTCTAGCGTATTTTGATCTGCAGGACGCAAGTCTCTTAATACCGGTTTTGGTGGCGTCTTCTTCACGGTCGCTAAACCAACCGCACTCATCATTTGAATATACAACCAACCAATATCAAATTCATACCACTTGTTGGAAAGCTTGGCGCTGGTAGCAAAGGTGTGATGGTTGTTATGCAACTCTTCACCACCAATCAAAATACCCCAAGGGAAAATATTGGTAGAAGCATCTTCGCAATCAAAGTTGCGATAACCCCAGTAGTGGCCAATACCGTTAATGACACCAGCGGCAGTGATTGGAATCCACAGCATTTGCACAGCCCAAACGGTTAAGCCGACTGCGCCAAATAAAAACACATCAATGATGAGCATGATGGCAACGCCCTGCCATGAAAACTTAGAGTAAATATTGCGCTCCAGCCAATCATCCGGGGTGCCATGACCAAACTTCTCCATCGTCTCTTGATTCTTAGCTTCTTTTTTATAAAGCTCTGCGCCGCGTGAGAGAACAGTGCCAATGCCTAAAACTTGTGGACTATGAGGGTCATCAACGGTTTCGCATTTAGCATGGTGCTTACGATGAATCGAGGCCCACTCCTTGGTCACCATGCCGGTGGTGAGCCAAAGCCAAAAACGGAAGAAATGAGAAACAATCGGGTGCAGGTCGAGGGCACGGTGCGCCTGACAACGATGCAAAAAGATGGTTACGGCAGCAATCGTGATGTGGGTGGCAACCAATGTGAACAGGGTGATCTGCCACCAAGACCAATCTAAATATCCATTGGCCAACCAATGAAGGAATAAATCAAAACCTGAGCTTGAAACGGTATTCAAAAGCGTGTCCTTTAAGTATCAGCTTTCATTTTAACGCTTTTCAGGCTTTTTTTGACCTATCTTTCGTTAATTCTTAGATTTTAGTATTTCTGGGTTTTCAGATTTAACGCTCTTTTTCTGAAAAACAGCCCCAAAAAAGCCATCTGTGCCGTGAATATGGGGCCACAGTTGCCACCAAGGATTTTCTGTAGAACAGCCCAATAGTAATTTTTCCTTTGGAAACAATGGCTTGAGAACTTCAGCTGCTGGAACCACCTCAAAATCAGGGTGATTCTTGAGGAAATCTTCTGCAACTCCTTGATTTTCTTGGGGTAATAGGCTGCAAGTGGCGTATACCAAGCGACCACCCGGCTTTAACAGACGGGCTGCTGAATTCAAAATACTGGCCTGTTTTTGATTCAATTCCGCAACACCCTCTGGGGTTTGGCGCCACTTCAGGTCAGGATTACGGCGCAAGGTACCCATACCGCTACAAGGGGCATCAACTAGAACGCGATCAATCTTGCCAGCCAAACGTTTGATCTTGGCATCATTCTCAGAATCAATCCACACAGGATGTACATTAGAAAGGCCGCTGCGAGCCTGCCTAGGTTTGAGATTGGCCAAGCGCCGCTCAGATGTATCAAATGCATATAGGCGACCTGTAGATCTCATCAACGCGCCAATTGCCAATGTCTTGCCACCGGCGCCTGCACAAAAATCGACAACCATCTCGCCACGTTTTGGAGCCAGCAAATAAGCCAACAATTGACTGCCTTCATCTTGCACTTCAAACATGCCCGCTTTAAAACCTGCAGTGTTTTGCAAAGCGGGTTTACCCATAATGCGCACACCATCTGGTGCAAACGGAGTTGGAGTGGCTTGATAACGACCGCCTAATGCATTCATCTGCGCAAGCAATTCTTCGCGATTGGTCTTCATCGTGTTCGCACGTAAATCTAATGAAGCGGGCTGCATGAGTGATTTCGCTAATGTTTCACGCTCTTCCTCACCCGGATATTTTCCGAGAGCATCCCATAACCACTCAGGCAAATTGTTGCGTACAAGGGGATTTAAAGAACTTGGATCTACCGTTGAAATCCGTTGCAACCATTCATACTCACCAGGCTTAAGAACATGCGCTAAGTCCGCAATCGCGCTCTCCGCACGATTACCAGAGCCAAGCCCGCCTTCAGAAAGAGCGGACAGCAAACCCAATAGGGCTAAGCGTCTAGCCTGAGAACCCTCACCACTGGAGGCAAATTGTGAGAACTCATTTTTACGACGCAAAATAGCAAATGCACTCTCTGCGATTAATGCGCGATCACGATTACCGAGCTTTGGCTCAGATCGAAAATAACGACTAACGACTCGATCAGCAGGTTGATCAAACTGCAGTAATTCTAGAAGCAAGCGCTCCAAATGAATCGCATGCTGAGGCAAGGCTTTTGCGTTCGAGAAATTTTTCTGACCTTCAGGTGCAATCAAGTTGCCACTAGCATTTCGTCGCTCAGGACGACGCAATGGATCTTTTGATTTAGCCGCATAACTTTTTTGCGGACCTAAGCGCTTATTGGATTTTGGATTCGAACGTTCTGCGCTCATAATTTAAATAATTGCGATTCTGGGGGTTGTAACTTCACTTGATTACCTTCAATGCGCAATCGTCCGTCAAGAAACCATTTTACGGCTCGAGGATAAATCTGATGTTCCGCCTTCAAAACTCGAGCAGCGAGTGTATCGGCATCATCACCTGCGAGGACTGGCACAGAGGCCTGGCAAATAATTGGTCCCTCATCGACACCATCGGTCACAAAATGCACTGTAGCCCCATGCTCCTTAACCCCCGCCTCTAAGGCGCGCTCATGGGTATGTAAGCCTGGGAAGGCTGGCAAAAGGGCTGGGTGGATATTGATCAAACGACCCTCAAAATGACGAATAAAACTCGGGGTCAAAATCCGCATAAAACCGGCTAAGACCACCAAATCAGCTCCAAGCTCATCAATTTTCTGGATCAGAGCAGCATCAAAGGATTCTCGGGTGGCGTGCTCTTTATGCTCGATTGCAAAGGCTGGAATGCCCTGCGAGCGAGCAAAATCAAGGCCCTTAGCTGCGGAGTGATTCGCTATGACCCCTGCAAATTTGACTGGCCATTGCTCTTTTTGAGCTGTTTTAACGATGGCCTCGAAATTAGATCCGCGGCCGGAGATTAAGGTAACGATAGAAAGCATGCCCACAATATAATTGATGGCTACCCTGAAAGCGATTTTGTGAACGTATTCCGTGGCTCGACCCCGTTTTCCGCAGGACCTGCTTGTGCCCTAACCATCGGAAATTTCGATGGCGTGCACAGGGGTCATCACGCCCTGCTCAAGCAGTTGGTTGCCGGCGCCCGCGAAAGGGATTTGACCAGCTGTGTCCTGACCTTTGAGCCCCATCCCAAGGAATTTTTCTCCCCCAAGGAAGCGCCACCCCGAATTCTGAATCTGCGCGACAAATTGGCTGCTCTTGCAGATCTGGGTATTGATCGAGTGGTTGTAGAGCACTTCAACTCAGCATTCGCTCGTCTTTCGCCGGAAGAATTTGTTTCAGAGATTATTGTCAAACGACTCAATACCAAATGGATTTTGATTGGTGATGACTTTTGCTATGGCGCCAAGCGCGCCGGAAATTTTGCAAGCCTTAAAGCAGCTGGCGAAAAATATGGCTTTGAAGTCTCTAGCATTCAAACGATTTTAGAAGATGGTGAACGCATTTCGAGTTCAGCATTACGCTCAGCTCTTGCTAATGGCGATATGAAGCAAGCAGAAAAATTATTGGGACGTCCTTATGCTATTTCTGGGCATGTTATTCATGGGCAAAAGCTTGGTCGCAAGTTGGGATTCCCCACTTTAAATTTAGCGGTAGCAAATCACTTGCATCATCGCAAGCCTGCCACAACCGGCATCTTTACTGCACAGGTGCTAGGTCTCGGTGGCGAAGCCTTGCCAGCCGTAGCTAGCCTGGGTGTTCGACCTACAGTAGAAGATGAGGGTCGCGTGTTACTTGAGACCCACATCTTTGATTACCAACAAGATGTTTACGGAAAAATCATTACCGTTGAACTCTTAGAAAAAATTCGTGACGAGGAAAAATATGATGACCTCGATACACTCACTAATGCCATTGCACAAGATGCAAAAGTAGCCAGAAATTATTTCCAGAAAAAATCTTATGTCTGAAAAAGAAAATACCTATCCAGTCAACCTGCTAGATACCGCATTTCCTATGCGGGGCGATCTAGCAAAACGCGAGCCGCAATGGGTTGCTCAATGGCAAAAAAATAAGCTCTACGAAAAGATTCGTGCGGCGCATGCCGGTCAAACTAAATTCATCTTGCATGATGGTCCTCCTTACGCCAATGGTGATATTCACATTGGCCATGCGGTGAATAAGATTCTGAAAGACATGATTGTGAAATCCCGCTGGTTGATGGGATTCGATTCCGCATACGTACCAGGCTGGGATTGCCACGGAATGCCAATCGAGATTCAAATTGAGAAACAGTTTGGCAAGAATCTGCCCACAGCTGAAGTACAGGCTAAAGCCCGTGCCTATGCGCAAGTGCAGGTAGACAAGCAGAAGAAAGATTTTGAGCGATTAGGCGTCTTGGGCGATTGGAATAACCCCTATCTCACCATGAATTACCGCAACGAGGCCGATGAAATTCGTGCGCTCGGCAAGATTTGGGAAAAGGGCTATGTCTTCCGTGGCTTAAAACCAGTGAACTGGTGTTTTGATTGTGGCTCTGCGCTTGCAGAAGCCGAAGTGGAATACCAAGATAAAACTGATCCCACAGTCGATGTAGGTTTTGCATTTGATGATGCGCAGTGCCCACAACTCGCTAAGGCCTTTGGCCTTGCCGAATTGCCTAACAAGCCAGGTCAGATTGTGATCTGGACAACAACTCCTTGGACTATTCCTGCTAACCAAGCAATGAACGTTCACCCCGAGTTAGCCTATGCTTTAGTTGATGTAGGCGACAAGCTGTTGATTCTTGCAAAAGATCGTGTTGAAACCTGTCTACAAGACTACGGTCTTGAAGGCAAAGTGATTGCAACCTGCCTTGGTGAGAAGCTCGCAAACATTTCTTTCTGGCACCCTCTCGCTTCTTTACACGAAGGCTACAAACGTCTATCGCCGATCTATGTTGCTGAATATGTCACGCTGGATACTGGCACAGGAATTGTTCACTCCGCCCCAGCCTATGGCGAAGAAGACTTTAAGTCATGCAAAGCAAATGGGCTTGTAGACAAAGACATCTTGAACCCCGTAATGGGAAATGGTGTGTATGCATCTTGGTTACCACTCTTCGCTAACGAATATATTTGGAAAGCAAATCCAAAAATTGTCGAGGCGATGCGTGAAGCAGGAAGCCTATTGCGTGACAAAACGTATACCCACTCCTATATGCATTGCTGGCGCCACAAGTCGCCTATTATTTATCGTGCTACATCCCAGTGGTTTGCGAGCATGGATAAAAAACCATCAGATGGCAAAGCCAGCTTACGTGAAACTGCTTTAGCTGGCATAGATGGCACTGACTTCTTCCCTGCATGGGGCAAGCAACGCCTGCATAGCATGATCGCCAATCGTCCTGATTGGACACTCTCGCGACAGCGTCAATGGGGCGTACCTATGGCCTTCTTTGTTCATAAAGAAACTGGTGACCCACATCCTCGCACAGTAGAGTTGCTTGAAGAAGTTGCTAAACGCGTAGAAAAAGGTGGCATTGAAGCTTGGCAGCAACTTGAGGTTTCCGAATTACTCGGCGATGAGGCAGCCCAATACGAAAAGAATCGCGATACATTGGATGTCTGGTTTGATTCAGGCACAACGCATTGGCATGTCATTCGCGGATCGCATCGCGATGAGCTACGCACTGCAGATGCAGAAACCCCTGCTGGTCGTTTAGCCGATTTGTATCTAGAGGGTTCAGACCAGCACCGTGGTTGGTTCCACTCTTCATTGCTCACTGGCGCAATGCTTGACGGTAAACCCCCTTACAAAGCGCTTTTGACTCACGGCTTTACCGTTGATGGCCTAGGTCGCAAGATGAGTAAATCCGTAGGCAATGTGATCGCCCCACAACAAGTGGCAGATAAGCTTGGTGCGGAAATTATTCGCTTATGGGTCGCCTCCACTGACTACTCAGGAGAAATGACGATCTCCGATGAAATCCTGAAGCGCGTGACTGAAAGCTATCGTCGCATTCGTAATACTTTGCGCTTCTTGCTAGCGAATCTCTCGGATTTTGATCCCATCAAGCATGCGATGCCTTCCGATCAATGGTTGGAAATTGACCGCTATGCGGTCGCATTAGCCAATCAATTACAAAGTGATATTGAGGCGCATTACAAGGCTTATGAGTTCCACCCAGCAGTCGCACGTATGCTCACATTCTGCTCAGAGGATTTAGGCGGCTTCTACTTGGATATCCTTAAAGATCGCCTCTACACTAGCGCGCCTGATTCTACAGATCGTAGGGCGGCACAAAATGCGCTGTTTCACATTACCCGCAATCTCTTGAAGTGGTTATCCCCATTTCTTTCGTTTACCGCTGAAGAGGCTTGGCAGTCACTTCCTCAAGAGGCCAATAAGAAACTTTCTGAATCCATCTTCATGGAAGAATTTGGCGCTTTCCCAGAAATCGCCAATGCAGAAGAATTACTTGGCAAATGGAATCGCATTCGCGAGATTCGATCAGAAATAACTAAGGCTATTGAGGTAGAGCGTGAAACAGGCAATGTAGGCTCATCCCTCCAGGCCGAGCTCACCATTAAGCTTGGTGATGTTGACTTTGCCATCCTGCACTCGCTCGAGAATGACTTACGCTTTGTCACTATTACCTCAAGCGCCAATATTGAATTAAGCAATGATGGTTTGGAAGTCTTAGTACGCGGCAGTCAATACAAGAAATGTGGTCGTTGCTGGCACCATACCCAAGATGTTGGCGGCAATGTGGATCATCCTGATCTCTGCAGTCGCTGTATTAGCAATCTTTTTGGCGATGGCGACCATCGACTCTTTGCTTAAACCGAATTTCTAATGAGCCAACAGAACATTCCGTTTTTACGATGCCTGGCGATGGCCAGCATCACACTACTTCTTGACCAAGTAAGCAAGTGGCTAGCCTTGAGTCAATTGCAGCTCGGGATTCCGGAACCCGTTCTGCCTTTCTTCAATTGGTTATTGCTGTTGAATCCTGGCGCTGCGTTTTCGTTCTTAGCGCAAAGCTCTGGTTGGCAACGCTGGTTTTTTACAGCCCTCGGATTACTTGCCTGTATTTATATCGTCTATATGTTGCGCAAGCATCAAGATGAGAAGCTACTTTGCATCGCTCTTAGCCTCATTCTCGGAGGAGCGGCTGGAAATGTCTTAGATCGTCTGATGTATGGCGCCGTCGTTGACTTCATTGACCTGCACTATGCTAACTGGCACTGGCCAGCCTTTAATGTGGCTGATAGCGCTATTTGCATAGGGGCCGTACTGATCATTGTTAGCGAATTATGCAAGTCATTTGGCAAATCCCCTCAATCCCAGTAAGCTGGCGCCATGCAATCTTTAATCAATAAAAAAATCGTTCTCGGCATCTCTGGTGGCATTGCTGCTTATAAGACACCTGAGCTTGCTCGATTACTGATGCAAGAAGGTGCTTCGGTCCAAGTGGTGATGACTGAAGCTGCGCAACAGTTTGTCACCCCAGTAACGATGCAAGCTCTAACTGGCAACCCTGTTTTTACTAGCCAGTGGGATAACAGTGTTGGCAACAACATGGCGCATATTGAACTCTCGCGCGCTGCCGATGCGATTGTGATTGCCCCAGGAAGCGCAGACCTGATGGCAAAGCTTTCTTTAGGATTAGCGGATGATTTATTGAGCACTCTATGTCTCGCTAGAGACTGCCCTCTACTCATTGCCCCAGCAATGAATAAGCAAATGTGGGAGCATGCTGCGACCCAAAGAAGTGCGGAACGATTAAGTAAAGATGGTGTCACGCTACTGGGTCCCGCTAGCGGATTTCAGGCTTGTGGCGAAGTAGGCATGGGTCGAATGCTCGAACCAGTAGGGATTGCAGAACAAGTCATTGCCTTCTTTCAGAAAAAAACTTTGCTCGGTAAAAAAGTACTGATCACTGCAGGACCAACATTCGAGGCAATCGACCCAGTACGAGGTATCACCAATCACAGCTCCGGAAAAATGGGCTTTGCTATTGCTAGAGCAGCACTAGAAGCTGGGGCTGATGTCCATTTAGTAGCTGGTCCATGCGACTTACCCACACCCCTAGAGGCGACTGGGCGTATTACTCGTACGAATGTCGTCAGCGCCAAAGAAATGCATGCAGCAACGCTAGCAGCTACAAATTGCGATGTCTTTTTCGCGGTTGCTGCGGTTGCTGACTGGGGTATCGCTAAGCCAGCCAAAGAAAAGATCAAGCGCAATGGCAAAGAAGCACCCAATATTGAATTTGTCGCTAACCCCGACATTCTGTTGGATGTGGCTAAAGCAGTAAAAACTAAGGGTGGCAAGCCCCATCCTTACTGCGTCGGATTTGCCGCCGAATCTACCGACCTTGAAAAACATGCTGACGAAAAACGGAAACGCAAAGGCATTCCGATGATTGTGGGGAATATTGGTCCCGATACATTTGGTAGCGATTTAAATCAACTGTTAGTCATCGATGCGGCCGGCAGTAAAAAAATTGCCAAAGCAGAAAAATTACAACTCGCACGCCAACTCATTCAGTTGGTAGCTAAAAAAATTTAATTTAGGAAATTTCATGCAATCTTTACAAGTCAAAATTCTGGATGAGCGTATGCGCGATCAATTACCGGCTTATGGCACACCCGGTAGCGCAGGATTAGATTTGCGCGCCTGCATTGAAGAAGCTATTGAAATTGCTCCGGGTCAAACCGTACTCGTTCCAACAGGCCTAGCCATTTATGTTGAAGACCCACGTTATGCCGCATTTATTCTGCCCCGCTCTGGCCTTGGCCATAAGCACGGCATCGTTTTAGGCAACCTAGTTGGTCTCATTGATTCTGACTATCAAGGCCAACTCATGGTGAGCACTTGGAACCGCGGGTCTACTCCATTCAAGCTTGAGCCTATGGAGCGCCTTGCTCAACTAGTGGTCATGCCCGTACAACAAGTTGAACTCAAAGTCGTTGAAGAATTTACTGAGAGCAGTCGCGGTGCCGGGGGCTTTGGCAGCACTGGGCGCAGCTAAGTAAAATTAGAATCAGGAAAGCAATAAAAAAGCCACCCCAGTGTCACTAGGGTGGCTTTTGTTTTTAGGTAAAACTTATTTACGAATATGGGCATGACGAGCTGCGTCTTGCGACATGCCAGCCCCATTACCTTCGCGAGACTCCTTTTCTGCGGAGATTTCTTTGCGACGCTCTTTGCAGGATCCAGCAATTTCTTGCAGGGCCTTACGAGCGCGGGCAGCCGAAGCCTTAATGCCTTTACCCTGAAACTTTTCATTCTCAGCTTTATACGTTTCAAACGCTTCAAGCAATTTATCGTGATGTGACATATTTTCCTTTTGATTAAGAATGGTAACGATTTAAATCTCTTCTACAGGGGCAACATCAACCTTGGCAGCTTTGCCTGGTAATTTTGGAATATCAAAACTCAAGTTCACCTTACCGTCAGAGTCAATATCCACATCCACATGGCCACCTTGAGCCAGCTTACCAAACAGCAACTCATCAGCCAAGGCCTTACGAACGGTGTCCTGAATAATGCGCTGCATTGGACGCGCACCCATTAATGGATCAAATCCATGCTTCGCCAAATGGGCTCGTAGAGCTGGACTAAAGGTGGCATCCACTTTCTTCTCATGCAGTTGCTCTTCTAATTGCATCAAGAACTTATCAACCACACGCATGATGATGGTTTCATCGAGCGCCTTGAATGAAACGATAGCATCCAAACGATTGCGGAACTCAGGCGTAAAGAATTTCTTGATATCCGCCATTTCATCGCCAGATTCGCGAGCATTGGTAAATCCAATGGTGGACTTCTGCATTACCTCAGCGCCTGCATTGGTAGTCATGATGATGATGACATTACGGAAGTCTGTCTTACGGCCATTGTTATCAGTCAAAGTTCCATGATCCATGACTTGCAACAGAATATTGAAGATGTCTGGATGAGCCTTCTCAATCTCATCCAAGAGCAATACACAGTGAGGTTTTTTATTCACTGCCTCAGTCAATAAGCCACCCTGATCAAAACCAACATATCCAGGAGGGGCGCCAATTAAACGGCTTACGGCGTGACGCTCCATGTACTCAGACATATCAAAACGCAAAAGCTCAATACCCAAAATAAAGGCTAATTGCTTTGCTACCTCTGTCTTACCAACGCCTGTTGGACCGGAGAATAAGAAAGAGCCTATCGGGCGATCAACCTTACCAAGACCTGCGCGCGTCATCTTAATGGCACTGGCCAAAGCTTCAATGGCGGGATCTTGACCAAACACCACACTCTTAATATCTCGATCAAGAGTCTGCAACTTACTACGATCGTCAACGGTTACGGATTGAGGCGGTATGCGGGCAATCTTGGCAACAATCTCCTCAATCTCAGGACGGCCAATCGTTTTCTTCTGTTTTGATCTGGGCAAAATACGTTGTGCTGCGCCAGCCTCATCAATCACATCAATTGCCTTATCAGGCAGATGACGATCGTTAATGTAACGTGAAGAAAGTTCAGCGGCAGCTACCAAAGCCCCAGCAGAGTACTTGACGCTATGGTGCTCTTCAAACCGTGACTTTAGGCCACGCAAAATTTGTACAGTTTGATCGACGGTTGGTTCAACAACATCCACTTTCTGGAAGCGACGAGATAAGGCAGCATCTTTTTCAAAGATACCGCGATACTCAGTAAAGGTGGTTGCACCAATACATTTCAGAGAACCATTAGATAGAGCAGGCTTTAGTAAGTTGCTGGCATCTAAGGTACCACCTGAAGCTGCGCCAGCACCAATCAGTGTATGAATCTCATCAATAAACAATACGCCGTGTGCATGATCTTTTAAAGACTTCAGCACACTCTTCAAACGCTGCTCAAAATCACCACGGTATTTAGTTCCCGCCAGCAATGCGCCCATGTCCAATGAATAGACAGTTGCGTTCGCCAAAATCTCTGGCACATCGCCCTTCACAATTCTCCAAGCCAAACCTTCGGCAATCGCAGTCTTACCAACGCCTGCCTCACCTACTAACAAGGGATTATTTTTACGACGACGGCACAGAACCTGAATAACCCGCTCAACCTCACTCTCACGACCAATCAAAGGATCGATCTTGCCCTGGCGAGCCATAGCATTGAGGTTTTGGGTGTACTGATCTAAAGGACTTTCTTTGCCGGAGGCAGCAGACTCTTCGGTATCTTGTGTCGACTCTACTGGCTTCACATGTTCAGCCTGATCTTTACGTACACCGTGACTAATAAAGTTCACTACATCTAAACGGGTCACGCCTTGTTGTTGCAAGAAATACACTGCGTGCGAATCTTTTTCACCAAAAATTGCTACCAGTACATTTGCGCCAGTAACTTCTTTCTTCCCATTTGAGGTCGATTGCACATGCATAATCGCGCGCTGAATCACACGCTGAAAACCCAATGTTGGCTGTGTATCTACTTCATCGTTGCCAGGAACTACTGGAGTGTTGTCATTAATGAAGTTCTTTAGCTGAGCGCGCAGCTCCGCAATATTAACCGCGCAAGCTTTAAGTACCTCAACTGCAGTGGCGTTATCCAACAAGGCTGCAAGCAAATGCTCTACCGTAATGAACTCATGTCTGGATGCACGAGCGTCAACAAACGCCATGTGCAGACTTACTTCTAGTTCTTGAGCAATCATGCTTCCTCCATAGTGCACTGTAATGGGTGACCAGCTTCACGCGATAATTCAATTACTTGATGTACTTTAGTGGCTGCAACATCGCGTGTAAATACGCCACAGATACCTTTGCCAACTAAATGCACTTGCAACATGATCCGTGTTGCAGTCTCATGATCTTTATTGAAGTACTCCTGAATGATCATCACCACAAATTCCATTGGGGTGTAATCATCATTCAGTAATAAAACTTTATACATCGAGGGAACCTTAACTTGCTCGACTTGTTTTTCGAGTAAAAGGGTGTCCTCGACATGGGGATTGACGGGTATGCCGGTAGTGGGATTCTTTGGTGCGCGACTCATGAGAAACATTCTAAACACAGATATCTAAACTTGATTTAAGGGGGTTCTTGTTATGAAAAACCCTAAAAAATCCTGATTTAACCCATATTGGGGCATTTTTTGACAAAAAAAGGGGTAATTACTGGGTAATAAGGCCATTTAACTCCTTGACACCCCTACAAAAAGGGCAAACAATCAGGGGTAGGCCTTTAAAGAGGTTCTATTTAGGCGTGTTGTGGATTGAAACTGATTAAAAAGTATTTACCCTCATCACGGTTGTTTTAAGTTTATGTAATGGAGTTCGCATGGCGACCGGAATTGTTAAGTGGTTCAATGATGCAAAAGGTTTTGGCTTTATCAAACCGGATGATGGTGAAGAAGAGTTGTTCGCGCATTTCAGCGCAATTACTATGCCTGGGTTCAAGACCCTCAAGGAAAACCAAAAGGTAACTTTTGATATTACCCAAGGTCCTAAAGGCAAACAAGCTACAAATATCCAAGCGGCTTAATAGTCCTTAGATCATCATGAGAAACCCAGGATTTGTTCCTGGGTTTTTTTTCGCCTATAAATTGACTCACTTAAAATGCAAGTATGCATACAAAAGTAAAACTCATTCATAAAATCTTTATTACCTGCTGTCTACTAAGCTCGGCAAACGTTTGGGCTCAGCTCAATGTGGGGCTACCGACTATTGAACTCAAAACAGGCATTTACCGAATTCAGGCAGAACTAGCTGACACACCCAAGGCCAGAGAAATAGGTTTAATGAATCGCACCAGCATGTCAACCAATTCGGGGATGTTGTTTATCTTCGAGCAGAAAGCTGGGCATTGCTTTTGGATGAACAACACCAAAATTCCACTCTCGATTGCCTTTATAGCTGACGATGGCAAGATTGTGAACATCGAAGAAATGCAGGCCGAGACTACTAATAATCATTGCCCTAAGGCTGCAGTACGTTATGCCCTGGAGATGAATAAGCAATGGTTCTCTGATCGGGTGATCACTCCTGGAAGCGTTATTACTGGACTACCAAAGAGATAAAAAGCAATCGATCAAGAAAAGTGAAGTGGCAAAAAAACGCAGGCCTAGGCCTGCGTTTTGCTTTAAGCAGAAGTACGTTTACTCAAAGTGGCAAACATAATGCACTGGCTGTTCAGCGCGGATGATGAAATAACCACCCTTTTCAACTTCCCAGCTTTGGCCCGCCTTGAACTCTTGCTCTGGAGCACCATTAATACTGACAAATGCATTGCCATCAACCACTTCCATAACCTCTTTAGTGCTGAGATCAAAGCGTAAAGTACTTGGCAATACAACGCCTACAGATTTGCGTACGCCATTAGGCAATGTCACGGTATGTGAAACACACTTGCCATCAAAAAATACATTGGCTTTCTTGCCAACAGAAACTTGATCAAATTGCATCTGAATTCTCTCTTTATTGTTTAAATTATTTCTTTGCGCGCTTACGCTTTGCAGTTTCAGCAATCCGCATACGCAAGGCATTGAGCTTGATAAAGCCGCCTGCATCAGCCTGGTTATAAGCGCCACCGTCATCATCAAAGGTTGCAATCGTTTGATCAAACAAGGTATTCGCTGAATCCCTTGAAATCACAGAAACAGAACCTTTGTAGAGCTTGAGGCGCACAAGACCATTCACCGCCTGCTGTGTGTGATCAATCAATGTTTGCAAAGCAATGCGCTCTGGAGCCCACCACAAGCCGTTATAAATCAAGCTTGCATAACGTGGCATGAGGTCATCCTTAAGGTGGGCAACTTCGCGATCAAGCGTAATACTTTCAATACCACGATGTGCTTTCAACAAAATCGTGCCCCCAGGGGTTTCATAACAACCACGGCTCTTCATGCCAACGAAACGGTTTTCCACTAAGTCGAGACGACCAATGCCGTGCTTACCGCCAAGGCGATTGAGTTCAGCCAACAACTCATGAGGCTTGTATGCCTTGCCATTAATAGCAACTGGATCGCCTGATTTAAATTCAATTTCGATAATTTCAGGAGCATCAGGAGCTTTTTCAGGAGAAACCGTCCAGCGCCACATGGATTCTTCTGCTTCAGCATTTGGATCTTCTAAATGGCGACCCTCATAACTGATGTGCAATAAGTTGGCATCCATTGAATAAGGTGAGCCACCTTGCTTGTGTTTCATCTCTACTGGAATGCCGTGCTTCTCAGCGTAGGCCATCAACTTCTCACGAGAGAGCAGGTCCCACTCGCGCCAAGGGGCAATCACCTTAATTCCCGGCTCAAGAGCGTAATAACCCAACTCGAAACGAACTTGGTCATTTCCTTTGCCAGTAGCGCCGTGCGATACAGAATCTGCGCCAGTTAAGCGAGCAATTTCAATTTGACGCTTTGCGATCAACGGACGAGCGATCGAAGTGCCGAGCAAATACTCGCCTTCATAAATCGTATTGGCGCGGAACATCGGGAACACAAAATCCCGCACAAACTCTTCGCGCAGGTCATCAATAAAAATATTTTCTGGCTTGATGCCAAATTGGAGCGCCTTAGCGCGTGCAGGCTCAAGCTCTTCACCCTGGCCTAAGTCTGCAGTGAAAGTCACAATTTCACAACCATAGGTGTCTTGAAGCCACTTCAAGATCACACTGGTGTCGAGTCCACCGGAATACGCTAGTACGGCCTTTTTAATATCAGACATGGTTTCTTATTCAATTAAAAATTAACAAACAAATTACTTAATACTTTTTAATCCAAACGGCCACAGAGTAAATACTCCATTAACGCCTTTTGGACATGCAGACGATTTTCTGCTTCTTCCCACACAATGCTTTGAGGGCCATCCATTACACCAGCTGAAACTTCTTCACCGCGGTGAGCAGGTAGGCAATGCATAAATAATGCATCTGGCTTTGCGAGCGCCATCAACTCTTCATCAACCATCCAATCCTGGAAGGCGTTCATTCTTGAAGCATTCTCAGCTTCATAACCCATGCTGGTCCACACATCCGTAGTCACCAAGTCAGCACCCTTGCAGGCATCTTTAGGATCTGCGCAAACAGTCAAATGTTTTGCGGCATTACTACTCAGGCGTGCTGGATCTAATTGATAACCTTGGGGCGCAGAAAAGCGCAATTGAAAATCTAAACACTCAGCTGCCTGAATCCAGGTGTAAGCCATGTTGTTTGCGTCGCCAACCCAAGCAACGGTTTTTCCTTGGATCGGGCCACGCGCCTCAACATAGGTAAAAATATCTGCCAGAACTTGGCATGGGTGGTATTCATTGGTGAGGCCATTAATAACTGGCACCCGAGAGTTCGCAGCAAAGCGCTCAATGATTTCTTGTCCAAAGGTGCGGATCATGATGATGTCCGTCATTCTAGAAATCACCTGCGCAGCATCCTCTACAGGCTCGCCACGACCGAGTTGAGTATCGCGAGTATTGAGATAAACCGCATGACCACCTAGTTGGTGTATTCCAGCCTCAAAAGAAAGGCGTGTACGCGTTGAATGCTTTTCAAAAATCATTGCCAAGGTACGATCATGCAGTGGATGCCATGTTTCGTAACTTTTGAATTTGGCCTTTAACCATGCCGATCTTTTCAGCAAATAGTCATACTCATCACGAGTAAGGTCAGCAAACTGCAGATAGTGCTTTACCTGACCAGGCACTTGAGGCTTTGCCAGAGATGTCATAGTTGAGCTTTCCACTAAAGTTTTGGCTTGCATTTTTTTCTTAAACCATTCAACTGCACGAAAATAGAACATAAAGCCATCTTACGGCTACCTCAGGCTGTTAAGCTAGAGGGCTTAGTACTAATTCTTATCAATTTCCAAACGCCCACTTGAACCACAAAACGCTTTTCATTCAAGGCATTACGACCTCTGGCAAACCGTTTCGGCCCAGCGATTGGGCGGAGCGTCTTTGCGGGGTCATGGCTACCTTTCGCCCTCCCGGTGATTCAGGAGACCCTCGCTTCACATATTCGCCCTATGTAAGACCAGTACTGATTGCAAAAGTGAAATGCGTTGTTATTGATACCAGACTAGGTGATCTCGATCCAAGAGCGCTGGACTTTGTCATGAACTTTGCCAAAGACAACAATCTACCGATCGAAGAGGCTTGCGAATTCAACCCAACATCGCCACCCCAGCCTTAAAAACAAAAACCCGCTCTGATGAGGAGCGGGCCTAGGTCGAAATACGCTTCGACCAGCCTAAAACAATTACTAAGTTACGCTGCCATCGCCTTAATAGCTGCAGACAAACGAGACTTTTGACGAGCCGCAGTATTTTTATGAGCAATCTTTTTATCAGCAATCTTGTCGATTGTTGACTGTGCCGCTGCGAAAACTTTCGCTGCAGCAGCTTTATCACCAGCCTCGATAGCTTTACGAACTGTCTTAATGGAAGTGCGGAGCTTTGAACGCAAGCTGGAATTGTGCTCGTTCTGTTTTACTGCCTGGCGTGCGCGCTTACGCGCTTGTGCTGTATTGGCCATCTTTAAACCTTGCCTCTATAAATTGCTAAATACGATTAGTTAAACATCTTGCGACCCTGCCAAATTTGTAAGCAAGCTCGCCAAAACCCAAGATTTTACCTGAAAGGGCCAAAAAAGCCCAGTCAAACCATAAATAGGGGAAAATCGGCTCATGAACCTGCTTTCTGCTGCTGCCAAGGTCAGCTCCCTCACCATGCTCTCCCGTATCACGGGGCTGCTGAGGGAAACGCTCATTGCCCGTAGTTTCGGGGCTTCAGAGTGGACGGACGCCTTTAATGTGGCTTTTAGGCTGCCTAACCTGCTTCGTCGACTATTCGCCGAGGGGGCATTTTCCCAGGCTTTTGTGCCCATTTTGGGGGAAGTTTCCACTAACGAGGACCAAAATAAGGCCAAAATCCTTATTAATGCCGTTGCCACCCTCTTGTTTTGGGCTTTATTGCTGACAGTATTAGCAGGAGTCATTGGCGCCCCTTTGTTAATTTTGGTGATCGCTACCGGCTTTAGTGGCGGTCCAGCCTACGATGCCAGCGTTGTCATGACCCGAATCATGTTCCCCTACATTGGACTCATTTCCATGGTGTCCTTGTCTGCCGGAATCTTAAATACCTATCATCGCTTTGCCATTCCGGCATTTACACCTGTCCTTTTAAATCTTGCGCTGATTGCTAGTGCAATCTTCCTAGCTCCTCACTTAGACCAACCCATTTATGCCCTCAGTCTTGGTGTGCTGATTGGCGGAGTACTGCAGTTGCTCATTCAAGTACCCGCACTTGCGCGCATTGGTTTATTGCCACGCATTGGTCTATTGCCAGGCGCGATTCAATCTGCTTTCAAGAACCCCGATGCAAGACGAGTTTTAAAACTCATGGGGCCCGCAGTCTTCGCTGTATCCGTTGCGCAAATCTCGCTCATCATCAATACCAATATCGCATCTCGCCTACAGGCAGGAAGTGTTTCATGGCTTTCCTATGCAGATCGCTTAATGGAATTTCCGACTGCGTTGCTTGGTGTAGCACTTGGCACCGTTCTATTACCCAGCTTGAGCAAAGCCAATGCTAAAAATGATTTAGCACATGCTGGTGAACTATTGGTTTGGGGTTTGCAACTCACTTTCTTATTGGCCGCTCCTTCTGCTATTGCTCTCTTTATTTTTGGAGAGCCTTTGGCGGCCGTCTTGTATCACTACGGAAAATTTAATGCGCTAGATGTGCTGATGACACAGCGTGCTTTAGCAGCTTATGGTGTTGGCTTAATTGGCTTGATCCTGGTAAAAATTTTGGCGCCTGGCTTTTACTCACGCCAAGATATTCGCACCCCCGTCAAAATTGGCTCAGTCGTGCTGATTGCTACCCAGCTAGCCAACCTCGTCTTTGTGCCTTGGCTAGGACACGCAGGACTAGCCTTATCTGTTGGGACTGGTGCCTGTTTAAATGCGGCCCTACTATGGATTGGGCTTAGCAAGCGTGGCGCCCTGCCGAATGCTGCTTGGCTAAAGTATTTAGGACAACTCTTTTTAGCCTTAATTCCCTTTTCAACCGTGCTGTTTTATGCGGCTAATGCACATAACTGGATTGCCCTGCAGGCTGAGCCGTGGACGCGCATTGGCCTACTAACGCTCTGGCTAACTGCTGCGGCCTTAATTTACTTTGGCGCCCTAGCTTTAGTAGGAATTCGCTGGCAAAAATTCTTGCGTCATGCAAAATAGGATGTATGCCAACACAACAGCTCGACTACTTCACATCCTTAGTTGCTGAAGATGAACACTTTCCGTTAACGGAAGCCGCTATCGCAGTGGCGCAACATGCATATCCCGATCTTGATGTTCAAGGGGTGCTAGATCAACTTGATGAGTTAGGCAATAAATTAAAAGCGCGTATCACGCCAGATACATCACCGATTCAGCGTTTGCAAATTTTGAAACACTTTTTTTATACCGAGTTAGGTTTTGGCCCTAACCCGAATGATTTTTATGCACCCGAGAATTCCTACTTGCACTATGTGCTTGAAAATCGTCGAGGCATACCGATTTCCCTAGCCATTCTGATGATCGAACTAGGGCAACAAATTGGCTTGAAGATTCGGGGGGTTTCATTCCCAAATCACTTCATGATGCGAATCTCTTTACAACAAGGCGAAGTCATCATGGATCCCTTAACCGGTGATTCACTCTCTAAAAACCAGTTACAAGAAATGCTTGACCCCTACCTTGATGCCAAAGGCTATCGGGGCGAGCTCAGCCTCCCCCTAAACGTTTTCCTGCGGGCCTCCAGCCCCAGAGAAATCGTCTCCCGCTTCCTGAGAAACCTCAAGATGATCTACTCAGAGCACGAGCGCTGGGAGCGTTTATTGGGAATCCAAGAGCGTCTCGTTATTTTGCTACCCGACTCCATCGAAGAGATTCGAGATCGTGGCTTGATCTTTGCGCAACTAGAGTATTTGCGTCCTGCTTTGGCAGACATGCATCGCTATTTAAGCGAAGTGCCAGAGGCTGAAGATGCAGGTGATATTCGCGAACACATCGCGGCACTGGAAAGCCAAACAAAACTTCACTAAGAAAACTATATAAAGAAAAACGGGCTTTTGTTTTATTTTCTTGTTTTGTTAGTTTTTCTTGCGTTGAAAAATCTTATATAGCGCAGCCAAGATCACAGGCACTGCCGCTGCGCCAATACCCACCAAAACAATGACGTTCAGATTTTGGCGAATAAAGGGAATGTTGCCAAAGAAATAGCCTGCGATTACCAGACCAAATACCCAAAGCGCAGCACCGGTAATATTGAAGAGCTGAAAACGAGAAAAGTTCATTTCAGATACGCCGGCAATAAATGGCGCAAAGGTACGGATGATTGGCAGAAAGCGTGCGAGGATGATTGTTTTACCGCCATGCTTCTCATAGAATGCATGAGTCTTTAGTAAGGCGCCTTGATCAATCCAGCGCGACTGGCTACTAAATACTTTTTTACCAATCCAACGACCGATGAAATAGTTGACTGTATTGCCTGCAACTGCAGCAATCAATAAACCAAGACACAAAGTCCAAAGATTAAAGTGTTCTGTTGCGCAATAAGCGCCAGCAATAAAGAGCAAAGAATCGCCCGGCAAGAATGGCGCAACCACTAAACCTGTTTCAGCAAACACAATTGCAAAAAGCAAACCGTATGCCCAAGAGCCATATTGAGAAATAACCACATCTAAATGGCGATCAATATGCAGCAATAAGTCACTCAACTGCAAAAGGGCATCAATCAATTTGCTCTCCAAAAATAGGTTTGATGGGCATATTAACAGGCTCTTATAATGTCTTATGCAAACTGAACCACACATTCAGCCTATGCAGCCACCAGCAAGTAATCCGATACTTTGTATTGTGGGTCCGACTGGTGCCGGCAAAACCCATCTCGCCATGTCGCTGGCAGAATACGCTAAATCCATTGGTCTTACGATTGAGATCATCAGCATGGATTCAGCATTGGTCTATCGTGGACTAGACATTGGCAGTGCAAAACCCACCAAAGCAGAACAAGCAGCGGTCACGCATCACCTGATTGATATTCTGGAACCAACAGAAGTCTACTCAGCGGCGCGCTTTGCAAAAGATGCAAAACAACTCTGCGCAGAAATTGCGGGCAGAGGACATATTCCTGTGGTTGTTGGGGGCACCATGCTCTACTGGAGAGCATGGGCATATGGATTATCGTCATTACCTCCTGCAAACCCTGAGATTCGTACTCGACTCGATGATGAAGGCAAGCGCATTGGCTGGCCCGCAATGCATGCCAAACTGGCAATCATTGATCCAGAAACCGCGATGCGTCTAGAGCCCAATGACTCTCAACGGGTTCAACGCGCACTCGAGGTTTATGAAATCACCGGCAAAGCAATGTCGACCTTGTTATCAGAATCCCCCAGCGAAGATGGAAGGGAGGGTTCCGATATCCCCAAATGGATTAACTTAGTTTCATTAGAGCCCAGTGATCGCAAGCGACTTCATCAGAATTTAGAAAAGCGTTTCGATGAAATGCTCGCGGCGGGATTTTTAGAGGAAGTAAAGCTCTTGCGAAAAAATGTAGCCCTGCATGCTGACCTACCTGCCATTCGCTCAGTAGGCTATCGCCAAGCTTGGGAGTTTCTCAATGGAGAAATCGATGCAGAGCAAATGCGTTACAAAGCCTTGGCAGCAACCAGACAACTCGGAAAACGACAGCTCACTTGGCTCAGAGCAATCTCTGGCAGAAACACATTTGACCCCTTCAATCCAATTGAGATGAAGGCAGCGCTAGACTATTGCAAAAATAGTTTGAAGGCGAATGCTTAAATAAGCTTAGATAACAATGGTTTGTGGGGCATCCTTAGGGCGCTCAACAACTTCGCCCACGGTCCATGCTTTTAAGCCTTGTGCAGTTAGTGATTGAATCGCTGCATCAACCTGAGCTGGGGACACAATCACCACCATACCAATACCGCAGTTAAATACTCGCACCATTTCCGCATCAGCAACGCCACCCTTCATTTGCAACCAACGGAAGAGCTCAGGCAACTGCCAGCTATCGCGATGTAATACAGCCTGGGTATTCTCGGGCAGTACACGTGGCACGTTATCCACTAGACCGCCACCAGTAATATGAGCCATACCCTTAACATCGATTTCAGAAATCAATTTCAGGAACGGCTTCACATAAATTTCTGTTGGAGCCATGACCACATCGCCCAATGAACGGCCGCCCAAATCATCACTCGGTTTTGCACCAGCGCGTTCAATAATTTTTCGTACTAAAGAGTAACCATTGGAGTGCGCGCCACTAGAACCTATCGCCAAAACCACATCACCAGGAACAATCGTATTACCCGTAATGATTTTGGATTTCTCAACTGCACCCACCGCAAAACCTGCCAAGTCATATTCGCCCGGAGGATACATTCCAGGCATCTCTGCAGTTTCACCACCGATTAATGCGCAGCCCGATAATTCACAACCTTTGGCTATACCACCCACTACCGTTGCTGCAGTCTCTACAGAGAGCTTGCCACAAGCAAAATAATCCAAGAAAAATAATGGCTCGGCGCCCTGCACCAAAATGTCATTGACGCTCATGGCCACTAAATCTTGGCCAATAGTGTCGTGACGATTCCACTCGAAAGCTAAACGTAGCTTGGTACCCACTCCATCAGTGCCAGATACTAAAACAGGCTCTTTATAGCGCTTCGGAACCTCAAAAAGAGCTCCAAAACCACCAATTCCTGCCAAAACACCCTCCCGCATGGTTTTCTTGGCCAAGGGCTTAATGCGATCAACTAAATCATCCCCGGCGTCAATATCAACGCCCGCATCGCGGTAGGAAAGGCCTTTTGAAGAAGAATTGGTAGAAGAAGTCATATCTGGGCTGGAATATTAGTAAAAAATGCTACTGGGTCAGTAGAATCATTGAATTCTAGAGGATTACTCGTAATGGCTGAAATTTTTACCCCATTTTTGACCGCATTCATCTTGGCGTATGCCCTGCGACCCGTTTGCCTATGGCTTGAAAAACACCGCCTCCCTCGTGGTCTTGCTGCCGCTCTAGCGGTCCTTTTTGGTCTTGGCCTCATTTTTTTCATTTTCAGCCTCCTCATTGGGCTACTCAAATATGAAATTCCGCTTATTCGCACTCAAATCCCAAACTGGATTAATAACACCCAAACTTGGCTCGGCCCAAAGCTAAATGATCTGCATATCAATTTCGATTGGGCATCCCTCAAGGTTGATGTCATTCAAAAAATTACGGCGCATATTAACGAGAATGCCGACAGCTTGATGAGTACCGCACTCGACACTGTTCTGTTATCGAGCAGTTCTGTCATTGCAGGTTTTGTGAACGCGATACTGATCATCTTTGTGATGTTCTATTTGTTAATTGACTGGACCCATTTCTTTGGTCTACTCAGAACCATTGTTCCAGTGCGCGCGCAAGACACTGTGCATCACCTTGCAATGCATACCGATGGATTGCTTTCGCAATACTTGCGTGGCATGTTAATTGTAGTCTCCATCATGGCGGTTTACTACAGCGCTGGCTTAGCGTTAATCGGCGTGAAGGGTGCCGTCGCCTTAGGTGTATTCACAGCTTTAATGATTGTGATTCCCTACATTGGGATCACAATAGGTTTAAGCCTAGCAACTATCTCAGCACTTTTGCAATTTGGTCCTAACGCAGAAGTGCTTGGAGTCCTCATTCTTTTTGGCTTTGGGCAGTTCATTGAAGGCTTCTTCCTCACCCCACGTCTAGTGGGTGAGCGTATTGGCTTACACCCCGTAGCCGTCTTGTTCGCATTGCTTTTATTTGGAAAACTGTTTGGTTTCTTTGGCGTTCTTTTAGCGTTACCTATCAGTGCAGTGAGCTTGGTGCTAGTGAAATATCTCTGGTCTGTTTATACGCAAAGCTCTTGGTATCAAAAATAATTTCGCCGTAATGAATACGCCACCGCTTCCAAAACAATTTGCTTTAGATATTGGCCATACCCCACAAGCGAGTCTAGAAAACTACCTGCCTGGGAACGATCGCGCCCTCATTTCGACTCTGCAAACACTTGCCGATTCCTGGAAGCAAGCCACATCAAAAGAAACTAGCAATCCGCTGAATCATCACTGGATCTATTGGTGGGGCCCTGAAGGGTCTGGACGTACACACTTACTTCAAGCCGTGGCAAATGCAGCGGAGCATGTTGGACTGCATGCATTCTCACTAACACCCAGCGAACCTATTAGCTGGGTACGCCTCGAAGAGCGCATTTCTGCATTGGCACAAAATGAGCAGCCTTCGGTCATCACTGTTGATGACGTTGACCGTCTTGACGACAGACTGGTAGGCGCACTTTTTCGCATTCTCAATACCGTCCAGGCTAGTAAAAATATCCATATCTTTATGGCTGGCAATGCCGCGCCGGCTAAGTTAACGCTTCGCGAGGACCTACGGACACGCCTAGGATGGGGTCTCATCTTTCAAACCCAACTTCTGGGCGATGATGAGAAAATACAAGCATTAGAGCAAGCCGCCAAAGACCGTGGACTGGTGCTTTCCCCAGAAGTGGTTCCGTGGTTATTAAATCGCTTCTATCGTGACATGCCTAACTTAATGGCCTTAATCGATGCTTTGGATGCTTACTCATTAGAAACAAAACGTGCAGTAACCTTGCCATTAGTGCGCGAGCTTCTGCAACCTAAATAATTTTCTTAATATTTCATTCGTGACACAGTTAGCCCTTTTCGATTTAGATCACACCCTACTCCCTTGTGATAGCGACTATGAATGGGGACAGTTTTTGGCTCGCATTGGTGTAGTGGATAGTGAGTACTACGCTCGACAAAATGAACGCTTCTATCAAGATTACAAAGACGGTAAGCTCGACATTCATGAATTTCTGCGATTTGCCCTCAAGCCCCTCTCTGAGCACTCACGCGCGCAACTCAAAGAGTGGCACGATCAATTTATGCAAGAGGTAATCAATGGGCAGCTACGGCAAAAAGCCATCGATTTAGTCAAACAACATCAAGATGCTGGCGACCTTTGCTGCGTTGTAACCGCGACCAATAGTTTTGTCACGCGCCCCATTGTTGAACGCTTTGGTATTGAACATCTTATCGCCACCGAACCGGCAACCAGTGGCGATAATCCATTGGCTGATTTCACAGGCGAAGTGAAGGGAAGCCCAAATTTTCGTGAAGGCAAAATTCTGAATTTGCATGCCTGGCTAGCAAAACAAGAGCTCAAACTTGATCAGTTGCCACGCAGCTATTTTTATTCTGACTCCATGAACGACCTACCGCTACTTGAGCAAGTCAGTCATCCTGTGGTCACTAACCCAGATGAGCGCTTGCGTAATGAGGCACAAAAACGCAATTGGCCCATCCTTGAACTGTTTGCATGATTACTAAGTTTTTTAAACGCATCTTGCGTCGTGACCCCATGGTTAAACACACGCAGGCTAATCTGGCTGGAGCCCCCAAACGGATTCCTAAAAAATCTCACCGGATTGCTCCACATCTACTTTCTAAAAACGCAGTTAAGGTTACGCAGACCCTGCAACAAGCTGGGTTCGAAGCCTTTATTGTGGGTGGTGCAGTACGTGATCTTGTCCTAGGAATTGAGCCAAAAGATTTTGATGTGGCCACTAACGCCACCCCAGACCAAGTCCAAAGACTCTTTCGCAAAGCCCGCCTCATTGGTCGACGCTTTCAAATTGTTCACGTGACCTTCTTTGGCAAAGGCCACCCTGAAATCATTGAGGTTTCCACCTTCAGGGCATTGCTGGATAACGCGGGTGATCATGTAGCTGAAAGTGGTCGTATTTTGCG
Source organism: Polynucleobacter sp. MWH-UH2A (assembly GCF_018687195.1). NCBI lineage: Bacteria > Pseudomonadati > Pseudomonadota > Betaproteobacteria > Burkholderiales > Burkholderiaceae > Polynucleobacter > Polynucleobacter sp. MWH-UH2A. The sequence goes on from NZ_CP061321.1 coordinate 1,704,708, forward strand.
TGACAACGTCTGGGGCTCTCAGGGCGAGGATGCTGCCCGTCGCGACTTTACGATCAACGCAATGTATTACGAACCCTCCACCGAAACTGTCCTTGACTATCACGGTGGCATGGCGGATATGCAAAGAAAAACCTTGCGCATGATTGGCGATCCAGCCAAACGCTATCGCGAAGATCCTGTCAGGATGCTCAGGGCCATTCGTTTTGCAGCTAAGACAGGATTCAACCTGGATTCCGACACACGCTCGCCGATTGCGAAATTAGGCAGGCTCTTACAGGACGTGCCGGCAGCAAGACTCTTTGATGAAATTCTGAAACTCCTCATGTCTGGCTATTCCTGGGCTGCTATTCAAGGCCTTCGAGAGGCAGGCTTACACCACGGACTTCTACCATTGCTTGACCACATCTTGGATGAGAGTGAAAACGCTGTTGGAGCAAATGGCTTTGTGAAGCTAGCGCTCGCCAATACAGACCAGCGCATTCAATCTGGAAAAAGTGTATCGGCAGGATTTTTATTTGCCACTTTGCTATGGCCAGATCTTTTAAAGAATTGGAAAGCCAATCTCGCCAAAGGCATGGCCAATATTCCTGCCCTTCAAGATGCAATGGACGAAACGATTGCCACTCAAAGTAGCGGCATGACGATACAACGCCGCTTTGAAAGTGACATGCGAGAAATATGGTCAATGCAACCGCGCTTCGAAAGGCGTGTAGGGCGCTACCCTTATCGCTTAATTGAAATGCCCCGTTTTAGGGCAGGCTATGACTTCATGCTTCTGCGCTGTGCAACTGGCGAACAAAATCCAGCACTTGGTCAATGGTGGACTGATTTCATCGCAGCAGATCCTGCTGGGCAAGAGGCTTTGATGACTAGCGCCAAAACCGAACTAGGTAATACCACTAACTCGCCCACCAAAAGGCGTCGTCGTAGAAAACCAAAATCCACAAGCCCAGCAGAAGTTTCTTCGAGCTAAGCAAACTTATAAAAATTTCGGTAAAGTAATTCCATCTTGAATTTGGAATCGTATGGCACGAGCTTTTATCGGATTTGGCGGCAACATCGGCGACACGCGTCAGCTCATTACTGACGCCATTGTTTGCTTAGCGCAACGTGCTCAACTTCACATTCTTGCCAAAAGTTGTTTTTATCAAAGTGCTCCCGTTGAAGCGACTGGTGGCGATTACATTAATGCCGTCATTGAGATTGAAACAGAGCTCAGTCCTTACGGCTTACTTCATGTTTGCCAAGCAATTGAACAAGAATTTGGCAGGGAGCGGCCCTACGCAAATGCTCCGCGAACTTTAGATCTGGATATTTTGTCTTTTGAGGGCATCACTCAGAATGAAACCGAGTTGATGTTGCCCCACCCCAAAATCATTGAGCGCTCATTTGTTTTGTTGCCTTTGCTAGAAATTGCCCCTAATTTCTTTCTACCCAATTTAGGTGAATTAAAGGCTTACCTCCCTAAAGTAGCTCACCAGCGTATCGAAAAACTCCCCTGCCGCAACTGCAATTGCGGTGAAAAAGACGTTTATAGCCAAACGGCACATTAATTCATTACACTCTCGCCATGGGTTACTTACAGGGCGATAAGCCAATCACAATTACCAAGCTCCTCGCGATGCACGCTGAGGGTGAAAAGATTTCCATGCTGACGGCGTATGACTCAACCATGTCAGCGCTTCTCAATCGCTGTGGTGTAGAAACCATTTTGATTGGCGATTCTCTTGGTAATGTGATTCAAGGGCACACTAGCACTACCCCCGTCACGGTAGAACAGGTTGCCTATCACACCGAATGCGTCGCTCGCGCCAATGCCCAAGCATTTGTGATTGCCGATTTACCATTTGCCAGCTATGGCGATCCAGTGCAAGCCTTAGATTCCGCCGCGACCTTAATGCGTGCTGGCGCTGATATGGTCAAACTAGAGGGTGGTGATTGGCAAATCGACATCATTCAATATTTAGTTGAACGTAGCGTGCCTGTTTGTGCGCATCTAGGACTGCTTCCGCAATCCGTTCATGTTTTAGGCGGTTATAAAGTGCAAGGAAAATCCAAGGACGCTGCAAGCCTCATGCTGGAACAAGCAATTGCATGCGAACAAGCTGGCGCACAAATGATCGTGCTCGAAGCCATTCCATCATCACTTGGTCAAAAAATTACGGAAGCCTTATCGATTCCGACCATTGGTATTGGCGCTGGACCAGATTGTTCAGGCCAAGTGTTAGTGCTACAAGACATGTTGGGCATTAGCCCTGGAAAGCCCCCCAAGTTCGTTAAGAACTTTATGGAAGGCCACCATTCGATTGAAGCAGCTGTTAAAGCCTACGTACGCGAAGTCAAGTCCGGAAAGTTTCCCAGCCCCGAACATGGCTTTGCTGGTTAACTCAATTAACCAGTCAATCAACTAAAGAAACTCTTTACGCCCTCAAACCAGCCCTTTTGTTGTGGGCTATGTTTATCACCACCCGACTTTAGGCTGTCATCAAACTTTTGCAGTAATTGCTTTTGCTCGTCAGTCAATTTCACAGGCGTTTCAACTAGGACATGAACAAACAAATCACCAACTAAAGTTGAGCGAAGGCCTTTGATGCCTTTATTACGCAAGCGGAATGTTTTACCCGTCTGAGTTCCTTCCGGAATCGGGAACTCCACGCGACCAGATAGCGTTGGCACCTCAATCTCGCCACCAATGGTAGCTGTCGCGAAAGAGATCGGCATTTGCACATGCAAATCGCTACCATCACGCTCAAATACTTTATGTGGCTTAACACGCACTTCTACATAGAGATCGCCGGCTGGGCCACCATTAATACCCGGCTCACCATTACCAACGGAACGCACGCGCATTCCGTCATCAATACCCGCAGGAATTTTGATCTCCAGCGTTTTTTGCTCTTTGTGTTTGCCTGTACCGTGACAAGTCTTACAAGGCTTCGGAATGTACTCGCCAGTGCCACGACATTTGGGGCAAGTTTGCTGCATTGAGAAAAATCCCTGTTGCACACGCACCTGACCATGGCCATCACAAGTAGAACATTTTTCCGCTTTTGTACCTGGCTCAGCCCCCGTTCCATGACAAGGTTTGCAATTACTCCAGCTTGGTACTCGGATTTGTGTGGTGTACCCTTCAGCAGCCTGCTCAAGAGTAATGTCCATGTTGTAACGTAAATCCGCCCCCTTGTAGACTTGCGGGCCTGCGTGACGACCACCGCCTTGACCAAAGATATCGCCAAAAATGTCACCAAAGGCATCAGCAAATCCGCCGCCGCCAAATCCACCACCAAAACCGCCGCCCATTGATGGATCTACACCGGCATGACCATACTGATCATAAGCAGCACGTTTATTAGGATCAGAGAGAGTCTCGTAGGCCTCTTTCACTTCTTTAAATTGGGCTTCAGCAGTTTTGCTGTCGGGATTGCGATCGGGGTGATACTTCATTGCCAACTTACGATAAGCTTTTTTCAGCTCATCATCACTAGCACCCTTCGCTACACCAAGCACTTCATAAAAATCGCGTTTACTTTTAGGCACGGCCTATTCCTCTCAACTTCCCAACAACCCGAATGGCACAAGTCGGCGCAAGGCCGACTTGTTATTTAAGTACTTCAAAAATTTATTAAAAATGGTTTCCGACTACATTACTTCTTGTCATCAACCTCTTTAAAGTCAGCATCGACTACATCCGCATCTGGTGCGGCACCAGGGGCTGCGCCACCAGGAGCTGCGCCAGCTCCACCAGCGCCTGCTTTAGCCTGTTCTGCAGCCATCACCTTCTCACCAAGTTTTTGGCTTGCTTTACCCAATGCTTCGGTCTTGGCTTCAATGATCGCTTTATCGCTACCTTTAATAGCCTCATCCAACTCTTTGAGTGCAGCCTCAATCACCTCTTTCTCAGAAGCCTCTAGGCCAGAACCATGCTCTTCCAAAGCTTTCTTAGTGGAGTGAGCCAATGCATCCGCTGTATTACGCGCAGTTACCAACTCAAGCGCTTTCTTGTCTTCCGCAGCATTCGCTTCAGCATCCTTGACCATGCGCTGGATCTCTTCTTCAGTCAAACCAGAGTTTGCCTTGATCGTGATCTTGTTCTCTTTGCCAGTGTTTTTGTCTTTTGCGGTGACATGCAAAATACCGTTGGCATCAATATCAAAAGTCACTTCAATTTGTGGCATGCCGCGTTGTGCAGGCGCGATACCTTCCAAATTAAATTCACCGAGCAATTTATTGGCAGAAGCCATCTCACGCTCACCCTGGTAGCACTTAATAGTTACCGCAGGCTGATTGTCTTCAGCGGTTGAGTACACCTGTGAATGTTTAGTAGGAATTGTGGTGTTTTTTGGAATCATCTTAGTCATTACACCGCCAAGGGTTTCGATACCCAAAGACAATGGGGTAACGTCCAAGAGCAATACGTCCTTGCGATCACCAGACAATACTGATCCTTGAATAGCAGCACCAACAGCTACCGCTTCATCAGGATTGACGTCTTTACGTGGCTCTTTACCAAAGATTTCTTTTACTTTGTCTTGAACTGCAGGCATACGTGTTTGACCACCGACCAAAATCACATCATCAATATCGGCAACATTTACACCGGCGTCTTTAATTGCAGTCAAGCAAGGGCCAGCTGTGCGTTTAATTAATTCCTCAACCAAAGATTCCAACTTGGCACGTGTCAGTTTTAAATTCAAATGCTTAGGACCACTGGCATCCGCTGTAACGTAAGGCAAATTGATTTCGGTTTGTTGAGCAGATGACAATTCGATCTTAGCTTTTTCAGCAGCATCTTTCAAACGCTGCAAAGCCAATACGTCTTTGCTCAAATCTACGCCTTGCTCTTTTTTGAACTCAGCAATGATCCAATCAATAATGCGCTGGTCAAAGTCCTCACCACCCAAGAATGTGTCGCCGTTTGTGGAAAGCACTTCAAACTGCTTCTCACCATCAACGTTAGCAATCTCAATGATGGATACGTCGAAGGTACCGCCACCTAGGTCATAGACAGCAATCTTGCGATCAGCCTTGTCTTGCTTATCCAAGCCAAATGCCAACGCAGCTGCGGTAGGCTCATTAATGATGCGCTTCACATCCAAACCAGCAATACGGCCAGCATCTTTAGTTGCTTGACGTTGGCTATCGTTAAAGTACGCAGGAACAGTAATGACCGCTTCGGTAACTTCTTCACCAAGGTAATCCTCAGCCGTTTTCTTCATCTTGCGCAAAATTTCAGCAGACACTTGCTGTGGCGCCATTTTCTTGTCGCGCGCTTCAACCCAAGCATCACCATTGTCCGCTTGAACAATCGCGTAAGGCATCAAGCCGATGTCTTTTTGCACTTCAGGATCTGTAAATTTGCGGCCCATCAAACGCTTTACTGCGTAGATAGTGTTTTTAGGATTAGTAACTGATTGACGCTTCGCTGGGGCGCCAACTAATACTTCGCCATCTTCAACGTAAGCGATGATCGATGGTGTCGTGCGAGCACCTTCTGCGTTCTCTACAACTTTAGGTGCATTGTTTTCAACGACTGAAACACATGAGTTAGTGGTTCCTAAGTCGATTCCGATAATCTTTCCCATAATGGCTCCAAAAATAAATTGTTTTGTTGTACTTCTAGGTTATTTAAGTTTCAGCGGCAACTTACTGAATGACCGTGAATTGCCGCGAATATTCCAATACTCCATAGATGGGGTCAATTCACCTGAATTCAAGGGCTGAAATAGCAAAAAAGGCAGAAATCTGCCTTTTTCATGCCATTTTTGAGGTTTTTTCTTATTTTGGAGCGCTTACAGTCACCAAAGCCGGCCTCAGAACTCGGTCAGCTACGGTGTAGCCTCGCTGCAATACCGAAACCACCGTATTGGACTCTTGCTCAGAGGGAACTGAGGCGATTGCCTGATGGTGATGGGGGTCAAACTTATCTCCCACCGCAGGGTTAATTTCAGTCATCTTGCCCTTTTCAAAGGCGGATAAAAGCTGTTTTAGCGTAATTTCCAAGCCTTCTTTAAACGCTTTTGCATCCACTGCATCTGTACTCAGTGCTGCATATAGGCTATCCGTTACAGGCACTAAATGCTCGGCAAAACTCTCAATAGCGAACTTATGCGCTTTCGCAACATCTTCAACTGCGCGACGACGGATGTTCTCACCTTCGGCTTTAGCACGTAAAAAGTTGTCTTGTAAATCTGTAATCTTTTGATTGAGCTCAGCAATCTCTTGTTCGGGAGTCTTTGCTGTGGACGCCTCTGCAGCAGCTGTATTTTCAGCGCCAGATGGGTTGGCAGCAGCCTCTTGCTCGGGAGATGGATTTGAGTTTTCTTGTGTCATGGACGGGAATTCACTTTTCTAAATTGAAGGCAATTGCTTTGTTATGTGGGGTCAGTTTATTCAATTTCAAGACTGACTCTTCACAAACTCTGCTCGCTCATGGCGCTTTGCAAGCTCTTCGGCAGACTCAGATCCCAAAGACCAACCCAGCAAATGGGTATAGGCAATATCACTCAAAGCCTCAATCCACTTGGGGTTGCTGTTCAAGCATGGGATATATCGATAATCTTTACCGCCACGCTCTAAAAATAACTCTCTGGCTTCCATCGCAATTTCTTCTAGAGTCTCAAGACAATCCGCAGGGAATCCTGGGCAAAATATATCTACGCGCTGACAACCCTCTTTTGCTAATTTTTCTAACGTGGGAGCGGTATAGGGCTTTAACCATTCCGCTTTTCCAAAGCGCGATTGAAACGTAACAATGTATTGACTGGAATCTAAACCAAGCGCCTCTCCAAGCAATCGACCTGTCTTGAGGCATTCACAATGATAGGGATCACCTTTCATCAAATTGCGTTTTGGTAGGCCATGAAAGGACATCACCAATCGATTGCCTCTTGAAAAGTCTGGACGTCCATCTTTATCCCAACTGCTTAGCACTTGGTCGCGCAAGGCGGCGATATAAGCGGGGCTGTCGTGATAGTGCTTCACTAAACGTAATTCAGGTTGATTGCGCCAAGTGCTAAGCACTCGAAATACTTCATCAAAGCTGGATGCGGTCGTAGTAGCTGAATACTGTGGATACAAAGGCAATAGCAATAAACGCTCCATGCCTTCTGCCTTCAGGCTCTCAAGCACTTCTTGGGTTGATGGCTTGCCATAGCGCATTGCCAAATCCACCAAAACGGTGTGGCCTTCATTAGTGAATCTTTCTTGAAGTTCTTTTACTTGCAAGCGTGAGTAATGCATTAACGGGGAGCCTAATTGAGGCAACCAAATTGATGCGTATTTTTTAGCAGATGCGCTACTACGAATGGGCAAAATAATGCCATTCAAAATAAACCACCAAATGAAACGGGGAATCTCAACAACCCGTGGATCAGAAAGAAATTCTTTCAAATAGGTTTTCACAGCCTTCGGTGTTGGCGCAGAAGGTGTTCCCAAATTCAAGAGCAGCACCGCTGTTTTACTTTGGCGCAAGTGAGGGTTTTGATTCAAGATAAATTTCTCTAGTAACTATTTAATGTGAACTATTGATAGAGCTCGAAGCTCAAGAACTCAAAGCGCCTGATAATAATTTAGAAGTAATGTCCACAATTGGGATCACCCTGTCATATGCCATGCGAGTAGGGCCTATGACACCTAAGGTGCCTACGACTTGGCCATCCACGCTATATGGGGCGCTAATCACCGCCAGATCTTCATATGGCAATAGATCACTTTCCCCGCCAATAAAGATTTGAATACCGTCCGCATGGCTAGATACATCCAGCAATTGCATGAGTACAGACTTTTGCTCCAACATGTCAAACATCTTGCGCAATTTATCAAGATTGGAGCTGAGGTCGCCGACATTCAACAAACGACGCTCTCCAGAAAGTAGCATGTCGCCTCGACTCATGTCGTAATCTGCTACACCACTTTGCAAAGCCAATGCCATCAACCCAGAAATATCTGCACGCAAACTATCTAAGTCTGATCGCAAATGTTGGCGCACTTGCTCAAAACTTTTTCCAGCAAACTGCGTGTTAATGTAATTACCTGCTTCGATCAGTTGGCTTGGTGTGTAGTCTTGATTGGTTGGCAGAATACGGTTTTGCACATCACCCTCTGGCGTCACCATAATGAGCAAAATTTTGCCTTCGCCCAAGCGCAAGAATTCGATGTGCTTGAACACCTGAGCTCGCTTTGGAGTCATCACCACCCCAGCGAAATGGCTGAGATTTGACAATATTTGTGCTGCTGAATTTAGTACTCGTTGCGGGGAATCTGGCAGTAGACCCTTTTCCACCTCTCTTGTAGCCATCTCCTCCAACGGGCGCACCGTCACCATCGTATCTACAAAGAGCCGGTACCCCCTAGGGGTAGGGATTCGACCAGCGGAAGTATGTGGACTGGTTACCAAGCCCATATCCTCCAAATCCGCCATGACATTGCGAATAGTCGCAGCCGAGAGGTCTAAGCCCGAAAACCGGGATAGTGTGCGCGAGCCAATAGGTTGACCCTCCTCGATATAGCGCTCGATGAGGGTTTTTAGTAAGGCGCGGGAACGTTCATCCATGGTGGAAGGGATTTTATGCCTATGGTTTAATCATCATATGTTAAGCCCATCCCCAAATTCTTCCAAGAAGGCCTTTAGCCGAGTTGCCCTCGTAGGCAAATTTCAGGCAGACGGCATTGATGAGCACCTTCGGGAATTGGCCAAACTGGTCAGCAGCTTGGGCTGCGAAGTCTATATAGAGGCATCTACCGCCTCCCAATTGGGCATAAAAGACTACCCTAGCAAAACTACCGAAGATTTTGCTGGGGCTATCGACCTGGTCGTCGTTTTAGGAGGTGATGGCACGATGCTGGGAATTGGTCGCCAATTAGCCGGCAGCCAAGTACCGCTTGTCGGTATCAATATGGGACGACTTGGCTACATGACCGACATCCCATTTCAATCAGTTCAGGACACCTTACCAAAAATTATTGCAGGTGAGTATGAGGCGGATACACGTACATTACTCGATGCAGTTGTGATTCGCGCTAACAAAGAAATTAACCATGCTTTGGCGCTCAACGATGTGGTTGTAAATCGTTCAGGCATATCAGGCATGGTTGAGTTAGCAGTACACGTCAATGGATCATTTATGTACAACCAACGATCCGATGGCTTGATTGTTTCTACGCCGACCGGCTCAACTGCTTATGCACTCTCCGCTGGCGGGCCGATATTGCACCCTCATGTTGCCGGCATATTACTGGTGCCGATTGCGCCGCATTCACTATCTAACCGCCCAATCGTATTGCCACAAGATAGCGTCACCACCATTGAAGTCATTAATGGTCTTGGTGTCATTGTGAACTTTGATATGCAATCACAAACGAATTTGCAAAGTGGCGATAAGGTTGAAGTGCGTCAATCTAAAAAGACCATCACCTTCCTACACCCTCGCAGTCACAGCGACTACAAGACATTGCGCGAGAAATTACATTGGAATGAATACCCGTCGACTTTTTGATCTTGGGTTTCCTGCTACGCTAATACATGCTTCAAACCATCTCCCTTCGTGACTTTGTCATTGTTGATCAGCTTGAGCTCGACTTTGCTAGCGGCTTCACAGTACTGACCGGCGAAACCGGTGCAGGCAAATCTATTTTGCTGGACGCTTTGGGTCTGGTCCTTGGCGAACGGGCTGATAGCAGTCAAATTCGGGAGGGCAGTACCCGCGCCGAAATTTCCGCCACATTCCGAGTAGAGCCTGAATTAATTCAATCATTTGGGCAATGGCTTGATGAGCAAGGATTTCCGAGTGAGGATGAGGGTCAAACTCTCTTACTCAAAAGAACGGTAGAGTCCAACGGCCGCAGTCGTGCTTTTATTAATGGCAGTGTTGCTACCCTAACTCAACTACGCGAAGCGGGCGATCAATTGGTGGATATTCATGGGCAACATGCGCACCAACTGCTACTCAAAAGTGGCGCCCAGAGAGAGCTACTGGATCGCCATGCTGGCTTATTGCCTTTAGCTACAGATGTTGCGCAAACTTACAAAACGTTAAGTGATTCTCGTCGGCGCTTGATGCAGGCGGAGAACGCAGGACAAGACATTGAGCGCGAACGCGAGAGACTGGAGTGGCAACTAGAAGAGCTCACCGAACTTTCTCCACAAGAGGGTGAGTGGGCGAACATTCAATCGGAACATGCCAGATTAGCTAACGGCGCCAAATTAATTGGCGGTTGCCAAGAAGCTTTAGAGATCTTGAGCGACGCCGATAACTCGCTAGAGTCCTCGCTATCCAAAGTGTGCAACAACATTAGCGGCCTAGCAGAACACGATGCCACACTACAGGACATCAGCGAATCCCTAGAAAGCGTGCACATTCAACTCGATGAAGCCATTCATGGTTTAAATCGGTATTTACAAAAAATGGATTTAGACCCTGTCCGCCTCGAACAAGTCGAAGAGCGGATGCAAGCATTGCATGGCGCTGCCAAAAAATACCGAGCAGATGTAGATGGGCTGCCACAACTTCTTTTAGAAACTGCAGATCGCTTAGATGCGCTGACTGCCTCACAAAATATCGAGGCCCTGAGAGAGAAAGTAAAGCAGGAAGAAGCGGCTTACCTAAAGCAAGCAAAACAACTTTCAGAGAAACGCAATAAAGCCGCTAGCGACCTTGGTACTCAAGTAACAAATGCAATGCAAAATTTATCGATGACGGGGGGTCGTTTAGAAATCGCCTTAAGCCCACTTCAAGAAGGCGGATCACATGGTCTTGAACAGGTCGAATTTTTAGTGGCGGGCCATGCTGGGAGCACACCCAGATCACTAGCTAAAGTGGCTTCAGGGGGCGAACTCGCTCGTATTAGTCTTGCGATTAGCGTCATTACAAGCAAAGCATCCTTTACCCCAACACTCATATTTGATGAAGTTGATGCTGGCATTGGTGGCGCTGTCGCTGAAACCGTCGGCAAACTATTGCATCAATTGGGTCAATCACATCAAATTTTGTGTGTCACTCATTTGCCCCAAGTGGCAGCGCAAGGGAACCACCACTTGAAAGTCAGTAAATCGCAGGCCGGGGATAAAACTGTTTCACAAGTACAAATTCTGGGTAGAGCAGAGCGCGTTGAAGAAATCGCCAGAATGCTTGGGGGCGCGACTATTACCGATACAACACGCCGTCATGCTCGCGAGCTACTAGAACAAGATTAAGCCATCTTTATATTGGAAGGGGTCTTAAAGATTTCTTGCCAAAGCAATGTGACACTATCACGAGCCGCAATTAAATCAGGCTCATCACTTAGTTGAATACGCGTCTTATCAGCGCCATCCAAACGCAATCGATGTTGTCTTGCTCTTAACAAGCGGTAAGCATCGCCCACGTCTTTGGCAATATTTGCCTCAATCAACCCCACCTCTGCAGCAATACGCAATAAGGCAATATTGCCCAGGTTACCTATCATCTGCGGGTATTGATGCGCATATGCCAACACCAAAAACTGCACGATAAATTCAATATCAACCATGCCACCTGCATCATGCTTTAAATCAAAATCGGGGGTTGGATTGGGGTGACCCTCATGAACCTTGCGCCGCATATCGACAATTTCATTGCGAAGATGATCAACATTGCGTTGTTGGCTGAGAACCTCGCGACGAACAGCATCAAACTCACTACCGACTGAGGCATTTCCTGCGGCAAAGCGGGCGCGAGTGAGCGCCTGGTGCTCCCAAACCCATGCAGCGTTATCACCCTCGCGCATTTGGTATTTTTTAAATGCATCTACATTCGTGACCAAGAAACCCGCTGATCCATTCGGGCGTAGACGTATATCGATTTCAAATAGGCTGCCGGTGGAAGTAAATGCAGTTAACCAATTGATCATGCGCTTGGCAAGTAGTGCGTACATCTCCTGTGCGTCGTAATCATTCTCTGCGGCTTCATATAAAAATACCAAATCTAGATCTGAAGCGTAGCCAAGCTCTTTCCCGCCTAGCTTTCCATAGGCAATGATTGCGAATGTCGGGATTGCCGTTTCTGATAAGCCAAATTTTTTGGCAACCATTGACCATACACGCTCAAAAGTAGCCTGAAGAATTAAGTCCGCAAGTGCAGATAAGTGGTCACTTACCTTTTCCACCGAAAGAGCGCGCTCAACGCCAATACCTAAATCTGCCAAGAGCGTAATAAATGTTTCGGTGTGATGGGTTACACGCAATATATCCATTGCCTGTTCTGAACCATCGCCTTCGGCCATCACATCATCTAAGCGCATATCCAGATGCGCCTTCACCTCTCGCCAATAATCTTCTGGATGATCGATCAATACTCGCTCCATATGGGAGTTGAGCAAATAATCAAGTAAGTGCGGGTGAGAGATAAGGTACTGCGCGCCCCATTGAGATGATTGAAGCAAGGCTAAAACATTCGACAGTGCGCCTGGGTACTCAGCCAATATAGATAAATAGGCACTTCTTCTCGCAATGGCCTCTAGCAAATCAAAGAAACGGGACAAAGTCTGGTCAGCATCACCTGAACTACCTATTTCACCAAGCAATATATTGGCGGCGCTCCGAACCAAGTTATCAAAAATCAGGCGACTTTTTTCAGGCAACTGTTTTGCTTTAGTGCTTGTGATCCATGCATTCCAGCGAACCAATGATTGCGGAAACACCTGAGCATCTGGCAGCCAATTTTCCTCTAGTGGTACTAGATCGAGTCGCGTCTCATCATCTAATAAAAATGCTTTTTCAAATAAGCGTGCCACATTGTTCTGGTGCTGTTGTAGCTCATTCAAGAAACTGGCCTCGCTCTCAAAGCCCATAGAGCCAGCTAAGCGTGCACGGGCCTCCACTTCATCTGGCAAGTAATGCGTTTGCTGATCATCCCAAACCTGAATACGGTGCTCTAAGCGTCTTAAAAAAACGTAAGCTGTTTCAAGTTGCGTAATATCATCTGCGGGCAAGATGCCACGTTGGCGAATCAAATCCAAAACCTGCAAAGTGGGGCGCACCCGGAATCGTGGGTCTGTGCCACCCCGCATGAGCTGAAACATTTGCGCTAAGAATTCAATTTCACGAATTCCGCCACGCCCCAACTTGATATCATGCGAGCGACCTTGATGCCCAGTTGAACGCTTCTCTGCCTCTCGCTGAATTTGCACATGCAAATCACGAATCGATGCTATGACCCCATAGTCCAAATGCCTCCGATAGACAAATGGACGAATTAATTGCTCTAGACTTTTTTCGCAATGGGCATAGTCTTTACTGCCTGGCAGTGGCGCAATCAACCGGCCTTTGATCCAGGCATAACGTTCCCACTCCCTGCCCTGCACCAACAAATACTCTTCCAACATATCGAGACTGCATACCAATGGGCCTGAATCACCATTTGGTCGTAAACGCATATCCACCCGAAATACAAAGCCATTCGCATCATGCTCTGATAGGAGTTTGATCAAACGCTTTCCCATGCGAGTAAACCATTCATGATTCGACAAACTCTTGGGCCCATCTCGAGTCTCGCCTTCATGTTCATACAAAAATATCAAATCGATGTCAGATGAGAGATTTAACTCGAGCCCTCCTAACTTTCCCATGCCAACAACCATCAATGGCATTTCAGAATCAGTGGAGTCGCTCCAAGGCACACCAAAGCGCATCTGTAAATCCTGACGAATAAATGTCAATGCATGAGTTACTACCAATTCAGCAAAATGGCTCAGACTGTGTGTAACCTCTTTTAGATCGGCCAAGCCATTGAGGTCACGAAAGGCCAACCACAGCATTAATCGCTGACGGGCTAAACGTAAATCCGCCATAAGCCGTGGCTCATCTTGATCCGCTTCGCTCTGCCCTGCTCCAAGACCCTCGACATTACAAGACTCTAAGAGCCCCTGGATTCCCTCTAAAGTAATTTTCTGAGGCCCATGAGACTGCAACCAGTCCCGCCACTCAGGTTTGGCGCTTAGCCAGCGACGGGCATAATTTGAGTGTTGCTCTAAAAACGCGATTTGTTTTGAAAAAGCATCCATTCCATCATCTTAATCCCGACCAAAGAGAACCCCACAGAAGCTTGGCGATGAGGCAAAGGCTGACGGATAATAGAACCCATGCCGCAAAATTTCTTACCACCCCACCTAAAAGACCTATTGGCAAAAGGCTTTCAGGATTTGAGTAAAAATTGGCATAAACGCGCCTTTATTTTGACGGCTACTTTGGCCACACTATTTGTACTGGGTCATCTTGCAGTCAGATTTGTGGTTTGGCCACAAATTGAAAAATCTAAGTCTTCCGTTGAAAAACTCATTGGCGCTCGAGTTGGGGTCAATGTTTCTATAGATGATTTGCGTGTTTCATGGACCGGTATTAGACCTGTTTTTGAAATTGATGGACTGCGCTTTACTGTTCCCGAACAAACAAAGCCAACTCTTTCAATTGAAAAAATCTATGGTCAACTGAGTTGGAAATCCTTCTACCATTTGCTGCCTTACTTTCATGAAATCCATTTTGAAGGTGCTGAGATTAGCTCCCAAAGAAATGCCAAAGGCATCATTACGATTGCTGGCATTCCGATTGATAGCAGTCCAAGTGACTACTCAGCTCAGAACTGGTTATTCTCGCAAGACCTGATTGAAGCAAAACAGATCAAACTTAATTGGGACGATAAGCTCAACCCAAAATCATCAATCCTCATCGAAGTTCAAGATCTGTCTTTGACGAATGGCATTCGTCAACATACAGGCTCCATCATGGTTAGCACGCCATGGAATCAAGGCCCCGCAGAAGTAAAAGTGAATTTTGCACACCATCTCGGTGGAGAGAGGGGTGATTGGCATAACTGGATTGGCAATGTTTCCTGGAGCTTTAATAATCTCAATCTCAAAAAAATCGCTGAAGAATTTCAACTTAAGTTGAGCGCCCTAGAAGGCACATTGAGTTCAACTGGAAATTTAAAGATTGATAATGCACATCCAGATGGCGGCGAATTCTTTGTTGCTGTTGACAACTTGGTGGTGCAATCTTCAAAAAGTGAAGAGGCTATTGCACTGGGTAGATTGGAAACCAACCTTTCTCAAGAAACTACTGACGGTTTAATTGGGATTACCACTAAAACATTTGCTTGGCGTGAAATGGGCAGCTCAAAATCTGCGCCATTGGAAAATCTTAGCCCCATGACATTCCGCTGGCGACCACCTGGCGCCGACGGAGAAATCAAAGAATTTGGTTTTTCATCACCCAAAATTTCCGTAGAAGATGTTGCCTTATTTGCATTAAATCTTCCACTCTCTAAAAAAGTGCACCAATGGATCAAGGCATCTCAAGCTGAAGGTGATCTTGAGGATGTTGATATTCAATGGGCAGAAAGTAAGTCACCCCTATCCGCGCTCAATATTCCTGGCGGCTGGTTTAAATCCAACAAACTCGATTTCAACGTCAGTGCAAAACTCATTAATTTAAGTTTCGTCGGCATTAATAAATCCATACCCTCTGTTTCACATTTATCTGGGTTTGTTACCAGCAATCAAAAAGAGGGGAGCTTTTCTGTAGACTCACAAAATCTAGGCTTGGAAGTTGATAACTTTTTGGATAACCCCAAAATTCAACTAGATCGAGCCACTGGGCAAATCAGTTGGTCTAAGCAGAGAGGCAATTGGGTTATTGCCACCAAAAAACTCAGCCTTAGCAATCCAGAAATTAGTGCTAACCTCAGCCTCAATTACAAGATAGGTAACGGCAAAGAATCAGACTTCATGGTGCTAGATATGGGTTTTGATCAAGCCAATCTCATAACTGCTTATCGCTACCTTCCTGTAGGAATGGGGAAAGATGTGAGAACGTATCTCAGCAAAGCTTTTGATGCGGGCCTCATTCGAAATGGGCAGTTGCATATTAAGGGCGATCCGAATCAAGCCCCCTTTCCAGGCAAACAGCAGGGTGAGCTGACATTGGATCTTCCAATCACTGGCGCTTCTTTTAGTCCAGTGCCATTACTGCCAAGTAATCAGGGGACATGGTCAACCTTCACGGGCGTTAATGGCAAGATCACCATGAACAACGCCTACTTCGCAGTTGACATCGCGAAAGCAAATTACAAGCAAGTTGGCTTAGACACCTTTCATGCTGAAATCCCGAATGTTAGTGCCAATCAACTAACACTATCGGTGAATGGAAATGCAAAAGGGGATGCGCCTCAGTTACTTGAATACTTTTACCAATCACCAGCTGGCAAGAAAGAAACTGGGCTAGAGCAAAACTTACGCGTTACTGGCCCGGTCAATTTTAATCTTGGTCTAAAAGTGCCTTTATCTGGCTCCGCTGATACAAATGTCGATTTGAAACTAAACCTACCAGGCAATCGCGCCCAATGGGCAGACCTCCCCCCATTTGAAAACCTCAAAGGCGACATACGAATTACCGAAGCCCATCCAGAATTTGAGAATGTCACAGCAAGCTTTTTAGGGGGAGCCATCAATATCACCAGCACAGAAGAAAGCAAAGATAATCAACGCTTCAAAATTGCTGGCGATATTCAGTCCAAGTTTATTCAAGACTATTTTGCAAATTCTTCCAACTTAGAAGCGCAAGCATTTCTCAATAGCATGAATGGATCCATTAAATATGATGGGATCATTGGCTTTAATAAGACAGGTAGCGACTCAAACTTGCAATTTGATCTTCGTAACTGGTCAATGAATGCGCCAGCTCCAATCAAAAAGGTGAATGGCTCCACCATGACTGGACAGGTCAATATTAAAACATTAAATGATGCCAATAACGCAAACCGAATCAGTTGGTCTGGGAAAATTGGCGAGCTCTACACTCTTGAAGGAGCGATAAGTCGTGATGCTCAATTGCGTTTTGGGCTAGGCATCGGTGGTGTAGCAACACTCCCCCAAAAAGGTTTTCAACTGAATATTGCAAGCAATGAACTCAATCTGGATATATGGCAACGTTTCTTGCAAGCAAATAAATCAAGTCGCGCTCAAGAAAACAAAATAAATTCTGACTCCAGCGCTAGCAATATCCATATTACAGCGCAAGCGAAGAAACTGACGCTCTTTGATCGCCCTTGGCAGGATGTCAATTTATCAGCAAACAATAAAAAGAATGTGTGGGAGTTACGCATTAACTCACCTCAGGCTTCTGGACAGATTCAGTATCAAGAGGCACAAAAATCTGGGGTGAATGGGTTAATTAGTGGACGCTTCACTAAATTAAAAATTGCTGATGTGCCTGCCCCTAGTGAATCTTCAACAAAACAAGCTTCGCCCCCTAAAAAATTATTGAAGCCTGAATCTATACCTAGCCTGGATATTGTGATTGAGGATTTTTCTTGGTCAAAAGCCCAACTCGGTCAATTGAAAGTGAAATCAACCACAGTAGATAACGTCTTAAAAATTGATTCAATTCAGACGAATAACCCGCAAGGCAACTCTACGATCAGCGGCCAATGGACTGGGGCAACAAAAAATACACCGGACCATAGCACCCTCAATATAGATATGGCCATTAAAGATGCTGGTCAAATAATTGCCCATTGGACACCTCAAAAGTCAGTTGAAGGTGGACAAGGCAAAGTTAGCGCCAATGTTCAGTGGGATGGCCCTCCATTTGATCCTAAATATGAAACGCTAGCAGGCAAAGCTAGCTTGAACCTTGAAAAAGGGCGTCTATTAGAAGTCAATTCTAGTGGAGCTAAGTTGCTAGATGTGCTCAGCTTACAAAGCTTGTTTCGATTTGCGACATTTGATCTCAAAGGCAGCCTTGGCAACATTGTTACTAAAGGTACACCCTTTAATACCATTAGCGGTAACTTTGATATCAACAATGGTATTGCTCAAACCCAACAATTTAATATGAATTTAGACCAAGCCAATATGGTGATGAGTGGTCAAATCAACATTCCAAAACAAACTCAAGATCTTCGTATTACCATCTTCCCAACAATTGATGCGACAGCTGGGTCACTAGCGGCATTTGCGATTAATCCGATTGTTGGATTGGGCGCATTGGTTGGTCAATATCTTCTAACAAGTCAAATTAATCGCGGTCTTCAATCTGATTATTTAATTCAGGGATCATGGGATGATCCGGAAGTGATTCCACTGGACCAAAAAGGTCAACCGATTGACTCCAACACCTTAAATACCATTCGGAGTAAAAATTTACTCATCGAACAAAATAAACCTAGCGCAAATGGCGCTACCAGTCCCACAAAATAAATTTCTGGAATCTGATGAGCACGACAGCTAAGCTAAAGATCGCGTCTGTACAAATGGTTTCCACGCCAGACCTTGAGCAGAATTTAAATACTGCGAACAGGCTAATAGAAGAAGCTGCTAATACAGGCGCTCAGTTGGTGGTATTGCCTGAATATTTTTGCATGATGGGCTTAAAAGATACGGATAAAGTGCGTATTCGTGAACCCTTTGGTAGTGGCCTTATGCAAGATAAGCTTGCACAGATTGCTCAAAACAATCAGATTCACTTGGTCGCTGGAACCATTCCTTTAGAGACCAAAGATTCAAACAAGGTTTTAAATACGACCCTTACTTTCGATCCCAATGGCAAACAAATTGGTCGCTACGACAAAATTCATTTGTTCGGCTTTCAAACACCAAAAGAACGTTACCAAGAATCTGAAACGATTGAAGCGGGCAACACCCCAGGGCTCTTAAAAATTCATGTGGATGGTCAAGAGTGGATTTTTGGGCTCAGCATTTGCTATGACATCCGCTTTCCCGAACTATATCGAGCTATGGGGACGGTAGATTGCCACATCATCCCTGCCGCGTTTACCTACACAACAGGCAAAGCCCACTGGGATATCCTATTACGAGCCCGTGCCATTGAAAATCAAGCCTATGTCATTACTTCCGCTCAAGGTGGCCTCCACCTCAATCAGCGCAGAACATGGGGGCACAGCATGTTAATTGATCCTTGGGGCGCAGTTTTAGCTGACCTTCCTGAAGGCGAAGGCTATATTACTGGCGTCTTAAGCAAAGAAAAACTAAACGAGGTACGCTCTCAGTTACCGGCACTTGCACATCGCAAGCTTAAATGAACAACACAAAACATGAACGCGCCCGAAGCATTATTTCCAGCCAATTGGACTAAATCCAAAAAACAAGCCGATCTTGTCAAACTCGCAAAATCCATCTTGCTCGAGCCCACAGGATTATCAGAGCAAGACTTGCATCGCACTTTTGGCAATATGTTTACCCATCGCTTGGATGATGCAGATCTGTATTTTCAACATACGCGTAGTGAGAGTTGGAGTCTAGAAGAAGGCATTGTTAAATCGGGTAGCTTCAATATTGATCAGGGTGTTGGTGTTCGATCTATCTATGGCGACAAAACTGCGTTTGCCTACTCCGATGAAATTAATCTGGATGCGCTAAATAAGGCTGCTAAAGCAACTCGTGTTATTGGTCCCGCTGGCGGTAAACAAGCCATCGCGAGCAAAATATTTAATCCGCTATCCAATAAGTTATATGCCGATTTAAACCCGCTGGATTCATTAAAGCCCCAAGAAAAAATTGCGCTACTAGAGAGTATTGAGCGTCGCGCAAAGGCACGTGATCCCCGCATTATTCAAGTGATGGCTAGTCTTGCAGGTGAATTTGATGTGGTGCTCGTAGCAAGAGCAAATGGCTTGCTTGCAGCTGATATTCGTCCACTCGTGCGGGTTTCCGTTCATGTGATTGCCGAACAAAATGGTCGCCGCGAGTCTGGATCATCTGGCGGTGGTGCACGTCATGATTACCTCTACTTTGATGCGGATCTCATTAACCGCTATGTTGATGAAGCGGTAGATGGGGCGCTAGTCAACCTAGAATCTCGTGCCGCACCTGCTGGTCCAATGACAGTAGTAATGGGGCCAGGCTGGCCTGGAGTACTTCTACATGAAGCGGTTGGACATGGGCTTGAGGGTGACTTTAATCGCAAAGGTTCATCTGCTTTTGCTGGGCGCATAGGCCAAAGAGTAGCTGCCAAAGGGGTGACTGTTGTTGATGACGGCACCCTCTCGGGACGTAGAGGATCTCTCAATATTGATGATGAAGGTACGCCTACACAATGCACCACCTTAATTGAAGATGGCATCTTGAAGGGATACATTCAAGATAGCCTGAATGCGCGCCTCATGAAAATGCCACTCACTGGCAATGGTCGCCGAGAAAGTTTTGCCTCGCTTCCAATGCCACGCATGACAAACACATACATGCTGGCCGGAAAAGATGACCCCGAGGAAATTGTGGCGAGCATCAAACGTGGTTTATATGCAGTCAATTTTGGCGGCGGCCAAGTCGACATCACCAGTGGCAAATTTGTTTTTTCAGCATCGGAAGCCTATTGGGTGGAGAACGGCAAAATTCAATACCCTGTTAAAGGCGCCACCATCATCGGTAGCGGTCCAGAGTCTTTAAAGCAGGTATCGATGATCGGAAATGACCTCAAACTTGACGGCGGAGTTGGGGTCTGCGGCAAGGAGGGGCAAAGCGTTCCAGTTGGGGTTGGACAGCCAACTTTGCGAATTGATACCCTTACCGTAGGCGGAACTGCCTGATTTTGTTCTAAATACGGCTTAAAATAGCCGCATGAGCCAACAAAATACCAACCCTACCAATTGGTACTCTGCCGTTGATAAAACGTCAGATACTGACGACCAACGCATTGCGACAATTTCTGTTCTGCCACCACCAGAGCATTTGATTCGCTTTTTCCCAATTTCGGGAACACCAACAGAAGCGTTGATCAGCAAAACACGCAATAAGATTCGCGACATTATTCATGGCAAAGATGATCGATTACTAGTCATCATTGGCCCCTGCTCTATTCATGATCCAAGGGCTGCTTTGGAATATTGTCATCGTCTCTTAGCGGAGCGTGCTCGTTTCTCTGGCGAGCTCGAAATTGTGATGCGGGTGTACTTTGAAAAACCTCGTACTACCGTTGGTTGGAAGGGTTTAATTAACGACCCATACCTTGATGAGTCTTATCGTATCGAAGAAGGCCTTCGTTTAGCGCGTCAAGTGTTAATGGAAATTAACCGCCTAGGCATGCCAGCAGGTAGCGAATTCTTAGATGTAATCTCTCCGCAATACATTGCCGATCTTATTTCTTGGGGCGCAATTGGTGCGCGCACAACAGAAAGCCAAGTACATCGTGAACTTGCTTCTGGATTATCTGCGCCAATCGGCTTTAAGAATGGCACGGATGGCAATATCAAAATTGCTACTGACGCTATCCAAGCAGCTGGACGCCCACATCACTTCTTATCTGTTCACAAAAATGGTCAGGTATCCGTTGTGGAAACCAAGGGTAATAAAGATTGCCACGTTATTTTGCGCGGCGGTAAAGAACCTAACTACGAAGCTAAATTTGTGCAGGCGGCCTGTGCTGAACTTGAGGCAGCCAAGCTTCCAGGCAGTCTGATGGTTGACTTATCTCACGCCAATTCCAGCAAGAAACATGAGCGTCAAATCGTTGTGGCAGATGACATTGCTAAGCAAATTGAATCAGGCTCACATCAGATTTTTGGTGTCATGGTTGAGAGTCATCTCAATGATGGCGCGCAAAAATTCACGCCAGGAAAAGATGATCCAAGTAAGCTAGAGTACGGCAGAAGCATCACTGATGCCTGCATTAACTGGGATGATTCCGCGCAAGTGCTTGAACGACTTGCCGCTGCAGTTAAAAAGCGCAGAGCAAAGAAAAAATAATAACTGTAAGTGCTCTGAAGAATGAAAAGAGACTAATTTATTTAGTCTCTTTTTTTTCGTGCTTCCACAAAACATCAGAGCCACCCGCAGCACGATTCAGAATTCGCGCCAAAACAAATAAGAGATCGGATAAGCGATTAACGTACTGTCGTGGTGCATCGTACAAAGGCTCTTCCCAACCCAACCGCACAATCGAACGTTCTGCCCTTCTACATACTGTTCGACATACATGAGCCTGCGCAGCGGCACGTGTACCGCCAGGCAAAATAAATTCCGTTAATGGTGGCAATTGCTGGTTGTATTTTTCCAGCCATACATCAAGTTGAGCTACGTGTTCAGGATTTAGCAATTTGTAATTAGGAATACAAAGCTCGCCACCCAAATCAAATAAATCATGCTGAATCTGTAAAAACAGGGTTTTTAACTCTTCCGCAATACTGACAGGAAGCTCTTCAGTCATCAAAACACCGATTTCGGAGTTAAGCTCATCAACATCACCCATCGCACAGATGCGCAAATGGTCTTTTTCAACACGGCTGCCATCCCCGAGGCCAGTCATACCTGCATCACCGGTTCTAGTAGCGATTTTTGATAGTCGATTTCCCATAAGCTTAATTATAGGTAAATGGCTAAAATGATTGCTATGAATATGGTGACCCCGCCCCCTGATTTGGCCGCAATTAGCGCCCTTCAATCCAAACTGGTTTCTGCCTTGCGCCCCGTTCTCCCGGAACACGCCCTGCTTTGGGAGCCAGAAGACACGATTCCTTATGAATGCGATGGTTTAGCAGCCTATCGGCGTATGCCATTAGCCGTTGCCCTTCCCGAAACAGAAGAGCAAGTTGCGCAGATTTTGAAGATTTGTTTCGCCATGGAAATTCCAGTTGTGCCACGCGGGTCTGGCACAGGTCTTTCTGGTGGCGCCATGCCCCTCTCTCAAGGCTTAGTTCTATCCCTTGCTAAGCTGAAGAAAATTCTTAGCATCGACCCCTTCACGCGCACTGCGGTTGTTCAACCAGGCGTACGCAATTTGGCCATTTCTGAAGCAGTCAGTCATCTAGGCTTGTATTACGCCCCAGATCCCTCATCACAAATTGCCTGCTCGATTGGTGGCAATGTGAATGAAAATTCCGGTGGTGTTCACTGCCTTAAGTATGGCCTCACGCTACATAACGTCTTACGTGTTCGTGGCGTTCTCATGAATGGTGAGATTGTCGAATTTGGAAGTCTGGCACCTGATTCTCCAGGACTTGATTTACTTGCCATCATGATGGGTAGCGAAGGCATGCTCGCAGTGGTTACTGAAGTGACGGTAAAACTCGTAGCCAAACCTAAACTGGCTAGAGTGATCATGGCGAGTTTTGATGATATCGAAAAAGGTGGCAATGCCGTTGCGGCAATTATTGCGGCAGGCATTATTCCAGCTGGTTTAGAGATGATGGACAAAGCCACTACCCGCGCTGTAGAAGAATTTGTACATGCGGGCTACGACTTAGACGCGGAAGCAATTTTGCTGTGTGAGTCTGATGGCACACCGGAAGAAGTCGCTGAAGAAATTGAGCGCATGACACAAGTTCTAGAAAAATCTGGTGCAAGTGGCATTCAGATTTCAAAAGATGAAGCTGAGCGTCTCAAGTTTTGGAGTGGGCGAAAGAATGCATTCCCAGCGGCAGGTCGTTTGGCTCCTGATTACTACTGCATGGATGGCACCATTCCCCGTCGTCACATTGCCACTCTGCTCAAACGTATTCAGGGTATGGAAACAAAATATGGTCTTGGCTGCCTGAATGTATTTCATGCGGGTGACGGCAATATGCACCCACTCATTTTGTTTAATGGTGCTGACCAGAATGAATGGCATCGCGCTGAAGAATTCGGCACAGAAATTTTAGAGGCCTGCGTTGAGCTCGGCGGAACGATTACTGGTGAACACGGTGTTGGCATTGAAAAAATTAATTCCATGTGTGTTCAATTTGGTGAGGGTGAACGCGAATCCTTCTGGGGCGTAAAAGCTGCTTTTGATCCTGAAAAATTATTGAATCCTGATAAGGCCATCCCAACTCTCAACCGCTGTGCAGAATATGGGCGCATGCGTATCAGCAATGGAAAATTACCTCATCCAGAATTGGAGCGCTTCTAATGACAAACTCCAATGCGCACAAGGTAGCGATTGATGCATTTCGCGAGCAAATTCTCAATGCCTCTATAAGTAAAACTCCTCTCTCTATTGAGGGTGGTGGCACAAAATCTTGGTACGGCAATCCAAACTCGTTTGGAAAATTAAACGCACGTAGCTTCTCTGGAATTTTGGAATACCAACCAGAAGAGCTAGTGATTACCGCTTGTGCCGGCACCCCATTGAAAGAAATTGAAGCCGCCTTGAAAGAAAAAAATCAAGTGCTTGCTTTTGAACCACCTCATTTTGGCGAACAGGCAACTTTTGGTGGCGCGATCGCAGCAGGACTTGCTGGTCCGGGACGCATCAGCGTAGGTAACTTTCGCGATTTTGTTTTAGGCGCGCGCATCCTTGATGGCAAAGGACAAGATCTATCCTTTGGCGGAAAGGTCATGAAAAACGTTGCAGGCTATGATATTTCTCGCCTTTTGCCTGGCTCAATGGGAACGCTGTCTTTGCTACTAGAGGCATCAGTCAAAGTGTTGCCAAAGCCCGCAGCAACTGCAACACTTCGCTGCCGCATTTCTCAAGAAAAAGCGCTTAAAGCACTAAATGAATGGGCAGGCCAACCGCTGCCGCTATCGGCAAGCTGTTGGATAGGAAGCTCTAATGGTGATGGAGAGCTAACCATTCGCTTAGCTGGCGCAGCTGCGGCAGTAAAGTCAGCCACTCCACTCATGAGTGCACAGGTCAACGCTCAAATCGTTTCGCCCGATGAGGCAGAAGAGTTTTGGAACAACTTACGCGAACAA
Organism: Polynucleobacter sp. MWH-UH2A; assembly: GCF_018687195.1. Lineage (NCBI taxonomy): Bacteria > Pseudomonadati > Pseudomonadota > Betaproteobacteria > Burkholderiales > Burkholderiaceae > Polynucleobacter > Polynucleobacter sp. MWH-UH2A. The sequence continues at coordinate 1,729,344 of NZ_CP061321.1, forward strand.
AATCTCTCACCCTTTACTAGCCTTGGTGCCGATCAAACGCTATATCGCCTAGCCCTGCCAGCCGCATGTGGACCACTCAACATTGCTCAAGCTGAAACTGATGCAGTTCTGGAATGGCATGGACAGCAACGTTGGATCAAAGCCCCTGGCGATCAAGCGACATTCGATGCCATCAAAAAATTAGCGAGCAGTCACGGCGGACACGCAACTCGCTTTAAGCAAGGTGGAAATGTCAATCCTGCGTTTGAGCGGTTTACCCTCCTCAGTGAGCAAGCACACTCCAAAGCTCTTGAAGCAGTTCAAGCGCGCCTAAGATCTGCATTTGATCCTGCTGGCGTATTCGCGACTAACCGTCTTCCTTAAACGCCCCTTTAAGCGCACTTCTTTCGTTTTCATATGCAAACTCAACTCGCTCCCCAATTTGCCAATACACCCGAAGGCACTGAAGCCGCACGCATTTTAGGAAAATGTGTTCATTGTGGTTTTTGTACTGCAACTTGCCCAACCTATCAGTTACTTGGCGATGAATTAGATGGTCCGCGTGGTCGCATCTATTTAATTAAACAGATTGCAGAAGGACAAGCACCCACTGAAAAGACTCGCTTGCACTTGGATCGCTGCTTAACTTGTCGCAATTGTGAAAGTACCTGCCCCAGCGGAGTTCAATACGGCAATTTGGTTGATATTGGGCGTAAGTGGGCCGAAGAAAATACCCCTGCACGCCCAATTAGCGAACGATTTACTCGTTGGGCCCTCAAAGAAGGTCTTACAAAGCCCTCTTTGTTTAATTCAGCAATGTCTTTAGGTCGCTTAGTACGGCCATTAATGCCCAATGGCATTAAACGCAAGATTCCGCTTGTGAAAAATAAGGCGCTAGATCAACAGATCAATCCTTATGCCAGACCCGATACAGAACACGCTCGCAAGATGCTCATTCTTGAGGGCTGCGTTCAACCCGGCATGCTCCCGAATATTAACTCTGCTACGGCAAGAGTACTAGATGCCCTCAAAATCCAACTTGTCAGTGCACCAAGTGCTACCTGCTGTGGTGCACTTCGTTACCACCTTAACGATCAAACGGGTGGCCTAGACAACGTTAAACAAAATATTGATGCTTGGTGGCCAATGGTAGAAAACGGCGTTGAGGCAATCATCATGACAGCCTCTGGTTGTGGCGTGATGGTGAAAGACTACGGACATCTATTAGCAAATGACCCTGTTTACGCAACTAAAGCCAAGAAAATTTCGGATCTGACAAAAGATATTTCCGAGGTAATGGCAGCATTACAAAATGAACTTGTCGAATTAATTGGTACCGATCAAAAACCGGGCGTGGTCTATCACCCACCCTGCACTCTTCAACATGGTCAACAAATTCGAGGCAAAGTTGAAGGCTTGCTTAGCAACTTAGGCATTGGTGTTCGCCTGTGCAATGACAGCCACCTCTGTTGCGGCTCTGCTGGCACCTACTCAGTGACTCAGCCTGAACTTTCTGAGCAATTGCGCAAAAATAAGTTGAATAACTTAACAGTTGCCTGCGAAGAGTCTGGCGCCGATGTCATTGTTTCTGGAAATATTGGTTGCATTACCCATCTCCAACAAGATGAGAAGCCCGTCTTACACTGGATTGAAATCGTTGATCAACTCATTGGTAAGCAAGTACGGAGCAAATGAAATCAATCGTTGTTAATCTGATTCAGGTTAAGGAACGCATCGAGCTTGCGGCCCTAGCGGCAAAGCGTGAACCTGAAGAGATTGAGCTCTTAGCAGTTAGCAAGACATTTCCTGCTAGTGCGATTGAAGAAGCAATGCATGCCGGCCAATCGGCTTTTGGTGAAAATTACGTCCAAGAGGCCGTAGAAAAAATTACTCAGCTTGAAAAGCTACGCCCTTGGTTAGTGTGGCACTTCATCGGCCCACTGCAAAGTAACAAAACCCGTGATGTTGCCGAGCATTTCGACTGGGTTCATAGTGTTGACCGACTGAAGATTGCAGAGCGCCTCTCGGCTCAGCGTGGAGAGTTTCCCGACTTGCCTGAATTACAAGTCTGCATACAAGTAAATGTTAGCGAGGAAGAGAGCAAAAGCGGCGTTCCTCTCTCAGATGCACTAGAACTCTGTGATGTCGTCAGTAAGCTGCCAAATATTGTCCTTCGAGGCCTCATGGCGATTCCAGAACCAACTTCAGATCCACTAAAGCAGCGCCAAGCGTTTGCGGCAGTACGTGACTGTTTCAAGCAAATTCAATCGAATCGTTTGGTCGACCCAGGCTATCAATCTTTTGACACCCTATCGATGGGCATGTCGGACGATCTCGAGGCCGCCATTGCAGAAGGAAGCACAATGGTTCGGGTGGGAACCGCCATTTTTGGGAAGCGCGATAAGATTACAAAATGAGCCAACAAATGACCAATCAAAATAATAGCAACGCACACATCACCTTTATCGGCGGTGGCAATATGGGGCGCGCCTTAATTAGCGGCTTACTGGCAAATGGATTTGAACCCAATCAAATTTCAGTAGTAGAAGCAAATGCAAGTACCGCTCTCAAGCTATATGAAGATTTTGGCGTTCAAGGCATTGGCGCCCTTGAGCAAATTGCATTTGATTTCTCCAAAAATAATGTAGTAGTGATGGCCATCAAACCGCAAGACTTTAATGTCGTTGCTAAAGGGCTGGCTTCTAAACTTAAGCATGCTAGTGCACCGGGTCCTTTGATCTTAAGTATTGCCGCTGGTATTCGGCTCAAAGATATGAGTCGCTGGCTAGATCACACACGCTGTGTGCGAGCAATGCCAAATACTCCTGCTTTGATTGGTAAAGGCATTACCGGACTATTCGCTGATGCCGCTGTTAATGCATCCGATCGCGCGCTTGCTCAAACCATTTGTACTGCCGTAGGTCAAACTGTTTGGGTATCCGATGAAAAACTGATGGATGCGGTTACTGCAGTCTCTGGTAGTGGCCCTGCTTATGTTTTTGCTTTCTTGGAAGCAATGCAATCTGCTGGTGAAAAATTGGGCTTAGATGCTAAGACGGCTCGTCAGTTAGCCTATGCCACGCTCGAAGGCGCCACTCAATTAGCTCACAACTCTGATGAACATGCCGGCATTTTGCGTGAACGCGTTACCTCTAAAGGCGGTACCACTGCAGCAGCCTTGGATGTCATGAAGCAACATGGCTGGCATGAGATCTTAGAGAAAGCGATTGATGCCGCTAGTCAACGCGGCAAAACGATGGGCGATGAACTAGGGCAACGCTAATTGATGCTCAATCCGAGCACAATTCCTAAGAACAAAAATCCACCCAACCAATTGTTATGGCGAAAAGCGAGGAAACACTCCTCGCGCTCTCGAGTTGAAACTAGTTGCAAGTGATAGATAGCGCAAGCTAGCGCCATAAACCAACCTACTAAAAAGTAATTACTCAGATCTGCCAACTGCGCTACCCACAGTTGAGTAATGAATAAAATTCCGTAGCAAATACCAATCGCAGCGACATCATATTTTCCGAAGGTAATCGCCGAAGTGCGCAAACCCAAGCGCAAATCGTCTTCTCGATCCACCATGGCATAGGCAGTGTCATAGGCTATCGCCCAAAATATATTGCCCACAAATAGAACCCATGCCTCTAGTGGAATAAAGTTTAGGATTGCAGCATATGCCATAGGAATACCAAACCCAAAAGCAACCCCCAGGATTGCTTGAGGCATTGCAAAAAAACGCTTAGTAAATGGGTAAATAAATGCCACCGCTAACGCAAGTACTGATAATTGCTTGGTAAAGGCATTTAATGGTTGAATTAATAGAAACGCAATCAAAGCTAGAATGAAAGCGACAGCTACAGCTTCTTTGCCAGAAATCTTGCCACTGGTTACTGGACGTTCTTTGGTTCTTTGTACATGACGATCAAAATCGCGGTCAGCGTAATCATTCATAGCGCAACCAGCACTGCGCATCAAGAAAGTACCTGCTACAAAAATAAACAAGATATTGAGATCTGGCATCCCAGAACTAGCTAGCCATAGGGCCCATAGAGTTGGCCACAATAGTAATAGAGTTCCAATCGGCTTATCTAAGCGGATCAGATGGGCATAAGCCCGTAGTCGTTCATGAAAAGACATATTCAGAATTATGCCTTCAGAAATTCTGCGCGGGAGCCAAGCCAGCGCTCTAAGTGATGCTCAACGATTTCACCATGGTCTCTTAACAAACGTTCAGCCGCTTTTTGCGCCAGCTCGATTAACCAAGCGTCTCGCTGCAAGTCAACAAAACGTAGCATGGCATCCCCCGATTGCTTGGCACCCAAAAGCTCTCCAGGGCCACGAAGCGATAAATCACGCTCTGCAATGACAAATCCATCGGATGTTTCGCGTAAAGTTTGCAAGCGTTCTTTTGCCGCTAATGACAAAGGTTCTGCATACATCAAAATACATACCGAATCTGCCGACCCGCGACCCACACGCCCACGTAGCTGATGAATTTGAGCGTACCCAAAACGTTCAGCATGCTCAATCACCATGAGTGCTGCATTAGGGACATCAACCCCCACTTCAATCACCGTAGTCGCAACCAATAATTGAATTTCATTAATCTTAAATGCAGCCATGACCGCCGCCTTCTCATCGGCCTTTAAGCGCCCATGAACTAGGCCCACTTTGAATTCTGGCAAGGCCTTGGTGAGCTCTTCAAAACTCTCAACCGCAGTTTGTAGTTGCAGCGCCTCAGATTCCTCAATCAAAGGGCATACCCAGTACGCTTGTAAACCTTTCGAAAGCCAACTTTGCAAACCATGGGTCACCTCTTCTCTTCGACTTGCTTTCACCACTTTAGTGGCAATTGGCTTACGCCCTGGAGGCAGCTCATCAATTACCGAAACATCTAAATCGGCGTAATAGGTCATCGCCAAGGTGCGTGGAATTGGCGTTGCAGACATCATGAGTTGGTGGCAATAAAATAATTCTGAGCCGACTCTCTGCTGAATTTCTAAACGTTGTCGGACACCAAATCGATGTTGCTCATCAATCACAGCCAAACCCAATTTGGCAAAGTGCACATTCTCTTGAATTAAGGCATGAGTGCCAACAACGAGTTGAGCAACGCCACTCTCAATCAACTCTTGTGCCAATTTCTTTTCTTTCGCTTTCAAGCTTCCCGATAACCAAGCGATTTGGACTCCTAGGGGCTCAAACCATTCCCTCATTTTGAGGTAATGTTGCTCAGCCAGTATCTCGGTTGGCGCCATGATTGCCGCCTGATAACCATGATCCATCACCCGTGCTGCAGCCAATGCGGCAATAACCGTCTTTCCACTACCAACATCACCTTGTAGCAAGCGATTCATTGGGAACGATTGCGATAAGTCCACTCCAATTTCATCCCAGACACGAGACTGAGCCCCGGTTAATTGAAATGGCAAGGCATTTAACAAACCTTTTTCAAGACTGATGCTTGATACATCACTTTTATGGAAGCTTGATGCCTGCCGTTCTCGACGAATCGCATGTGCACGTTTTAATGAAATCTGTTGCGCTAGCAATTCCTCAAACTGAACACGACGCCATGCAGGATGCGTACGCTCCAACAATGCTTGCGTATCCGCATCTGCTGGCGGTTGATGCAGATACGTAATAGCAGATTGCAAACTAGGCCAATCATTGCTTGGTAATAACTGACCCATTAATTGGATCGGCAGAAATTCCGCCAAACTTTCTTGCAAGCTTGGGTCTCGTAGCGCCTGATTAATCGCCTTACGAATTGCCGCTTGAGAAACGCCAGCGCTTGCTGGGTAAACAGGCGTCAAGCTGGTTGGCAATGGTGTATCTGGCGCAACGGCGCGCACTGTCGGATGAACCATCTCGGCACCCTGAAATCCTTCGCGTATCTCGCCCCGCACTCGAATATGGGCACCAACAGCCATTTGCTTTTGCTGACTTGGATAAAAATTGAGGAAACGCAAATGCAAAGTTTCTGTGTTGTCCTCTATCGTGACAAGCATTTGTCTTCTAGGTCTAAATAATACCTGGTTACGAATCACCACACCCTGAGTCTGAACTGAGCCAAATCGCCCCTGAATCAGGGCCTCATCAATCGAAAGTAACTCCGTCTCATCCTCATAACGAGAAGGAAGATGCAAAGCGAGGGCCATAGGGCTATCTAAACCCATTTTTTGGAGTGTGTTTGGCGCTTGCTTGGTAGTCATCGTTAAAATCTAATACCTGATGGTAATGCTATGCAACTCTCCGACTTTAATTACGAACTCCCACCCGAACTAATCGCTCAGCACCCCTTGGCGAATAGAACTGATAGCCGCCTCCTAGAGCTTAAGCCAAATGGAGATGTGGGTGTTCAATTGCTAGATCGACAGTTTAAGGACATCCTAGACCTTATTAATCCAGGGGACTTGCTGGTCTTTAATGACACCAAAGTTATCCCGGCCAGACTGCATGGCAAAAAGGAGACAGGCGGGAACATTGAACTGCTCATCGAGCGGATTAGTGGCGACCAACAAGCCTGGGTCCAAATCAGAGCATCAAGAGTGCCTAAGACTGGTGATATCGTTCGTATTCACAATGCCGCAGGTGAATCCTTCCCAGCAGAAATGATTGGTCACGATGGGCGCTTTTATGAGGTTCGCTTCCCAGAAAATATTTTCTCCTTGCTTGAGCGCTTTGGTGAATTACCTCTCCCTCCCTATATTGAGCATCAGCCTGACAGCAATGATGCGCAGCGCTATCAAACCGTCATCGCCAAAAATCCGGGCGCAGTAGCAGCACCTACTGCTGGTCTTCATTTTGATGAAAACATCCTGACGCAACTGGAAGCTCGGGGAGTTCATCGAGCTACTGTCACCTTACATGTCGGCGCGGGCACCTTTACTCCTGTACGCGAAGAAGACTTATCGAAACATCAAATGCATTATGAATGGTTCTCGATTCCAGACTCAACGCTAGATGCGATTAAAAAAACGCATCAAGAGGGGAAACGTGTGATTGCTGTTGGCACAACTAGCTTACGAGCCTTAGAAAGTCAGGCGTTAAGCCAGAAAAATAGCGGCGAAACCAATCTCTTTATTACCCCTGGATTTCAATTTAAAACAGTGGATTGCCTGTTAACAAACTTCCATCTGCCAAAATCCACCCTATTAATGCTGGTAAGTGCTTTTGCTGGCATGGATAATATTCGTGCAGCTTATCAACATGCTATTCATCAAAAATATCGTTTCTTTAGTTATGGCGACGCGATGTTTTTAAGTCGACTCGGAAAACCATCACCATGACCAAACCTGTTCATTTTTCAATTTTGGCAAAGGACTCTACAAGTCCAGCACGACTTGGTCAGCTCGATCTTCCGCATGGCAGTGTGCAAACCCCTATCTTCATGCCAGTAGGAACTTATGGCACGGTAAAGGCCATGACTCCGCGCGATCTCAATGAAGCAAAAGCGCAAATTATTTTAGGTAACACCTTTCATCTCTGGCTCAGACCAGGCTTAGATGTCATCAGAAAACATGGTGGCCTTCATCGCTTTATGGGCTGGGATAAACCCATCCTCACGGACTCAGGTGGCTTTCAAGTGTTTAGCTTGGGCGCACTAAGAAAGATTTCAGAAGAAGGTGTTACTTTTGCCTCGCCCATCAATGGTGACAAACTCTTTATGTCGCCTGAAGTTTCAATGGAAATTCAGGCAGTGCTTAATAGCGACATTGCAATGCAATTCGATGAGTGCACTCCCTATGAAACTAAGGGTCAAGCTACTAGCGAAAAAACAGCGCGCGCATCTCTTGAAATGTCTTTGCGCTGGGGTGACCGCTCATTAAAACGTTTTCGTGAGCTCAATACTGGTAATGGACTCTTCGGCATTGTTCAGGGAGGCATGTTTGAAAATCTTCGCGAGTTTTCTTTGAATGCCGTGAGTCAACAAGGCTTTGATGGCATTGCCATTGGCGGTCTATCCGTTGGCGAACCAAAACCAGAGTTCGAACGCATTCTCAATTTCACTGCGCCCAAATTACCTGAGCACATGCCTCACTACCTCATGGGCGTAGGTACCCCAGAAGATCTCATCTTGGGTGTAAGCCTAGGGATCGATATGTTCGACTGCGTCATGCCTACTCGAAATGCACGCAATGGTTGGCTCTTTACTCGCTTTGGTGATTTGAAACTGCGTAATTCTGGCTACAAAGATGATGATCGACCATTGGACCCAACTTGCGCTTGCTACACCTGCCAAAATTTCACTAGGTCCTATTTAAACCACCTCCAAAAAGCCAACGAAATTCTTGGATCTCAGCTCAATACGATCCATAACCTCTCGTACTACTTGCAACTAATGGCTGAGGTTAGGGAGGCCTTAAGCAAAGACCGCTTTAGCGCATATCGCGAGGAATTCCATGCCAATCGTCAGCGAGGCGTAGAGCCAGGGCAGGATTAATCCCCTCTAGGGGCAATAAACCCCTTCAAATCACCTCCAAAGCCCCATACAGTTTAGAATTGCGGGTTTACGGCTTTCTCTTAAAAGCTTAAAAATGCAGCAGTTTCCAATTAGTCATTAACGGAGGTTTGATATGTGGATTAGTAACGCTTTTGCCCAGGCTCCAGCTGCGGGCGCAGATGCAGGTGGCTTGATGAGCTTCCTCCCTTTAATCTTGATGTTCGCAGTGTTGTACTTCATCATGATTCGCCCACAAATGAAGCGCCAAAAAGAAACAAAAGCAATGCTCGAAGCGCTCGCAGTAGGCGATGAAGTGGTGACTGTTGGCGGCATCATGGGAAAAGTAACTGCATTGAAAGATCAAGTCGTTACTGTTGAAATTTCTGCTGGCACTGAAGTGCAATTACAGAAAGGTGCCATTACCACTGTGTTGCCTAAAGGCACATTGAAGTCCGCTTAATTTTTATTAAAAGTATCTCGACATGAATCGCTATCCTCTCTGGAAATATTTAGTCATCATCATTGCCTTACTGATTGGTGGACTATATTCATTACCCAATTTCTATGGAGAGGCTCCAGCGGTTCAGGTCTCATCTGCCAAACCAACTATTAAAGTGGATTTAGCAACGCAATCTCGTGTTGAAAAAATCCTGGCTGATGCCAGCATTGACAACACCGGCATATTTTTTGAAGCCGCAGGCAATGTAGGCTCCATTAAGATTCGCTTTAACAACACCGATATTCAGTTGCGTGCTCGCGACCTTTTGCAGCAAAAACTGAATGCTGATCAGAATGACCCTAACTACACCGTAGCTCTTAATCTCCTGTCGAATACGCCAGGCTGGCTTAATGCGATTAATGCACTACCGATGCCATTGGGCCTTGATTTACGCGGCGGCGTCTACTTTCTCTTGCAAGTGGACATGAAGGGTGCGGTGCAAAAGAAAGTGACTTCATTGGCTACCGATATCCGCAGCCAATTGCGCGATAAAAGTATTCGTCATCAAGGCATTGATCGTGGGGTTGATTCCATCACGATTAATTTTGGTAGCGCTGATGAAGCGGAAGCTGCTCGCTCACTTTTGAATACATCCCAACCTGATCTCACTTGGTTAGTGAAAGCAAATGGTAGTGCCACAAAGCTATTAGGCGAATTCAAACCGAAAGCATTAAAAGATATTCAAGACAATGCGGTAAAACAAAACATCATTACCTTAAACAAGCGCGTCAATGAGTTAGCAGTAAAAGAACCCGTAATCCAACAACAGGGGGCTGAACGAATTGTTGTACAGCTTCCAGGCGTGCAAGATACTGCTCGCGCCAAAGATATCATTGGTCGTACTGCAACACTAGAATCTCGCCTTGCCGATCCGTTGGTATCGACCATTGGGGTTGGTGAAACGCCACCCCCCGGAATGGACACCTTCCGCTTTGGCGAAAACCGCTTGGGCGTCTTTAAAAAGTCAGTCATTTTTAGCGGCGATCGCATTACCGATGCCAGTGCCGGCTTTGATCAAAACCAGCGTCCTGCAGTCAACATCTCCCTAGATGCCGCTGGTGGCCGTGTCATGCAAGAAGTCACCCGTGAAAACATTGGCAAACCCATGGGCATGATTTTGTTTGAAAAAGGCAAAGGTGAAGTTCTGACTATTGCCACTATTCAAGGCGAATTTGGCTCTAAATTTCAGATTACCGGCCAACCAACCACTGAGAGCGCCAATGACTTAGCACTCTTATTGCGCGCTGGATCACTTGCCGCACCAATGGAAATTATTGAAGAACGCACGATTGGTCCTAGCTTAGGCGCCGAGAATATTGAAAAAGGATTTAAATCTCTTTTGATCGGCTTTACTGCAATCGCAATTTTCATGATGGTTTACTACATGCTATTTGGAACTTTCTCCGTAGTGGCTTTGGCAGTCAACCTACTCCTATTGATTTCAGTCCTATCTATGCTGCAAGCCACCCTCACACTACCAGGCATCGCCGCTATGGCTTTAGCGCTTGGTATGGCGATTGACTCTAACGTATTAATTAACGAGCGTATTCGTGAAGAGCTGCGCAATGGGTCTTCACCTCAAACTGCGATTGCAATTGGTTTCGACAAAGCGTGGGCCACCATCTTGGACTCTAACGTGACAACCTTAATCGCAGGCCTTGCGCTCTTGGCTTTTGGTTCCGGTCCGATCAAAGGCTTTGCCGTGGTTCATTGCCTCGGCATTTTGACTTCGATGTTCTCTGCCGTCTTCTTCTCACGCGGCCTGGTCAATCTTTGGTATGGCCGACATAAGAAAATTCAGAAGCTCGCGATTGGCCAAGTTTGGCGCCCACAGGAGAAATAAGTCATGGAATTTTTTCGTATCAAAAAAGATATTCCATTCATGCGCCATGCATTGGTGCTAAATGCGATTTCTTTAATTACTTTTTTAGCGGCTGTCTTTTTCCTTTGGCATAACGGCTTACACCTCTCCATTGAATTTACTGGCGGCACCGTCATGGAGGTGTCTTACCCCCAGACTGCACCACTAGATTCGATTCGCGCCAAAGTAGAAAAGTTAGGTTATGCGGATACGCAAATCCAAAACTTTGGTAGCTCACGTGATGTCATGATTCGTTTGCCTTTACAAAAAGATGCTGAAGGCAAGCTAATTTCATCAGCCGATCAAAGCAATGCGGTGATGCAAGCACTTGATCCCGCTAGCTCTGGTGTAAAGCTCCAGCGAGTTGAATTCGTTGGACCACAAGTAGGCCAAGAATTGGCGATTGACGGTTTAAAAGCCTTGGTATTTGTGATCATCGGTATCGTGCTTTACCTCTCCTTCCGTTTCGAATGGAAATTTGCACTCGCCGGCATCATTGCGAACTTGCATGACGTTGTCATCATTCTGGGCTTCTTTGCTTTTTTCCACTGGGAGTTCTCGCTCTCCGTGCTAGCCGCAGTGCTTGCAGTGCTTGGCTACTCCGTGAATGAATCAGTGGTGATCTTTGACCGTATTCGCGAAAATTTCCGCAAGTACCGCAAGATGAATACCCGCGAAATTATCGACAACGCAATCACCAGCACAATTAGCCGTACCGTCATTACCCATGGCAGCACTGAGATGATGGTTCTAGCTATGCTGATCTTTGGTGGCCCAACGCTGTTTTATTTCGCTCTAGCTCTTACCATTGGTATTTTGTTTGGTATTTACTCTTCCGTATTCGTTGCGGCAGCATTAGCAATGTGGCTAGGTGTAACTCGCGAAGACCTAGTTAAGGGTGATAAAAAACCTGATGACAATGCCCGTAATGAAGATCCGAACTATGGAGCTCGGGTTTAAGCTACAGCTTAAATAAACAGATTCCGCTAGGCGGCAATTTGTTGATCAAGGGCAGCTAAGATATTTTTAGTTGCGCCTTGATGTTCAACGGCATAGGCTTTAGCTGCCATAGACATCTTGCTAAGTTCAGCAGCATGCAAAAGCAATTCTTTCAGTGATTCCATTAGCGCCACAGTCTGCCCAAGTAGTAACTCACCGTTAACCCGCTTTGCCGCACCAATTGCAATCGCATCTAGAGCCGCTTGCTGAAAATTGTAGGTATGCTCACCTAGCAAGACCGGACAACCTGCAGCGCAGGCCTCAATCAAATTCTGGCCTCCGAAAGGCAATAGGCTGCCACCCATCACAACGAAATTTGAGGCGCTGTAATACATCGGCATCTCGCCCATGGAGTCGCCTAGAACTACGTCAATCCCAGCAAAATCGCTCGAGATCTCCTTTAGTTCAGATCGAACTTGAAACCTCAAACCAGTCGCTCGTATTTGACTTGCCACTTCTGTAAAGCGCTCGGGATGCCGTGGCACGATGCACAGTAGCGGCGCTGTTTGAAAGGCATGGTCCTGCAGCAAATCTTTCCAGGCCTTGAGAATTATTTCTTCTTCGCCATCACGTGTGCTGGCAGCACAAACCATTAGCCGTCCACCCGCATGTAAATCCTGTTGCCATTTTTTACCCTGCGCTACCAATGTTGGATCCAATGGAACATCAAACTTAAGGTTGCCAGTAACCTGAACATTGATTACGCCAAGACTGCGATAACGCTGCGCATCAAATTCCGTTTGCGCCAAAATGCCGGCAAAAGCCTGAAATAATGCCCGTCCAGCATTACCAAATCGATTCACACGACGTGCACTTCTTTCGGATAATCGAGCATTAATTAAAAACAAAGGCAGCCCGATTTGTTTGCAACGAAATACCGCTGTTGGCCAAGCCTCGGTTTCCATGAAGAGACCAAACTTAGGTTTAAAAGTTTTTAGAAAGTGCTCAACAGACCAGCACAGGTCGTAAGGTAAATACACCTGACGAACTTGTCCTGTAGCAATAGCATTGGAGAAAAGCTGCTTCCCTGTTCTGCGACCATTTAAGGTCATGTGAGTGAGCAATATCGATTGGCCACGCGCTAAATACGCCTCAATGAGAGGTTGGGTTGCCCGCGTCTCGCCAACGGACACGGCATGTATCCAAATACAATCCCTTGGAATGGGTTTGTCATAGCCAAAACCAAGACGCTCAGGAATGTGGTGTAAATACGCAAAAGAGTATCTGGCACGCCAGGCTAAACGCACAAACGCAAATGGCAATAACAGGTGCCACAGCAATTGATATACAGCAAACCAGAACCGAGGGCGTGCCCCGTATTCTGAGCTCGAGTTCACACTCACTTTTTGAGACGTTCGGTCAATTCGACCGCCTTGCCTAAATATGTAGATGGAGTCATCTCCAGTAAGCGCGCCTTTGCGTCTTCTGGAATCTTCAAGCCACGTACGAAGTTTTGTAAATCCGCTTGATTAATACCTTTACCGCGAGTGAGCTCTTTTAATTGCTCATAGGGATTTTCAATGCCATAGCGACGCATGACTGTTTGCACTGGTTCAGCTAATACTTCCCAGCACTCATCCAGATCAGCAGCAATTGCGGCATGATTGACCTCGAGCTTACCTAAGCCACGCAAGGCGCTGTCATACGCCAACACACTGTGACCAAAAGCTGGTCCCAAGTTACGCAAAACAGTAGAGTCTGTTAAGTCACGCTGCCAACGAGAGACTGGTAATTTTTCAGCGAGATGGCGTAACAAAGCATTAGCAACACCCAAATTTCCCTCGGAGTTTTCAAAGTCGATCGGATTGACTTTGTGCGGCATGGTGGATGAACCAATTTCACCAGCTTTAGTGCGCTGCTTAAAGTAGCCCACAGAGATATAAGCCCAGAAGTCACGATCCATATCTAACAAGATCGTATTTGCTCTAGCAATCGCATCAAACAATTGAGCCATACCATCATGGGGTTCAATTTGGATAGTGTAGGGATTAAAGGTCAGGCCTAAGCGCTTTTCCACCACATTCTTAGAAAAGCTCTCCCAATCAAAATCAGGGTATGCAGATATGTGGGCGTTGTAGTTACCAACCGCACCATTCATTTTTCCAAGCAAAGGAACAGCGGCAATTGCATCAATAGCACGCTCTAGTCGCTTTGCAATATTTGCGATCTCCTTACCAAGAGTGCTAGGCGATGCAGGCTGGCCATGTGTGCGCGAGAGCAAAGGCACCTTTGCATGCTCAAGTGCTAAGTCGGTCAAAACAGAGAGTACTTTGCGAAGCTGTGGCAATAGCACTTCATCGCGGGCACCACGCAACATCAATCCATGGGAGGTGTTGTTGATATCTTCAGAGGTACAAGCGAAATGAATGAACTCGCTCGCTTTTAAGAGATCAGGTCGATTCGCAACCTTTTCTTTTAAGAAATACTCCACCGCTTTCACATCATGGTTGGTAACCGCCTCGATATCTTTAATGCGCTGTGCATCCGCGTCAGAGAAGTTCTCAGGAAGCGATAATAAAAATGCTTCATCAGCAGCGTTAATCTTCGGCACATCAGGCAAACCAGCAGCAGCTAACGCTAGCAACCAATGAATCTCCACAAAAACACGTTGGCGCATAAAAGCAGCCTCGGATAACCATGGACGCAAAGCATCCAGTTTTCCGGCATAACGGCCGTCTAATGGGGAAAGGGCATTTAGGGTTGAAAGCGGCTGACTCACGGGTATTGCCTTTGCTGGGAATATGTCAATAAAGCCTAATTTTAATGCGTTCTGCCTATGAGCAAACTAAGGTTGGGATGACTATACTGAGCCCTATGAAACTCATTTACTCCCCTACCAGCCCATATGTTCGTAAAGTCAGAATCGTTTTTTTGGAGAAAAAAGTCGATATTGACCTTGAAACCAATAGTGTTTGGGCTGCAGACACCAATATCACCAGCTACAACCCATTAGGCAAGGTCCCATGCCTTGTTTTAGACGATGGAGAGGCAATACAGGATTCTCGAGTCATCGCTGAATATGCTGACGCTTTGAGCCCGGTAAGCAAGCTCATTCCAGCCGATCACCGTGAGCGCGCCACCGTCAAAACTTGGGAAGCTCTAGCCGATGGATTAGTGGATGCCAGCATTTTGGCGCGGCTTGAAAAAACATGGCGTCCAGCAAACGAGCAAAGCCAAGCATGGGTTGATCGCCAAATCGGTAAAGTACATGCAGCACTCCGTCAAATGTCAGAACAACTTGGTGAAAATGCTTGGTGCTTTGGAAATCAGATCACGCTTGCTGATATTGCAGTGGGTTGCGCTCTTGGTTATTTGGCTTTTCGATTCCCAGAGATTCAATGGCAAAGCCAGTACCCAAACCTAGATCGCTTGTATCAAAAATTATTGCAACGACCTTCGTTTAAAGAAACTGAACCGCCAACAACTTAATTTTGGAATGTTGAAAATATTGTTTGGTTTAGGCGGAAATAATTCCGCCACCCAAACAAATATCGCCATCATACAAAACAGCTGATTGTCCAGGAGTTACCGCCCACTGAGGCTCAGAAAAATCTAAACTGAACTCTTGCAATGTATTACCCGCATTCAGAGTGCAAGCGGAGTCAGCTTGTCGATATCGAGTCTTAGCGAAGTAAGCACCAGGAGCTGGCGCATCGCCTGCAATCCAACTGGCATCCATTGCCTCAAGGCGGCTGGCCAATAGCCACGGGTGCTCATGGCCTTGCACGACATATAAAGTATTGTTTGCAACGTCTTTACGAGCTACATACCAAGCATCGCCAGTACCATCCTGGCTTCCACCCAAACCAATCCCTTTGCGTTGACCTAAGGTGAAAAAGGCTAAGCCCATATGCTCGCCAACTATTTTTCCTTCAGGGGTTTTGATTGGACCCGGTATACGCGGTAGATAACGATTCAGAAATTCTCTGAAGGGTCTCTCACCAATAAAGCAAATGCCGGTGGAATCTTTTTTCTTGGCATTATGTAAGCCAATTTTTTCTGCAATCGTTCGCACTTCTGTTTTTGGAATTTCACCCAAAGGAAACATAACGTTCGCTAGCTGTTGCTGAGTTAAACGATGCAAGAAGTAACTTTGATCTTTGCTTGAATCCAATGCTTTTAATAATTGCACTCTGCCATTCTCATGTCGCACTCTAGCGTAATGACCAGTAGCAATTGCATCAGCGCCTAGACTCATAGCGTGATCTAAAAATGCCTTGAACTTAATTTCAGCATTACACAAAACATCGGGATTAGGAGTGCGCCCAGCAGCGTATTCACGTAAAAAATCAGCAAACACCCGTTCACGGTACTCGGCGGCAAAATTGACTGCCTCAACATCGATTCCGATCAAATCCGCTACCGAGACTACATCCAACCAATCCTGGCGGGCAGAGCAATATTCGTCGTTATCGTCGTCCTCCCAATTTTTCATAAAAAGGCCGACGACCTCATAACCCTGCTCTTTGAGCATCCAGGCCGCAACCGATGAATCCACCCCTCCAGACATGCCAATAACGACTTTCTTGGGGTTTGTAGGCGGGATTGCTGAGGAATTGAGCTGGATCATCAAAAAATGCGAGAATTCAATATAAGCTGACAGGCCATATTGTAGAAGTCTTAGTCTAGATTGACAGAAATTTAGGCAAAAGGGCTGTAGGTGCTTGTAGGGGTAAGTTGGTGGGTAATTTTTGACCCATTTAACTAAAATAGATTTTTTAAAAATTTCGCTTTTGGAGACATGCCATGCGCATAGGAGTGCCGCTGGAAACAAGAACTAGGGAAACGCGGGTTGCCGCAACGCCAGAAACCGTTAAAAAACTGATTGGCCAAGGTCATACCGTTGTCATCCAAAAAGATGCTGGTGTCCAAGCCAGTCAACCAGATTCTGCCTATGAAGCGGTTGGCGCCTCTGTTGGAAGTGCTGCCGATGCCTTTGGTGCTGAGATTGTCCTTAAAGTGCGCGCCCCTGAAGCGGCTGAACTCAAGCAAATCAAATCTGGCAGCGTACTGATTGGCATGCTCGATCCATTTGATAACGACAATATTGCTGCGATGGCTGCGCAAGGAATTACTAGCTTCTCATTAGAAGCAGCGCCACGCACCACCCGCGCACAAAGCATGGACGTCCTCTCTTCACAAGCCAATATTGCTGGATATAAAGCAGTAATGGTTGCCGCCAATGAATATCAACGCTTTATGCCGATGTTGATGACTGCTGCTGGTACCGTTAAAGCAGCACGTGTTCTGATTCTTGGTGCCGGTGTTGCAGGCTTGCAAGCGATTGCAACAGCAAAACGTCTTGGTGCAGTCATTGAGGCATCTGATGTACGCCCTGCTGCTAAAGAACAAATTGAATCTTTGGGTGCAAAGTTTGTGGATGTGCCCTATGAGACTAATGAAGAGCGCGAAATTGCTCAAGGTGTTGGTGGATATGCTCGTCCAATGCCAGAAGCCTGGATGAAGCGTCAAGCAGCTTTGGTTGCTGAGCGCGCTCAACAAGCAGACATCGTTATCACTACCGCATTGATTCCAGGTCGTAAGCCACCGGTCCTGTTGCATAGCGACACTGTTGCCAATATGAAACCAGGCTCTGTAGTGATTGACTTGGCTGCTGGCAAGGGTGATAACGGTTCTGGCAATTGCCCATTAACTCAAGCAGACAAAGTAGTGAACGTCAATGGCGTGAAGATTGTGGGCTACACAAACTTGGCCAGCATGGTTGCCGCTGATGCTTCCGCACTCTATGCACGCAACTTACTCGACTTCATGAAATTGATTGTTGATAAAGAAGCAAAGTTAGTTATCCCAAGAGACGACGATATCGTGACTGCCTGCTTGATGTGCCGTGATGGTCAAGCCATCCGCAAAAACTCATAATATTCATACGAAGGAAATATCATGGATCTCGCTGCTTTTCAAAGCATCCTCACAGTCCAAAACATTACCGTATTTGTTTTGGCTATTTTTGTGGGTTACCACGTTGTTTGGAACGTTACTCCAGCACTTCATACTCCTTTGATGGCGGTTACCAACGCCATTTCTGGAATCATCATTGTGGGCGCACTTCTGCAAACTGAAGTAATCGGCGGTGATGAAATTACCCTCACTAGCGTTATTGGTGCGATTGCTGTATTTCTAGCATCCATCAATATTTTTGGTGGCTTTATGGTGACTCGCCGCATGCTTGAAATGTTCAAGAAAAAAGCGCCCAAAACAAATTCGGCTGATGCAGCTAAATAAATAGAACAAGACCTCGATAGAGAACACAAGAGACCAAAACAATGTCAAACATAACTGCTATTTCTTATCTCATTTCATCGGTGTTGTTCATCCTCGCACTGCGTGGTTTGTCTTCACCAACCACCTCACGCCAAGGCAATACTTTCGGCATGATTGGTATGTTGTTAGCCGTCATTACTACTTTCTTCATTCCTGACTTCAAGCCAGCTGTATCACTTATTGCAGCAGCAGTAGTTGGTGGCGCAATTATTGGCACCCTCGCAGCGAAACGCGTACAAATGACCAAGATGCCTGAGCTCGTGGCATTGATGCACTCCTTTGTGGGCTTATCCGCAGTTTTAATTGCGATCGCAGCAGTATTTAATACTGCCCATGACCATACTGGGGCACAAAAGATTGAGCTCTTCATTGGCGCCTTTATTGGAGCGATTACTTTCACTGCTTCCGTCATTGCGTTTGGCAAACTCTCAGGAAAAGTAAGCGGCAAGCCAGTTAGCTTCACCGGCCAACATTTGCTCAATTTGATTCTTGCTATCTCGATGGTTGGTGCTGGTATTGCTTACTACATGGCAGATAGTCATGCAGCCTTTATGGCCATGTGTGCGATTGCATTAGTACTTGGCATCACTTTGATTATTCCTATCGGTGGCGCGGATATGCCTGTAGTGGTATCTATGCTGAACAGCTACTCTGGTTGGGCTGCTGCTGGTATTGGTTTCACCCTCAATAACCCAGTGTTGATTATTGCTGGTGCATGCGTAGGTTCTTCAGGCGCAATTCTTTCTTACATTATGTGTAAGGCTATGAACCGTTCTATCCTTGCGGTATTGCTTGGTGGCTTTGGTGCCGAAGCGGCTGCTGGTGGCGCCGATGATGGCGGTCCAAAAAATTACAAGACAGGCTCTCCTGAAGATGCTGCATTCTTAATGGAAAACGCTGACACTGTCATTATTGTTCCTGGTTACGGTCTTGCTGTTGCTCGCGCTCAGCATGCTTTGAAAGAGTTAACAGAGAAGCTAACTCACCATGGCGTTACTGTTAAGTATGCAATTCACCCAGTAGCAGGTCGTATGCCTGGTCATATGAACGTTCTATTGGCTGAAGCTGAAGTTCCATATGATCAAGTATTTGAGATGGAAGACATTAACAGCGACTTTGGTCAAGCAGACGTAGTATTGGTGCTTGGCGCGAACGACGTGGTTAACCCTGCGGCTCGCACCCCAGGTAGCCCCATCTTTGGTATGCCAATTTTGGAGGCCTTTAAAGCCAAAACGATTATTGTGAATAAGCGTTCGATGGCAGCGGGTTATGCCGGCCTAGATAACGAACTCTTCTACATGGATAAAACCATGATGGTCTTCGGTGATGCGAAGAAAGTCGTTGAAGATATGGTCAAGGCAGTTGAGTAACACTTGAACTAGTCTTTTAGAAACCGCCTACGGGCGGTTTTTTATTGCGCTAAGATATGAAAAAACATTCTGCATCGACAAAATTAAACATAAAAATGATTGAGACAAAATGAATATTAAATCCTTTATATTTCTGCCAGCCCTTATTACGAGCACCCTCTTTTGGTCTGCCTCAACCAATGCGCAAGCCAACTACCCTAATCGCACAATCCAAACAATCATGCCACTCCAAGCAGGTAGTGGCGTAGATATTTTGATGCGACCGATTACACAAAAGATGGGGGAAAGCCTCGGCCAAGCCATCACGATTGAAAATATTCCTGGGGGTGCAGGGCTTATTGGAACTGCGAAGGTTGCCCAAAGTCCCGCTGACGGTTATGTGCTAGGCGCATTCAATGACAGCATCCTGACAATGCTTCCTAATCTTTATAAAAAAATTGATTACGACCCTATCCAAAGCTTCGCGCCAATTTCAGAAGTAGCGGCGATTACATTTGTCATGGTTGCCAACCCTTCGTTTCCAGGCAATACCGCGGCAGACCTTGTGCGCATAGCCAAAGAAAAACCAGGCAAGATTGATTACGCTTCTGGCGGCAATGGATCACCGCAACATATTGGCATGGAAATATTCCGTCAATACACTGGGGCGCCTATTGTGCATATTCCTTATCGGGGTGCAGCAGCAGCAGTGACTGACGTCATGGCTGGCCAAGTACCTGTAATGATTAGCGCATTATCTGTAGTGCTGCCGCATATTCGTGCTGGCAAATTGAAGGTATTGGGTGTGGCAAGTAAAACTCGATCCCCCTTGTTGCCAAATGTGCCCACTATTAACGAAAGTGTTAAAGGTTATGAGTTCTCAACTTGGGGGGCTTTGCTTGCTCCAAAGGGAACCTCACCCGCAATTATCGAGAAGCTCAACGATTCTCTAGCATTAGCCCTGAAAGACCCCAAACTTCGCGAACAACTCATCCAACAAGGTTTTGAATTTGTTCCACTAGGGCCAGAACATTTAAAAGAAATGATATCGCAAGGTTTGGTAAAGATGAAAAAAGTAATTAAAGATGGCGGGATTCAACCGGATTAATCTTTTGTAATTTACAAATAAAAAGGCTAGCAAATGCTAGCCTTTTTATTCAAGCATTTTGACTAAATAATCAAGCGGCTCGTGTCTGCATATATTTAGCGCGCATAGGACGCAGTACAAAGAAAGCCAGAATTGCCGCTGTTGCATCCAAGGCAATCATGATGGCAAATACTGGAATCCAACTATCAGCTACACCATGAATGTACGCAGCAATTGGACCGCCAATAATGGAGCCAACGCCTTGAGCCATATATAAAAAGCCATAGTTTGTGGTCGCATGCTTTTGACCGAAGGTATCTGTCAAGGTTGATGGAAATAATGAGAAGATCTCGCCCCAACCAAAGAAAACAATGCCAGATAGCAGTACAAACATGAGAGGATCTGAGCGAGTCATCACCCATAACAACATTGCAACAGCTTCAAGACCAAATGCAATTGTCATGGTGTATTCACGACCGAGCTTATCTGATACCCAACCAAAAAATGGTCTTGTTAGTCCGTTAGTGACGCGGTCAATTGTGAGCGCCAACGGCAATGCTGCCATTCCAAACACGGTCGCAGAAGTAATGCCGAAATCTTTTGCAAATGCGCCCATTTGTGAAATCACCATCAAACCTGAAGTTGACATCATGGACATCATTAAAAACATGAGCCAAAAAACTGGGGTCTTCAACATTGTCTTGGGGGCGACACCAGATGCTGCCGCTTCAATTTGACCAGCAGTCTGAACACGATCAGCATGCGGCACACGAATTCCTTGTGCAGCCAATAAGCCTACTACGCCAATCAAATAACCAAAGAAGGTTAAAGTGCCCTGCAAGCCTGATTCAGCAAGGCTGGTAGAGATTGGGAATGTAGTCAACAATGCACCGATTCCATAACCAGCAGCAACCATACCAACAGCAAAGCCGCGATTATTGGGAAACCAACGTACCATCAAACCAACTACACCGATGTAGACAATACCTGTGCCCAATCCACCAAGCACGCCATAGGTAATGTAGAGATTAGAAACGGTTGTTAGGTTGGCAGATAACACCCAACTTAATCCGGTCAATATCGTACCGATGGACAACAGCAAACGAGGACCAAACTTATCTACCAAATAGCCCTGAAACGGCGAGAAGAAAGTTTGTAAAACAATTAAGATGGAAAATGTGACTTGCAGTTCAGTTAGTGTTACGCCCAACTGACCCATGATGGGTTTTGTAAATAAAGCCCAAACATATTGCGGGCTTGAAATCGACATCATACAAATCACGCCTAAAGCAAGTTGAACCCACTTTGACTTTAAGATACCTGTGCCTTCGCTCATTGCCTATCTCCTATTTATATAAATCAATTGATTGACTCTCTTATTATTAATAGATCAAATACGGATACTAATTACCAAATGATCCACTACGGTGCAACATGCCTCTTTTCGAATCATACGGATATTTGAATGGTGCGCAATCAAAAAGAAATAAAAAAACGCCTGGCGATGAACCAGGCGTTTGCACTTCTTTACTTCTGCGGATAAGTTGCAGAATGGTAAGGCAATTACATCATGCCGCCCATACCACCCATGCCGCCCATACCACCCATATCAGGCATACCGCCACCAGCAGATTCTTCTTTTGGCGCTTCAGAGATTGCGCAATCGGTAGTCAACAGCAAACCAGCAACAGATGCTGCGTTTACTAAGGCAGTTTTTGTAACCTTAGTTGGATCAATCACGCCCTGAGCTACGAGATCACCATATTCACCAGAAGCTGCGTTGTAACCGTTATTGCCTTTGCTCTCTTGCACAGCATTCACAACAACACCAGCATCTTCACCAGCATTGCTAACGATAGTGCGAAGTGGCTCTTGCATAGCGCGTAATACGATGCTGATACCAGCGTCTTGATCAGCGTTATCGCCTTTCAGACCTTTGATACCTTGCATTGCACGAATCAATGCTACGCCACCACCAGGAACAATACCTTCTTCCACAGCAGCACGAGTCGCGTGTAATGCGTCATCAACGCGAGCTTTCTTCTCTTTCATCTCAACTTCAGTAGCAGCACCAACGCGAATCACTGCAACACCGCCAGCCAGCTTGGCTACACGCTCTTGCAATTTTTCTTTGTCGTAGTCGCTAGTGGCTTCTTCGATTTGTACGCGAATATTCTTCACGCGTGCTTCGATTGCTTTAGCATCGCCAGCGCCATCAATAATGATGGTGTTCTCTTTACCTACTTCGATACGCTTTGCTTGACCGAGGTGCTCAAGAGTTGTTTTCTCTAGCGTGAGGCCGATCTCTTCAGCAATAACAGTGCCGCCAGTCAAGATTGCGATGTCTTCGAGCATTGCCTTACGACGATCACCAAAGCCTGGAGCCTTAACAGCACAAGTCTTGATAATGCCGCGGATATTGTTCACAACCAAAGTTGCCAAGGCTTCGCCTTCAACATCTTCAGCAATGATTAACAATGGACGACCAGACTTCGCCACTTGCTCAAGAACTGGCAGCAAATCACGGATGTTAGCAATCTTCTTATCAAATAAGAGAACGTATGGATTATCCAAAACAGCAACTTGCTTCTCAGGCTGGTTAATGAAATAAGGAGAGAGGTAACCACGATCAAACTGCATACCCTCAACTACTTCCAACTCGTCATCCAAAGACTTGCCGTCTTCAACAGTGATAACGCCTTCTTTGCCTACTTTTTCCATTGCTTCTGCAATACGCTGACCAATACTGTGATCGCTATTAGCAGAGATAGAGCCTACTTGAGCGATTTCCTTGGTAGTTGTGCAAGGCTTGCTGATCTTAGCGAGTTCGCCGATAGCAGCAGTTACTGCCTTATCGATACCACGCTTGAGGTCCATTGGATTGTGACCAGACACAACATATTTCATACCTTCGCGAACAATCGATTGCGCCAAAACAGTAGCGGTAGTTGTACCGTCACCAGCGATATCCGCAGTTTTGGAAGCAACTTCCTTAACCATCTGCGCGCCCATGTTTTGCAACTTATCTTTGAGTTCGATCTCTTTTGCTACAGACACACCGTCTTTAGTAACGGTTGGGCCACCAAATGAACGCTCGATAACAACATTACGACCTTTTGGTCCGAGAGTTGTTTTTACTGCGTTCGCAAGAATATTGACACCCTCGACCATCTTGGTGCGAGCGCTATCTCCAAATACAACGTCTTTTGCTGCCATGATTAGATTCCTCTCTTAAATACCGAAATTACTTCTGAACAACAGCCATGATGTCATCTTCACGCATCACGATGAGTTCTTCGTTGTCGACTTTTACAGTTTGGCCAGCGTACTTACCAAACAACACGCGGTCGCCTACTTTGACGTCTGGTGCATTTAATTTGCCACTGTCATCACGCTTGCCTGGGCCAACTGCTAGAACTTCACCTTGATCAGGCTTTTCTGCAGCCGCATCCGGAATGATGATTCCAGAGGCTGTCTTTGATTCTTGATCTAAACGCTTGATGATTACGCGATCATGTAAAGGACGCAAATTCATCTCTTCTCCTATGTTAGTAAGTGTTAACTAATTAAAAATCTATATAAATCAATACCTTATAGTCCACCATACGATATCTAAGGTCTAAAAGGCGAAAAACACCAAACTTTAGCACTCGCACGGAGGGAGTGCTGATTATATAGGTCCGCTTCTCTGGATTTCAAGGGCTCATCTCCACAAATTATTTAAGGATTTAGCCCCTATCTATACTTTGAATAGGGCAGTAGGAGGATTCCTACAGATAAATCAACCCAAAGCCCTTACCGCTCCAATCTGACCTGCCTAGACTGAACAGTCACCGATTGGAGAATGCTGATGAGCCCGAAATCCCGGCTGTACACGCTTGTAAAAGCATGGAAGAACAAGCCCTTCCAGGAAGTACGAGACGCCTGTGGCGCACCCTGGCTTGGCCTAAATAGCCAAGCCCTTGAAGAACATCAATCCTGGTCTAAGCGCCAAGCGATTAGTCATGAACCTATTTTTAATAACAAAGGAACAAAACTGACGGGATCTTTATTTAGACCGCTACTGCAGGCCTCAGACATGCAATTGCTTCGCCTATTCATGGAAGGTCTAGATACGATTTCCTACTGGCATCGAAGTGGTCGTTTTATTCCTGGAATTTTGCCGATTCCAATACATGCCATTGCGTCGAGCGCTTACATCGATGCACTAAGCGACCTAATACTGAATTCTCGCCTTCCAGTTGGATTGGTTGCTTTGGGTATTCAGTCGCTTCCCGATCCCGATCTTGCTGATGCTTGCAAAGAGGGATTGCTACGGATGCGTCGTATTGGTGTTTTGCTCCACTTCATTCATTTCTCTGGAACGCTAGAAGAATTGCAATGGGTGGATGAATTGAAGATGGAAGGCATTCACATCAATATGAATGCGCTTCGCGATCAAGCGCTTTCACCAGATGTTCTATGCAGCATTAGACGAGGCCCTTATTCATCTACCCAGATTTACGCAAGCAATATGACGCTTGTCAAAGATTTAGAAAATGCGACTACTTGGCAAATAGATCACTGCTACGGAGGCCTCATGATGCCTCCCATTAGCAGGCATCAAATGTTACAGATTAACGATAGTCGAATCGCTAAAGCCATTTTTTCGCTGCACCCTCATCAACACCTAAACCCGAATGGAGACAAGTAATGAGAAAACGCGTGATGTTGGTAGATGACCATCCTGCAATGCTGATGGCTCTAAAAAGTATGTTGCAAGACCAGTTGGTATTTGAGGTCGTAGGACAATCCCAGAATGGCGAAGAATGCCTTCGATCCATTAAGGAGATCAACCCAGATATGGTGATCTTAGATTTGGATATGCCCAAGACCGATGGCTTTGATGTTATTCGCCGTATTGGGCTCATGTACCCCGATATACGCATGTTGATTCTATCCAGCATGGATGAAGCCGTTTATGGTGGACGTGTTCGATCTTTGGGTGGACATGGATTTGTTAACAAGACCGCTGGAGCAGATGTCATTATGGCGGCCTGCGTTGCCATATCTCAAGGCTACACTTTTTTCACTTATGGAAAAAATGGAAATAGCTCATTAACTGATAACGAAAAATTGGCGCTGATTTCCGATCGCGAACTACAAGTCATGAAGTATCTTGGCAAAGGAAATTCTAATCAGCAAATCTCTGATTTATTGCATATCAGCAATAAAACCGTAGCTACATATAAAACACGTGTCTTTGACAAGCTCGGCATTAACAATATCGCTGATTTAATTCTGTTCTGCAGAATGAATAACATCATCGAAAGCTAAGCGCCTTATGCATCGATTCTTTGCTAAAGCAATTCTATCTAGCGGGCTATTGTTTAGCGGGGTTGCCTATGCCACCCCAATCAGCTCCGCTGAGCAGCGTTGGATCGATGCGCATCCAGTTGTCCACTTTAGTATTCATGAGAAATATGCCCCTTACCTTTTAGAGAGTGAAGATGTTGGTTCACATGGTGTGTTCTTCAAAATCCTACAAAAACTCAGTGAATACACTCAACAAGAATTTCGTCCGAAATGGCGAACAACTGAACAAGAAGGCTTAAAACAGCTAGCCAGCGGAGAAGTGGATTTCATGATTGATCCACCACCCCTCAATGATGAATATCTTCGCTTTGGATCTTTGTCTGAAGCGATCTTTTGGGGGCAAGATGCGGTGGTTACCAAAAGAAATCAGGCGGATGATCTTCATTCACAAGTAAAGCTTGGGTATTTTGACCGTGGCTATGAAAATCCACCTCCCATTACCGATCCGCAAATCAGCCCATCCAACAATCCCGAGAAATTAATGTTGAGTCTGTTGGCAAATGACATTGAAGCCTTGGTGCTCCCCATTCGCTTGGCCCAGCACCTACTCAAGAGCCAAGCTAACCCCGAACTTCAATTAGACGGAATTTATCAACGAGAGCCTTTTGCTTATCGCTGGCTTATTTCCCATGAAGACAGGCCCTTGCATCAGCTACTAGAGCGTTTTCTATTACGTCTTGATCCGATTGAATCAAGGCAGCTTTTTGCATTAGAAAATATTACTCAGGAAAATATTTCCACCTCAGAGGACATGCTTGGTTGGCTCACCAGTCTTGCAATACTGATGGCTGGAAGCTTGTTGATATGGAATCTTTATCGGAAGCGCTCATCCCAAGAGCAAGCCCTAGCCAGCCTAAACGCCTCAAAAGAGATCGCTGAAAAAGCGAATGTCGCTAAATCTTCATTCTTAGCCACTATGAGCCATGAGATACGCACTCCCATGAATGCGATTTTAGGCGTTCAGGAATTACTGCTCAGCAGCAAGCAATTTCCCGCACATGAAAAATCGTTACTGAAAAGCGCGCACGCTTCCGCAGAATCGCTACTGGGAATTCTTAACCAAGTTCTAGATCTCTCCAAGATTGAAGCAGGCAAACTCACATTGAACTTAGAGCCCTGCTGTTTGAATAGCGTGATTAACAACATTGATCATGCGTTTTCGGCAGTTGCCACTAAGCACAATTTAATTCTTCATACCTCAATAGACCCTCGTATCGCTGAAGTATTGATGATGGATGCCCTTCGCCTTCGTCAGGTACTGCAAAACCTTTTAAGCAATGCTATTAAATTTACTAAGCAAGGCGAAATCTATTTCTCTATTAGCGTTCTAGCTGATGATCATGCTGGTCAGCTAATAGAGTTTCGAATTATTGATACTGGCGTTGGTATGGGCAAAGAAGAAATTGCATTAGCCCTACAACCTTTTGAGCAAATACCCGGTAAAGGCGGCAATGAAAACGGAACTGGTTTAGGACTCACCATTACCAATCACTTAGTATGCTCAATGAACAGCCAGTTATATTTTGAGAGCACTCCAGGCCTAGGCAGCAATATTCATTTTTCGATTGCCTTTCCACGCACCAGTATTGCAGCCCTCGACGTTACAAGCACTGAGACTGCAAGCTTCAATACGAAGCAATTTACCTCCAGAAATCGGCCAAATCAAAGACTTCAAGCCCTGGTCGTTGAGGACCACCCCGCCAGCAGGCAAATCATCTCGCTTCAACTTGAAGCTTTAGGCATCCAGGCTTTAGTTTGTGATAACGCAGATACAGCCTTGCAAGAAATTCAACAAACTGCATTTGATTTACTAATTACCGATCAATCCATTCCTGGTATGCAAGGCTCCGAATTAGCACGACGCATTCGAGAGATGGGTTTTATTGATCTAGTAATTATTGGGGTAACTGCAGATATTTACGCGCTTGAATCTCGCAACCACTTTTTATCCGCCGGAATGAATGGGGTTCTTATCAAGCCACTCAGCCTTCTTGGTCTTGAAAATGAATTAGCCCGCCATTTCGCCATATCCCCCATTTCTCTGAATGCAGAAGAGGAAACCTATTCATTTGATGCATTCGCAAACTTAATTGCTAACGATCCTGGGCAGATACTGGTCATATTGGATGAAATTAAAAAAGTGCATGATGAAGCGCTTTTGAAGTTAAGCGACCCATCGATTGGTAAAAATGAACTTGCCAGCCTGATCCATAAAGTGAAAGGCGGGGCACTTTTATTGCAAGCAACTCGTTTTGTAGAGAACTGCGAAGCTCTCGAACAAGAAAAAGATCTTCTGAAGCAAATCAGCGCCTTTAGATGTCTTTTGCTTAAGCAAAACCAGCTGATTGAGCGCTACCAAGAAAAGTAGATGCGCATTTGAACTAGGCATTTCAACTTAAATTAGTCACTAAGATTGATTTATCTTTTAGTCGTCTCGGTTTATCCTATGTGCAATGAAAACCGCATCTCGCTCAATAGCGCAATATGTTCTAGCCATTCTGTGTTTTAGTGGATGGTTACATAGCCTACCCGCAAGAGCAGAAGGTAGTCCTGAGTCTGCGATTCCTCGCCCCATCATTAGCAGCCTAGAGCGCAACCAGATACCTCTAGATGCCATTAGCATTACAGTAACCGAAATTGAACCTGGAAAACCAGGGAAACATCAAGGTAAGGCGATTTTGGGTTGGCGTGAATCCGAGCCCATGAACCCCGCCTCCACCATGAAGGTCTTAACGACTTTAGCGGGCTTGGATATTCTGGGTCCGCAGTATCGCTGGCGCACAAAAATATTCACCGATGGTGTTATTCGCCAAGGTACGCTCCAAGGAAATCTCTACTTGCAAGGTAGTGGTGATCCTAAATTGATCCCCGAGGAACTCGCCAAACTCATGAAAGATTTACAGGCGCTTGGCATTCAGAAAATTGATGGTAATTTATTTTTTGATCGAACTGCCTATGCGCCCAGCGTAATGGAGCACTACACGATTGATGGCGAATCCTTAAGAGCTTATAACGTTCCGCCCGATCCGCTTCTATATGCCTTTAGAACATTGTCTTTTCAACTGGGAAAATCTCGTACAGCTGACTTCATCGATATTAGCTACACACCGACACTATCTCAGCTGAAGATTGTCAATCAAATGCAGCTCGTTGATCGATCTTGCGATAACTGGAAAAGCAATATTCGTTTCAACCTAGAGCCAGAAAGTGTATTGAACACAGATCAAGTTATCACCGCCCAATTTTCAGGATTATTTCCAAATGCATGCAAGGGGGTGAACTTCAATGTTGTCGCATTGGATGCCAATACCTTTTTGACACAAGGTTTTGCTGCCGCCTGGGAGCTTGCTGGAGGAACTTGGGTCAAGCCGCCTATTGGTAAAGAGGGTACCGTTCCCCTAGCGGCCAGACTCTTGCTGCAATTTGAAGGAATCCCGCTTGCCGATGATGTGCAAGACATTAATAAATACTCCAACAATGTGATGGCACGACAACTACTGTTGACCATGGCCTTGGAGAAAATGGGTAAGCCAGCAACTACCACGAATGGCGAGCTCGTTATTCAGAGCTGGCTTAAACAAAATGGCCTGCAGTTTGCCAATCTGGTGATCGAGAATGGTTCTGGCCTTTCTCGAAATGAGGCTATTTCAACTGAACAAATGAATCAACTCTTATTAAAAGCACGTAACTTGCCCGTAGGAGAAGTGTTTTATAACAGCTTACCTATTGCAGGTACTGATGGAACGATGCGCAATCGCCTCATGACCCAATTACGAAAATTTTTACATCTCAAGAAAAAACCTGAAGTCAGAATGAAAACTGGCTCACTAGCAGATGTTCGGGCGATCTCGGGATATGTAGTCAGCAAATCTGGCAGGATGTATGCCGTCAGCTCATTTATTAACCACCCCAATGCTTGGAGAGGCTTAGAAGCTCACGATCAATTGCTATCGTGGCTTCTAAAAGATGGTCCAGAACCAAAACACGCACGCTGAAGACGATCTCTCACTCCATCCCACTCTTCACCAGCAGGCGGCTCTGGGAATAATATGAGATCCCACCCCTGTTCATCCAAATCTCTCAGCGTACGATACAAGCGACTTGCAAAAGCATTACTATCACTTGGCACCTCGACTTCCTCAAGCTGCACCGATGGATGCCCGTCATCCCCCAAAGAGGATTCAGAATCCCAAACAGCAACAGCAACCCGTGACTTTGTGTCTGGGAATTCAGTGAGGGCATCAAGGACTCGGCCGGGAGCATACAGGCGCAACGGTGTTGTGGGTGCGTAATGGGCCTTCAAGCTTCCAGAAACTCTTGGTAAAGATTCCGGATGAACATTAGTATCCGCCACCTCTCCAGGACTATAGACTTGGACACCTGTTTTGGCCAATATTTCTTTTGGAGTGATCACGCCTGGACGCAGCAGTATTGCGCGATCCCCATTAGAGACGTCCACAATCGTCGACTCAATACCAACTTCGCAATCACCGCCATCAATCACTAGCACATCCGCATTATCTTCAAATTCACTACGTACATCTGCTGCACTTGTTGGAGAAACCTTACCAAAGCGATTGGCTGAAGGCGCCACCACTCCACCTTGGAATTGTTGCAATAATTCTTGGGCAATCGGGTGTGCAGGAGACCGAATAGCAACCGTATCTTGACCACCCGTAATCTCACTGAGAACACGCTTATCTTTTTTAAAGACCAAAGTTAACGGGCCGGGCCAAAAGGCCTGAATTAATTTAAGAGCATCCTCAGAAATATCTCTTGCCCATGGGGCTAAAACCGAAACCCAATCGATTTGCGCTTGATCAATCTGACCAGGGGAAGCAATGTGCACTATTAAAGGATGATTCGATGGACGTCCTTTTGTCGTAAATACTTTTTGAATAGCCTGGGGATTGCGAGCATCTGCACCTAAGCCATACACTGTTTCCGTTGGAAAGGCGACTAAGCGACCATCACGCAAGGCCTGAGCAGCTTCATTAATAACTAAGGATTGTGGCGTCGAACCGCCAGATGTTGCCCCGGACATTTCTAGGGTTCTATGCCTAACTCAGTGGCGACAGCAGCACAATTTTGACGAGCCTCATTTAGCGCCTCACCCAAACAATTGATGTGGCCCATTTTTCTACCAACGCGTGGCGCTGACTTCCCATAGAGGTGTAATTTGGCATCCGGATGTGCAAGCACCTTATTCCACGCTGGCTCTTTTGCTTGGTCTTCATTACCGCTAAACCAAAGATCGCCCAAGAGATTTAACATCGAAACGGGGGCCAACTGTCGGGTATCACCCAAAGGAAGTCGAGCCATTGCCCTAACCTGTTGCTCAAACTGGCTGCTCACGCAAGCATCCATGGTGTAGTGCCCTGAATTATGGGGTCTAGGTGCGATTTCATTAGCAACGATATCGCCATTCTTCAAAACAAAGAATTCAACACACAATACGCCGACGTAATCAATCTTCCGAATCAGCGCTTTGGCGGCATCAATAATTTTTTTCTCTTGCGCTGGTTTTAGCGAAGGTGCAGGCACTGTCGAGGTATGCAGAATTCCATCACGATGAACATTTTGTGAGACTGGATATGCAACGACTGAATCGTCATAGCCTCGTGCCACCAAAGCAGAAACCTCGAAGTCCAATTCCATGCGCTTTTCTAATACACAAGGAACCTTACCCAACTCTGCCCAAGCATCAGTTAATTGTTCTGTGGCAGGAACGGTAATTTGACCTTTGCCGTCATAGCCCATGCGAGCTGTCTTGAGGATTCCAGGAAATAAATCTTTGGGTACATGAGCAATATCAGCATCATGCTCAATCACGAAATTGGGTGCTGGTCCAATATTGGTCTCAGACTTCCAGGTAGCTAGAAAATTCTTTTCAGCAATGCGATTTTGGGCTAAAGAAACGCAACTACTGCGTGGCGCTACAAAAGCACCTAATGCCTCTAACTCATCAAGCGCTTGAGCTGGGACATTTTCAAATTCAGTGCTCACCGCCGCGCACAAAGCAGCCATCTCTTTTAAGGCGGCAGAGTCTGTGTAGTCGGCTTGAATAAATTTCTCTGCAATTGAGCCAGCAGGACTATCGGGGCCTGGATCGAGCACGCAAACTTTATAGCCCATAGCTTGAGCAGCCTGCGTAAACATTCGCCCCAACTGACCACCACCTAGAATTCCCAAATACGAACCCGGCAAAATGGGTTCCATGCGATCTGCCATCTAGTTATATCCCGGCAAATTCATTGAACGCGCTGCATCAGACTGTTTAATACGAAACTCTTCCAAACGTTTTGCCAAGTCGGCATCATGCAAAGCCAAACCGGCTATTACATGCAAAGCCGCATTCGCAGCACCAGCTTCACCAATCGCGAAAGTAGCAACGGGAATTCCTTTAGGCATTTGCACAATCGAATATAAAGAGTCTTCGCCACGCAAATACTTGCTGGCAACAGGAACGCCATACACTGGAACAATCGTCTTGGATGCCAACATGCCAGGCAAGTGGGCAGCGCCACCAGCACCAGCAATAATCGCTTGCAAGCCATTTGCTTGGGCATTTTCTGCATACTGAAACATATCGTCAGGCATGCGATGGGCTGATAACACCTTAGCTTCGTGAGCTACGCCAAATTGCTCCAGCATTTGAGCAGCGTGCTGCATCGTGTCCCAATCTGAATTGGACCCCATCACGATTCCGACCACTGACTTTTTGCTCATTTAGCTCTCCAAATCACTTCCATGCCTTTAGGGCCCTTTAAGACCCTCAGGGGCTCTATTATCCCCGAGATCCCTGGGTCAGGCGAGTAAGGGCCTCGCGATATTTCTCAGCAGTCTTTTTGATGACTTCAGCAGGCAGTTGAGGAGCTGGGGCTGTCTTGGGCCATAACTTACCGTTGACCTGGGCAGTCTCCAGCCAATCACGCACAAATTGCTTGTCATAAGACGGCGGATTTGAGCCAACGTAATAGGTTTCAGCAGGCCAAAAACGAGAAGAGTCCGCAGTCAAGATTTCATCCATGAGTACCAGCTGCCCAGCATCGTCTAGACCAAATTCAAACTTGGTATCGGCAATGATGATGCCGCACGTCGCCGCATATTCGGAAGCCTCTTTATATAAGCGAATACTGATATCACGAATTTGGTTTGCTAATTTTTCACCAATCAACTCAACCACTTTTTCAAAAGAAATATTTTCATCGTGCTCGCCCACCTCCGCTTTTGCTGCGGGGGTAAAGATAGGCTCTGGCAATTTTTGAGCATTTTCCAGACCAGCAGGCAATGCAATACCGCACACCTTACCAGTCTCTTTGTAATCTTTCCAACCGCTACCAGCAAGGTAGCCACGCACAACCGCTTCAACCAAAATAGGTTTCAAGCGCTTGGCAACCACAGCACGACCTTGAACCTGATCAACTTCATCAGGAGCAACAACAGTCGCAGGATCAATCCCAGTTAAATGATTAGGAATAACCTTTCCCAGCTTATCAAACCAGAAATTGGCCATTTGATTGAGGACGATACCCTTCTCTGGAATAGGTTCACCCATGACGACATCAAATGCGGACAAACGATCGGTAGTAATCATCAATAATTTGTCATCACCCAGTGCATATACATCACGCACTTTTCCTTTAGAAAGGAGGGGCAAAGACTTGATAGAGGTGGCGTAAAGAGCTGGCATATCAATTACTTCACGATCTGAGCTAACTTACCGCTCTTATATAACTCGGCCATTTTTTCTAATGGAATAGGCTTAATCTTAGATGCTTGACCAGCAGAACCAAAAGCTTGAAAGCGAGCAATACAGACTTTCTTGGCAGCTTCACGAGCTGGCTTCAAATAATCACGTGGATCAAACTTGCTTGGGTTTTCAAATAAGTAGCGACGAATAGCGCCCGTCATTGCTAGACGAATATCGGTATCAATATTGATTTTGCGTACCCCATTCTTAATGCCCTCTTGAATCTCTTCAACGGGTACACCGTACGTTTCTTTCATATCACCACCAAACTCACGAATCTCCGCGAGCAGTTCTTGAGGAACGCTGGAGGAGCCATGCATGACTAAATGCGTATTAGGAATGCGCGCATGAATTTCTTTAATACGGTCAATCGCCAAAATATCGCCCGTAGGCTTTTTGGTGAACTTGTACGCGCCATGACTGGTACCAATCGCAATTGCCAATGCGTCGCACTGGGTTGCTTTAACAAAGTCAGCTGCCTGCTCGACGTCAGTCAGCAATTGCTCCCGAGTCATCATGCCATCTGCGCCATGACCATCTTCTTTGTCGCCCTTCATAGTCTCTAGCGAACCTAAGACTCCAAGTTCTGCTTCAACCGTCACGCCAATTGAGTGAGAAAACTTAACAACCTCTTTAGAAACATCCACGTTGTATTCATAACTAGCTACTGACTTACCATCTGCCTCTAATGAACCATCCATCATCACACTAGTAAAGCCACTCTTAATCGCCGCCATACAGACTGCCGGACTTTGGCCATGATCTTGGTGCATCACCACTGGAATATGTGGGTAGGCCTCAACAGCTGCAGAGATCAAATGACGCAAGAATGCCTCACCAGCATATTTACGGGCGCCTGCAGACGCCTGCATGATGACTGGAGAATCCGCCTCGTTAGCGGCTTCCATAATCGCAGTTACTTGCTCCAAGTTATTCACATTAAATGCCGGCAAGCCGTAACCGTTTTCAGCGGCATGATCCAAAAGTTGTCGTAAAGATACTAAAGCCATGTTGTTCTCTTAATTTGAAATAGATTTAAGGTTGTAATTCAATAATGATGATGTTGGTTTATTTGACATGAATAATCTTGAGAGTATTCGTGCCGCCTGGTTCGCCCATAGGCTCCCCAGAGGTAAGCACTACCGTATCGCCTTGCTTCACCGCACCCAAACCTTTTAAGCAGGCTTCAACTTCTTGTAAAGCGGTATCTCGATCCTTGGTGTAATCCAAACCAATGGGGGTGACATTGCGATACGTACTTAAGGCGCGCTGCGTTGCGATCTTGGAGGTCAAGGCAAAGATTGGCACATGAATGTTATGACGACTCATCCATATTGCAGTAGATCCTGAGTCTGTTAAAGCGGCAATCGCATCCGCATTAAGGTGATGGGCAGTAAATAAAGCGCCTAAAGCAATTGTTTGATCAATGCGTGTAAATGTTTGATCTAGGAAGTCTGTATCCAATTGGACGCGATCGGATTTCTCGGCTTCTACACAAATCTCTGCCATTGCTTTAATAGTTTGCACTGGATACATACCGGCCGCAGACTCCGCTGAGAGCATTACTGCATCAGTGCCATCGAGCACCGCATTAGCCACATCACTTACCTCGGCGCGGGTTGGTACTGGAGCATTAATCATCGACTCCATCATTTGCGTTGCGGTGATGGTGAACTTATCAGCCTCTCGCGCCCAAGCAATCATGCGCTTTTGTAAAGCAGGTACTGCAGCGTTGCCCACTTCAATCGCAAGATCGCCACGGGCCACCATAATGCCGTCACTCTCAGCAATAATACTTTTCAGTGCCCCTGACTCAATAGCTTCAGCACGCTCTACTTTGGCAATCGTTCTCACCTTACCAACACCGTGCTTTTTGCTGGCCGCATCAGCAAGCTTACGGGCATAAGCCATATCGGCGCCATCTTTAGGGAAGCTAATAGCTAAAAAGTCGACGCCCATGGCAATCGCTGCATCTAAATCGGCGATATCTTTTTCGGTTAGCGCAGGAGCAGTTAGACCACCACCCGCACGATTAATGCCTTTGTTATTGGAGAGTGGTCCGCCCTGCTCAACCAGCGTCAAAATTTTGCCAGCCTGAACGCCTTCAACTCGCAATACCACTAGGCCATCGTTTAATAACAGTCGATCGCCCTGCTTCACATCATTTGGTAGCTCTTTGTAATCCAAGCCAACACAATCCTGATTGCCCAACTCACAATCTACATCCAAGGTAAATTTATCGCCCTCTTTGAGCAAAATTTTGGTGTCAGCAAATTTGCCCACGCGAATCTTCGGCCCCTGTAAATCGGCCATGATGCCAACTTCCTTGCCCACTTCAGCAGAAATACTGCGTACTAAATCATGACGTGCCTTGTGGTCGGCAACAGTTCCATGGGAAAAATTCATACGCACGACATCGACGCCCGCGCGAATCATCTCGCGCAAAACTTCTGGCTTTTCAGAAGCAGGGCCTAAGGTCGCAATAATTTTGGTTGCTCTGAGCATATTTATTCTTTCGCTCTTTCGGCTAGCACCGCAAAGGCCGGGAGTGTTTTACCTTCTAAAAATTCTAGGAACGCGCCACCGCCGGTGGAGATGTAATCTACTTGATTTTCAATACCGTATTTAGCAATCGCTGCTAAGGTATCGCCACCCCCAGCAATCGAGAACGCAGGAGAATGCGCAATTGCTGCAGCCAACATTTTTGTGCCGCCGCCAAACTGATCAATCTCAAATACGCCTAGCGGTCCATTCCATACAATGGTTCCAGCATGAGCAAGCATGATAGAAAGTCGTGCAGCAGTCTTAGGCCCAATATCCAAAATCATGTCGTCTTCAGCAACTTGGTCTGCTGGCACTCGGTTTGCACGTGCCAATGGTGAAAGTTCATTCGCAACCACCACATCTTCCGGGATGGGCACATGAGCTCCGCGCTTTTCCATGAGATCCATAATCTCTTTAGCTTCATTTACCAAATCGGGCTCTGCTAAAGACTTGCCAATCGGAAGACCCTTGGCCAGCATGAATGTATTGGCAATACCACCACCAACAATCAACTCATCCACTTTTTCAGAGAGCGCCTTCAAGATGGTTAACTTGGAAGATACTTTTGAACCCGCAACAATCGCCACCAGTGGGCGCTTAGGACTTGCAAGCGCACGACTTAATGCATCTAATTCAGCAGCCATTAATGGCCCCGCGCAAGCGACTGGAGCAAACTTCGCCACACCATTGGTAGTAGCTTCAGCACGATGCGCAGTTCCAAAAGCATCATTTACATAAACATCGCAAAGCGCGGCAATTTTTTTCGCCAGCTCATCGTTGTTCTTTTTTTCACCGACATTTAAGCGGCAATTTTCCAGGAGAACTACTTCGCCTGGATTCACCTCAAATCCACCTTCAACCCAATCACTAATCAAAGGCACTTTACGATTTAACAATGTCGCAATCCGATCCGCAACTGGTGCCAGACTATCCTCAGGCTTAAATTGACCTTCAGTAGGGCGACCCAAGTGGGATGTCACCATCACAGCAGCACCCGCATCCAAACACATCTGTACAGCAGGCATTGATGCGCGAATACGGGTGTCCTCGGTAATATTGCCAGCGTCATCTTGAGGAACGTTTAGGTCGGCGCGAATCAGTACTCGCTTACCCTTTAATTGGCCCGATTGGGCTAATTCGCTTAAACGCTTCACTTTAAATAAGGATTCAGGCATGAGATAGGCTAAATATGGTGGTTTATGGGGAATACTCCATTCTAAATCGTCCCGCCCTACAACCCCCTAGGTCCTTACCTACAAATGGGGTCGCCTGCTCTACAATAGAGGCTTGGACGCACCTCGAGCCAAATGGTCATAGACCGCCTGGCCTGGCGCCCCGATTAATCCGCTATTTACAGATAGCCTATAGACACAAAAGGTAGAAAAAATGTCGATGTCCGACCGCGATGGTTTTATTTGGTCCGATGGGAAGCTGATTCCTTGGCGCGAAGCTAATGTTCACGTATTAACCCACAGCC
Organism: Polynucleobacter sp. MWH-UH2A; assembly: GCF_018687195.1. Taxonomy (NCBI): domain Bacteria; kingdom Pseudomonadati; phylum Pseudomonadota; class Betaproteobacteria; order Burkholderiales; family Burkholderiaceae; genus Polynucleobacter; species Polynucleobacter sp. MWH-UH2A. The sequence continues at coordinate 1,766,981 of NZ_CP061321.1, forward strand.
TGCACTATGGAATGGGCGTATTTGAGGGTATTCGTGCCTATAAAACCTCTCAAGGAACCGCCATTTTTCGCCTGCCAGAGCACGTCAAGCGCCTATTCAATGGCACCAAAATCTTCCAAATGAGCATGCCATATAGCCCTGAAGAGATTAGCAAGGGCATTATTGATGTCATTAATAGCAACAAGCTTGAGGCTTGCTATATCCGTCCGATTATCTTTATTGGCTCGCAAAAGCTAGGTATCTCTCCCAAGGGCAACAGCATTCACACTTCAATCGCCGCCTGGGAATGGGGTGCTTATTTAGGTGAAGATGGCATTAACAAAGGTATTCGGGTTAAGACCTCTTCTTTTACGCGTCACTTTGTCAATTCTTCCTTAGTCCGCGCTAAAGCCTCTGGTTATTACATCAACTCCATTTTGGCCAATCAAGAAGTAACTGCCAATGGATACGATGAGGCATTGTTGCTCGATACCGAAGGTTACGTTTCAGAAGGTTCTGGCGAAAACCTCTTTATGGTTCGTAACGGCATTGTTTACACACCAGACTTAGCCTCTTGCCTAGATGGCATCACCCGTGACTCCATCATTCAGATTGCTAAAGATCTTGGCTATGAAGTACGCGAGAAACGCCTAACGCGCGATGAAGTGTATTCCGCCGACGAAGCCTTCTTTACGGGCACTGCTGCCGAGGTAACTCCAATCCGCGAACTTGATGATCGCACGATTGGTGATGGCAAACGCGGCCCGATTACTGAAAAAATCCAGAAGACTTACTTCGATGCTGTTTATGGCAGAAATGATAAGTACAAATCTTGGCTCACCTTCGTTAAATAAGCTCAACCCTATTTAACTCCTAGAAAGCAAGTGATGACTCAATCTCAAGCTGTGATGGTCGACGGTAAAGATCTTCCTTTACATTGCCCTACAAATAAAACGCCTGCATGGAACTCTCATCCACGCGTCTTTTTGGATATCACAAAGACCGGGGAAGCAAAGTGTCCGTACTGTGGCGCTGAGTACAAACTCATTCCTGGCACTGAGCCACACGGACACTGATTCGTATCAGCACCCATTCATTAAGGGGTGCTGAGTCGGGATACATCTCATGCAAGGTATTCTGATCATCGCCCCAAACTGGATCGGGGATGCGGTCATGACACAACCGCTATTGGCCACCCTAAAGGCTCAATATCCAGATTCCACAATTGATATTCTTGCCAGCAAGTGGGTTGCGCCAATTTATCGTGCATGCACCGAAGTCAATGAAGTCATCGAGGCCGATTTTCAGCATAAACAATTGCAGTGGGGATTACGCAAGCAGTTAGCAAAAGATCTTCAAGCAAAAAACTATCAAGCTTGTTTTGTGCTACCAAACAGTTTGAAGTCGGCACTGATCCCTTGGTTGGCAAATATTCCGTTTCGCATTGGCTATCGTGGTGAATTACGCTATGGCTTAATTAATATAGCGCTTGATAACCCAGGCAAAGTAAATCGCCCGCCCATGGTGGATCACTATCTAGCTCTGAGCCAACTGCTATCGGATGAGGGGGCATTATCGGCAAATGCAGTTAATGCGCCTCAACCAAAGTTAAATGTTTCATCGGATGCTAAACAATCTACTGACAAAAAACTGTTAGATGCCCATCTTGATCCCAATTCGATTTTTGTACTTTGTCCAGGTGCTGAGTACGGTCCAAGCAAACGCTGGCCAGCCTCTCACTTTGCAGCACTAGCAAATAATCTTGCACATGATCATCCGAATGCAAGCATCATTCTTCTGGGTAGCAAGGGAGATCAACCTCTAGCCGAAGAAATACTTCAGCAATCCCAAAGCCCAACAAAAATTCATAATTGGTGCGGCAAGACATCGCTCGATGAAGCTATCGCATTAATTGGAATGGCTAAAGCCGTTGTTAGCAATGACTCTGGGTTGATGCACATCGCTGCCGCTCTCAAAACACCTCAAGTAGCTATTTTTGGCTCAAGCGATCCCTCGCACACTCCGCCCTTATCAGAAAAGGCCAAAGTGATTTGGCTCAATCTCCCATGCAGCCCTTGCCATAAAAAAGAATGTCCTCTTGGCCATCTAAAGTGCCTAAATGACATCCTTCCGCAACAAGTATTCGCTACACTGAATACCTTGCTACAGCCTACAGGAAACTAGCTATGACCAAACTCGCTAGACTTTTTCATAATGCCGATGAAGTAGTTGATGCTTGGCGTGACGCCCTTCGTCATCGCGATGTTCAAGGAGCACTAGCAATTTGGTTGGATGATGATTCCATTACCTGCGTACTGCCAGAGGGTCATCGTCTGAGTGGGCATGCTGAAATTCGGGACGGTCTAGAAAGATTGCTTTCTAAGCAAGCCTTATTTTTAGAACCCATCGCCTGTATCAGTCACTCCATTTTGGGTGCTGCAGTTTATGACACCACTGAAGCGGTTCATTTCAGGGCGGATCAAATTGAAGCTGAGTTTTTCCTGAATATCACGCTTGTACTGTTACAAGATAACCAAGGTTGGCGTATTGCGCATTTACATGCCAGCCGCTCAACCGACGACACCTACGACGCACCTTCTACACCTCACGGTCTGCACTAATCACTATGGATGAGCAAGTTTTACGCTCACTCATTAAATGGCCTAATGTGCCAGATTGCTACGGCTGGCTTTCCTTAGACCGTAGAGGTCAATGGCGGATGCGGGATGAATTTGCGCAACAAAATGGATTGCCAGGTCAGGTGATTGAACACACCGCTCTTAAAGAATTTATTTACCGAAATTACGCTTGCGATGACTTAGGAAGATACTTTTTCCAAAATGGTCCGCAACGAGTATTTATTAGCTTGAGTATTGCCCCTTGGATTGCGCGAATTATTCCTAGTAATGATGCGCAAAAAATAGTCACGCAGTGCCACACTGAAATAAGTCCAACATCTGCTTTGAGCGATGAACAAGGAAATATTTACATCGCTGGTTCAGTCAAACAAAGTATTTGTATAGATCTGACAACTCAAGAGTTCAAGACAGAAGATTGCACTAGCGTTGCTTTACTGCATGACCATGACTTGGATCAGTTTTCCGAGCTTGCTAAATTACGTGAGGAAGCCTGCAGTTTTGGGGGTTCATGGAATTGGCAAGGCAGGCAGCTTGCACTGGATCCCATTCACTCTTCGGAGTTGAGCGAGCGGTTTGGCTTTATCAAAGACCCGGAACCACTTTAATAAGCTAGCCCGGGAATTGCTTTCCCTGATCTTTTAATTCATCTCGATACTGCCGCTGCATTTCCCGCAGGCGGGCATCAATACTGGAACTTTGATAAAAATCAGCACCGCCGGCATTGCGCGCAATCTTAAGCTGCTCTATTGCGGATGGCCAGGCGCCCTCTAAAGCATATTTCTCACCCAAAGCAAAGTGACGCATAGGCACATTCTTTGCTTGATCATAAGCATTGGATAGCATGCTCCACCACAGGATTTCATTGGGTTGTGAACGCGTACGCGCTTTTAACCAGGCAATCGCATCGGTAGTGCGTCCCATCTTGAGTTCAGCATTGACCATTGCAGCACCGGCAGCATATGACTGAGGATAGGCGCGCAATGCATTCTGGGCAATTTGCAATGCCTCTTCATTTCTTCCTTTTGCCAAAGCCAATTCAGAGGCTGTGATTTCGAGAGACAAACTTTGTCGCTGAATTGGAGATCCTGGTGCGCTGGCTTTCTGAGCTAAATTGCGTGCTTGCTGAAGATCGGACTCGGCTTGATCCCACTTGCCCTGTCGCTGCGCGATTAAAGCCAAGCCGTAGAAACCTTCCATTTGTTTGCCCACTTGAGGCTGCTTACTAAGGCTATCAAAAGTATTTTTTAAGTCGTAAAGGCCACTAGATGTACCCGCCTGCTCCATGCGAGCTCGCGCCTTAATGAAATAAAACTCCACAGCAGTGGGGACATTGCGTGCCGGAACAGTACGCGCCCGATCTTGCATATCTGCAATACGATCCGTTGTAAGCGGGTGAGTACGAACATAAGCAGGAACACCTTTATCCATAATGCCAGTCGCTTTTTGCAAGCGCTGGAAAAATCCGGGAGCACCATTGACGTCATATCCACTGGCATCCAAAATCTGAAAGCCAATACGATCCGCTTCTCGCTCCGCATCCCTGGAATAAGAAAGTTGATTATTAATAGCAGCGGCTTGACCACCCTGCATTAAACCTGCTGCAGCCTGAGGATTACGCGACATTGCTAAAGCGCCCAACACCATACCAGCAATCGCAATCATCGTATTGGTAGTCTGCTTGTCCATCTGTCTGGCCAAGTGGCGCTGCAATACGTGACCCGTTTCATGACCCATTACCGAAGCAACTTCAGAGTCTGACTCTGCGCTCACAATCAATCCGGTATGAAAGCCAATAAATCCGCCAGGCAATGCAAACGCATTAATGCTGCTGTCTTTCACCGCAAATAATTCAAAATTGTAGGCTCCACTACCTTGCTCATTAGCGCCCCCAAGCTGTAACTTTTTAGCAGCCTGCAATAGACGCCTCTCCATCTGGTTGAGGTAGTCGTAAATAGGCAAATCATTTGAATAATCTGCATCAGGACGAATTTGGCGCATGATCATTTCGCCATACTTTCGCTCATCTACTCGACTTAGCGCATCACCGCCAGGATCACCCATATCTGGTAAGACGATCGCAGGCTGACTTTGTAGACCGCTGCGGGTTGGAGCATTCGTGGGGCGCGCATCCGGAGATTGCATGGCACGATTAATATTCTGAATCGCCGCTGAATTACCCTCTACCGACACATCACCCGCGGGAGCGGCGCCAGCAGAATAAGCAGGGGAAGCGTAAGAACACCACAAGGCCAACACAAGCTGACCCGCCACCATGCGGCGCCAAATTGCGGTATTTTGTCCTGACTTTATTTCCTTCATCCCTATATGGTAAAACTTATCCCATGAACAAACTAACTCATTTTGATGCCAGTGGCCAAGCCCATATGGTAAATGTGGGAGATAAGCCCCATACCCATCGCATTGCAATCGCAATAGGCCAAATTACGATGCTCTCAGAGACCTTCAAAATGGTCGAGGGTGGCACCCACAAAAAGGGTGATGTTCTTGGCATCGCCAGAATTGCAGGCATACAAGCATCCAAAAAAACCTCTGATTTAATTCCACTCTGCCACCCACTAGCGCTAACCCATGTCAGCCTCGAATTTGCTCCAGACCCAAAAACCAATAGCATCCACTGCCAAGTTAGGGCGGAAACTACGGGACCAACTGGTGTTGAAATGGAGGCCCTCACTGCAGTTCAAGTCGCCCTACTCACAATTTATGACATGTGCAAAGCAGTTGACCGAGGAATGGTGATAGGCGAGGTAAAGCTACTTGAGAAGAGTGGTGGCAAGTCTGGCGACTGGAAGGCCTAATATACTTATATGAACCACCTGCCTAGGTGGTTCACTTTCGCTCAAAACCTTATTTGGTGATTCTGCACTCTGAGGGCAACAACTGCGGTATTAAATTGGTTTGAGTTGACCTACAAGACCAACCTCCAGCCCAAGTTGCACCTTCTGGCATAGATAGATCAATCGGCTTCGGTGAATTCGCATCTGGTTCATTGGTGGGCACAAGATGCAAAGTATTTTTGCCTTCTGGCGCCACATTAACTTGATAGTCAATTGCAATCGCGCCCGATGGCGTAATTTCAATTAGCTTCACGCTTCGAGTAGGCGAAAAGGTAAAAGAACCGTGAGTGGCTTCATCCATTGGTACAGTGCCTCGACTGGCAAACGCCTCAGTTACTGCAAGCTTTGCACTGGATGACAAATTCATCCCCTCTACAACGCGAGTACGCGCAATATAGTCTTGATACTGCGGCACTGCTACCGCAACTAGGATACCAATAATGGCAACTACAACCATCACTTCAATGAGCGTAAATCCTGCCTCGCGATGATCCTGTGCCGCTTGTGTTTCTCTATTTAATTTCATATCTTCTGCTCCTGAGGTCAAATACCTCATATTCCAGTCTATACCTCCTTTAAACAAGGCAACTGAAAATAAAAAAGCCGGCTATTGAAGCCGGCTTTATCTGATTTTGAATTCAGAAACGAATTACGCTTTATTAAGTCTCTTAATTGAATCCCTTTAATGAGATTCTTTCTTAGCATTTTTCTTCTTTAAGTATGAGCCTAGCAAAATAACGATAGCCACACCAATGCCCTCAAAGATCATGTGCGCATCTTCAAATGCCGCTTGCATAGATTCTTTAATTGCCGGATCTTCCACCAACATTCCGCCGGCTAATAAACCCAATAAGCCAGCTCCCAATGTGATGATGATCGGGAAGCGATCCATTACTTTTAGCAACATCGTGCTACCAAAAATAATCAATGGAATCGATAAACCAAGGCCAATAATCAGCAAAGCTAAACGCGTCTCCTCTGGGCCCTTTTGAGCAGCAGCCGCTACGGCCAACACGTTATCCAAACTCATTACCAGGTCAGCCACCAAGATAGTGCGGATGGCGCCCCAAATATTAGCGCTGCCTTCCATTTCTCCTTCATCATCACTATCAGCCAGCAACTGCACTCCGATATAGACCAATAAAACCGCACCAATAATCTTTAAATAAGGCAATGTAAGCAGTTGAACTGCTGTAACGGTAAGCACAACACGCAAAATAATCGCTGCAGCACTACCCCAAAAGATTGCTTTCTTTTGCTGATGTGCCGGCAAATTACGCGATGCCAAAGCGATCACCACCGCGTTATCTCCCGATAATAAGATGTTGGCAACAATGATTGATAAAAGTGCAGCCCAAAATGCTGGGCCCGAGAATGCTGAAAAATCCATTATGTCTCCCTACTGTATTTATCTTTTTATTTGCAACACTTCAAATACTACAAAAAGGGCGCCGTGTTTGCAGCGCCCTTTTTTAATTACAACATTGCCTTTAATAGCGCAGCCATTTCAGATGGGTTCTTCGTTACCTTGAAACCGCACTCCTCCATTACGGCAAGCTTGGCATCTGCAGTATCAGCACCACCAGAAATCAATGCGCCTGCATGGCCCATACGTTTGCCTGGAGGAGCAGTAACACCAGCGATGAAGCCAACTACAGGCTTCTTCATGTTCTCTTTGCACCAGCGGGCTGCTTCAGCCTCGTCTGGACCGCCGATTTCACCGATCATGATAACAGCATCTGTCTCTGGATCTTCGTTAAACATGCGCATTACATCAATATGCTTAAGACCGTTAATAGGGTCGCCGCCAATACCAACAGCAGTAGATTGACCCAAACCGATTGCAGTCAATTGACCAACAGCTTCATAGGTCAAAGTACCAGAGCGGCTTACAACACCAATGCGACCCTTCTTGTGAATATGGCCAGGCATGATGCCGATTTTGATTTCATCGGGAGTAATAATTCCAGGGCAGTTAGGGCCGAGCAATAAAGTCTTTTTGCCGCCCTTTGCTTCTTTAGCTTTCATCTTGTTACGCACTTCAAGCATGTCACGCACTGGAATACCTTCTGTAATACAGATAACAAAATCGAGATCAGCATCAACCGCTTCCCAAATCGCTGCAGCTGCGCCAGGAGGCGGAACATAAATTACTGAAGTGGTTGCACCTGTTTGCTGCGCAGCCTCTTTTACAGTTGCATAAATTGGAATATTAAAAATAGATTCGCCAGCTTTTTTTGGATTCACGCCAGCAACAAAACAGTTTTTGCCGTTTGCGTATTCCTGACATTTTTCAGTATGAAACTGACCTGTCTTACCAGTGATACCTTGTGTAATGACTTTGGTGTTTTTATTAATCAAAATAGACATATTGAAATTCCTGGATTATTTGTTTTTAGCAACAGCAGCGACTACCTTAGTAGCGGCTTCGGCCATGGAGTCAGCGCTAATGATTGGCAAACCTGAATCTGCAAGAATCTTCTTACCTAGCTCTTCGTTTGTACCCTTCATGCGCACCACCAAAGGTACTGTGAGGTTTACTGCTTTACATGCAGTAACAACACCATCAGCAATCACATCGCAACGCATAATCCCGCCAAAGATGTTGACCAAAATCGCTTCAACACTCTTATTTTTCAACATGATCTTGAATGCTTCAGTAACCTTCTCTGCAGTAGCGCCACCGCCAACGTCCAAGAAGTTGGCAGGCTCGCCACCGAACAACTTAATCGTGTCCATCGTTGCCATTGCCAAACCAGCACCGTTTACTAGGCAGCCAATATTGCCATCTAATGAAATGTAAGCAAGGTCAAATTTAGATGCTTCAATTTCAGCAGCATCTTCTTCATCAATATCGCGATAGGCCACGATTTCTGGATGACGGAACAATGCGTTTGGATCAAAGTTGAACTTAGCATCCAAAGCCTTGATCTTGCCATTGCCCTCAAGAATTAATGGGTTGATTTCAACCAAAGAGGCATCTGTATCCCAATAGGTCTTGTACAAATTCTTAAATACATCGCGAGCCATTGGAATGGAGGCTTCAGGAACGCCGATTCCTTTAGCCACAATGTCGCAATCCGCATCGGTTAATCCAATCAATGGATCAACAAACACCTTAATAATTTTTTCAGGATGTGACTCAGCTACTTCTTCAATATCCATTCCGCCTTCGCTAGAAGCCATGATCACATTCTTTTGTGTCGCACGGTCTGTAACGATACTGAAGTAATACTCTTTTTTAATATCTGCGCCATCTTCGATCAGGAGGCGATTTACTTTCTGACCTTCTGGGCCAGTTTGGTGTGTCTTGAGTTGCATTCCCAAGATTTCAGAAGCGTATTTCTTCACTTCATCCATGCTCTTAGCCAACTTCACGCCACCACCCTTACCGCGTCCACCAGCATGAATTTGGGCTTTCACAACCCATACAGGTCCACCCAGTTTTTCTGCGGCTTTTATTGCCTCATCCACACTAAATGCAGGAATGCCGTTTGGAACAGGCACATTAAATTGGCGCAGAAGTTCTTTGCCTTGGTACTCATGAATTTTCATAATGACTCCGAAACGGTATCTTTTTTAGCAAGCGATGAGGATTTAAAAACAATGTCGCCAAAATCCCATACTTACTCTGGAAATAGCTAAATTAGCCAATTTTTGAATAAATGCGAAGGGCTTGACCGACTTCCTAAGTCTATCATGTTGCAATGCCGCAAATAGGGTTTTCTGATCCGTAATTGCCCTAATCAGGCGTTTGGCCACCAACAATCTTTGCCACCACTTCCAGGCCAAACCCCTTGCTAGCCAAGAAGCGATATTGCCTTGCTCGCTCTTTCTGGTCTTGCGCTTTTGTGCCATATTTTTTCGACCAAAGCCCATAAGCACGCTCAAACTCGGACCCTTTTAAATCCGCCAGAAGTTTGGCAGACTGCTTGCCATCTACACCTGCTCGTTGGAGCTCTTCCTGAATTTTCCGGGTACCGTATCGCTCGCTACGGCGCCGAACCAATGCCTCTGCAAAACGCTCATCTGATAGCCAGCCTCGAGCCTCAAAATCATCGAGAACCGCCTCAATACTCGAAGCACTAGCCTGTGGATTTGGCTCGACCTCAGTCAACTTTGCCCATCGTGCCTCTGACTCAGCGAGCTTTGCCGCCAAACTCTTGCGACTATATTCTCGCAACGATAAAAGACGCAAAGCCCGAGCTTTGAGACTCGGGCTTTGTTTTTGCTTTTTGCTACTGACTTCTGACATCGAGTTATTCGACTTCCTCTTCCTCACTTAGCACATCCGTCACTACAGCAGATCCCGCTTTAACACCTAATTTCTCGCGAATTTTTGCTTCGATGTCTTTAGCGATTTCTGGATTCTCTTTCAAGAATTCACGCACATTGTCTTTACCTTGCCCAATGCGATCGCCGTTGTAGCTGTACCAAGAACCAGATTTTTCAACGAGATCAGCTTCTACGCCCATATCAATAATTTCACCCTCTCTTGAAATACCAGCGCCATACATAATGTCAAAAATGGCTTCACGGAATGGCGGGGAAACCTTATTCTTCACGACTTTCACGCGGGTTTCATTGCCAACAACTTCATCGCCCTTTTTGATGCTACCGATGCGGCGAATATCTAAACGCATAGAAGCATAGAACTTCAAAGCGTTACCGCCAGTAGTTGTTTCTGGAGAGCCAAACATCACACCAATCTTCATACGAATTTGGTTGATGAAGATGACCGTTGTATTAGTACGCTTAATGGCGCCAGTCAATTTGCGTAGGGCTTGGCTCATCAAACGCGCCTGCAAACCTGGCAATGAATCGCCCATGTCGCCTTCAATTTCAGCCTTTGGAACCAATGCGGCAACTGAGTCAACCACGATCAAATCGATTGAACCAGAGCGGACTAATGCATCTGCAATTTCCAAAGCTTGCTCACCAGTATCTGGTTGAGAAATCAGCAGATTGTTTACATCAACACCCAGTTTCCCGGCGTACTGAACATCTAACGCATGTTCAGCATCAATAAATGCGCAGGTACCACCAAGCTTTTGCATTTCTGCAATCGCATGCAAAGTTAAAGTGGTTTTACCGGATGACTCAGGACCATAAATTTCAATTACGCGACCACGTGCAAGACCACCGACGCCAAGTGCGATATCCAACCCTAATGAACCGCTGGATACGACCTGAATATCTTGACTGATTTCAGCGTCACCCAATCTCATGATTGAGCCCTTGCCAAATTGCTTTTCAATTTGCGCTAAAGCTGCTGTTAACGCCTTTTGCTTATCTCCACTCATTCCCTCAAATTCTGAGGAGGCTGACTTTCTTTTATCATCCAAGGCCATTTTTTATTCCTTTTTCGCTTTGTATTGGGCTATTTCCCGAAGTTTTATCTACTTTCCAACAACTTAGGAGTCACTGTATATAAAAACAGTATTCTTTGCAAGCGACTTTTTTAAAGAATTTACGGATTTCCCACTAATCCATGTTCTATTGGGGTCCGATCCCAATAGAAAAAGAGTGGAATAGCGAGTGCCCAGACCATCCCGACCAGTATCAAACCGAGAGTTTGGCCACCAGAACCCCAAGATCCAGCCCCCATCCGAATGCCAGCCTCGTAAGACATTGAACCGCAAATACCTCCCAAAACTGCACCCAAAATAGGTCTACCCCGAAGCCAAGAAAGCGAGCCATTAATGGTAGTGGCTACCAAAACCCATAAAACCCACATCCAGATTGGAGAAAGTTGGCTTGTTGGCCAGGAGTCCTGGAAATTCAAACATCCAAGTTGCACTAAGAGACTGTCGGCAACAATGCCGTACAACAATGCTTTACTTAACAGGCGCAGCGACTCCTTAGGCTCATCCAGGCACCAGATATGAAAAGCTATATAGCCCAAAGTAACGAGAACCGCCCAAAAGACTTGTTGATTAGCCGCGCCCAAAACGCAAGCAAACCACCCAAGCTGAAAAAAGACAAAGTTCCAAAATTTAGCCATACCCAAACACCGAGCTACCCTAAGAAAAAAGCCACTGCCGCCGGGCAATGGCTTTTAGATTTGGTGGCGAATCAGGGATTTGAACCCCGGACCTGCGGATTATGATTCCGTCGCTCTAACCAGCTGAGCTAATTCGCCGAACTCGTGATTATAAGGTCAAATCGCCTCAAGAGCCAGCCGAACCACCCTAAACTCTTCTTCCCTTGAAAAATGGTGTTTTCACGGTAAATCCACGGTACACACCTTGCGCACAAAGTTTGTCGTTTTAAACGACATCAAGGTTTGCGGGTGGTTAGATAAATTACCAGTCCGAGAATTAATGATATTTTTCAACTCCAACCTAATAAAACTACCTATGATTAACTAATTTCTGTAATAAGCCTTTCTCATAAAGCTTCTTCGCGGCCATAACAGGCGCAACCTCAAGTTTTTTTCCTGACTCACTTAATATTAATTCCATTGCTTTATCAATACCCAATGCAGGGCGATACGGCCTAAACGATGACATTGATTCTAGCGTGTCAGCAACAGCGAGTATCTTTGACTCTAGTAATATTTGATCGCCTTTTAGCCCCAGCGGGTAACCAGAGCCGTCAATCCTCTCATGATGCTGCCTGACTATCTCGGCGATTGGCCATACAAAAGGAACTTCCTTAAGCACCTTATATCCATTATTGACATGGTCTCTTAAAATAGCATGTTCATGGTCAGTCAGCGCAACGGGTTTCATCAATATTTCTGCAGGAATAGATATTTTTCCAATGTCATGAACTAAAGCGGCTAATTTCAATCCATGAATTTGATCTGAAGTACAGCCCATCTCCTTGGCGATAGCTTCTGAAATGACGGCTACACGATATTGATGTCCTGCAGTATATGGATCGCGTAATTCCATAGTTGTAGACATTGCACTGACCATTGACCCCAATGAATTAATCAGTCGTTTTTGAGACTCTTCTTGGCGCAACTTATCTTGCTCTATGATTGCTTGATTTTGTAAACCATCTATGCCAAAAGCAATTTCATCTGCAAGACCTTCAAATAAATGGATTTCAGGCAATGAAAATGCATTAGCAATACTTGCATAGACAACTAAGCCACCAAGCACTTTTTTCCCTGTTTGCAACGGAACGGCAACACAGCTTTTAATTCCAAATTTTTGTGCTCGATCTCTCCAGGGCAAAAAATTTGGGTCAACATCACAATCATGAACTATCGACGGTTTTTGAGTTCGGATTGCGGCACCTAAAGGACCTTTACCACTGGGCACATTCTCATCCCAGCTCACAACAATTCCATCAGCGTAAGCACTAGCAGTACCAGACACGCCTGCAACTAGTAGATCCTTAGTGTGATTTTCCTTAATCAATCCTACCCAAGAAACTACGTAAGGAAATTGATTTGTAATTCCTTCACAAACACCCTGCACTAGCTCTAGCTGTGTTTTTGCCCTAAGCAAAACTTTAATTGCATTTGAATAAGCTGCTAAGGCCCAAACTTGTTTTACTAGCTGATGATCATTCATCGTTCAATATTAGCCGATAAATTTACCCAATATCAGATATTTGCATTGACGATTAAAGTCTACTGTGCGAAATTGAATTAAATAAATCGTTTATTGATTTTTTATGATCATATTCGCTCTAATTTTGTATTTTCTGTCCTTTTTAACGCAAGCAGGAACGGCTTTCTTCTCGTTTTTGCTAGCAATCAAATCGCCAACAAGGTACAGGTGGGGATGGCTTTTCTTATGCCTTGGCTTAACTCTAATGTTAGGGCGAAGAATTAGCCCTCTTTTTGCCATACTAGAAACTAATCATTTCAATATGACAGATGCTGTACTTTCTTTACCAATCTCCGTCTCGCTTTTGATTGGCACTATTGGCATTCACAAGTTGATGTCTCAAGTGAACGCTGATAATCAATTACTTTCGATCCTCTCTCAATTTGATCCTTTAACCAATTGCTTAAGTCGTACAGAAACTTTATACCAATTATCAAATGAAATTAAGAGGTCCCTGAGAACAAAAAAATCTTTTGCTGTTCTTGAGCTTGATATTGACCACTTTAAGATAATCAATGATCAACATGGCCATAATATTGGCGATGAAGTACTTCATTCATTAGCTGCTTTTATAAAAAGTCTGCTGCGTAGTAATGATCACTTTGGGCGAGTAGGTGGGGAAGAATTCGTTATTATTCTTCCAGATACTGACGAGCAGCAAGCCAGGATAATTGCTGACCGCATTAGAGAACAGGTAGAGAGAAAAGACGGCTATAGCCAATCGAGCGCTAAACCAATTAAGTTAACCATTAGCGTTGGCATATGCGTAGCTGAGTTAGCAGAGTCAAACGCTAATATTGATGATCTTGGCAAAGCGCTTATTAAGCAGGCTGATAAGGCAATGTATAAAGCAAAAAATAACGGCAGAAATCAAATATCGCTTTAAGAATTAAAACGGAATCAATAACTCTTCCATGAAATAACGGTAAAAGTAATTGGGGCCCAAAAATCCTGCTGATTTTCCATAACCTGCTCGAGTTTTAAAGTAGTAGTCATTTGATGCTACAGGACTTGTAGCCGCCAACTCATAGAGCTGAGTCGTAGTGCTTGGATCCTGATTAACGGTTTGTCGCCCCACCCCAGCCGTGCCATTAAACATCCAACCCTCGAAATGCCTTCTAAAACCAAAAGCAATCATGGTTTCACTATATTCTGATGGGTTGAAATAATTGTTTGGGACTGCAGTATTCGTATCACGATATTGGCGATATCGTAATTGCGCCGTGAGTCCATACTCAGGCACCAAGTCATAGATTAATTTTGCTTTAGCTGTTGGCCTTGTATTAGTATCTGAGAAATACATATTCCCACCCATCAGCACCACCGACAGACGATCAATAATTTTTTGCTCAACGCTAATGGCTGGAAAAGTGTAATAAATCCCATTGTTTAGTGAATTTTGCGTCTCCACCCGATCTCGACTTAATAAAGCTTCAACAATTGTCGTATCGGTTGCCTGCAGACTATATGAACTATCTGTCGCAATTAATTTATGACCATTTTCAATGTTATAGCTAATATTTGCGTTATAACCCAGTCCATTTCTAGGGTTAATCGCTTTAGTTAGCAATGTATAGACCTCGGCTGACGAATCCCAAGACCCTTGCGTAAAGTAATTATGTTGATAGTTAATGCCAGTATATTTTTCACCATTACTATACAAAGGCATGTAGCCAGCGCGATATTTATAGGTCGAAAATCCCTCGCTATCTGATGCTATATATGCGTTAGGAATGGATATCGCCTGCGTTGGGGGGCTTTGTTGCGCAAGGACATTTCCACTTGCCACGCTAAACAAAAAGTAGATAAATCCTTTTAGGGCATTACTCATTTCGTACCCCATGATTTTTTAAGATTAAAAAATTCAGAAAAGTAGCCATACACACATGCAGGCTGGAGTATTAGGCCGTAGGCAAATACATAAAATACAAATCCAAACCAATTAGATCGAATATGAAGATGTTCACTCTCAAACATCTTTTTGCCTCTGGTGTACATGAGCCAATTTAATAATGCAGCCATTGGTAGCAAGAACAAGGTCATGGGACCAACTATCCAATAGATTCCAAAGCATGCCAAAACTAAGCCTGGGATAAATCCAAAGGTGTAAGCAATATCCATTAATGGAAACATGGTGTTCCACCAAATATACAAAGTAGCCAATCGTGGCTTAAACAGCAACAATGGGTTTTCTTTAAAAGCCTCAATCAACCCCCTAGACCAACGCTGTCGTTGTCTTACAAATTTCTTAAGAGTGTTGGGGCAATCAGTAAATGCAAGAGCGTCTTCAGCGTGACCAATCCGATAACCACGATTAAGCATTTTCCAGGTCAATACAATATCTTCGCCTACCATCTCCGGCCAACCGCCAAGCTCTAATAAGGTCTTTCTGTCATAGAGAGAAAAGGCGCCTTGAGCTACCAAGGTACCCTGAAATAAAGATTGAATTCTTTTAACGCTAGCAATACCTAAAAAATAATCCCATTCTTGAGCTTTTGTGATCCAATTTTCACGAGAGTTTCGTATCAGTATTTCACCGGCAACAGCTTTTGTATCAACAGGATCAGACAAATACCGCCCAACAAGATTTCGGATTCCATCTTTGAACACGTAGCCGTCAGCATCAATCGTAATAACTACATCAGTAGTTACATGACTCAGACCATGATTGAGCGCAGCGGCTTTTCCTACGTTTTCTTGCAAATCAATTAATTCGATATTTGGGTTATTTGCAGCAATGCTGCGGACTTTATCAACAGTTCCATCTATTGAGCCATCACTTATTACGATGATTTTTATCTTATCTGGATATTCTTGCTTGATTAAGCTCGCCAGAGTATCTTCAATCGAATTAACCTCGTTATAAGCGGCCATTAATACAGTTACTGGTATATAACGCTGATCAGCAATTACTGGCGGGCGCTTATCCAGAAGCAGAGAAATAAAAACAAATGCATTCATGAAGCCTGGAACAATTGCGATCATCGTAATCAGAAAACATGCAAATATTTTCCCAATTTGAGCCGCCAGATCAGAGTACCAAGGCAGAGAAAGCCAAATTGATAATCCCATCCAACTCAATGAAAAAATTAAGGCAATTGCAAATTTAAGTCTTACTGATGTGTACATTGAATTGCCAATATATTTAGGTTAATTTTCCATTCTACGCCTATCAAATACGACCATTTCTGTAGCCAGAGAACTTTCAGCCCAGTAAACATTGGACAAATAGAGCGCACAACATCGATTTCTAGATCAAGACTAGATTGAATTCGACTTAATGTGCTTTTTTCCATCAACCCAAAACGCCATCAACATAAACGCTACAAGCGCACAGCCGCCTGAAAATAGGAAAGCATATAAAGGCGCAATCGCCTCATAAATCCAACCAAAGATAAACGAGGCTGGAAACAGCATCAGTCCGGTGACTAAATTGAACCAACCAAATGCCGTCCCCGCCAGACCTTTAGGAGCCATGTCGGCTACCAATGCTTTCTCCACTCCTTCTGTTGCGGCTTTGAATAATCCATAGACCGCAAATAGGGCAAATATTTGGAATATCGAAATACTGGGCATACCCATGGCGATGTAAAAAAAAGCAAAAGCAATCCACGCAATCAAAATAAATCTCTTGCGACCAAATCGATCGGATAATGCCGATAAAGGCGTTCCAAATACAGTTGTGATGAGAGAGATGGCCGCCCATAACAAAGGAATGTCTTCTTGAGGTACCCCAGCCTCTCTTGCTCTTAACAACAAGAACATATCTGATGAGTTAGCTAAGGCAAAGATACCGGCTACAACAAGATATCTTTTAAATTGATCAGGCATACCTTCTAGAGACCAACTAAATTTACTCGCTTGTGGAACAGCCTCTTTGTGGGGCTCTTTAATACACAAGGCAAGAGCAATGGTGACGATTGCCGGCACAATCGCCCATAGAAAAATATCTCTGAGTGGTACACCCATAGATAGAAATAACGCGGCTAATAGAGGGCCAATAACTGCGCCAGCATTATCCATAGAGCGATGAAGTCCAAAGGTAATGCCTCTTTGATTTTCATTGACGCTCTCGGCCAATAAGGCGTCTCGAGGCGAACTACGAAGGCCCTTACCCATACGATCTGTAAAACGAATTGCCAAAACCCATAACCAGGAATTGGCGATTGCTATTAGGGGTCTACCAATGCCGGCAAGTGAATAACCCAGCACAATCCATGGCTTTGCCTTTTTAGTGCGATCTACGATTACGCCTGAAACTAACTTAAAGATGCTCGAAGTAGCCTCAGCAATCCCTTCAATAATGCCCAGCGCCTTTGGCCCCGCCATTAAGACTGATGCTAGGTACAAAGGCATTAAGGGGTAAAGCATTTCACTAGCCGAGTCATTGACTAAACTAATGAGCCCGATGAGCCACACGGTTCGAGGAAGAGAGAGGATACTTTTAAACATTACAAACTCAATTTACTCTTATTTTGTCGTTTTAAACGACATTTCATATGAGTCCTTTATAGTGCCGATATACTTGTATTTCGCCGCACAATCTCCCTTAAGCTTGCACCCTTTTTTCTTTTGAGCATTATTTGTGATCCATCTATTGCGACTCCCTTTGAAATTAAGGTTCACGATGAACTAATTGCTGATTACCAGCATTCAGCCTACGAAATTGAAACTAATCTTTTTCAAGCTCCCGCCTCGCAAGGACTTAAAAGTGATGTTTTTCAAACCCGTCTTGAATATGGCTATGGGATTACCGAGAGAAGTGAAGCTGGAGTCAATCTCTATCTGAGCAACTACAACGGCGCAAGCTATGTCAATGGCGGTAAAGTAAGTCATATGTACATCCCCACTCACGATGAAGAAGGTTTATGGCATTACGGTGTTAAGAATGAAATTAATTACATCAAAGATGTAGGTGGCACAGAAACTACTTTTTATGAATTAACACCAATCCTTGCTCTTCAACTACAAGACTAGCGATTTACCATTAATTCCAGTGTGGATGTGACTCTCAATAAAAATAGTACTGTGACATTTTCACCTTCAGCCAAAATTTCTTACGGGCTAAACAATACCGTTGATGTTGGTATGGAGTACTACGCTGATAACCTACCCATCAAAGGCTTATTCAGCGTCACACAACAACCCAATACAGTCTACCTTGTGATGGATGCCAAATATAAAAAATCAACTTTTAACTTTGGGGTTGGTAAAGGCGTGACTGCGGTAAGTGATAACTGGGTAGTGAAATTTATTGCCGCACCGAATTTTGACTGAGTAATCCACAAATGAAAAAACCACCAGAAGGTGGTATTGGTATTTCTTGGTGGCCCGGGGCGGAATCGACCGGGATCTAAGATACTTAATTCGCACTGAACAACCTAGGATTATCCAAACGTTACTTTAAGTAACGCTCAAAAGACAAAACCCCCACTATTGCTGATGAGGGTTTGCTTTTCTGGTGGGTCCACCAGGACTTAAAGTGGAAGCAAAGTGCTATACATTAACGATTGACCTAAAACAGTAAAATCATGATATGAAATCATTAATACGTTGCCCGTGGTGCGAGGGTTTTGATTTGTACCGCCAGTATCACGATACCGAATGGGGTGTTCCTCTACGTGACAGCAGGCAGCTATTTGAATTGCTGATACTAGAGGGTGCCCAAGCTGGTCTTTCTTGGTCAACTGTCCTTAAGAAGCGCGAATCTTATCGTGAAGCTTTTAATTTCTTTGATCCAAAGAAGATTGCCAAATATGACGATAAGAAGATTTCTGAGTTATTGACAAATCCTGGAATTGTTCGCAATCGCTTAAAAGTAGCTGCCACTATAGGCAATGCCAAAGCTTATTTGGCACTAGAAAAAAGCGGGCAGCCATTTAATGAATTTATCTGGTCCTTTGTACAAAATAAGCCCATTCAAAATAAACGCCAATCTTCGAATGAAGTACCTGCAAGATCCCTTGAATCTGATGCAATGAGTAAAGCACTCCTACAGGCAGGATTTAAGTTTGTTGGCACAACGATATGCTATGCATTTATGCAAGCGAGTGGAATGGTTAATGATCATCTTATATCTTGTCATCGATACGCTGCAGTGAAAAAGAAATCAGCAACATACACCCAATAGTTAGACGCTCAATAAATTTTTCCATTTAGAACAAATATTCTAGCCCTACGGTACCACCCTGAAAGAGGATGCTTGAACTAGTATTGACACCCCTTGCATTGACGCTTGTGGGGCTGCTTCCTGAATACACATAAGGTATTTGGCCAGGCGCCAAAGCCACCTGATTTAACCAGAGCATTTGATAGCCCATTTTTATAGATAGGTCATCTGTAATCAAATATTTCAGCTGGATTACTCCTTCTCCAGCATATGCCATTCGATTAACTGTGGCACTTGTTAAATACATCACTTTAGTAATACTTACTGCATCATTTTGTGTGGCTTGGTTATTAAATGCTCCGACTTTTAGTGATCCACCAAATGAGAGTCGGCCAATCTCAAATAGCCTTCCTTGGGCACCAAGCTGCAAGCCAAAAAGATTATTACTTGTATTTGTAGTCCAAAAAGGTGGGTAACCACTGATAGCATCGCCTGAAGCGCATGCTTGATTCGTTTGAGATAAGGTAGTACTGGCAATTGTCAGCGGGATATCCGCCCCTAGCGGAGCACAACCGCCAGTCTTCCATAGCGGAATATTTTGATCGCCAGGGGTAACCGACCCTATAAGGCTATCTTTTAATTGTAGCCATCGAACGCCTGCTAGAAAATTAAAGCTGTCAGATGCCTTAATTTTTCCAGTAGCCTCGGCACTATATAAGCTAGTTGATGAACTCCAATTCATTCCTTGATATGCAAAGTCTTGAGTCTGCCAAAAGGACCCCGGCGCCTTCATGACATACCAATTACCAGGATTAGAGGGTCCAATAGTATTGTTTGCGTTCAAATTTTGAACGCCAAAATAGGACAACTCAACACCATAGTCAGAGTTACTAGAGTATTCCAAGGTGAACTTTGGACCAATAGCACTTCCTTGTTGAAATTGATTGCTATTAAAAACCTCAGCTGTAGGTTTATATGCTGTTTGGCCAAAAGTATCCGTGCCAGGAAGGGTGCTCACCAATGGCTGATTTACGCTGCTGTTTGATCTCTTGAGTGAAATTGCTTCGACAGACAAAGCCCAATGCGCCTTCGAGATTGATGAATCGTCAGAGCCTATATCCGCAAAGATAGGCGCCGAATTTTTAGTTTCTAAAGTAGATGGCGATGATTCAGCAGGGATTGCGATCGAAAAATAAACCAAACCCATCAATAGCCATGCAAAGCGCATAGGCAATTTAGACCTTATGAACTCTTTATTCTTTATCCTGAGTTGACCCCACCACATAAGTCGCGCCAGGGCGATTAAATACACTTATAGAGACGCCTCATATTCTCAATTTTCCAAAATTGGTTCTGGGCAGCATCGAACTGCTCTGTAAAGTCACCTTTATGCGTAACTTGGAAAATATGCAATACCCTATGGGCTTGATCGTGTTTTGCTAGAGCAGCTAAGGTTAAAAAGTAAAATGCCTTCTTTAAATCTTGGGCGATGAACTCGCCTTTTCCGTATAAAGAGCCCAGTGTATAAGCGCACTGGCGACTGCCTTCATTAGCGCCAACAGCCAGAAGCTCAGCACCACGCTCAACATTACGCGGAACGCCTTGCTCCATGCCGGTTCCGAGAACAAAAATACTGCCTAGATTACAGTACGCATCCATGACTTCGTGCTTAATGGCTTTTTCGTAATACTGCACAGCAATCTTATAGTCTTGCTTTATTAGCCCCATACCCTTTTCATGCATCAGCCCCACATTAAAGAGAGCATAACCATTGCCTAGCGAGCTACTAGAATTTTGAAATTCATAAAACTTGGCTAACTGCTCTGCATTAAGCTTGCCATCCCAGCACATCTTGGTTAATGCGTATAGAGCGTCATCATTCAAATCATTCTGGGCCAAATCCATGAAGATTTCATATGCTGCATCATTGCGGCCACGCTCAAGATTGCTCTGTCCTAATTCGATTGATGCCATTTATTACTTTCTAGGTTAATTTTTACGGAAATTATATCAACCGAATTTAAAAAAATGGATAGTAGTCTTATGAAAACATCCGCACCAAATCGAGGCACTTCACTATTGAGTACAAGCCATTATTGGTGTTGCTAAGTGGCCCGGGGCGGAATTGACCAGAGCCTATGATGTCTGACTCTAAACAAACAACTTATAAAGCGACCACCCGAGGTTCAACGCCACCAGTGAAATAAGCGTTCCAAAAGTAAACTTCATCCCCATCACTCTTTTGCTGAAATCAGGCGGAGGCACATTGATTCCTTTGGCGTGAATCAAGCGACCGATGATGAGTGCTATCCCAGGAATCACGACTAACCACGAGGGCGCACCATTTAATTCCAAGCCAGCAATCAAAATGATTCCAAAGGGAACGTATTCAGCAAAATTACCTTGGGCACGAATCGCCCTTTCAAGATCTTCGTAACCACCGCTACCTAAGCCCACTTTGTTCTTTCTTCGAAGGCCAATGACCGCAAAAGAGAGTTTTATAAAGATGATGGTTAAAACGGAGGCAATGATTGAAGTGACTAGTAGCATTTAGATCTCCCAGAAGAATTCCTAAATACTAATCGGGAAATGAAAAATCACCCTAAGGTGGTTTTGGTATTTCTTGTTGGCCCGGGGCGGAATCGACCAGGGCACAGGATGTTCGACCCTTAACAATCACCCTTATATCCCGATAAATTTGTAGGCCGGCAATGACGACGAGGACAAGCGACAGAGGAATTACTGAGCCATAGCCAACCTTCTTGAAACTCAAAGCTCCAACAATCCCCCCAATTAAGAACATTGAAAGAATTAAAGCGTGTGCTTTTAGCTTCTGTTTATTTGCCCTTACATGACCTTTTTTATTCGCTTCTTCTGATCGATTCCAATAAAACAATTTGCCCAGCTCAATTCCAATATCAGTCACAACACCTGTCATATGCGTTGTTCTAATTTCCGCTCTCGATACTTTAGTGATAATGGCATTTTGTAAGCCCATAACAAAACACAACATCAAGGCAATTGTGGGCACAGTCAATGATGTATATAAATTAAGGTTTGCTCCAAGAAGGCCAAAACAAAGCAATAGAAATGCCTCTACTAATAGCGGCAATGCGAATTGGCTATGGATGCGTTTGCGTTGCCCCCAGTTCACCAACATTGCCGTAGTTGCCGAGCCCATAATGAATGAGACGAGCAAAGTGATGCCGCCTAAAACAGCAAGAATATTACTTAAAGCAAGGTCATCGCCAATGCCAGAAATAATCCCGCTCATATGTGATGTGTAGCGACTAATAGCAAGAAAACCTCCAGCATTTACCGCTCCAGCAACAAACGCAAGCAGGCATCCCAATTGAAAATTGGTTTTAGTTGAACGCTGTGGGCTAGTGAGAAGCTGTAAAAATTTAATTGCCATCTAGCAATAAATTTTACTCTTCACAATTTTGTCGTTTTAAACGACATGCCCCAAATGAAAAACCACCCTAAGGTGGTTTTGGTATTTCTTGGTGGCTCCGAGCGGAATCGACCGGGGCCCAGGATCCCTGACTCTAGTTCTAGAATGTCGTTTTAAACGACATTAGCAAACCCTAAATCTCTACCTTTGCCCCTAGCTCAACCACCCTGTTTGTTGGAATTGAGAAAAAATCTGATGGCTTAGCAGCATTTTGGTACATCCAAGCAAATAGCTTTTCTCTCCACAATGCCATACCCGGAATTGCGGAAGGAACAACCGTATCGCGAGCCAAGAAATAGGAAGTTTCCATTGGCTCACATTTAATATCGTATTGGGTCGTCAGCAACTCCATAATTTGATTAATATCTGGAGTCTCTTTAAAGCCATACATTGCTCTTACTAGATAAACTCCACCACCCATCTCTTTCAAGTTAATTCGATCCTTGTCCTCAACATAAGGAACATCCCAAATGCTCATTTTGAGAAAAATGACTCTCTTGTGTAGAACTTGATTGTGCTTAAGATTATGAAGCATTGCCACAGGAACATAGTCAACATGCGCCGTTAGAAATACTGCTGTGCCATTTACTCGAATTGGTTCACTTACCAATAATGACTTGATAAATGCTTCAAGTGGAATGCCGCCCTCGATTGCCTTTTGACGCAACAACATTCTGCCCCTGTACCAAGTAATCAACAAAAGGAAGCACAACGCACCAAGCAATAATGGGAACCATCCACCCTCAGCTATTTTGAGAGCATTAGCCGCAAAGAAAGCAAAGTCTACCAAAAGGAAAGTACCAATAATCATCGTCACGAATATTGAATTCCACTTCCATACAACTTTCATAACTACTGCCGCCAACAATGTGGTGATTACCATTGTGGTAGTTACAGCTATTCCATAGGCGGCCGCCAGGTTGCTAGATTGCTTAAAAGCCAGCACTACGGCGATGACTAAAGCCAATAACATCCAGTTAATTGTTGGCATATAAATTTGCCCGACCTCTTTGTCTGATGTATAGGCAATTTTCATGCGTGGCACAAAACCTAACAATATAGCTTGGCTTGTCATTGAATACGCACCAGAAATCACTGCCTGCGAAGCAATGACAGTGGCCATAGTTGCTAGGATTACCAGGCAAAGCGTATAGGCTTCAGGCACCATTAGAAAAAATGGGTTTGATATTGCCTCTGGATTAGATAAGAGCATAGCTCCTTGCCCAAAATAATTTATGAGCAAACAAGGCATTGTTAATAAAAACCATGCATATTGAATAGGTCGAATACCAAAGTGCCCCATATCAGCATAGAGAGCCTCTGCGCCAGTTAATACCAAAAATACCGCCCCCAAAACTATGAACGCCTGTAGAGAGTGTTCAAGTAAAAAATTAACGGCAAATATTGGATTGGCCGCAAGCAAAATATTTGGGTTATCAATAACGTTGTATGCACCCATTAATCCCAGAACCAAGAACCAAGCCACCATAATTGGCCCAAATAAAAAACCCACTAAAGCCGTGCCTTTTTTCTGAATCAGAAACAAGGCAACAAGAATGGTGAGCGTAATGGGAATGACATACTTCGTGAATTGCGGAGAAACAATTTCAAGGCCCTCAACCGCTGATAACACTGAAATCGCAGGGGTAATAACAGCATCTCCATAAAACATGCATGCACCAAATACACCAAGCATCATTATGGTTAATGCTCGCTTAGAGTTTGCTGGAGCCGTTCTGAGAGCTAAAGCCATTAAGGCTAATATGCCACCCTCACCATGATTGTTTGCCCGCATAACAAACAGAACATATTTAAGCGAGACAACAATCAGAAAAGCCCAAAAGACCATCGATATCACCCCAAATACCGCATCCTGAGAAAAGGGAACGCCATGTTCGGGACTAAAGCATTCTTTCAGCGCATATAAGGGACTAGTTCCAATATCTCCGAAAACTACACCAATTGCAGCAAGCGTTAGAGCGGGTAGGCTACCCTTATTGTGATTATCGCTCTTAATCTCAATTGGGCGAAGAATAGTAGATTGTGAATACTCAGGATTGCTAATAGACATGGGCTTACTCAGTAATTTGAATATCCCATCAAATCATGTGCGATGTATCAATCGCATAAACAACTATGAAATAGCTAAGCGATAACCTATGCCAAGCTCTGTTAATAGGTACTCGGGCTCAGCAGATACTTTTTCTACCTTAGCTCTTAATCTACCCATGTGTATTCTGAGGTAATGGGTGTCATCCACATATTCAGGACCCCAGATTTCCGAAAGCAATTGGCGTTGAGTAAAAATCTTGCCCGGCTTTGTAGCTAATAACATCAACAATTTGTGCTCTATAGGACTTAGATGAATCTCATTACCTTCACACATTACAAGCCCAGCAGAGACATCAATTATCAAATCTTTGTATTGATAACGCTGATCACGCATAGACATCTTCAGAGTGCGCCTGAGACAAACATTAATTCTTGCCAGTAACTCTTCTACATTAAAAGGTTTGGACAAATAATCATCCGCGCCTTCATTCAGAGCAATAATCTTTTCCTGCTCTTCTTGCCTTGCTGATAAAACAATAATCGGGAAATCAAATTGCTTTCTTATTTTCTGAATTAAATCTTTTCCATCACCATCAGGCAAACCCAAATCCAGAATCATTAGCTTTGGGGTATTTTCACCCAAGCATTTATTTGCCTCTTCTAAAGATTTAGCTAACTTAGGAAGATGTTTTGCGGCACTCAAGCTAGCCACTAAGAAATGAGCAATTTGCTCATCATCCTCAACGACTAATATGTAATCTGAAATCATGCGCTTACCCTATAAGGAAAGGCCATGCCCACATAAGTTCGTTGGTTGCCACCAAACTCAGATTCAACAATCAATCGCCCTTCGTGCTTATCCATCACCGCCCTAACTATAGATAAGCCCAATCCAAATCCTTTTTTATTGCGCTGATATGACTGTTGCTGCCCCGCCAATCCTTTATCAAAATCTTTAGGGAATCCAGCGCCTTCATCAATTACGCCAATTCGAATTTGATCATCAACTCTATCTACTGATATCTGAATGGGGTTGCTACCTAAGTGCGCTTTGCTTGCGTTCTCGATTAAATTTGTTAACGCCAATACGATTAAAGCTTGATCGCCGTAGATGAGCTCATCTTTTGCCCTCATTACTAATTCCAAGGAAGGCTTTATCTCTCTATTGCTATATCTCGACATGACCGCCCCAACAATTTCTTCAGGCGACTGCCAATCCATTCGAATGTGATTGCCATCAGACATGCCCAGCTTAACCAAAGACAGTATATTTTCTGTTGAGTCATTGAGGTATACAGATTCCGAGTGAATCAGCTCTAACAGCTTTATGAATTGTGCCTCCCCCAACTGTCGACCTTGCTTCAGCAGTGATGAACTAGCACCGATAATAGTTGTTAAAGGAGTTCTCATGTCGTGTGAGATAGACGACAAAAACGCCTTTTGAATGGACTCTCGATGCGCTAGCTCGCCAGCATCTTTTGCTTTAATTTCTGCTATTCGTTTTTGATAGTGAACGGACAGCTGATCAGCTATAGCCCTTATAAGACTGACCTCAATATCTTCCTCATGCGCCCTCTCAATCACTAAAGCTGGTAATTCATGGCTTTTGTAAAACCTTCCAAAGGGAACGCACCAATAATCAATTGCCTCTAGGGTTCCCGTATGAGGGCCCAACATTGCACCGTACTCAATTGCGTGCGAGAGGTACCAAGAGTCTAGCCTTACCTCACCTGGTTTTGAGCTTGCCAACTCAACGCTATTTTTAGTTATTTGGTCCAATCTCAAAATCGCCACCTCACACCCTAGCTCTTTTTTAAGTAATAGGCAGAATTTTTGTAAAGCAACTATGGAGTCCGTCTCTACTGAGAATATTTCGATAATCGCTCGCAATAGATTGGCTTTGAATGTTTCTTTTTCGGCAATGTCCTTTTGCCCTCTTAGCTGATGGACCAAAGAGGTAATCGCAATAGATACCAAGAGAAATCCAAGCAATGCGCTCCAAGACTCAATGCTTCCAATAGCAAAGGTATATCTCGGCTCTACATAAAAGAAATTAATGAGAAGAAAAGATGCTATTGCTACAAAAATAGAGGTGGCTAATTGGCTCTTGTAGGAAACCCAGATGACAAGAATCAAATAGAGAAATGACACCCCCGCTAAACCAAGATAATCATCAACCACATGGGATAAGGCAGTTACCCCAATCATTCCCAGAAAAATACTCATTGCCTCAAGCAAGATTGGGCGTTTCGAAGGGTTTCTATTTGTCATACGTTCAATATACATTCACTGACATATCAACCGCATATACATTTGTCGTTTAAAACGACAGTAAAACGTACATTAAAATTCAATCGGCTAATGCTAATCCAAATTTATTCGTTAGAGCCCTCTTCCAATACAACTCATACTCCTGAGGCAAATGAGATTGACCATCAACCCTGTTCAATAGGGCGCCTGCACTTACAGTTGGCAATTTAGAGGAAAACGGTATTGCCCTACCTAAAGCATCTCTGCACATCAGGTAATCAGCAGTTATTTCCTTGGGATGCATGAGCCCAGCCGCACCAATCAACTCAGAAAGAGATGTAATCGTATTTTTATGAAAAGCGTGAACACGCTCCGCCTTATCAGGTACAACCAAGGCTTTTTGTCGCAGCGGATCTTGTGTTGCAACCCCTGTTGGACATTTGTCGGTATGACAAGATCTTGATTGAATACATCCTAAGGCAAACATAAACCCTCTGGCTGAATTACACCAATCTGCCCCTAAAGCAAGCGCTCTAATAATGTCATAAGCAGAAATAATTTTTCCAGAAGCGCCTATGGCTATTTCTTTTCGCTTGCCAATTCCAACCAAGGTGTTATGTACTAAACGCAAGCCTTCACGCAATGGCATGCCCACATGATCGGTAAACTCCACTGGTGCGGCGCCAGTTCCACCTTCGCTGCCATCGACGACAATAAAGTCAGGGCTAATACCCGTCTCCAGCATCGCCTTTGCAATTCCAAAAAACTCCCAAGGCTGACCAATGCACAATTTAAAGCCAATCGGCTTGCCACCGCTTAATTTTCGTAAACGGGCGATAAATTGCATCAACTCTGTAGGCGAAGAAAATGCCGAATGCTTAGCCGGAGAAACGCAATCTTCACCAATAGGTACTCCACGTGTTAAGGCAATTTCAGCAGTTACCTTAGGTCCGGGCAAGACGCCACCATGACCTGGCTTGGCACCTTGAGAGAGCTTGATCTCGACCATCTTAATTTGTGGATCTACAACTTGCGCTGCAAATTTTTCTTCAGAAAAAGTTCCATCATCATTTCGACAGCCAAAATAACCTGAACCAATTTCCCAAATAATGTCTCCACCAAATTCTCGGTGATATGGAGATATCGATCCTTCGCCAGTATCGTGCGCAAACCCACCCAACTTTGCACCCTTATTTAAAGCTCTGATTGCATTTGAGGAGAGCGCTCCAAAACTCATTGCTGAGATATTGAATATGGAAAGTGAATAGGGCTGCAAACAACTTGGCCCGCCCACTTGAATCCTAAAAGTCACAGGGTCAGGATGCAGTGGCGCATTAGAGTGCCCCAACCACTCTCCATCTTGCCCATACATTAATTTGGTTGAGCCAAACCCTCTTTTGTCATTTACCTTCTTAGAACGACTGTAGACCATCGCCCTTTGGTTCCTTGAAAAGGGAATTTTTTCTTCATCATCCTCTAAGAAATATTGACGAATTTCTGGGCGAATGTATTCAAGTAAAAAACGTAGATGCCCAATCAATGGGTAATTGCGCAAAATAGAATGGCGATTTTGAATAACATCTGTAAGACCCACTAAAAATAGCGCGCTAAAAAGAATCGCCAGTGGAATACTGTAAAAAAAGAAGAGGGCCGCCAATACCAATGTGGAGAGCCATGCGAAATATCTAGAGTAATTCATTTGTCTACTCCCTCTGGTAGGGTTTTATGGTGATACCAAAATAGTATCACTCATCAAGACATTATTTAAAGAAGAGTTGCGCTAGCAAGAATACTTAAACATGACAGGCTCAATTTAGCACCGTAGTGTCTTATTGTCGTTTCAAACGACAGTCTGTTACACGCTCACCTCAGTCGGCCTTAGACCCCTGTATTAATCAGCGAATTGATTAGTACGATCTTTTACCACTGCGAATAGCTTTCGATTAGATTGCTTTATAAAACCTTATACATCTTTCTTAGATTCTCAATCTTGTGATACTGTCTCTCTGCTGCATCAAAGGCTTGGGTAAAGTTTTGCTTAATGGCGTGCTGCATGATGATTAGACAACGATGTGCATGTTGGTGCTTTAAAAGAGTGGCAAGCGTTAAGAAATAAAAGGCTTTTTGATGGTCTTGCTTGATGTATTCGCCTTTTTCATAAAGAACGCCCAAGTTATAAGCCGACTGACGGCTGCCTTCGTTGGCACCCACGGTAAGAAGCTCCACACCTCGAGAAATACTCTTTTGAACACCCTGGTCCTCGCCAGTGCCAACAACATAGATATTGCCTAAATTACAGTAAGCATCAAGCACTTCTTCTTTGATGGCTTTTTCATAATACTCAACTGCCACAGGAATATTTCGCTCAATCATCCCCATACCGCGTTCATGCATTAAACCAACATTAAAGTGAGCATAGCCATTACCCAAACTACTGTTTGAGTTCACCCATTCAAAAAGCTTATCGAGCTGCCCCGCATCTAAGTGCCCATCAAAACACATTTTGGTTAAAGCGAACTGAGCCTCAGAATCCAATTCGTTTACTGCTAAATCAAAAAAGATATCAAATGCTGCTTCGTAGCGACCACGATTCAAATTAGATACAGCCAACTCGAGTTTGGGATGATTGAAGTTATAGCTATCGCTACTAGATGTGTTTTCGAATCCTAAATCCACAAAATTGCCCTATCTAATTACTTTCCAAAGGGTCTGAATAACAAACCGCCAAGCAAACAATACAAGGGATGATGTCGAATTTGTAAGTAAATTACCCATTTTGGGCAGTTTTCATTTAATCCATTCATTTTGAAGGTATTCTCAATCTATGGACAAACAGGTTTCACTTAAAAAAAGTGCATTTTTATTCGCAATTAATGATCATTACCTAAGTCACTTGATTCGGCTGTATCAAGCTTTTGATGGTGATATTGAATGTTGCATTGTGCTAGGTGAAATTGCCCATTACAACGCTCGCAATGTTTATTCCGAGCTCATCCAAGAAAGAGTGATGCTAAGTGAGTTCACCTCCAAATATAGAGGTAGCAACGCTCACTCCATTAGCCTGTCGACTGGCATACCCAGAGAAACTGTCAGGCGCAAGATTCTTAAATTAGAGGAAATGGGTTACTTAGAGCAAGATGAGAAAAAACAACTTCGCATCACTAGCTTGCCAGCGCTAGATCTTGAGGAATTCTCTAAAAAATCTGAAGAATTATTTTTCGACTTAATTAATCGACTTAAGAAGCAAGACCATTTGTAGGATGACAACTTGAGCTCATATGAAATACTTTCCATTGAAAACGCTGGTGGCAAATACTGGGTGGTTACGTACAAATTAAGTAATGGCCAGACAGAGATTGAAACTATTGATGCGTTGGACCATCATGAGGCATTTGTGAAGTTTCGCAATTTGATGATTGAGCAACAAAAATCTCGAAAGTAATTACTAGTTTTTGTCGTTTAAAACGACACTCTGTTACACACCCGCCTAAATCTGTCTTAGACCCTTATATCGCCTAGAAAATTTATTAGTACGATCTATTACCAGTCCGAGAGTCTATGAAACGCTTATTGGGAATCTTTTACCAGCCGGAACCCTAAATGCGACATTGGGCTATAGGGATCCGCTCCTCGACGGGCGCTAGGGCGATATGACTGACAATAATCTTCATTGCACAAAAATGATCCCCCACGAATAACTCTCTTGGGTGCGTTGGGCGGCACACCACTATCATCAGGGTCATATGAGTTGCTTGGCCCCTGTGGATTTAGGATGACAGTATTGCCAAATTCTTTAGCCTGCATTGCAAAGTAGTCTGCGCGATACCAATCTGCAACCCATTGCCAAGCATTACCGGTCATATCGTATAAGCCATAGCCATTTTGCGGAAAGGCTTCTACTGCAGTAGTACCCACTGCACCACCCGCTTTAGGGCTCACTACAGGAAAAGCCTGTTTCTTAACGTCCCAAATATTGGCTTGTAATTTGCCATCCCGCTCAAGTTGATCACCCCAAGCATAGGTGGCTTGATTGAGGCCACCCCTTGCTGCAAATTCCCACTCAGCCTCTGTTGGCAATCTTTTGCCAGCCCATTTAGCGTATGCAAGCGCATCCTCGTAACTCACTTGGACAACTGGATGATTTCCTTTGCCGTCAATATTGCTTTTAGGTCCGGTTGGATGACGCCAATTTGCACCCGGTACGTAAGCCCACCATTGCGAATAGTCATTGAGGTTTACCTTAGCCTTTGTACCCACAAACACCATAGCGCCTGGCACAAATACGGAAGCTAGTGGCTTAGGCGTTCCTGGGGGTAATTGCACTCGAATGGTTTCCCAGTCGGGAATTTGCTCTGCAGTGGTTTTGTAATTAGTCTCTTTTACAAATTGAGCAAATTGATCATTGGTAACGTGAGTGGTATCCATCCAAAAACCAAATACTTTCACTTTATGGGTCGGTCTCTCATTGGCTTGAGATTTTTGATGATCGCTACCCATTAAAAATTCACCTCCTGGAATCCAGGCCATACCAATGGGCGCATTTTTTCCATCACTTAATATGATTGCTGGTGTAACTTGTTTTGGCTTGGAGAAGAATTGCTTCCACGCAAAGAAAGCACCGATGCCTAACAAGACAATTGCGAGAGCTAACAAAATCTTTCGTTGTAAAACATTCATTTCTTATTTACCTAGTGGCAGGCTAATCGTTGCGATTGTGGCATACCCCTCAACACGATTCTTGGCCCAGAACTCTTTATAAGTTCTTAAGTTAATGTAAGCCTGATTAGCCCCCATATTAAATACATAGCCTATTTGGGGGCCAACGGCTGCCACTTGTGACTTGAAAGCACCAACCTTATCCCCACTACCCGAATCACCCGTCAACTGGTAGTACACATAGCCCGCAATACCCACTTGCCATTGCTGAGACAAAAATTGAGAAACAGACCAATCAAGATGCGAATCAACGCCATTTTTATAGTTGGTCTGATTGTTCTGCATGTTATAGGTTGCACCAGCTATACCTGAAAACTCTAGACCTGTAGTGTTATTGAGATAGGTATATCCGCCACCTGCATCCATCGCGCCATGCCCAATTCCAATGCCCGACAAACTAGCTGGACTATAGGCGCCAACTGGAATGTCGCCAGTGATATAGGTTTTGTAATTATTGTTTCCACTATTCCAAGTCAGACTTGCTAACGGGTAAATATCTGAACCACCAGTCATGGTATTTGTGCGATTGAGATCAATATTCGGGTGAGTGACACTCACTGATGCGGTGGTTGTGTTTGTTCCAGGACCCCACCCCAAACCAATATAAGGTTGACCACCCAGAATCTTTTCCTCAGCAACATATCCCAGCTGAATGAGTCCAAGAGTCATGCTTGTTGACAATCCCGCGTTGACACTTTGACCATGTTGAAAGGTTTTAGATTTATCTGCGCTTCCACTATAGACATAGGGCATTGCTACCAATGACCAACCGGTTGCCATTGGTACTGCAGCCATACTTGCGTATTGACCCGACATCCAAAAAGGAACTCCGCCCTCATCAGCGTAGGTGTAAAAGGGAGTGACCAAGGTGGTAAATAGAAAAAAAGACTCGACTATTTTTAGTCGAGTCCATGCAGGCATATTCATTTTATAAGCGTGTCTAAGAGTGGCCTCTTATTCGCAATTAATTACTCAACGGCTGAGAAAAATTGGTGACGTTTGATGGAGGCGGATTTGGAAACTTCTTAACCGAAGCCAAATACTCTTCAACCACTTTAAATATGGGTCCACCAATCCATGCATAGTTGGTCAATTGCAAATCTTCATGAGGATCCATTTCAACGTTATAGAACTTTGGGGTATATAAAGGCGCTGAGTTAGCCCACAATCCACCGACTGTTTGCTGCCCCGTCCCAGTGCGATTCATATCCTTAAAATAAATTCTCCACTGCTTCCAACGAGCAGCAACTAAATCAGGTCCAATGAAAGATAGCAAGGACTCCCGATTACCTGTTGCGCTTTTGCCCATGAGTACATCAAGCTGGTTTACACCGTCAATTGCTCGGTCAGTTGGAAGTTTTGCACCCAGAATATTTGCAAATGTTGGCATGAAATCCATAATAGAAAACATTGCGTTAGATGTGCTGCCAGGCGCCGTATGCCCTGGCCATCGAATGATGCAAAACGTACGGACAGCACCTTCAGTTGCTTCACCTAAATCGCCACGAAATGGGCCATTCGATCCCATATCTGGAGCTCCAAGCCCCTGACGATCCCAGTGCATCACCGTTTGACCCGTTGAGCCATTATCGGAGGCGAACACCAAAATCGTGTTGTCTTCGATATTCATTTCCTTAAGAGCATCCATAACCTGACCAAGGTGATAATCACCCTCCATCATTTTGTCGCCATATTGACCAATGCGTGATTTACCAGCAAATTGCTTGGAGGGTAAATTTGGATAATGCCCCATAGAGAAAGGCAAATACAAAAAGAAGGGTTTGCCCGCAGCATTTTGCTGCTTCATAAATGCTATGGATTTATCAGTCAGCTCATTATCAATCTCAGCTCGAACAGCCATGGTGTAGGGCTTCACTCGTTCCAGAGGTCCATTGCCCTTTTGCTGGTTGATCCAAGGGCCTTTGTCATACAAAACTTTATCGGGGACATCGCCAAATGAATGTGTTTGTATAGCCTGAGGCACGAGGCTGGCGGAGTCCCAAGAAATATCGGGTGGGATGCCATAGAACTGATCAAATCCATGGGCACCTGGCAAGCTCTGAGGGGCGCTACCTAGATGCCACTTACCATAAAGCGCTGTTGAATAGCCAGCATCTTTGAATAATTGACCCATTGTGTAAGCCTTGCCAGATAAAGTGCTTGGCGAACCAGGAATAATAACTAGCGATAATCCATTGCGTATTGAATACTGACCAGTCATTAATGCAGCACGTGATGGAGTGCATGCGGGCTCAACTAAATATTGCGTTAGACGCAAACCACTTTTCGCTAATTCGTCTGAACGAGGTGTGGGTGCGCCACGCAACTCTCCGCCGCCATATGAACCCAAATCTCCATAACCAACGTTATCTGCCAAAATAAAAATGACATTGGGGTTTTTTGAAGAAGTATTTGCAGTAGTTTGTGCAATGACCGAAGATGTCATTATCAATACAACTGAGACTCCAACCGAAATTCGCTCTAAAAACATAATGTCTCCAAGTGCTGACTAGGTCGTTTGAGAATGAAATATAACAGAACCCTAATCATCGCTTAGAGCGCCATAGATCAAGGAGTGCTTATTATTACTTATATAAGCATGTATTTTGAACCTAGCCCAATATCAACCAGGATATTTAACTCTATCCTAAAGTGTCGTTTAAAACGACACCCTCTTACACACCCGCCTAAATCAGTCTTAGGCTCTTGTATTACTTGGCGAATTAATTAGTGCGACCTATTACTACTCCGAGGCTTACTTTTTTCTCAAAAAAGAAGGAATAAAGCTAAATTCCGCTTGAGCCGCCTGACTAGAAACAGGCTCTATTGGCGGGTTAAATATTGACCCCTGCCGTACCTCAGCAGCTTGAACTGGGTAGGTTGGGCGCATCACAATCTGGGGCTGCAATACCTGAGGAGCTTGCGCTTTTCGCCTTTTTACCTCCATGATCTTTTCATAAACAAAATCGCCGAACTCGATCATGTTCTCAGAAATAATACCGTTATCAATACGAAACCAAAAATCATTTAATACTTCATTATTAATTTGCGAGATTCGATATATCGGCGGGCAGATAGCGCAGTTATCTAAAAACTCCAATCCAAGGAATTTAATTTCATTGAGCTGATTACGATCAATGCGACTAGGGGCAACCAAGATGGTTTGCCCTTTTTGCTTTATCTTCATCATTTGTCTTTGAACATATTCAAGAATAAAGATTTCGGTGCTGGCAATCTCAACCTTGCTATTAGAGCTGGGCACAATAATGACATCAAATTCAAGCATGAAGTCATAAGGCAAGCCAAAAGTCCAAGTCAAATCTGCAATCGTAATTTCAGCATGGGCGCCATAGCGCCGTAGCGCTGCCTTAGCCTCAAGCATTGTTTGATTTGAGTTTTGCTGATAAGACAAGCCTGACTTATATGTCTGAATATTGGCGTGGGGATTTTTACTGATTAAGACTGATGAAGTGCCCTGTTTGTCGTAATCTATAAGCGAGACTTTATGATTTTTTTCAATGGCAATAAATCCAGCTAGATTAGCTGAGATTGTGCTTTTTCCCACCCCGCCCTTTTGGTTGGTAATGAGGATTTTAAGCTTATCTCTCATAGTAGCTTGTATAGCTGACGCATGTTCTGAGTCTTTGCATACATGTGCTGTGCCTCTTCAAGCTCCCTAGAAAAATCTTCCTTAACTGCATGTTGCATAATTAACAAGACTCTTTTAGCTTGATCATGTTTTTCTAAACTTGCGAGTGTAAGATAAAGAAACGCTTTGCGATGGTTTACTGGAACGATCTCACCTTTGCCATAATAGCTGCCAACCGTATAGGCAGCTTGACGACTCCCTAGCTGCGCACCCTTTTCAAGCAACTCTAAGCCCCTATTGATATCTTGGGGAACTCCCTGTGCGGAGCCTGAACCGGTAATAAAAATATTTCCTAAATTACAGAATGCATCATGAACCTCTTCCTTGATGGCCTTTGCATAAAACTCAACTGCCTTTTTAAAGTCGGGCTTACCACCAACTGTGCCCTGCTCATGAATTAAACCCAAGTTGTAATCAGCGTAACCATTGCCTCTAGCGGTCTCTCTATTGAGCCAGTTCATTAACCGCTCTGCTTGCTCCGTCTTTAGCAGGCCATCAAAGCACATCTTTACTAGGGCAAATTGGGCATCTGCGCTTAGTTCAAACTGCGCTAAATCAAAAAAGATATCAAACGCTGCATCATTTTTTCCATTTCGAAGATTTAATTCTCCCAGTTCCACGCTAGACATTGACTCTCCTTCTTAGCAATTTTCTAATGCACTCAATTTTATTAACTATTAGTTTGTTGATTTATTTGAATCACTTGATCAAGCAAGCCATTTGCCTCTGTGATACCTAGAGATAGGGCTTTTTTATAGGCCTCACCCGCTTCCTCGTATTGCTGCAGGTAATTGCAAACTAAGCCGTAGTGCAAGCTGGCCCTAGCCTTGTTTATTAAATATTCGTGGCGCAAGGCATCAAGCAAACTTTCAATCTCGGATTCATTTAACTGGCCATTAATTGCCATCTGACTTGTCTTTGAATAATGCTTTTCTGGAGACAAAGATTCGGCCTGCATATAGTGTCCAAATGCCACTGAGAATTGTTCATTCTTTAGAGCAAGATCACCACGCTCTAAATAATGCTTAATCACTTCAGATGAAGGCTTGGCGCTCAATTTATTTAATAGCCGAAAAAGCATTTGGATCTATTGGGTAAGATTGAGCACCAATATCTGATAGATCAAATTGAATAAGCGCCCCTTCCCCTTCTTGATACTCCAAAATAGTGGCATCCCTGTATAAACTTACCACTTCGATACAAGCTTCACGCAAACTATCGGCATCAATGCGAATAGTTGAAATTGGGCTATTAGCAGTTTTGTTAACTCTAAAGCGAATTTTCCAATTCATCACTAATCCTTCTTTCGCAAAAATGCTGGAATTTCTATATCCCACTCCTTGGCGGTAGTGGACTGAATTTTCTTTGCAGGACTGGAAAATTCCTCTATGTGTGCGCTTATTTCCTTTGCATAAGCTTGGGCGCCTTCTATGAATTGATGAAATGACTTTTTGGTAGAAAATATATTGCCATCCTCAATTGCCACAAGCTCGACTACTGACATTTGTAATTTTGATGCAAGAATGGCCAAGTTATGGCCCTGCTTTTCTCTGTTAGCTCGTAGTTTTTTTCCTATTAATTTGGCTATTTTTATTTGTTCTACGTTAGCCATTGCCCCCTCCATAATGAGGGAAATACTACTGAACATTCATGAGACTGAATATTCACCTTTAGGCTATTAACATGAGAGCTAGTATAGGTAATAGTTAGTGCGCCAAGGAACGCTCTACACCTCTTTTTTTGCGCCACCATCAAGCACAGTTACATAACAAAACTAATGCATGCGTGAGCAAAGAAGGGTTAGCTAGTTGTTGCCATCAGAGAAAAATAAACAGCACCATAAAAGAAAATAGGCTAACTCAGAACTATCATTTTAAACGGCAACACTCGCCACTACCCTCCGATCTGAGCCTTATGTTTTAAGGATTTATTCCACGAAAACCTTATTCTTCGGCACTTTGCGGGCGGTGTATCACACATTGTGTAGGACGGCGAAAACCATGGTTTTCTAAGTTGTTGATTTTATTAGGGAAAGGGTTGGCAACCTAAGAACCTTGCGAGTTATGATTCCGTCGCTCTAACCAGCTGAGCTAATTCGCTCAATTCTGTAGTCGCCAACCACATAAACCGTAATATAGGTACATGAAAACGCCCTTCTCAAAAATACTGAGCTTGTTTGTTTTTCTCGCCTTTGCGCCCTCGGGGGTATTTGCCGCTCAGATCTTCATCACCAACTACCCATCAGAAGCAAATGCAAAAGTCTTCGTCACGAAATATCCTTCGGAAGCTAATTGCATTGTGTATGAGACCCAATACTCCAGCGACAACGAACCTGGCGTATGGTTCTATACAAAATACAAAAGTGATGCCCGTGCCGTAATCTATTACACCCAATATAAATCCGATGCCGACCTTATTGTCTATTACACAAAGTACAAGAGTGATGCGCGCTGTCGTTATTAATACCAATTAACAATCTTTAGCCAATGCGACTACTTTCTATTTCTTCTGGCAAGGTGACGCCTTTATTTGGCAACCACCACCCAGATTACAAATCTGTGCCATCTGCAATTCGTAAGACAAGCATTAGCAACCTACAAAATGCAATGGCTGTTGACATCAATAATCTTGGCGTTAAGGGTGATGAACAGGCAGATCTCAATGTGCATGGTGGATTGGAAAAAGCGGTTTATGTTTACCCAACAGAACATTACACATTTTGGAATGAACTACTCACTCGCGAAACCAAAAAACCGATTGCTCTTCAACATGGTGCTCTTGGTGAAAACTTCACGATTGAGGGTCTACTCGAAACCGAAGTCTTTGTTGGCGACAAACTGGTGATCGGCGAACTGCAATTTGCTGTTACTAAATTACGCGAACCATGTTTTAAATTCAATGCAGCACTTGGCTACAAAGGTGCTGCTAAAGCCATGGTGCAATCGGGCTATAGCGGCTGGTACTTACGGGTAATCAAGACAGGAATAGTCTCTGCAGGAGAAAGGATTCAGCTAATTCCCGGCCCAAGAGATACGTCTATCGCCCAGCAAAACCGAAATCTTTTAGCTAATCGCAATCAAAAAGATCTCTGGGATTGAAATAAAAAACCCGATCATTTCTGATCGGGTTTAGCCTACTGCAGATATTGACTACGCATTAGTCACGCGCATAAATATCCACGTCTTTGGTTTCACGAACAAACAGTGTGCCGATTACTAAGGTAATAGCAGCAATGATGATTGGGTACCAGAGACCGTAGTAAATATTACCGTTTTGCGCAACCAAAGCAAAGGAGATCGTTGGCAATAAGCCACCGAACCAACCGTTACCAATATGGTATGGCAATGACATAGAGGTATAACGAATGCGGGTTGGGAACATCTCAACCAACATTGCAGCGATTGGGCCATAAACCATGGTTACCAAAATCACTAAGTAAACCAACAAGAGCAACACAGCAACATAGTTAATTTGTGCTGGATCTGCTTTAGTTGGATAACCCTCTTTGTTCAAAGCTTCGCGAATGGCCTTCTTGAATTCAGCATCTTTTGTTTTAGCTTCAGCAGGATCAATACCCTTAGCTGTATAGCCCTGAATTTCAATATCACCAATTTTTACTACCGCTGTAGAACCAGCTGGACCAGGAACAGTGCTATAGCTAGCAGAGTTTGAAGCCATCACCTGTTTTGCAATATCGCAAGAACTAGTGAATTTCGCTGTACCAGTTGGGTTGAACTGGAATGTACATTCATTCACGTCAGCAGTAATCGTTGCTGGTGCAGTTGCCATCGCTTTTTCTAACGCTGGGTTAGCGTAGTGAGTCAAAGCGTTAAAGACAGAAACTGGGGTGTTTGGAATGTAAGTAATTACAGCCAACAACAAACCACCCATAATGATGATCTTACGACCAATCTTGTCTGACAAGCTACCAAACACTACGAAGAATGGTGTACCGATAACCAAAGAAGCGGCAATCAATAAGTTCGCAGTCTTTGCGTCTACTTTCAATACTTGAGTGAGGTAGAACAAAGCGTAGAACTGACCGGTGTACCAAACCACTGCCTGACCTGCAACCAAGCCAAACAATGCCAAGATAACAATCTTCAAGTTCTTCCATTGACCGAAAGACTCAGACAAAGGTGCTTTAGATAACTTACCTTCTTCTTTCATCTTCTTGAAAGCTGGTGACTCATTCATGGATAAACGAATCCAAACAGAGATCGCCAACAATGCGATAGAAACGATGAAAGGAACGCGCCAGCCCCAAACATCAAAGTCTGGGCCAGTGAATTCACGTGTGAAGAGAATCACGAGCAAGGACAAGAACAAGCCCAAAGTAGCTGTTGTCTGAATCCATGCTGTGTAGGCACCACGACGGCCATGAGGCGCGTGTTCTGCAACATAAGTAGCAGCACCACCGTACTCACCACCCAAAGCCAAACCTTGAAGCATACGTAATGCAATCAAAATGACTGGGGCAGCAACACCAATGGTTGCGTAGTTAGGCAGAATACCGACGATGAAAGTCGCGCCACCCATCAATAAGATGGTTACCAAGAAGGTATATTTACGACCAATCAAATCGCCTAAGCGACCGAACACCAGTGCACCAAATGGGCGCACGATAAAACCGGCAGCAAACGCTAAGAGAGCGAAAATGAAGGCAGAGCCAGCATCTAGGCCTGAGAAGAATTGCTTAGCAATAATTGCCGCAAGTGAACCGTATAAATAAAAGTCGTACCACTCAAAAACCGTACCTAATGAAGATGCAAAAATAACCTTGCGTTCTTCTGCGGTCATTGGGGCTGCTTTATGCGCTGTTGACATCCGTAGCTCCTAACTATTTTTATTGAAATAAAAAACAACGAACTGATTATGCTGTGAAAAAAAATCAAGAAATCTACTAATTAGGGTAATTCCCCATCAATTGGTGTGCGGGTTTTCCCGAGAAACATTCAAACCGATTGCATTAAAGCAACAAATGTTCGCCTGATGTCTAATATCAACAAACACTCATATAACTAGGGACAAAATAACCATGCAACCAAAATGGGGAATCAGAGGGATGGCGGTAGCGCCTCACTCTCTCGCATCCGAATCCGCTTTAGCAGTTCTTCGTGAGGGCGGCAACGCACTCGAAGCGATGGTCGCTGCAGCAGCAACGATTGCCGTCGTCTATCCACACATGAATTCCATTGGCGGGGATTCCTTTTGGGTCATTCACTCTCCTGGCAAAGCCATGGGTGGAATTGATGCTTGCGGTGCTGCTGCCGGTTTGGCAACAAAAGAGTGGTACAGAGAGCGCGGCATTACCAAAGCGATCCCTTTTAGAGGGCCGGTAGCCGCCAACACGGTTGCAGGAACCATTTCTGGCTGGGGTGCCGCTCACAAACTTTCCAAGCAAGGCTTGGGCGGAAGAATGCCACTATCGAGATTGCT
Organism: Polynucleobacter sp. MWH-UH2A; assembly: GCF_018687195.1. NCBI lineage: Bacteria > Pseudomonadati > Pseudomonadota > Betaproteobacteria > Burkholderiales > Burkholderiaceae > Polynucleobacter > Polynucleobacter sp. MWH-UH2A. Next base: position 1,807,691 of record NZ_CP061321.1, read on the forward strand.
GGCAGATGCCATTCACTATGCAGAAACTGGTGTGCCGGTTACCCACAGCCAATCCAGCCTGACAGCAAAAAAACGGGAAGAACTGAAATCTATTCCCGGATTTGCTAAAACATTTTTAGTAGATGGAAAAGCGCCTGCTGTTGGCAGCATTTTTAAACAGGCTCGCCTTGCAAAAACCTTGCGACAAATTGCCGACAAGGGAACAGATGATTACTATCGCGGCGAACTTGCAGAATTAATCGGAAAAGAACTTACGGATATTGGAAGTCCTCTACGTCTAGCCGACCTCCATCGCCATCATGCAAAGCTGATTGATCCGCTTGAACTCAAACACAGCATGGGTCATGTTTACAACATGATTCCGCCTACCCAAGGCGTGGTCTCACTCATGATTGTTGGCATCTTGGACCAATTAAATCTGAAACGTTTCAAAGTCGATAGCGCTGAATATGTCCATCATTGCGTTGAGGCGACCAAACAAGCATTTAAGATTCGCGATCAATTTGTCACAGACCCCGCTTATATGACCAAGAATGCGCAATCCTTCTTGGCACCAGCGTTTCTGAAAAAACTTGCCAAGAATATTGACCCCAATAAGGCGCTGCCATGGGGTCAAGGAAAAGGCCCAGCCGATACGATTTGGATGGGCGTCATTGATGGTGACGGCAACTGCGTTTCATTTATCCAAAGTATCTATCACGAGTTTGGTGCAGGAATTGTTCTGCCGAAATCTGGAATTAATTGGCAGAACCGTGGTTGCAGTTTTTCACTAGATCCGAAAACACTCAATCACCTTGAGCCCTATCGCAAACCATTTCATACGCTGAATCCAGCCATGGCTTTATTTAAAGATGGTCGTTCAATGGTGTACGGCACTATGGGTGGTGATGGCCAACCACAAACGCAATGTGCGGTATTCACACGCACTGCTACATATGGACTTGATCCACAAGATGCCATCAGTCGCCCTCGTTGGTTATTGGGTCGCACTTGGGGACAAACCAGTGACAGTTTGAAATTAGAGTCACGCTTTAGTCCATGGGTTGCAAAAGAGTTACATGCTTTAGGCCATGAAATTGAAATGCTTGATGCGTTTGATGAAACAGTTGGTCACGCGGGCTGCATCATTCGCGAACCCTCGGGAACACTCCGTGGCGGATGGGATCCGCGCAGTGATGGCGCTGTTAGCGCGTTTTAGTAATAAACAATTTGGGCACGCGCAGATCCCAATGAATAGCGGCTGCGCGTAATCCAAATATTCCCAACATGCAGAGTACAGAGCCCTCGATCGCATATTGAGGTAAAAAATTCAAAACCAAAACATAAGCACAACACCCCAAAGTCACTGGGATGGCATAGAGCTCATGCGACATGATGAGGGTTTTTCTTCCAGCCAAAACATCCCGAATCAAACCGCCGCCAATGGCAGTAATCACACCCAGAATCACGGGGGCAACTGGTAGCCCGAAATTCATGCTAGATGCTTTATCGGCACCCTGTATTCCAAAAAGCGCCGCACCAAAACCGTCGATGTAAAGCATCCAACGATAAATTTGCGGTTGCGTAAAAAATGATTCGGCAACAAATGTCAGCACACTTGCTCCTAAAGCAAGCCACACATACATTTGATTCTCAGACCAAAAAACGGGGGCCTCCAAAATGATGTCGCGAATGGTTCCGCCCCCAATTGCCGTAATCAAACCCAGCACCAAAACGCCAAAAAGATCAACGCCGCGATCCGCAATCGCCAATACGCCTGTCACCGCAAACGCCATAGTTGCAATGACGCCAACCCAAAACTGAATATGTTCCATAGGAATTAGTCTAAAACACTTTGAATAAACTTCATCCAAATGCATCGCCCTGCATATACTGAGAGCAACTTATTCTTGAAAACCACAATATGACTACGACATCGAATTCCAAGCCTAGGCTCTACAGCTTTTGGCGTAGCTCAGCCGCCTTCCGTGTTCGTATTGCCTTAAACCTCAAAGGCATCCCCTGCGACATCACTCCTGTTCACATAACTAAAAGTGGTGGCGCCCAATTTGATCTAGATTACTCAGAAAAAAATCCCACTCACTTAGTGCCGCTATTTGAAGATGGCAAAGTCAGCATTCATCAATCATTAGCCATTATTGAGTATCTAGAAGAAACGCATCCCAACCCAAGGCTTTTGCCCACATCACCCGAAGACCGCGCTTGGGTTCGATCTTTGGCAATGGATATTGCTTGTGATATTCATCCCATTAATAACTTACGTGTGTTGCGATACCTAGTAAAAAATGTCGGCAGTACTAATGAAACAAAAGATACTTGGTATCAGCACTGGATAAAGTTAGGTCTTAACAGCTTAGAAAAACAGCTCAGCACCGATTCTCGTGTTAGACGTTTTGCATACGGAGATCAACCGGGACTAGTTGAGGCTTGCTTAGTACCCCAATTATTCAACGCACTTAGTAGCGGCATGGATCTCACTCCCTACCCTAGCTTAGTCAAAATATTGCATGAGTGCTTAAAGTTACCAGCCTTTATGGATGCTTCTTGGGAAAAACAAATCGATGCAGAGGGTTTAAACCCTAGCATTCCACCACAAAAATAAGGACAGCGTTAATAGAGAGCCAATCGTAGTAATTAATACCACTCGCGATATCACACTGCCATCAGCCTTGTAATACTGAGCCAACATAAAAGGGCCTGTACCTGTTGGAAGCGCACTCAAAATCACAATCGCATTTAACCAAAGTGTTGGCAAGTTCAAAATTGGTCCCGCAATCAACCAGGCAATGAGAGGCTGGAAAATCAGCTTCGCAATACTGATACCCCATGTCTGACTAGCCGAAGCTTTGCTCTTTTGCAGTAGAAACAATCCAATAGATACTAAAGCGCAAGGTGTTGCCGCAGCAGCTAAGAAGGCAATCACTTGCGCAATGGGTTCGTACAAAGTTTGACCGGAGGAGGCCCATGCCAAGCCAGCAACCGGTGCAACCAACAATGGATTAGCACAGAGCGACTTGAATACGCTAAGCACAATTTCATGAGGTTTTTTATGGGACAGAATATCGATCTCGATTAACACCGTCACTAATGCAAACATTACAAACACAATAAATGTGGAAATAATTGCAGGGGCCATTCCCTCCTGACCTAATGCAAGAGCGCAGAGCGGTATACCCATGTAGCCCGTGTTTGAATACGAAGCACTTAATCCATTAAAGCTCGCCGCAGCCAAATCTTTGCTCTTCAAGTAGCTAATGGCAAGAACCACCACAAAGACAATGAAGCAGCTAAAGAAAAAGGCAGCGATAAAGCCGGGTTGCCAGAGCGTTTGCCAACCACTTGTAGCGGCAAAATTAAACAGCTGCGCTGGGAGTGCTAACCAAACTACAAAGCGATTGAGCTCAACCGAAGCACTCTCGCCCAGCTTCCCAGTACGCCCACAAACATACCCGATCAGTATGAGGGCAAAAACTGGAAGGACTACATTAAATACGTAGAGCAAGATAGCGTAAGCAGAATTAGGAAATCTTTTTCAGGGTTTTGGTATAGCGTTGCGCATTTTTCACATAACGCCCTGCGATCTCACCAATCCCTGCAATTTGCTCGGGGGTTAAAGTTTTAACCGCTTTAGCAGGCGACCCAATAATCATTGAGCCATCGGGAAATTCTTTTCCCTCAGTTACGAGAGCGCCAGCACCAACTAGGCAACGCTTGCCAATTTTTGCGCCGTTCAAAATAACCGCGCCAATACCAATCAAACTCCCATCGCCGATTTGGCACCCGTGCAGCATCACTTGATGACCTACGGTGACATTCTTCCCAATAGTGAGTGGATAGCCAGGATCGGTATGCAAGACGGATGCGTCCTGCACGTTACTGCCTTCGCCCACCTGAATAAGATCGTTATCGCCACGGATAACAACTTTGGGCCAAACATTGGCATCTTTGTGAAGTACTACTTTGCCGATGACCTCAGCGCTCTCGGCAACCCAAGCACCCTCAGAGAGTTGAGGTGCATTTCCATCTAGTTCAAATATAGCCATGATCCATTATAGGTATGAATCAGGCTATATCAGCATGGCTCCTGAAACGACTTACCAGTTAGGCTCGCGATCTGGAGTTGAAGAAATTCGATGAACACTTAAGTCAGCGCCCTCAAACTCTTCCTCTTGAGACATCCGAATACCAATGACGGCCTTCAGCGCACCATAAACTACAAAGCCACCAACCAAGGCAATGCCCACGCCCATCAAACTACCAATCAGTTGGCCTGTAAAAGCAATACCACCAATGCCGCCGAATGCTTTTGTTCCAAAAATACCAGCAGCTAAACCACCCCAAAGTCCGCACAAACCATGCAGAGGCCAAACACCCAACACATCATCTAACTTCCAACGGTTTTGAACCAAGGTAAACATATATACAAAGAGAGCACCAGCAACCAAACCTACAAAAAGAGCGCCCACTGGATGCATCAAATCAGATCCGGCACAAACTGCAACCAAGCCAGCAAGTGGACCGTTGTAGGCAAAGCCAGGATCATTTCGTCCGACAACCCATGCTGCAAGTGTTCCACCAACCATTGCCATTAATGAATTCAAGGCAACTAAACCGCTAATCTTGTCGATAGTTTGGGCACTCATCACATTAAAACCAAACCAACCCACCGCTAAGATCCAAGCGCCTAATGCCAAAAAGGGAATGCTGGATGGTGGATGCGCAGAAATTTGCCCTTCTTTGGTGTAACGACCACGACGTGCGCCCAGCAAGATAACCGCTGGCAAGGCAATCCAACCGCCAACAGCATGAACCACCACTGAGCCTGCGAAATCATGGAACTCTTCGCCAGTGAAACCCTTGATCCATGCCTGAATACCGTAATGCTGATTCCACGCAATGCCTTCGAAGAAAGGATAAACAAAACCGACCAAAACAAAAGTGGCAATCAATTGAGGATTGAATTTAGCTCTCTCGGCAATACCACCAGAAATAATGGCAGGAATTGCAGCAGCAAAAGTGAGGAGAAAGAAAAACTTCACTAGCTCATAGCCATTTTTCTCGGCCAACAGTTCTGCGCCTGAAAAGAAGTTGACTCCATATGCAATGCTGTAACCAATGAAGAAATAGGCAATAGTTGAAACCGCAAAATCCACCAAGATTTTTACTAAGGCATTTACTTGATTCTTTTTACGCACAGTGCCCAACTCTAAAAATGCAAAGCCTGCATGCATAGCAAGCACCATGATGGCGCCCAACAAAATGAATAGGGCATCGCTGCCAGATTTCAAAATTTCCACTTGTTTTCCCCTTCTATTTTTTGCATCATTATGGGGAGTTAATAAACCTATTACGGTGCAAAATGCACTTAATTAGTGCATATATTGGCTAAAATGATGGTTTATGATGGATTTACACACACCAACAGGAGAACCCATGAAAAAAGTCCTTATTTTTTTAGCTGTAGCGGCAGCTTTTTCTGGCTTAGTACAAGCCCAACCCAATGCAGCCGTTAAGGTTCTCAGCACACAAGAGCTGGTCAATGTTTGTAAGTTACCCGCCAGCCCAGAATCTAGAAGCTTTTGCGTGGGCTACTCAACTGCTATTTATGACACTTACCTAGCTACGCGTCATCCCCAGCGCGCAAAACCATTTATCTGTGTAAAGCAACCCGCTCCATCACGTGATGAAGTTATCGCTGATTTTGTGAAATTCGGACAAGACAATCCACAAACCGCAGACAAACCTGCTGCTGGTGTGTTCTTAGGTTTCTTGGCAGCACGATTCCCTTGCGCCAGAAAATAATCCGATCATTCCGTTCAATTCAAATTAATTAAAAGGATCTGTTGATATGAAAAAAATTATCGCGATTACTGCAGCAACTCTTGCAATTGCTGGCTGTTCCAATATGAGCAACACTGAACAACGCACATTATCCGGTGCTGGCATTGGCGCAGCAGCGGGCGCTATTGGCACCGCAATTTTCCATGGCAACCCAATTTGGGGAGCAGTCGGTGGTGCAGCAGTTGGTGCAGCATCTGGCTATATTTATGATTCCTACAAAAAAGAGCAGGCATCTGAATACAACGCAGGATATAACGCTGGGAAGAATAACAAGCCAGCAAACTCACCAAACTAAGCTCAACCTACCTAACGTTGGTAACAGCGTTAGTGCAAAAACTACCCAGCTTGTATTAACTTACAAGCTGGGTTTTTATTTGGATTTCTCCAGCCAGCGCTTTATGAATGGGGCATTTATTGGCAATTTCAATTAAGCGGTTTTTTTCTTCATCGCTCAGATTGCCTTGCAGTTGAATATCGCGCGTAAATATCTCAACATCATTCGCTCGCTCAATATCGATAGTCACAATCGCATTCTCTAAATTCATGGATTTGCGACCCGCATACATTTTTAATGTCATGCTAGTGCATGCCGCTAATGCCGCCCCCAAATATTCATGAGGTGTAGGTCCGGTATCTTGTCCACCATTACTCGCATAGGCATCTGATAAGAAATGTAACTCACCCGTGTGCAACTTCTGCTGCAATGGCCCATCACCAAATTGTGAAACAACTTTTCTCATACTGTCTCCGAAATTAGATTAATCATCATTTAGCAAAGCTTAACTCTTTGAGGATTTTGTTGGCTTCTCTGCGACCGGCAAGTTCGCCTGCTTCCAGGCGCTAAACCCACCTTCCAAATGGCTCACATGGGGAAGACCCATATCTTGTAATGTATTAGCAGCGAGAGCAGATCGCCAAGCCGAAGCACAATACAGAATAAAGCGCTTGTCCTCGCCAAAAATAGGTTTGTAATAGGGGCTATCTGGATCCACCCAAAACTCCAGCATCCCCCGAGGGGCATGCAAAGCGCCAGGAATCATTCCTTCACGCTCAAGCTCTCGAATATCCCGAATATCTACAAACACCACATTAGGATCTTGATGTAATTTTTGCGCTTGATTGAGCGCAATCGTCTCTATTTTCTCCATGGCACTATCAATGAGCGCTCTATATCCAATCTTTAATTTCACCACAATCTCCTAAAGTGACAATTCTCTTTATTGTTGGGTCACCTGCTAACATTCTCCTATGAACTTTACCCCGATAGAACTTGGTGCAAGCATTATTTTTGCAATAGCTGTTTTGCACACCTTTTGCACTAGTTATTTTGAATCATTAGCAAAGCATTCGCCCAGACACGCAGGACTTTGGCATCTTTTGGGGGAAGTCGAGATCGTATTTGGTTTTTGGGCTGCTGCTCTGATCATTTATATCTGCTTAGTGGGCGACTTGCATACCGCCAAGTCTTATTTAAATTCTCGGAACTTTACAGAACCCTTATTTGTATTTGCCATCATGATCGTGGCTGGTAGCAAACCAGTATTGCACTTTTCAACACAACTACTACATGCTTTAACTCGGGCATTACAGCGCTTACTTGGCATCAGAGGCGCTCCAGTACTGTATTTCCTAACACTTGGTTTAACCCCTCTTTTGGGGTCGTTAATAACCGAACCAGCAGCAATGACTTTGGCAGCATTCCTATTGCGTGACCTCGTCTATCGACATCAATGCTCTAAACCATTACTGTTTGGCACTCTTGGCGCGCTATTTGTCAACATTTCGATTGGTGGCACCCTGACTAATTTCGCAGCACCGCCAGTACTGATGGTTGCATCCACCTGGGAGTGGAGCTCAGCATTTATGTTTCATCATTTCGGCATTGAATCCTGTATTGCCATCTTCATTAACGCTTTAGTAGCAACGCTCTTATTCCATCGCCAAATTCAAGAGCCAACAACATCCGATCATCACACAAAAATTCCGTTGACCGTGATTGCAGTTCATCTACTGTTCTTGCTGGGAGTGGTGGTATTTGCTCACGACCCCATTATTTTTATATGGCTTCTCTTATTTTTTATTGGTTACACCACAGCTTACCCAAAATATCAGAGCCCACTCATATTAAAAGAGGCTTTGCTAGTTGGATTTTTCTTGGCTGGCTTGGTTGTCCTTGGAGGTCTTCAAGGCTGGTGGCTACAACCCATCCTCGAAATGATGAGCCCAACGGCTGTGTTCTATGGCAGCCTGGCTCTCACTGCAATTACCGACAATGCCGCTCTAACGTATTTGGGATCATTGGTAACGGGCACATCACTGGACTTCAAACTTGCACTGGTCGGCGGAGCTGTTGCTGGTGGCGGTCTTACGGTCATTGCAAATGCTCCAAATCCAGCAGGCATTGCCATACTGCGTAGCTACTTTCCTGGTGCCGCGGTCTCGGCACTCTATCTATTGATTGCTGCAATACCGCCCACGCTAGTAGCAATTGCCGTCTATCGACTACTTTAGGTCCAACAAAGCTATCCACAGTAAAATCTGAGCTTCGCCCCCAGCTATAAACCTGAGAACGGCATATGAAAAAGCTCTATATCAAAACCTTTGGTTGCCAAATGAACGAGTACGACTCGGGCAAAATGGCCGACCTTCTCCATGCCGATGAGGGTATGGAAATGACTAACTCCCCAGAAGATGCGGATGTTGTTCTTCTAAATACCTGCTCAATCAGAGAAAAAGCGGAAGACAAAGTCTTTTCTGACCTTGGTCGCCTAAGAGAGTTAAAAAAGACAAGACCTAATTTACTGATTGGAGTTGGTGGCTGCGTTGCCAGCCAAGAAGGTCAACAAATCGTCAGTCGCGCACCCTATGTCGATGTTGTCTTTGGCCCTCAAACTCTTCATCGCCTGACCGATCTGATTGCCGAACGTCGTAAAACAGGAATTCCTCAGGTTGACATTTCGTTTCCAGAAATTGAAAAGTTTGATCGCCTGCCAGCCTCACGACAAACGCGTGGATCTGCATATGTATCCATCATGGAGGGTTGCTCAAAATATTGCAGCTACTGTGTTGTTCCTTACACCCGAGGCGAGGAAGTATCGCGTCCATTTGATGATGTTCTGACTGAAGTTGCTGGACTTGCTGCGAATGGCGTTAAAGAAATTGTTTTACTAGGTCAGAATGTCAATGCTTACCGAGGGAAAATGGGTGATACCGCAGAGCTAGTTGACTTTGCATTACTCATTGAATACATTGCCGAGGTGCCGGGTGTTGAGCGCATTCGTTTTACCACTAGTCATCCGAAAGAATTTACACAGCGCTTAATTGATACGTATGCAAAAGCTCCGAAATTAGTAAGTCATCTACATTTACCCGTACAACATGGTTCAGATGCCATGCTATCGGCGATGAAACGAGGCTACACGGCACTTGAATATAAAAGCATTATTCGCAAAATGCGTGCTGTGCGACCCGACCTCACACTCTCTAGCGACTTTATTGTTGGCTTTCCAGGTGAAACCGATGCGGACTTTGAAAAACTCCTGAAGATGGTTCGTGAACTGCATTTCGATAACAGTTTTTGCTTCATCTTTAGTCCACGCCCTGGTACACCTGCAGCCAATCTAAGTGATACCACACCATATGAAGTGAAGTTAAAGCGTTTGCAAACATTGCTTGGTCTCGTTGAGGAACAAGCAAATCAAATCAGTCAAAAAATGTTGGGCAATATTGAAACTGTTTTAGTTGAAGGCCTAGCAAAAGATGGTGCAAACCTACAAGGTAGGGCTGAGAATAATCGCGTAGTCCACTTTGCCGCCCCCAGCGATGAGATTGAATCTCTCACAGGACAAATGGTTGATATTCAAATTACCGAAGTACTCAATTACACCCTCAGAGGTGAGATGGTAGAAGTGCATGCCAGCTAAATTAATGATTGATCTTCAGTTTGCTAGCCCAACTCTTGAGAGCGTTGTTGAAAAGACTGCTTCGGCAGCGCTAATCAAAAAATGGGTGAAAAGTACGGGCGCCAATTCAGGACTCATTACCCTTAGGTTTGTAAATGCTACCGAAGGTAAAAAGTTAAATGCAGCTTTTCGCCAAAAAGATTACGCTACGAATGTGCTGACTTTTCCGTATGAGCGTTCAAAGAATAGCCTCACAGCAGACATCATTTTTTGCTTGCCCGTCATTCAAAAAGAAGCAAAGGAACAAGGGAAAACATTGAAAGCCCATTTAGCGCACTTAATTATTCATGGATGTCTTCATGCCCAGGGTCTTGATCATGAAACCGATCGAGAAGCAAAAAAGATGGAAGCGCTGGAAATTAAACTTCTTAAAGTGCTCGGATTTGCTAATCCCTATTTAAATACATAATTTTCATTTGTCATCGTTCTACGCTATTCTTGCTATATGCCTGACCCCAAATCCCTTTTAGATCGCCTGGCTGATTTCTTATCGCCACAACCAACTAGCCCGAGCGAGCGTCGCCAAGAACTCATTGAAACGCTGCGCGAAGCCCAAATAGAGGGGCTAATTGATGATGATGCACTTTCCATGATTGAGGGCGTCTTTCAGGTGGGGCAATTGTGTGCGCGGGATATTTTGGTACCGCGAGCACAAATCGACTGGATTGACATCAATCTACCTTTATCGGAATTAATGAAGGTCGCAATTGAAGCGGCCCACTCCCGTTTCCCAGTCTTCGAAGGAACACGCGATAACGTGATTGGCATTCTGCTGGCTAAAGATTTATTACGTCATGCGACTGAAAAGGATTTTCAAATACGAGACTGGTTGCGACCTGCAGTATTTATTCCGGAATCTAAACGCTTAAGTGTTTTATTGCGTGACTTTAAAGACAATCGCAATCATTTGGCAATCGTAGTAGATGAATATGGTGGCGTAGCGGGCATTATTACGATTGAAGATGTCCTCGAGCAAATTGTTGGTGATATCGAAGATGAACACGATATTGACGAGGAAGCCGATAACATCATCGCTCTAGATAATGGCGACATTCGAGTTAAAGGCATCACTGAGCTTGAGCAATTTAACGATACCATTGGCACCCACTTTGCGATTGAAGATATTGATACTGTTGCAGGCCTTGTAATACAGCACCTAGGACGTGTTCCTAAAATAGGCGAACGCATCACTATTGATGGCATTGAATTTGAAGTACAACGTGCCGATCCACGACAAATACATGTGTTGTTAGCACGGCAATTAGCTCAAAAGATTGACTAGGGCACAACTTGCTCATCCCCCAATACATTACAAAACGTATTTCAGCATGGATCATGCTTCTTGGGCTTGGGGCACTTCTTGCTTTAGTTGCTGAACTACCCTACGGTGGCTGGCTGCAAATCCCAATCCTGAGTATCGTTTGGTGGAGGCTTCGCCTTGAGGTCCCTGAAACAGCAAAACGCTATTTTGGTCTGGGCCTTACCTTCGGTATTGGTTATTTCCTAGTCGGATTGTGGTGGTTGTACATCAGCATGCATGATGTTGGCGGCATGAACCCCATCCTCTCCGGGGTTGCCGTTTTACTTCTGTCACTCTACATGGCCATGTATTTTTCTGCGGCCACTTTCACTATTCGCTACTGCAAGCAAAGTCGCATCGCTGGCTTACTACTTGCAGCTAGTTGGGTAGTAATGGAATATTTGCGCGGCTATATCTTTACCGGCTTTCCTTGGATGGGGTTGGCAGAAAACCAATTCAATGGTCCTTTTGCGCTCATAGCACCAATCTTTGGCGGGCTTGCGTGCACATTCCTAGTGGTATGGACTTCATGGGAAATCCTAGCTCTGAGAGTGCGACCCTTCACCAGCATTATCACAATATTTGCAACAATCGCTCTCACTCAATTAGCCGGACAAGGCTCCTACACCAAACCTTTTGGCGAACCAATCAGCGTCCGTCTCATTCAGGGAAATTTTGAGCAAAGCCTCAAATTTAATCCTCAAGCAATTAGTCAACAGATTGATTTTTATGTTTCAGAAATTCAGAAACAGGCTGCTGATCTCATCATCATTCCTGAAACTGCTTTTCCTTGGCCACAAAATAATCTCCCATACGGCTTACTCAATTACCTACAAAATTATTCCAATACGAGCTTAAGCAATCTTTTGCTGGGCTTGGTGGGTGAAGCTCGCGGCGATCAAGAGATGCAATACACCAATCGCGCTATTGGCTTGTCGCCCAATACACAGCCGTATCAATACGATAAGGTTCATTTGGTTCCATTTGGTGAATTTATTCCTCCAGGCTTTCACTGGTTTATCAAAGCATTTAATGTTCCATTGAGTGACTTTGCACGAGGTAGTTTTGATCAAAAGCCCTTTAGGATTGAACGCAAGAATCAGGCGAGCGTAAATGCAACAATCACCATTTGCTATGAGGATGTCTTTGGCGATGAATTGGCTTTGCGCATACGACGCAGTCAAGAACCTGTTCACTTGCTCATCAATATGACTAACTTAGCTTGGTTTGGTGAATCACAAGCCCCGACTCAACAATTACGTCTTTCACAACTACGGTCGCTCGAAACAGGCTTACCCGCCATAAGAGCAACCAATACTGGGATTACCGCCGTCTTGGGATCAGATGGCAAAGTAATTCAAACCCTTCCGGAATTTACTCAAGCCACGCTCACCGTCACAATCCAGCCATACAGTGGTCAAACGCCCTATGTCAGATGGGGCAACCTGCCCATCCTCAGCCTTTCTGCGGCATTGCTAATCTGGGGCTTGATTCGTCATCGTCGTTTTTAAGCATTTTTAACTCTACAGCGAGCTAGCCATGTAAAATCAATGGCTTAGCCAGGTTAATCATGCTTACTTTTCAGCAAATCATTCTCAAACTTCAAGAATATTGGGACCAACAAGGTTGCGCCCTATTACAACCCATCGACCTAGAGGTTGGCGCAGGGACATCCCATACCGCGACCTTCTTAAGAGCAATTGGCCCAGAGCCATGGAAGGCTGCTTATGTGCAACCATCGCGTCGACCTAAAGACGGGCGCTATGGAGAAAACCCAAACCGCTTGCAACATTACTATCAATATCAAGTGGTTTTAAAGCCGGCTCCTGAAAATATTCTGGAATTGTATTTAGGATCTTTGGCAGCACTCGGTCTAGATCTCAAACAAAACGACATTCGTTTTGTTGAAGACGATTGGGAAAATCCAACCCTTGGCGCATGGGGCTTAGGCTGGGAAGTATGGCTGAATGGCATGGAAGTCACCCAGTTCACCTACTTTCAACAAGTAGGTGGCTTGGACTGTAAACCAGTCTTGGGCGAAATCACCTATGGCATTGAGCGTTTAGCGATGTACATCCAAAATTGCTCCAATGTTTATTATCTCGTTTGGGCAGATGGAATTTCTTATGGTGATGTTTATCACCAAAACGAAGTTGAGCAATCTTGCTACAACTTTGAACACTCAAATACAGAGTTGTTATTTGCGAACTTTGGAAACTACGAAAGTGAAGCAAAGCGCTTAATGGAAGTGCCTTTAGCCTTACCCGCTTACGAAATGGTTTTGAAAGCTGCGCACACTTTTAATCTCTTAGATGCTCGTGGCGCTATTTCAGTGACTGAGCGTGCTGCTTATATTGGACGCATTCGCAATCTATCTCGCGCAGTTGCGCAAGCGTACTTTGATTCCCGAGAAAAACTTGGCTTTCCTATGTGCCAACGCCAAACTAAGGCTTAAGAGCCTGACTGATTGAAATTACCGTCTTATCTATGAGCTCATCAAATTCAAACACTCCATCAGCAAGCTTGTTGATTGAAGTCTTTACCGAGGAATTACCGCCAAAGTCACTACGTCGTTTAGGTGAGGCCTTTAGCGAAGGAATTTTTGCAATCCTCAAAGCCGCTAATCTGACCACTGAAACTTCTGTTGTAACTGGGTTTGCAACACCGCGTCGCTTAGCAGTTCAAGTAAGCAATGTATTAAACCAAGCCCAAGATTACCCAGTAAGAGAAAAGCTCTTACCAACCAGCATTGCGTTTGATGCAGATGGCAAAGCAACAGCTCCTTTACTAAAAAAATTAGCTGCTCTTGGTTTTTCTGATGTTGACCTATCTGCCCTTGAAAAATCGGGTGAAGGTAAAAATGAAGCGCTTTACCTCAATGTAGTTGCGAAAGGTGCTTCACTTGAAAAGACTGCGCAAACTGCACTAGAACAAACATTGAACAAATTACCGATTGCCAAAATGATGCACTACCAAGTGCAACAAAAAAATGGCGAACTCAGCGATGTTCAGTTTGCGCGTCCAGCGCATCGTATTCTTGCGCTGCACGGCGATAAGACACTCAATATTCACAGTCTTGGCATTGATGCCGGCAATAAAACTGAGGGGCATCGCTTCTTGGCGCCTGGCGTCTTTACTATCAGTAATGCAGACCAATATGAAAGCGAACTGCAAAGCAAAGCAAAAATAATCCCTAGCTTTACCAAACGTCAGGAACAAATCAAAACAGCCTTACTGAAAGCGGCTGGGGATGATTTGGTTCTGATGCCTGATAGCCTTTTAGATGAGGTGACTTCACTCGTTGAATGGCCAGCCATTTATGAATGTCACTTTGACCCAGAATTTTTAGAAGTGCCGCAAGAATGTCTGATTCTTACAATGCAGACTAATCAAAAATACTTTGCGCTAACGGATAAGCAAGGCAAATTGCGCAATCGATTTTTAATCGTCTCGAATATTGAAACCGCTACGCCTGACGCAATCATTTCGGGTAATGAACGAGTGGTACGCCCCCGTTTATCGGATGCACGTTTCTTCTTCCAACAAGATCAAAAACGTCCATTAGCCTCTCGTGTGGCCGACCTTGGTAAGGTGGTCTATCACAATCAACTTGGGAACCAACTTGATCGTACTAAACGCGTACAAGGCATTGCTGTTGGGATCGCCAAGGAACTCAAAGCCGATGAAAAATTAGCTAGCCGCGCCGCAGAGATTGCCAAGACAGACTTACTCACCGACATGGTTGGTGAGTTCCCTGAATTACAAGGCATCATGGGAACTTACTACGCTAAGCATGATGGCGAAAATGCAGATGTAGCCTCAACATGTAGTGAGCACTATATGCCACGTTTTGCTGGTGACTCTCTGCCTCAAACCCAAACTGGAACGATACTAGCTATCGCCGATAAACTTGAGACACTGGTAGGAATCTGGGGTGTGGGACTTGCGCCAACTGGCGATAAAGATCCGTACGCCTTACGTCGCCATGCACTTGGTATTTGTCGACTACTGTTAGAAAAGAATCTTTCATTGAGCTTGCCAGAGTTAATTGAACTGGCACGCACGCAATTTACCCAGAAAGATGTTCAAGAAAAAGCCAAAACAGCTGATATCTACGAGTTCATCATCGATCGCCTGCGCGCTTATTTACGTGACCAGTCAATAGCGGGCAAACCATTTACTAGTGCTGAAATAGAGGCGGCCCTCAGCCAGTCTCCAGATCAAATCAATGATGTCATTGAACGTTTGACAGCCCTTCGTGAATTTAATGCATTACCTCAGGCAGCTCAGTTAGCCGCCGCCAATAAACGCATCAGCAACATCCTGAAAAAGACAACTACTGCCATTCCAGCAAACTGCTCAAGCAAACTTTTGCAAATTCCTGCTGAAATTGCTTTGCATCAAGCCCTCGAATCAGTTGCCCCAACACTCAATGCAGCTTATGAGAAACGTCAATACGTTGAGCTTTTACAGGCATTGGTTGCCTTGAGTGCGCCCATTGATCAGTTTTTTGCGGATGTCATGGTGATGGATCCCAATACTGAACTGCGGGATAACCGTTTAGCCCTATTGCAACAACTACACCAGAAAATGAACCTTGTTGCCGATCTCGGCAAATTAGCATGAGCGCCAGCTCTTCTAAACTCATTATTTTGGATCGCGATGGTGTGATCAATGAAGATCGTGATGACTACGTCAAATCAGTTGATGAATGGATTCCCATCCCGGGCAGTTTAGAGGCGATTGCATTACTTAACCAAGCCGGTTATCAAATCGCCATTGCCACCAATCAATCTGGATTGGCTAGGGGGTATTTCACCATCAATGAATTGCATGCCATGCATAGCAAGATGGATAAGCTTCTTAAGCCTCTAGGCGGCAATATTGATAGCATCTTTTTCTGCCCTCATACCGATGCGCATGCTTGCGATTGCAGGAAGCCCGCGCCAGGGCTGATGAAAGAGATCGCTTTACGCTACAAGAGAACAGATACGAAACAACCTTTATTGGGCGTTCCCATTGTTGGCGACTCCCTTCGAGATTTACAAGCAGGCGTAGTATTAGGAGCATCACCCCATTTAGTGCTTACTGGAAAAGGACAAAAAACTTTGGCTAAAGGCGAACTTCCAGAGGGCACACAAATTCATGCTGACCTGATGGCATTTGCGAATTCTTTACTAGCAAATAAGATTTAGGATATTTATGGTATTTCTACGGTCTACGATATTTACCCTCTTCTTATTGGTCTTCACGCCAATTTGGTCAGTGCTCTGCATGCTCGCCTTCCCCTTTCTAAGTCCAGAAAATCGCTATAACTTCATTGGGCTTTGGAACAAAGTAGTCATTTGGCTCTTGTGGCATCTCTGTGGCATTCATTATGAAATTCGGGGCATGGAAAACATGCGTGCCGTTTTAGATCAGCCTGTAGTTATTCTGAGCAAACATCAATCTGCTTACGAAACGATTGCTTACATAGCGCTACTGCCAAAACAACTTTGCTTTGTTTTTAAACGTGAACTGCTTTGGATCCCGTTTTTTGGCTGGGCTCTTGCCTTATTAAAAATGATCCACATTAATCGTGCCAATAAACAGACCGCAGCCCTATCAGTGGCCAGTCAAGGGCGCAAGCGCTTGAGTGAAGGCAAATGGATCATGCTATTTCCCGAAGGTACAAGGACTCCAAGAGGCTCTACCAATCCCTACCGAAAAGGTGGCGCAAGACTTGCGAGCGCTACTGGAGCTTTAGTGATTCCGATTGCACACAATGCCGGTATTTGCTGGCCAAAAAATAGCTTTCTCAAGCGCCCCGGTACTGTCATTTTCTCAATCGGTCCGGCCATTAATTCCGAGGGCAAATCGGGGGAAGAGTTACAACAAGAAGTTGAAGGCTGGATTGAAGCTGAAATGCGCTTGATAGACCCGAGCGCTTATAAGTAACTTGAAGAAAGTTAAGCGGCTAAGATCTTAGCCCATTCAATATAGCGATCCACTGAAATATCTTGAGCTCTGGCTTTAAGCTCCCCTTCAGAGAGCTTAAGCTTGCCAGCAAATGCTTGTAGATTAGTTCTCAGCATTTTTCTTCTTTGTGAAAAAGCAGCTGCGACTACCTGCTCCAAAGCAGTCCATTGAACATTATTTAAATTGAAGTCTTTTCTAGGGATCATTCGCACTACTGCTGAGTTCACCTTAGGCGCTGGCTCGAATGCCTCAGGAGGCACCTCAAGAACTAGCTCCATATCGTAGCGTGCCTGTAACATTACAGAAAGCCTGCTGAAATCAGAACTACCGGCCTGCGCCACCATGCGCTCAACTACTTCAGCCTGCAACATGAATACTTGTTCATCGATGCGTGAGGCCGCAGAAACCAAATGGAACAGCAAAGGCGATGAAATGTTGTATGGCAGATTGCCAACTACTTTGCATAAACCAGTTGCTGTAGGTTGCTGTGCCCACTCATTAAAATTAAACTTGAGAGCATCGCCTTCAATCACGGTTAATCCTTGAAGATTTTCGTGATTCCAGTAGGCTACTAAATCTCGATCAATTTCTAATAAATCAAGATGCGTAAGATTGCTCAGCAATGGCCTTGTTAGTGCGCCCAGACCTGGACCGATTTCAATGACATGCATATCTGAACTTGGGTTAATCAAACGCACAATGGCATGAATAACGCCCTGATCTTGTAAGAAATTCTGGCCGAAACGTTTACGCGCTCGATGCATTAGTTAACCAACTGCTTTTTTGTAAGCGCCATTTGATATGCCACACACATGGCTTCCAACATTGATCCAGAGTCAGCAATGCCCTTGCCGGCAATATCTAAAGCCGTCCCATGATCTACTGAGGTACGAATAATGGGCAAACCCAAGGTGATATTGACGCCACCCCCAAAAGTAACAAACTTAAATGGGGCTAAACCTTGATCGTGATACATGGCTATGAAAGCATCAACCTCTTCTAAAGCTTTGGGCTCGAACATAGTATCTCCAGGATACGGACCAGATACACGAATACCCATTTTTTTAGCGGCTTCAATTGCAGGAGAAATCACCTCAATTTCTTCTCGACCCAAATAACCAGATTCACCAGCGTGTGGATTTAATCCCGATACATGAATTACGGGCTTAGTGATCCCCATTTTTAATTGAAGATCTCGCTGCACAATTTGGATTGTGTCCAATATCAGCTCCCGACTTAATGAAGCAGGCACTTGTTGTAATGGCAAATGGGTTGTGACTAAAGCCACCCTAAAATCCCTGGACGAACTTAACCCTAAAAATCCTTTATCTAGGGTAGCACTCAACATCATCACTACATGGTTCACGCCACAACGTTGCGCGAGGTACTCTGTGTGCCCAGTAAAAGAGAGTCCGGCCTGATTAATAACACTTTTTTGAATAGGTGCCGTGACCATTGCATCAAACTGCTTCGCCAGACAACCATCAATTGCTCGATCCAAGAGCTGAATGACATAAGGTCCGTTTTGGGCATTTAATATACCCGGGGTTGCTGCAGCAATAAGTGGTACAGCTTCTACCTGGAGACGCTCAGCATTGAGGTCTTGAGTTACCTTATTTAAAAGGTTTTGATCCCCCAATAGGGTAATGCTCGCATTTGCTTGCTCAAGCAAAAATTGCTTAGCCGCAGCTATAGATACCTCAGGGCCTACGCCAGCAGGTTCACCAGTAGTAATAACGAGTTTAACGAGTGGCGCCAGTTGCTGCATCTTCAACGTTCAAGATTTTTACAGTTGCAGTGTCTCGTATTTCACGCAACCAATCCTGATAGGCTTGTTCAAACTTTCTTTCCCGAATAGCCGCACGTGCAAATTGGCGCTGCTTCTCAACAGTTAATTGGGCTTCACGACGCTCCAATACTTGAATTAAGTGCCAACCAAATTCTGTTTTTACGGGATTGCTCACTTCACCAATTTGTAAACGATTCATGGCTTGCTCAAATTCAGGAACCAAATCACCTGGGCCCATCCAACCCAAATTTCCACCATTTGGCACAGAACCATCTTCGGAATATTTTTTTGCCAAGTCACCAAAATCCGCAGTCTTTGCGCGAACCTGATCACGATATCCGGCTAAACGGCGCTCCGCATCTTGGTCGGTTAAACCCGGACGATTACGCAACAAAATATGGCGAGCCATTGTCTGCGTGATAGGAATATTTTGAGGGGTATTTGTCGTCGATGCTGCTGGCTCAGGCTGTTGAGAAGCCTGCCCAGCTGACATGGCCCGACGATCCATTACCTTGAGAACGTGATAACCAGCAGGGCTTTTCACAACCGCATTTGCTACTTGTCCACCGCCCGTATTGCGAATTGCTTCATAGAATAATTGCGGCAGTCGATCGGGGGAGCGATAACCTAAATCCTGAAATTTAATCTTCGGATTTTCTTTTGCAGCCATAGCGCCTAGCTGCATAAAATCCGCATCTCCTTTTGCATCACGCAAAAGTTGATCTGCTTTTCTTTTTGCATCCGCTTGCGCGCCTACACCGGCAGAAGTATCTACCGGGATAAAAATTTGGGCCACGTCAATTTCTTCTGGCTCCCCCTTGGCTGCGGGTGCAGAGCGAGGTGCAGCACCACCAGTCGACCGGGTTCTCTCGGCAATAAAGTTATCAATCTCTGCATCCGAAATCTTAATCTTCGCCTCAACTTCTCGCTCTCGATAACGGCTTAATACAACGTCATCACGCAATAGCTGCTTATAACGGTCGAAAGTGCTTCCTGATGCAACTATTTTTGCCTTAAATTCAGCGACGCTAATTTTATTTTTTTCTGCAATATCGGCAATGATCTTGTCTAGCTCTTTATTAGTAACCGTAACGCCTTCTTGCTCAGCATTTTGTAATTGAATTTTTTCAATAATTAAACGCTCTAAGATCACCTTTCGCAAAGAACCATCGTCTGGCAATTTAGCGCCCTGCTTTTTGAGTGCTGCGATTCGATCATCAATATCTTTGCGAGTGACATAACCTGTATTGACTACTGCAGCCACGCCATCAATATTGCGAATTTTGCTATCGCTTGATGTGGACGTTTTGGATGCATCTTGTGCGCCCACCACCCCAGCAAATAAAAATGCGCTGACAAAAATGGAGCAACGAACTATTTTTTTCAAACTGAACCTACAAAGCATCATTGGTAATTCTCATATATGGATGGAGGGATAGGCTTAGAAGTCGGCATATACCCAGGTACATTTAACTTCATGATATCAACTGGATTGCTTCCTGCACTAGCAAAACCCCTAAATTCGACTTGGAACAAGACTTGGGTGGTCGTAATGAGGGATGTATTCACTGCCTGGGAATAAGCGCCTCGGAAAGTCCAACAGTCTCTTGTCCACTCTAGGCCGACTAAAGTATTTAAAGTCTTGGTTGTTAAAGCATCGTAGCCCCAACGACCCAATACTGAAACTTCGCGCGTCAGTGGCCATTGACCAGAAATATTGTACTGATCGGTAGTTGTTGCTGCAGGTGTTGCCAGTTGATTATTTTGTGCGGACGCCTGGATTGGTGGCGACCATACATTACGGTAACCAAAGTTCAAACTTCTACCAACCGTAGGACGCCAACTTGCACCAACTGTTGTTTGCACAAAACGATTCAATTGGGTGTTGTACTGCCCAAACATATCTGCACTAAAGTTGCCAAGCAGTCGAACTGAAGCGGAACCTAAAGTATCTGAGTAGGTTGTAGGGCTGGCAATATTTCCGTTTAAGCCTACTTTTTGTCCTGTAAATTGTTGCTTCTGAGCTAAAGTCACATTCGCGCGCTCTGCACCCGTATTTGACTCAATCATGCGACTAGTTAAACCCAAGGTCGCAGCATTCGTATCAGCAACACGATCGTTGCCGATAAAGGTATTGGCTGTAAAAATTTGTGACACACCAAAACCAGCATCAGCAGTATCAAATACAGGTGTATTGGCCTGACTTTGATATGGCGTGTATGCGTAGAACGCTCTTGGTTCCATTGTTAGCAACATATCGCGACCAAAGAAACCATGAAGCTCTTTGGCATCTCTTTCAAATGCCAAACCAGAATCCAAACTAAATGTCGGTATCGTGAAACCTTGAACAGCCGCAGGACTTGTGCCAGTAAAGGCTGCTGGATTAGCTGTTGCATTGTAAGTGTTCGACTGAAAACTCACTGTAGGTGTAATGTAATAACCAGGCGTAATTTGTGGCAGTGATAATCCAGCCTTCACTACAGTTCGATCTGCCTGTGTGTATGCGCCTGGTGGCGGTGCATTAAAGTTACTTCCCAATGCGTAAGCGAAACGCGTGTAGTCTGCAGAGAAGGTGGTCTTCGGTCCTGTTGGCAAAGCTAAATATCGTCCACTTGCATCTGATACCACGGGACTAAGCTGACTGTTGTAAGCAGCGGTGATATTAGGCAATACGTTGTAAGGCGCCTGCACTAAATTATTAGGATCTGGCTGCAATGTTTGAAAAGTGGCCGCTTTAGCACCAACCATCCAGTTACTTAGTTCACCAGTTAACTGCTTAGATGTTCCAAGCTCCTGACGAAACTGACTGGTAACCTGACCTGCAATGCTTTGTGAAAAGTTCGTTGGATACAAGCTATCAGAGACGCGCGACATATTGGCATAACCACTCCAAGACCCAGGTAATGGTGCACCACCTGGACCAACACCTCCTGCGAATATCTGACGTTGTTGCCAATCGTACTTCCAACGGTTTGTGCCAGTTTGTTTATCGTAAGGAAGATACTCACCTGTAGCAACACCAGAATATTCTTTTTCAAGAAAACGATAAGAAGCACCCAACATAAAACCACGATGATTCATCTCGCGAGGCAATAGCAATAGATCACGATTCGGAGCGATGTTTACATAGTATGGCGCTGTGATATCTAGGCCATTGTTGGAGTTATAACCAACAACTGGTGCCAGCAAACCAGTCCTGCGTTCACCTGAGGTTGGTGCTGTGAAATAAGGCACGTAGGCGATTGGTACATTAAAGAAACGCATCACGCCATTAGTGCCAACCATTTCTTTTTGCTCATTATCAATTTCCAGACTGCTCGCCGTGAAATACCAATCCATATTCTCTGGAGTACATGTCGTGTATGTCGCTCGATCAAATACAAAGATGTCTGAGTTTTCGATCGTTAACTTATTGGCTGTGCCATTTCCACGCGTATCTCTGAGTTCATAAGATGGTGTTTCCATGAAACCTTCGCGTGCATCTACTTTAAATTGACCCTTTGGTCCTTTAAAAGTGGTATTTCCTTTTGACAGTTCAGCATTACCAATTAAGTCAGCAATATCGGTATCGGGGTTATAGGTAATCTCATCAGCTTTTAATGCAGCGCCATTACGGCGAATTTGCGCACGGCCTTTTAAATGCATATCACGCTCAACAACACCATCAATCACATCACTGGAAGTGAATGTGAGAGCTTCACCATCAGAGATTGGCTTGCCTACACGTAGTTGATCATCAAGCTTGAGTACGGTGACATTTCCACGGTCTGGCAAGAGCGTGAAATTCTGTGTAGCTTGCGAAACTGGTGGCAATGCCGCTGGCGCCTGAGCATGTCCCAAAAGCGAAACTGGAAGCAATACCACCCCCATCAGTATGCGCAGGGTTATGGCTAAAAAAAGAGGGGCGCAAAAGCCGGCGCGACGGCGATAATGACTCATGGATCCAGACCGCCTTATTATACGAATCGACCATGACTGACTCTCGCTTAAACACCCTAAAAAACTGGCTAAAAGCCCTCCAGGCTAACTGGCAATTAGATCTCGACACTTTGGCCCCAGCCTCTGCGGATGCCAGCTTTCGACGTTATTTCCGCATTCAGTCCCAAAATCCGAAATTTGGGAGTCTCATCATCATGGATGCCCCGCCCCAGCATGAACCTCTAGACGCATTCATTCAGGTTGATTTACTGCTTTCAGATGCGGGATTAAATGTGCCAAAAATCTTAGAGCAAAATGCTACTGAAGGGTTTTTGTTACTAAACGATCTTGGCAATCAAACCTATCTTGCAGCACTAAATGATCAAACTGCAAACGCACTTTATCAAGACGCAACGCATGCATTAATACAAATGCAAATGGCAAGTAAGCCTGACATCCTGCCAAATTATGATGAAGCACTATTACAACGAGAATTAGATTTATTTCCTGACTGGTATCTCAAAGCGCATCTTCAAATTGAACTTACTGATATCCAAAAGCAACAACTCAAAAATGCGTTTGCATTGATCATCGAAAACAATTTGGCACAAGCTAAAGTCTATGTACATCGCGATTACCATTCGCGCAATTTGATGGTTACATCTGAGCATAACCCCGGTGTACTGGACTTTCAGGATGCGGTGTATGGACCAATCACTTACGATGCTGCATCGCTTTGGCGTGATGCCTATGTATCCTGGCCAGAAGAGCGCGTCATCGATTGGGTCATTAAATTCTGGGAGCAAGGTCGCAAAGCAGGGCTAGCAATGCCCGATGACTTTGGACACTTCTACCGCGATTTTGAATGGATGGGCTTGCAGCGCCACCTTAAGGTTCTTGGTATCTTTGCGAGACTATTTCATCGTGACGGCAAAGATGGTTACTTAAAAGACATTCCATTGGTTTTGGAATACGCTATTGCAGCTGCCAATCGCTATATAGAACTGAAACCATTAGCACGTATTTTGGAATCCACCAGAACTACTAAGTAACTAAACTTAGCCTCAATGAATCGACGCACATCACTTCCCTGTTTTTTGCTTGCCGCTGGCAGGGGGGAACGCATGCGTCCGCTTACCGATAATTTGCCAAAGCCTTTACTAACGATACAAAATAAATCTTTACTTGCATGGCACCTGGAGGCACTTGCAAAAGCTGGCATTGAAGCGGTGGTGATTAATCACGCATGGCTTGGCCACAAAATTGAGACAGCTTTGGGCAGCGGAGATCAATTTGGTCTCAAAATCCAATACTCCCCGGAAGAGACTGCCCTCGAAACCGCTGGAGGCATTGCAAAAGCACTGCCTCTACTTGAGGTAGAAGATTATTTCCTAGTCATTAATGGAGATGTATTTTGCCCAAACCTACCAATCAATAAAATCCTAGAGCAAGTTGGTAGGCTTAAAGGGCAAGCCAATCCAGTATTGGCACACCTACTGATGGTGCCAAACCCCACCCAACATCCTGACGGGGATTTTTACCTCCAAGGCAATCAGGTAAGCACTCAAAAGCTACCTGATTCAGAAAAGTTAACCTTTTCTGGAATTGGCATCTACCACAAAGATCTTTTCCAAAATATTGAGATTGGTAGCCCGGCAAAATTAGCGCCGCTATTACGAGCGGCAATGGACCAAAATAAAGTATCTGGTGAAAAATATCTGGGACCATGGCACGATGTAGGTACGCCACAACGCTTACAAGAACTCAATGCAGCATATGAATAAAACGGATATCTATCAGCATCGCAGAAACGCTTTAGCGAAGCATATTTTTGCCAAAACTGGCGGTGGTATTGCCGTTATCTCTACTGCACCAGAGCTTGCACGTAACCGTGACAGTGATTTTCCTTATCGCCATGACAGTGACTTTTTTTATTTAACGGGCTTTGAAGAGCCGGGCGCTACCTTAGTCATGAAAGTCAGTGGTAGCGGTACATCATGCGCCGTTGAGTCTCACTTATTCTGCAGACCTAAAGATCTTGAACGTGAAATCTGGGACGGCATTCGTTTGGGGCCTGAATCAGCGCCCAAAGTATTAGGAATTGAGTTTGCTCATAGCAATCTCGATCTTGATCAAAAGCTTGGCGAACTTCTAGCGGATCAAACTGCGATATATATGCGACTCGCTGAAAGCAAGGAAGCTGATGCGCAACTCAGACGCTGGATGAAACAAGTGCGAGCTCAAGCACGGAGCGGCATAAATCCACCATCCGAGTTGCACGATATTGAAGTGCTTATTCATGAAATGCGTTTATTCAAAGATGTGCATGAGATTGACATCATGCGTCGTGCAGCTGCTATCTCTGCTCGTGCTCATATTCGTGCGATGCAAATCTGCAAACCAGGTATGCGCGAGTACCAGCTTGAGGCTGAACTGCTCCATGAATTCCGTAACAGTGGTGCACAAAGCGTGGCATATAACAGTATTGTTGCTGGTGGCGCAAACTCTTGCATCCTTCACTATCAAGCAGGTTCTACCGAATTACGTAGTGGCGAGCTTTGCCTAATAGATGCAGGATGCGAATTAGATGGTTACGCCTCAGATATCACTCGCACCTTTCCAGTTAATGGGAAATTTACTGGTCCACAACGCGCTCTTTACGACATCACCCTTGCCGCCCAAGAGGCAGCAATTTCCATGACCAAACCTGGCAACACTTTCATGCAACCTCATGAGGCCGCAGTTAAAGTCTTAACACAAGGTTTATTGGATGAGAAGTTAATCAAACTGAGTGATGTGGGCTCTTTAGATAATGCGATTGAATCGGGCGCCTATAGACGTTTTTATATGCACCGCACCTCTCATTGGTTGGGTATGGATGTACATGATGTGGGCTCTTATAGAGAAGAAATTTCTCAATCTCAAGCAGAAAAACCATGGCGCATTCTGAAGAGCGGCATGGTCATCACCATTGAGCCTGGTCTTTACATTAGGCCAGCCGATGATATTGATGAGGCCTATTGGAATATTGGTATTCGCATTGAAGATGATGCGGTGATTAACGAATCAGGCTGTGAACTCATTTCTCGTGGAGTCCCAGTGAAGGCCGACGAGATTGAAGCGCTAATGAAGCGCTAGTTATTTCCATTAGATCTATGAGCACCCATTCTTGCGATATCGTGATTCAAGGTGGCGGCCCCGTTGGGCTCGCTTGCGCTGTTTGGATATTGCAGAAGCTTCCTCAAGCAAAACTGACTCTAATCGATCGCAACCCCATTAATGATGCCGACTTAAAAGCAGGCGACAGTCGCGGGATTGCTCTTTCTCATGGAAGCAAGTTACTGCTCGATACGATTCATGCCTGGCCCAAAGATGGCGCTGAAATTCATCGAGTTCATGTTTCACAAGCAGGTCGTTTTGGTAGAGCCTTAATGACCCGAGAAGAACTCAATCAAAATGCACTCGGGCATATCGTTCGTTATCACGATATTCATATGGCCTTACGCCAAGCCTTAAGAACCATTCAAGAAAAAAGCCCTCATTTTGATTGGCAACATATTACTGGTGATGGCGCATTCGAAGCCACTCAAGCGAAGTGTGTCGTGCATGCCGAAGGTGGTCTGTTTAAACAACAAGATTGGGTTGAGTCTGGAAAAGATTATGGGCAATCCGCCCTAGTTGGCCTTATCGAAGTAGAAAAGGCTGAGCCCCACCAAGCCTGGGAACGCTTCACCCCAGAAGGTCCACTAGCCATCTTGCCAAGTCATTATGGGTCCAATACCTTGAATCTCGTATGGTGCGGATCTCCAGAATCTTCACAGCATCGCCTACAACTCAGTGATGCAGAGTTTTTGATTTCTTTGCAAAATGAATTCGGCTCTCGCGTTGGTAGATTTCTAAAAGTGCAAGACCGTCGTTTATACGAATTAGGTTTGAACTATCGTAAAGAAATTATCCAAGACACTGAAGTCTGGATTGGTAATGCTGCACAAACGCTTCACCCCGTAGCAGGGCAAGGTCTGAATCTTGGATTAAGAGACGCTTTTTTGCTTGCAGAAAAACTATGTCGTGTTTTTGCAGGCCCTCCTGAAGAACAAAACCCAAGGCAAATTCATCAAGCGCTAGAAGAGTATGCGCAAAGTCGTAAGGCGGATAGAACAGCAACCATTGGCCTGACAGATTTCATGGCTAGAGTTTTCACTTCAAATTTGACGCCAATTGTCATTGCTCGCGGACTAGCTTTATCAGCGCTTCAATGGCTCCCTCCAGTCAAAACAGCCTTAGCTCGGCAGATGATGTTTGGAAGGCGCTAGGAGGCTCCTAAAGCCCCTTAAAAGCCTTTAATTCTTGGCTTGATACCGCTTTATCATCTGCTTAAAAAATAGGCAGATTAGAGGCTAAATGTGCTAAAGTGTCATGCTTTCCGCAACACACATAAATACTTTTTCAGCCCCAAACCCCAATAGATGAAGATTGGCCCTCACACCCTTGCAAATCGACTATTTGTCGCCCCAATGGCCGGGGTTACAGATCGCCCATTTAGGCAGCTTTGCAAAACCTTAGGGGCTGGATACGCGGTTTCAGAAATGGTGGCATCTAATGCTTTGCTTTGGAAGAGTGAAAAGACACAACGTCGCGCAAATCACCAAGGCGAATTCAAGCCAATTGCCGTTCAAATTGCCGGCGCAGATCCTGCGATGATGGCTGCCGCTGCAAAAGTAAACGTCGATCATGGTGCCCAAATTATCGATATCAACATGGGGTGTCCAGCAAAGAAAGTGTGTAACGTTGCTGCGGGATCTGCACTCTTGCGTGATGAACCGCTAGTCAAAACTATTTTGGAAGCCGTAGTGAATGCAGTAGGCGTTGGCCCAGATGCGATACCGGTCACATTAAAAATTCGCACGGGATGGGATCGCGATCATAAAAATGCATTAGAGATCGCTCATATTGCAGAACAGTCTGGCATCTCTATGCTGACTGTTCATGGTCGCACACGTGCTGATCTTTATCATGGTGAAGCAGAGTACGACACCATTCAAGCCGTAAAAAATAGCGTCAAGATTCCTGTGGTTGCCAATGGGGATATTGATAGCCCCGAAAAAGCCGTCCGCGTCCTAAAAACCACTGGTGCCGATGCCATCATGATTGGTCGTGCCGCACAGGGGCGCCCTTGGATTTTCCGGGAAATACAGCACTACTTGAATACGGGTGAAAAATTACCCATACCCGAAATTAATGAAATTCAAGGCATCATGAATGCTCACCTCCTAGATCATTACGAGTTCTACGGTGAGCACATTGGTTTAAGAACAGCCCGTAAGCACATAGGCTGGTACTGCAAAGGCCTCAGAAACTCACACGCATTTCGTCAGCGCATGAACACTGCTGATGACTGCAAAACACAGCTGCAAATGGTGAATGATTATTTTGTTGAAATGAAATCTCACTCAGATCGCCTGCTCTTTTTAGAAGCAGCTTAATTTATTCACTTTTTCTAATTTTTTTATTCTTATCTTTATTTTTTAGTTTTTTCTGATTTTTATGAGCAATAAGCATCCAATTACCGAATGTATTGAAACCCACTTACAAGGCTACCTAAATGACCTCAAGGGAACCGCTCCGACTGATGTCTATCAAATGGTACTAGCAGTAGTAGAAAAGCCAATGCTGGAACTTGTAATGCGTCATGCAAAACAAAACCAATCTCTTGCAGCACAGTACCTCGGCATTAACCGTAACACCTTGCATAAAAAATTGGTTGAACATCAATTACTCAAATAATTTGAATTTTGATCAATCCCCTTTAGCCATTGATTCAATAACATTTAAAAATATGATCCGCACAGCACTCCTCTCCGTCTCCGATAAAAATGGCATCGTGCCCTTTGCTAAAGCCCTACACGATCAAGGCATCAAACTCATTTCAACTGGTGGCACCGCTAAATTATTGGCAGAGAATCAATTACCAGTGGTCGAAGTTTCCTCCTTGACTAAATTTCCAGAGATGCTTGATGGACGCGTCAAAACTCTACACCCAATGGTGCATGGCGGTTTACTGGCACGCAGAGATTTTCCTGATCACATGGCTGCACTTAAAGAACATGGGATCGATACCATCGATATGTTGGTAATTAATCTCTATCCTTTTAATGAAACCGTTGCCAAAGAAAATTGTTCTTTTGAAGATGCAGTTGAAAACATCGATATTGGCGGTCCAGCGATGTTGCGTGCAGCAGCTAAAAATCATCAGGATGTCACTGTGCTGATTTCACCCGAAGATTACGCGCCCGTTCTAGCGGAGATGAAAGCAAACAACAATGCCGTCTCTTATAAAACCAACTTGAGTCTCGCTAAAAAAGTATTCGCACATACAGCTCAATACGATGGTGCTATTGCCAACTACCTATCTGCATTGGGTGATGATTTGGATCACAAAGCGCGTTCAGCCTATCCAGAAACCCTGCATCTTGCCTTCGAAAAAGTGCAAGAGATGCGCTATGGCGAGAACCCACATCAATCAGCCGCTTTTTATAAAGATATCCATCCTGTTGCTGGCGCACTCGCTAATTACAAGCAACTTCAAGGCAAAGAGTTGTCTTATAACAATATTGCTGATGCAGACTCTGCTTGGGAATGCGTGAAAAGCTTTACTGGCAATGCCAGCGGTGCCGCAGCCTGCGTCATCATTAAGCATGCCAATCCTTGTGGCGTTGCAGTTGGTGCAAATGCTCTTGAAGCCTACCAAAAGGCATTTAAAACAGATCCAAGCTCAGCTTTCGGTGGAATTATTGCTTTCAATGTGCCATGTGATGGTGTAGCCGCTGAAGCAATTTCAAAACAATTTGTTGAGGTGTTAATTGCACCTAGCTTTAGCGAAGAAGCAAAAGCTATTTTTGCAGCCAAGCAAAATGTTCGCCTCCTTGAAATTCCACTGGGCAATGTATTTAATACTTATGACTTCAAACGTGTTGGCGGCGGATTATTAGTCCAATCACCTGACGCAAAAAATGTCTTACAAAATGAAATGCGCGTAGTTAGTAAGAGACAGCCAACTCCTAGCGAAATGAATGACATGATGTTTGCATGGCGCGTTGCTAAATTTGTTAAATCTAATGCGATTGTGTATTGCGCTAACGGTATGACTCTAGGTATTGGTGCAGGCCAAATGAGCCGCGTAGACTCTGCGCGCATGGCAAGCATCAAAGCGGAAAATGCTGGTCTCAGTCTCAAAGGCTCAGCGGTGGCTAGCGATGCATTCTTCCCATTTCGTGATGGTCTAGATGTTGTAGTGAATGGTGGTGCCAGCTGCGCAATTCAGCCAGGCGGCAGCATGCGCGATGAAGAAATCATCGCTGCTGCTGATGAGCATGGGATTGCCATGATCTTTACTGGCACACGACACTTCCGTCACTAAGCTTTCAGAGAAAATAGGCTAATCAATATTCATGCGTTGGATTGGAATTGACCCGGGTCTACGTACTACTGGTTTTGGCGTCATTGATGTTGATGGCCAAAAACTCACTTACGTAGCCTCTGGGACTATTGAGAGTGGAGACCCCGCTAAGGGCTTACCGGATCGACTAGGAACTCTCTATCAGGGCGTAAAAGAGGTTTTGGATACCTATCATCCAGAATCTGCCGCGATTGAAGAAGTCTTCCTCAACGTCAACCCTCGCTCCACTCTGATGCTGGGCCAAGCCAGGGGTGCAGTGATTGCTGCCTTGGTCTCTGCAAATTTACCGGTATCCGAGTTCAGTGCATTGAGAGTGAAGCAAGCAATTGTTGGCACAGGTCGAGCAGCAAAACCTCAGGTACAAGAGATGGTCAAGCGCTTGCTTAGACTGAGTCGCGCACCCGGTAGCGATGCATCCGATGCACTAGGGGTCGCGATTTGCGCAGCTCATCACGCACAAGTCCCTAAGGCAATCACGTCTGCCTTAACACCCAAAAACCCCAAGCGCTAAGAGTTGCATAGACGATGTTTAAGCGCATTACAGGTTAAGATTCTCATATGATTGGTCGCATTCAAGGAATCCTCGTTTCAGTTCACCCGCCCCGCTTATTGGTTGATTGCCAAGGCATTGGATATGAGGTGGATGTACCAATGAGTACCTTGTACCAATTACCTCAAGCTGGGCAAAAAATTACTTTACTGACTCACTTTCAGGTGCGTGAAGACGCGCAACAACTTTTTGGTTTTGCAACAGAAGCAGAACGTGAAGCATTTCGACAGCTAATTAAAATTAGCGGTGTTGGCTCACGGACTGCGTTGGCTATTCTTTCTGGGATGAGCGTGAACGAGCTTGCCCAAGCTATTGCATTACAAGAGGCTAATCGCCTTACCCAAGTTCCCGGCATTGGCAAAAAGACTGCAGAACGACTTTGCCTAGAACTCAAAGGCAAGCTTGTCCCTGATTTAGGAATAACTCCAGGTAAAGCACTGACTCCTGATACCAATAGCGAAGTCCTACAAGCACTCCTAGCTCTTGGTTATTCCGAGAAAGAAGCGCTCTTAGCGTTGAAGCAAATTCCGCCTGATACATCGGTATCCGATGGTATCCGTATGGGCTTAAAGTATTTATCCAAGGCTTAACCCGCCAAACCGAATAAACTCATAGCATGGCAATTCATACTGACGACCTAAGCTCTATTCCCGAAGATTTACCCGAGGGAAAAGATCGTATTGTCAGTGGTGCCGCAGGAAATGCGGAAGCCATTTTTGAAAAAGCCTTGCGCCCCAAACAATTAGATGAGTACGTAGGTCAAAGCAAGGCGCGCGCCCAATTAGAGATCTTTATCAGCGCTACCAGAGCACGACAAGAAGCGCTCGATCACGTTTTGCTATTTGGCTCCCCAGGCCTTGGCAAAACGACCCTGGCTCATATTATTGCCAGAGAGCTTGGTGTCAATCTTCGCCAAACTAGCGGTCCTGTCTTAGATAGACCGGGTGATCTTGCAGCCTTACTAACAAACCTGGAAGCAAATGATGTGCTTTTTATCGATGAGATTCATCGACTCTCACCCGTAGTAGAAGAAATTCTGTATCCCGCTCTAGAAGATTACAGCCTGGACATCATGATTGGCGAAGGTCCTGCAGCACGTAGCGTCAAGATTGATCTCAAACCATTTACTTTGATTGGCGCAACGACACGCGCTGGCATGTTGACCAATCCTTTGCGTGATCGCTTCGGCATTGTTGCTAGATTAGAGTTTTACAACACCGAAGAACTCACAAAAATTATCGAGCGTTCTGCGAATCTGTTGAAAGCGAAGATTGATTCTGAAGGCTCCGTTGAGATTGCCAAACGTGCTCGTGGCACACCACGAATTGCCAACCGTCTATTACGACGCGTACGAGATTATGCGGAGGTTAAAGGCACCGGCACCATCACCAAGGCCATAGCAGATGCTGCCTTAAAGATGCTAGACGTTGATCCTAGCGGGTTTGATGTCATGGACAGAAAGCTGCTTGAAGCTATTTTGCATAAGTTTGATGGTGGCCCCGTAGGAATTGATAACTTGGCCGCTGCAATTGGCGAAGAGCGCGACACCATTGAAGACGTACTCGAGCCCTATCTCATTCAACAAGGCTATCTTCAGAGAACCTCTCGTGGTCGCGTAGCTACTCGCCAAGCTTACGAGCACTTTGGCCTAACACCACCAAGCGGTTCAGGTAGTCTAGATATTTAATATTTAAGTAAAGCTTATTTAGCTAAGCGTAACCTTAGCAAACTTGCGTTTGCCCACTTGCACAACGTAAGTGCCCGCTTCAATCTTTACTTGCTTGTCAGATATAGTGACGCCGTCAACCTTTACCCCATTTTGCTCTACATTACGCATTGCTTCTGAGGTGGATGGGGCTAAACCAGCAGACTTTAATAGCGCAGCAATCCCCATTGGAGCGCCAGATAGATTTATCTGTGGAATGTCATCTGGAACGCCACCCTTCGCGCGGTGATTGAAGTCTTCCAAGGCCTTCTCTGCCGCTGCCTGGGAATGAAAGCGCGCGACGATCTCTTGCGCGAGTAGTACTTTGCAATCCTTTGGATTACGGCCCGCTGCAACTTCCTGCTTCATTAAATCAATCTCCGACATGGGTCGGAATGACAACAGCGTGAAGTAGTCCCACATGAGATCATCAGAGATACTCAAAAGCTTACCGAACATATCGCCAGCAGGCTCGCTGATACCAATGTAGTTCCCCTTCGATTTACTCATTTTCTCAACGCCATCAAGACCCACCAATAAAGGCATAGTCAAGATGCATTGTGGCTCCTGGCCATATTCTCTCTGGAGTTCACGACCAACAAGTAAATTGAATTTTTGATCCGTTCCACCCAGCTCTAAATCACTCTTGAGAGCGACCGAGTCATAACCCTGCATCAGCGGATACAAAAACTCATGAATTGAAATCGGCACGCCATTGCGATAACGCTTAGTAAAGTCATCTCGCTCCAACATCCGAGCAACGGTGTGTTTAGCAGCGAGCTGAATCATGCCCCTGGCACCTAAAGGATCACACCACTCACTGTTGTATCGCACTTCTGTTTTCGCTGGATCGAGAACCATACTCGCTTGGCGATAGTAGGTTTCCGCATTTACGGCAATTTCTTCTGCAGTTAATGGAGGACGAGTAGCATTGCGACCAGATGGGTCGCCAATCATGCTCGTGAAATCACCAATCAAGAAAATGACGGTGTGTCCTAAATCTTGTAATTGGCGTAATTTATTTAAAACAACGGTATGGCCCAAATGAATATCTGGGGCAGTTGGGTCTAAGCCCAACTTAATGCGTAAAGGAGTCTTCGTAGCTTGGCTACGCGCTAACTTCTGCACCCAGTCCGCTTCAACCAATAATTCATCGCAGCCACGCTTAGTGACTTCCAGCGCCGCAAAGACTTCAGGTGTTAAAGGGTGTTTTTGTTCTGGTTTATCCGCCATGCTGATTCTGATAACTGATACAGTTAAATTAGTATTTAAATTGCTAAAGCATAATTGTCGCATTCCTGAGAACAAAGCCCAGAACCCCATGAATCAGCCCCATTCCCTCTATATCGGCATCATGTCAGGCACCAGCCTAGATGGGATTGATGCAGTACTTGCCAAAATTGGCTCAAATGGCGAGGCTGTTGCCATGGAAGCAGTAAGCCTCCCCTTTCAGCCAGAATTACGTAAAGCCTTATTTGAGCTTCAAAGCCCTGGCCCCAATGAACTTCATCGCGACAAGCAGGCCGGAAATGCCCTAGCCCTCGCATATGCAGATGCGGTCAAGCAGCTTCTCGCAAAATCAAAACTACAAGCTTCCGATATTGCCGCTATCGGCGCCCATGGACAAACTGTACGTCATCAACCGCAACTTGGCGAACTTGCCTATACCCACCAAACACTGAATCCCGCCCTTCTTGCCGAACAAACGGGGATTACTGTTATTGCTGAATTTAGAAGTCGGGATCTTGCCGCAGGTGGTCATGGCGCACCTTTGGTGCCCGCATTTCATGCACAACAATTTTTGTCCACAGAAGATATTGCCATTCTGAACATTGGTGGCATAGCGAACTTGACCTTGCTTCCAGCAAACGGAGAAGTGTCAGGCTTTGATTGTGGCCCAGGAAATATGTTGATGGATGCCTGGATATATGAGCACCAAGGAAATACTTTTGATGAAAATGGCAATTGGGCAAGCCAAGGAAAACTCAATGAAGCCCTACTAAAAAATTTATTAGCGGATTCTTTTTTCTCGAAAGCCCCACCCAAGAGTACCGGTCGAGATGATTTTCATCTTGCTTGGCTACAAGAAAAACTGGGGAAAGAAAATCATCCATTAGAAGATATACAAGCAACACTACTTCACTTAACTGCACAATCTGCCATAGAGGCTCTAGTTCGTCATGCCCCGAAAACCCAGAAGCTCATTGTGTGTGGTGGTGGTGCCCGTAATACCGCCCTAATGAACTTACTTAAATCCAAGAGCACTGAATTCTTTAAACATAGCCTAGAAATTACTACCAGCGATATCGAGGGAATTGACCCACAACTAGTTGAGGGCTTAGCTTTTGCATGGCTTGCCTGGGCCCACCAACAAAAACGGCCAGCAAATTTGCCAGCCGTTACCGGAGCTAAGGGACCTAGAATTCTAGGCGCTTGCTATCCTGCTTAAATTGCTTTAACTACTCTTACGCAGAAAAAGAAGAGCCGCAGCCACAAGTGGTTGTTGCATTTGGATTCTTGATAACAAATTGAGATCCATTGATGTCTTCTTTGTAATCAATCTCAGCACCCACCAAATATTGGAAGCTCATTGAATCAACCAACAGGGTGACGCCATTTTTTTCAAACTGGGTGTCGTCTTCATTTACGGCATCATCAAATGTAAAGCCATACTGGAAACCAGAGCAGCCACCGCCTTGAACAAATACACGCAACTTCAACTCTGGATTGCCTTCTTCTGCAATCAAGTCAGCCACTTTAGCGGCAGCAGCGTCTGTAAACACCAATGGGGTTGGTGGTTCAGCTAAATCTTGTGTGGTTTGCGTAGCCAGTTCAGTCATGATTTGCTCCTAATTCAAAAGGCAATGTCTTATTTTAGGCTTTTAATGCCTAGTTTGCTGAAGGGGTATGGATTCATACCCCCACAAGCATTAAGGCGATACAGCAATCTGGGTAAGACCCGTGGTTTCAGGCAAGCCAAACATGAGGTTCATACACTGCACACCCTGTCCAGAAGCGCCTTTTACCAAGTTATCTTCTACGACCAAAATAACTAATGTATCGCCACCGCCTGGCCGATGAATTGCGATTCGGATTCCGTTACTACCCCGCACCGAACGCGTTTCAGGGTGACTGCCAGCAGGCATCACATCAACAAACGGTTCATTTTGATAAAAGTTCTCGTAGAGCTTCTGATAGTCCACTGCTTTACCAGCCTCAGTCAAACGCACATACAAAGTCGAATGAATGCCTCTCACCATTGGCGTGAGATGTGGCACAAATGTCAAACCAATCTGGTTGTGACCAGCGATGGCTTTTAAACCCTGCACGATTTCAGGAAGATGGCGATGACCTTTAACACCATAGGCTTTGAAGTTATCACTTGCTTCGGACAACAAAGTGCCAATCTCAGCCTTACGTCCAGCACCAGAGGTACCTGACTTCGAATCCGAAATAATATGCTCGCCATCAATCAACTGCTTTCCACCCGTTGACTTTGGGGACAGCAATGGTGCAAGTCCTAACTGCACTGATGTTGGATAGCACCCCGCCAAACCAACAACTCTTGCTTTCTTAATTTGTTCACGATTAATTTCCGCCAAACCATATACCGCTTCAGCCAAAATATCTGGGCAGCTATGCTCCATGCCATACCACTTGGCAAACTCTTTCACATCCTTCAAACGAAAATCGGCAGCCAAGTCCAAAATCTTGACATTGTTTGCAAGCAATTCCTTTGCTTGTGCCATTGCCACGCCATGGGGTGTGGCAAAGAAGACCACATCACATTCATTTAGCTTGGCCTCATCTGGGGTAGTAAATTTCAGATCAACTCGGCCACGCAATGATGGAAACATCTCAGCCACTGGCATACCAGCTTCTGTGCGAGAAGTGATGGCAACGATCTTGACCTCAGGATGTTGCGCCAATAAACGCAACAATTCCACTCCGGTATACCCAGTGCCACCAACAATTCCAACTTTAATCATATCTTTCTCCAAGATGCTCACAGCGAGAAGTTTTATTCAAACTTGATAACCTCATTGTAGAAACAAAAAGGGCCGCTTGCGCGACCCTTTCGACAAAACAACAGCGACTGAAAGAATTAGCGCTTGCTGAACTGCTTACGACGACGTGCGCCATGCAGACCAACTTTTTTACGCTCAACTTCACGAGCATCGCGAGTTACCAAGCCTGCCTTAGACAGGGTTGGCTTCAGAGCGTTGTCGTAGTCAATCAATGCACGTGTTACACCGTGACGAACTGCACCAGCTTGGCCAGTTTCACCGCCACCAGAAACGTTTACTTTGATATCAAAGGTCGTTAAGTGGGCTGTGAGAGCCAAAGGCTGACGAGCGATCATGCGTGATGTTTCACGAGCAAAATAAGCATCGATAGGCTTACCGTTAACAGTAATTTCGCCTTTGCCAGATTTAATGAAGACGCGCGCAACAGAACTCTTGCGGCGACCTGTACCGTAATTCCAACTTCCGTAATTAATAGCCATTTGGTTTCCTTAAATCTCTAACGCTTTTGGCTGTTGAGCCGCATGCGGATGATTAGCATCGCCATAGACTTTCAATTTCTTGATCATGGCATAGCCGAGTGGGCCTTTTGGCAACATACCTTTCACAGCCTTCTCCAAGGCGCGACCTGGGAAACGGTCTTGCATCTTGTCAAAGTTAGTCTCAGAAATACCACCTGGGTATCCGCTGTGACGGTAGTACATTTTGTTCAAGCCTTTAGTGCCTGTAACACGTAACTTAGATGAATTGATCACGACGATAAAGTCGCCAGTGTCAACGTGTGGAGTGAATTCAGGCTTGTGCTTGCCGCGTAGACGGTGTGCCACTTCACTGGCGACACGACCGAGGACTTTGTCCGTTGCGTCAATCACGAACCATTCACGCTTTACCTCATGGGATTTTGCGGAAAAAGTTTTCATGATTTCTCAAATTGTTATAGTCAAAAAATACCCCAATCAAACGACATCCACTTTGGCCCTGCTTATATTTGCAAGCTCGCAGATTCAGCAATTTAACTGGTACAACGATTACCGCTGACTATTTGGTAATCCAGTAAAGCCTTGGATTATAACCCAAAAAAAAACCCAGGAGCTAGTCCTGGGTTGGAATCCACCTATGTTTGGGTGGAGGAGACACTGGGAGGTAAGTCGCAGTCTTGTATAAGACTGACTACCAATATGGTCATTCTACACAAAGAACTTACTGCAATGCAAGAAAATTGACCAAAATCAATTATTTTATGTTGCTATGCAACAACTCTGAATCTGTTAAAAATTGATAAACTCTTGAAAAAATTGATTAATTTAGTAAGTTAGGGGTCACCAATATGGAATGTCGAGTATCTTGGTTGGGTAATGGCGGCATGGCTTTTTCTGCAGAAACTGGCAGTGGGCACCTCGTCAATATGGATGGAGCCCCCGAAGCGGGAGGTAGAAACCTCGCCCCAAGACCAATGGAACTCATTTTGGCTGGTGCTGGTGGCTGCTCTGCCTTTGATGTCGTATTAATCCTACAAAGATCCCGTCAGGCTGTCAGCGGCTGCGAAGTGCTTCTCCAGGGAGAAAGAGCAACAGAAGACCCAAAGGTCTTCACCAAAATCAACCTGCACTTCAAAGTTAAAGGGAAAGACTTGGATCCCGCAAAAGTAGACCGCGCAGTGAAGTTATCACATGAAAAGTACTGCTCTGCCACTACGATGCTATCCAAAACTGCTGAACTGACATACAGCGTTGAAATCCTTGCAGAATAAGTGCAGAGTCAATCGATAAGCCGGATTCTGTCGCCTAAATTTTCATTTAGGGGCAATCATTCCTCTAGGCCGTTAGTTACCTAACGGCTCAAGCTCCCTACCCGCAGACTCAGCGGGACGCCTCATCGTCTGCATACTTGGGATTGCTCCAGGTGGAGGTTACCGCGTTTCACCGTAACTAAATACGCTCGTCTCTGTGGCCCTATTCCTCACGTCACCGTGGATGGCCGTTAGCCATCACCCTACCCTATGGAGTCCGGACTTTCCTCCCCCTCGATAAAGAGGCGGCGATTGCCTAATTGACTCTGCGCCTGCAGTCTAACGCAGTCAGAGCAAATTAGCTGGTAAAAATAAATTATCTAAGTTGAAACGACGTTAAAGCAAGGACCAGGCAATTGTTTCCCCTGCGCGCAGAGGAACAATCGTTGCATCACCCAAAGGTAATTCCATGGGTATCGTTTGAGTTTTTTTAGACAGGGTAATTTTTTTAGTATTGCGCGGTAAAGAATAAAAGTCGGGACCAAAGAAACTGGCGAAGCCTTCTAGTCTTTCTAACTTGCCCACACTCTCAAATGCTTCGGCATACAAACCCAAGGCGTTGAAGGCGCTATAACAACCCGCACAACCACAAGCAGCTTCTTTAGCGCCTTTGGCATGGGGTGCACTATCGGTGCCCAAGAAGAAGCGTGAATTACCACTGGTAGCAGCCTCAACCAGTGCAACTCGATGCTCTTCGCGTTTTAATACCGGCAAACAATAATTATGTGGACGAATGCCTCCCGCAAAAATAGCATTACGGTTCATCAGAAGATGCTGAGGGGTAATGGTTGCCGCGATGGTATTTTTTCCGCCAGCATGAGCATCACGCACGTAGTGGGCCGCCTGCTTGGTAGTGATGTGCTCAAACACGATTTTTAATTCTGGAAAATCTTTGCGCAAGGGCTCAAGCACGGAATCAATAAACACCGCCTCACGATCAAAGATATCAATTTCAGCAGTAGTCACTTCGCCGTGTACTAACAAAGGCATGCCAACCGCTTGCATCGCTTCCAGAGCTTTATAGCAATGCTTAATGTTACTAACACCAGCATCGCTATTGGTTGTGGCGCCTGCGGGATATAACTTAAAGGCCGCTATGCCCTCGGCTTTTGCTTTGTGAACTTCATCTGCAGAAGTGTTATCTGTGAGATACAAAGTCATTAACGGAGTGAAGTCAGTAATACCCAAGGTCTTTAAGTTGGCATCAATACGTAATTGATATGCTTTTGCCAATTCCACGGTGGTCACTGGTGGCTTTAAATTTGGCATGATGATCGCACGCGCAAATTGACGAGCGGTATCCGCCAACACATCTTTCATGACATTGCCATCACGAATATGCAAATGCCAGTCATCTGGCTGAATCATTTCAATTGTTGAAGGCATATTCAAATTCGACATAGTTATTTATCAAGCAAGATAATGCGGAAATCATTGACATTCGTAAGTGTAGGGCCAGTTTCCACTAAAGCCCCCAATTGTGCAAAGAATCCATAACAATCATGGGCGGCTAAATATTCCTTTGGCTCTAAATTCATCGCTCTAGCAGACTCTCGAATACCGCTATCGAACCAAGCGCCTGCATTCTTTTCGCTGCCATCAATACCATCAGTATCTGCGGCTAATGCTGAGATGCGAAGCAAATCTGGGCTTGCAGCAAAAAGAGAAAGTAGATATTCACTACAACGACCGCCACGACCTTTGCTACCTACAGGGATCGTCACCGTACATTCCCCACCAGAAATCAGCGCAATTGGTTTATCTGTTTTTACTAGATGCTCGCGAGCTAACTGCGCCTGAGCTGCTCCCACTTCCTGAGCCTCACCCGTAATCGTATCGCCTAACACAATAGGCTCATATCCATAATCTCTCACCACATTCGCAGCAGCCTCTAAGCTCTTATAAGCCGTTGCAATCACATGGTTAGATACTCTTGCGCTCAGCAGATCAATATCTTTTAAGGTTTCAGGTTTCTGCCCTGATACACCTTGTTTGAGATGATTCATCACCGATGCAGGCACAAGTTCTTGCAAACGATAAGATTCAATAATATTGAGTGCGTCCAAATAAGTTGAATAGTCAGCCGCACAAGGGCCACTAGCAATATCGGCTGGAGCATCACCCGTTACATCTGAAATCAACAATGCTTCCACTCGTGCACCACGAGCAATTGCGCATCTTGCAAGATTTCCTCCTAAGATCGCAGATAAGTGCTTGCGCACAACATTCATCTCTTCGATAGGAGCGCCGCTACGAAGCAAGGCTTCGGTAGTCTTACGCATATCATCGATGGAAATTCCTTCAACTGGTAGTGTTAACAAACTGGATCCACCACCGGAAACTAAGGCGATTAATACATCGTCAGCTTCAAGCGTTTGAGTTAACTCCAATACTGCTCTTGCTCCATCCATGCCCGCTTGGTCTGGCACAGGATGGCCTGCCTCGACGATCTGAATGCGGGAGGTTGGTGAGTGATGGCCATAGCGGGTTAATACAACACCATCAATCTTGACTTGTGGCCAATGATCTTGAGCATAAGCCTCTAATGCGCTTGCCATAGATGCACTCGCCTTGCCAGCGCCAACCACTAAACATCTCCCTTTAGGCTCTTGCCCAACAGGAAATATCTTTGCCAAGTATTGAGGAACAATCACTTGCGGATCTGCTACTGCCACCGCTGCTGCAAAAGCATTCTTTAGAATAGTCTCGCGGGGTATTGGCTGGGAAGATTGCTGCGTCATTAGTCTATTCTAATCAAGCCCAGCACGCTCTTGCATTTGCCACATCTCGGCATACTTGCCTTTAGCTGCCAATAGCTCTAGATGAGTACCCCGCTCTACGACCTGCCCATGATCCATGACTAAAATTTGGTCAGCGTGAACAATCGTTGAAAGACGATGCGCAATGATGAGCGTCGTCCGATTTTTTGCCAAATTAAACAACTCCTCCTGAAATGCACGCTCCGTTTTGGAGTCTAATGCGGAGGTAGCCTCATCGAAAATCAGCATCGCCGGTTTCTTCAACAGCGTTCTCGCAATAGCAACCCGTTGTTTTTCCCCGCCCGATAATTTCAAGCCACGTTCACCCACTTGAGTTTGATAGGCATCCGGTAGGCGTTTGATAAAGCCATCAATTTGAGCTGCTCTAGCAGCCTCTTGGACTTCTTCAAAACTCGCCGAAGGATCTCCATAAGCAATGTTGTAACCGATGGTGTCATTAAATAAGACGGTATCTTGAGGAACGATGCCGATGGCCTTGCGCAAACTGAACTGCGTCACATCTTGAATATTTTGACCATCAATAACGATTTTTCCTGACTGCGCATCGTAAAAACGGAATAACAATCTTGCCAAGGTACTTTTCCCGGCGCCACTCTGACCCACAACCGCAGTAGTGGTGCCTGCTGGAATCGTAAAACTGACATTACGGAGAATTTCTCGCTTGCTCTCATAATGAAACGACACATTTTCAAAGCGCACATCAGGGCCCCGATTAGGGTTATCAATGTGTAAAGGCTGCGCATTTGGAGAATCTGCAATTTCTTTTTCCGTATTGAGCAAAGAAAACATGCGGTCCATATCGGTTAGGGATTGCTTGATCTCGCGATAAATAACTCCCAGAAAATTTAAAGGGATATACAACTGAATCATTAAGGTGTTCACTAGTACTAGATCACCTAGAGTCATTGAGCCGTTAACTACACCAAGCGTAGCGCGCCATAAAATCAACATCAAACCAATCGCGATAATGATTTGCTGGCCTAAATTTAAGAACGCTAAGGTTTTTTGGGACTTGATGGCTGCTGATTGATAACGCAAAAGATTGTCATCGTATCGAGCAGTTTCAAAAGCCTCATTCCCAAAATATTTAACAGTCTCAAAATTCAACAAAGAATCAATTGCTTTTTGATTGGCTTTCGAGTCCATATCATTCATGGCACGTCGATAGTGCGTACGCCATTCAGTCACCACAATCGTGAACGCTATATATAAAACCAAAGCGACTAGAGTAATTGCCGCAAACCAGATGTCATAGGAATAAGCGAAGTAACCAAGCACCAGGCAAAACTCAATTAAAGTCGGCAAAATACTGTAGAGCGAATAAGAAATGAGGGACTGTATGCCTCGAGTACCACGCTCAATATCGCGGCTAACGCCACCCGTTTGACGAGCCAAATGAAAACTTAGCGCTAATGAATGTAAATGCTGAAAAACTTGAAGTGCTACCTTCCGTACCGCATTTTGTGTAACACGAGCAAATAAAGCCTCACGCAACTCCGCAAACAAAGAAGCAGAGATTCTTAATAAGCCATAGGCAACAATGATGCCCATAGGTACTACTAATATGGCTTGAGGAGATCCTGCTTTGATATCTAAAGAGTCAATTAACTCCTTCATCAA
Source organism: Polynucleobacter sp. MWH-UH2A (assembly GCF_018687195.1). Lineage (NCBI taxonomy): Bacteria > Pseudomonadati > Pseudomonadota > Betaproteobacteria > Burkholderiales > Burkholderiaceae > Polynucleobacter > Polynucleobacter sp. MWH-UH2A. The sequence goes on from NZ_CP061321.1 coordinate 1,850,384, forward strand.
AATAGGAATGCCTAAATTCGCGAACTTAGCTGCTACTAGACAAGTCAGTGCCAGAATGACTCTAAAGCGATACTCCAGCAGATAAGGCAGGAGGTCACGAATAACGCGCCAATCACCGCGTTGAGGCGTATTTGCATCTCCGCTGGATCGATGGTGACTCGATGAATGTCTCATCGTTCTATCTTATTCGGTTCTACTGTGATTTGCCGAGAAGAGCCTCATGATGGCCTCGCCATTGCTACGAGAAAAACATTTCTTAGCTGCCTCTTCAAATGGCAACCACTCATAGGCAACATGTTCTCGTGGCGCTAACTGAATTTGAATTCTCTCAGGCACTTCGAGTGAAAACCAATGTTCAGTATTTCGAGTAACGCCAGGAGCATATCGAAAACGCCACTCAGGGTAGATCTCATACTCAATCTGATGATGCATATTGCGTAAAGAACTAGCTGGTAAGTGGTCAACGGCAATACCAGTTTCTTCAAATACCTCTCGCGCTGCTGCTAAGGCTAAATTCTCATCTGGTGAATCTAGGCTGCCGGTGACAGACTGCCAGAAGCCATGGCGATCAGCGCGCTCTATCAATAAAACATCCCTATTCGATTTGTAGATAACAACTAAAACCGAAATAGGGATTTTCAAGATAGATACTGCTAACTAATCTAAGTACTTTTATGCGGCTGGTGCTGCCTGACGCAAACGAATGTGCAGCTCACGCAACTGACGCTCATCTACTGGGCTTGGTGCCTGAGTTAATAAGCATTGCGCACGCTGAGTCTTAGGGAATGCAATCACGTCACGAATTGACTCAGCACCCGTCATCATTGTCACGATACGATCTAAACCAAATGCGATACCGCCATGAGGAGGGGCGCCATATTGCAGGGCGTCCAATAAGAAACCAAACTTTGCCTGCGCTTCTTCAGCACCAATCTTCAGAGCGCGGAATACTTGGCTCTGAACTGCTTCTTGGTGAATACGCACAGAACCACCACCAATTTCACTACCGTTCAGAACCATGTCATACGCTTTAGCCAAACACTTACCGGGATCTGCTTCTAGATACTGCATGTGTTCATCTTTAGGGCTGGTGAACGGATGGTGACAGGCAACCCAACGGGCTTCACCCTCGTCATAGTCAAACATCGGGAAATCTACAACCCACAATGGTTTCCAACCCTCAGTAAAGAGACCATGTTCTTTACCCCAAGCAGAATGGCCAATACGTAAACGTAAGTTACCGATGGCATCGTTCACAACTTTTTCTTTATCGGCACCAAAGAAAATAATGTCACCATCTTTTGCGCCAGTGCGCTTCAAAATGCCTTCAATTGCTGCGTCATGCAAATTCTTGACGATCGGGGATTGCAAACCATTACGACCCTCTGCAACAGAGTTCACCTTAATCCATGCCAAACCTTTGGCGCCATAGATGCTGACAAATTGCGTGTAATCGTCGATTTCACTACGGCTAATTTCAGCGCCACCAGGAACGCACAAACCAACCACACGCCCACCAGCCTGATTAGCAGCGCCAGAGAATACTTTGAAATCAACGTCCTTCATCAAATCCGTTAACTCAGTGAACTCAAAGTTCACACGAAGATCTGGCTTATCTGAGCCAAAACGCGCCATGCCTTCTGAATACGGCATCGTTGGGAATGGGCTTGGTAATTCAACATTCAAAGTCTTCTTGAAAATATGACGAATCATGTTTTCAAATAAATCCCGAATTTCTAATTCGCTTAAGAAAGCGGTCTCACAGTCGATCTGAGTAAATTCAGGTTGACGATCGGCACGCAAATCCTCATCGCGAAAACATTTCGTAATTTGGTAGTAACGATCAAAACCCGCCACCATCAAGAGCTGCTTAAACAATTGAGGCGACTGCGGTAAGGCAAAGAATTGACCGTCATGCACCCGTGATGGGACTAAGTAATCGCGTGCACCCTCAGGCGTGCTCTTAGTCAACATCGGGGTTTCGATATCAATAAAGCCCATGTCATCTAAATAACGACGGCACTCCATTGCAACGTTGTAACGCAAACGCAAATTCTTTTGCATTTGGGGACGACGCAAGTCCAATACACGATGTGTCAAGCGCGTGGTTTCAGATAAGTTCTCATCATCAATCTGAAACGGTGGAGTCACTGAAGCATTCAGAATCACCAAACTATGACAGAGCACTTCAACCTTACCTGTCGCCAAATCATTATTTTCAGTACCTGCAGGACGCGCACGTACAAGCCCTTTAATCTGAATACAGAACTCATTACGCACTTGTTCTGCGAGCGCAAACATCTCAGGACGATCTGGGTCACAAACCACTTGCACAAATGCTTCGCGGTCACGCAAGTCAATAAAGATCACGCCCCCATGGTCACGACGACGATTGACCCAACCAGAGAGGGTGACCTCTTGACCAATCAGTGCATCGGTTATTTGACCGCAATTATGGCTACGCATTGACATAACAATTTCCTATAAATCAAAAATGGTGTGGCAACTCTGGAGAAGTTAATCCACTGGAATTATTTGGGGGGACAGAACCCATTGAAACAATATGCTTCAATGCTTCCTCTACGCTCATCTCTAGTTCGATCGTTTGTGCACGTGGCACGATCATGAAAAATCCAGAGGTTGGGTTGGGTGTAGTTGGCAAAAATACGTTCACGTATCCATCGCCTAACTTACTTGCAACCTCTTTAGCAGGGGTGCCTGTTTGAAACGCAATCACCCAAGAGTCGGCATGTGGGTAACGAATTAATAGAGCCTTACTAAAAGCCTGACCGCTACCAGAAAATAATGTGGAGGACACCTGCTGTACGCTTGAATAAATTGAACGTACAACCGGAATACGATTCACAAATTTATCCCAAACCTTAATCCACCACTGTCCAGCAAAACTGATTGCGAGAACGCCGGTCAAGACAATCACCGCAACCACAATCAAAATACCTACACCCGGTAGCTCACGAAAATGTTGTAGATCAGCAGCGAACTGATGAGGGAAGACGGCAATGATGGCTTGCATAACAGAGCCAAAAACACCGTCAAGCAAACCCAAGCCCCATGTAATCACCCAAATGGTGACCGCCATGGGAGCCCATACAAGAATGCCAGCGATAAAGTATTTTTTCATGTGTTTTGCCTAACCCGCTATTTTAGCGGGTTAGAGCCCAATGAGGGGGAGGCTAGTAAATGCCTAGGGTAATGATCAATATTCCAGCCAAAAAACCGCCGGCAAATAGCAAGAAGCCTGCTAATAGGCGATGTGTACGCCTTTCTTGCAATAAAAGCGCCTTTAGAACCTCTAATTCAGCGTTTTGGTCTTTTACTGGGGATCTGCTTTGAGCCAAACTATCTGCAATCAAACGGGGTAATGATGGCAAGATTTTGGCCCAGGTAGGCGCCTCTTGTTTTAAGCCATCAATCAATCCACGCCAACCCAATTGCTTGCTCACCCATTTTTCTAAGATCGGCTTAGCGGTCTTCCATAGATCCAAGTCAGGATCTAGTTGACGAGCAAGGCCTTCAACATTTAGCAGGGTCTTTTGTAACAAGGTTAATTGCGGCTGAATCTCTACCTTGAAACGACGCGAGGTCTGGAACAAACGCATCAACACAATACCCAATGAAATTTCTTTGAGAGGTCGATCAAAATAGGGTTCGCATACGGAACGCACTGCACCCTCTAACTCTTCAACGCGCGTATTGGCGGGCACCCAGCCTGATTCAATATGCAACTCAGCCACTCTACGGTAATCCCGATTGAAAAATGCCAAGAAGTTCAGGGCTAAGTAATTTTTATCTGATTCACTTAAGGCACCAACAATTCCAAAATCCAAAGAGATAAAACGACCGAATGTCTCCGGCTGGAGACTAATCATGATGTTTCCGGGATGCATGTCAGCATGGAAAAAACCATACTCAAATACTTGCGTAAAAAAGATTTCCACGCCATCCGCAGCCAATTTTTTAAAGTCAACACCCGCAGCACGCAACTCCGCAGTTCGTCCAATAGAAATGCCATCCATTTTTTCCATCACGATGACATTGGTATGACATAAATCCCAGTACATTTCTGGAATCATGAGCTTAGTGGAATCAGCAAAGTATCGACGTAGCTGGCTAGCGTTAGCTGCTTCACGCATGAGGTCTAACTCATCATGCAAATAGGTATCAAACTCTGCAACGTTCTCACGAGGCTTTAGACGGCGACCATCCTCAGAACTCTTTTCGATAATCTTTGCCAAGTCATACATCAAGGCAAGGTCACCCTCGATCACAGGCAAAATTCCAGGACGCAACACTTTCACCGCAACAGGTCGACCCTGCCACTCAGGGTGTTTTTCTGTTCCTCTTAGAACACCTAAATGTACTTGAGCGACAGATGCGCTGGCCACTGGGGAAGCATCAAAACTAATGAAGGTTTCATTAATTGATTGTCCTAATGCCGTCTCAATTAAGTGTTGAGATTCTGCGTTAGAAAATGGCGGCACCTGATCTTGTAGCTTTGCCAACTCATTGGCAATATCTTCTGGCAACAAATCACGACGAGTAGACAGTACCTGGCCAAACTTCACAAAAATTGGGCCTAGCGCCTCAAGCGTTAGGCGAATGCGCTCACCTCTCGGCAACTTTGTTCCTGGAGAGGTCCAACAAACCACTGTTAAACAACTACGTCCAATACCTGGCTTTAGTACATCACGTAGCAATGGCAATAAACCATAACGCCATGCGGTAAAGAAAATAAATGAGAGACGAGCAATTCGGCGCACGATCTATCTTCCTTTTTGCTCAAGAAACTGAATGCGCTTTTCCAAGCGATCAACGGAATCACGCAAATCACTTAACCCCGATTTATGAACTATAAAGTCACGCTTATTCAACAGTACTTTTCTTTCTTCGCTGACATATTCCACGAGATTGTCCAGCAAATCACCCGTCGCTGATCTAGTGGCCGATACAAACTTCTTTCCCTTGCGAACGGCAAAATGAGCCGGAGCATCACCCAAGAAGCGTGCCAAATCTTCTTCATACTCCCAGCGGAGTTGACCAGCCAATCGTCCAATTAACTGGGCTAAATCCGCATCACCAGTAATTTTCACTGCTTTAAATGCTTGTTCCTTTAAATTCCCAGAACCGCCAACTAAATCGCCAAGAGCTTTGGCGGACACCTCTAAAGCTAAGTCTGGATTTTCAAGCTCTTTCAAAACTTCAAGACGTCCTGCACTCCCAATACAGAAAGCAAGCCGCCCAAAAGGCAATTCAAGCGAAATTGTTTTACCCGCATGCTTTGCTAATTCAGTACAGGCCCAGGGTTCACTCTCCAAAACATGATTGATACCACGGCAAGCCGCACTTGCTGCAATCGTATGGGTAGAAGAAGAGAGCGTATTCATTAGTGTAAAAAACCCGCACAAGTGCGGGTTTTCCGTCGGAAAGTACCTTAAGCTTAAACCAACTGAGAGATACCCGCTAGTACCCAGCCTCCCGGACCCTCCAAGGGCTTACTTAAATTCCAGATTTCCGAGAAGTCGTTGGCCGGCGCTCCCGGCTGCTCACAAATGACCCCGCTAAATTGAACGCTACAGAAATAATGCGCTTCACTGGTTTCAATTCCCAATAGGCGCGCATTAACAGTAATCACATCTGTTTGATTTGCGGCATCAACACGTCCCGCAAGATCCTGTGAAATTCTTGCAAACATCTCTGGTGTTGTGAACTCTTGTAAAGATTGCAAATCGCCCTGATCCCAAGCTCTTTGCAACGTCACGAAAAATTGCTTGGCATTTTCCAAAAAAGTACGCTCATCAAAACCTGGAGGCAAAGTGGATTGAAAGGTTTCTGAATCAGCACCAACATCAGCAAACGCATTGGCTGCGGGAATAAATGCAGGCTCTTGTCTGGATGGCTGACCAAGATTGGTACGTTGCACGCCAGAGGGTGACATTACTGGTAGCAATCTCCGAATCAAAAACATGATGACAAAACCAGCCAACATCGCAATGAGTAAACCGGTTACCAGCGAGGCTGCAGCTTCACCCAAACCAAAATGGGATAAAAGATATCCAATACCAAGACCAGCGGCTAAGCCGCCCAAAATTCCACCCATCCCACCAAAACGACTTGGTGCAGGCGCAGGTGGAGTAACTGCTGGAGCTGGAGCTGTTGGCTGGGCTTGTTGAGCGGGCTTCTGAGCCGGAGTAGCTTGTTTTTGAATTGGTGCACTAGGGGCCCGACCAAAACTTTTACCGCCACCAAGGCGCGCAGCTTCTACATGGCTCATGCTTGCAAACATTAATGCCATACTCACTATTACAGCTCTAAAAAAATGTTGTCTCATTTGGATTACTCCTTTTAATTACTTTTTGGCATTTTTATTACTGAAAAATACACAACTATCAGTATTTAATACCAATATGTAAGGCAACGATACCCCCAGTCATCCTATGGGTTTCTACCTCATCAAAGCCAACATCTAACATCATCTGCTTCAGCGTATCCGCATCAGGATGCATGCGAATTGACTCAGCTAAATAACGATAACTTTCTGAATCTTGCGCAATCTTTTCGCCCAACCAAGGCAACACCTTAAATGAGTAAGCGTCATACACGGGCTGCAAAAACGCATCTGGCTTGGAAAATTCCAACACTAAGACACGTCCACCTGGTTTAATCACGCGACACATTTCACCAAGGGCATCCTCTTTGTGGGTCATATTCCGTAAACCGAATGCAACCGTCACCACATCAAAATGGTTATTAGGAAAGGGGATTTTCTCTGCATCAAATTGCACGCAAGGGAGCGCAATACCGCGGTCGAGCAAACGATCGCGCCCAACACCAAGCATCGATGCATTGATATCGCTTAACCAAACTTGAGCATCAGGATTACGATCCCATTCAGTTGCTTTTGCAAAAGCTGCGGCAAGATCGCCTGTTCCCCCGGCAATGTCCAGGATCTTTTGACCAGGGCGTACATTGGCGCGCGCAATCGTAATTTTTTTCCAAACACGATGCAAACCAAATGACATCAAGTCATTCATCACATCATATTTATTAGCGACTGAGTGAAATACCTCCGCCACCTTGCCGGCTTTTTCTTTCTCATCAACGCTTTGGTAACCAAAATGGGTTTTACTCATTAGTGACTTCCACAAGAATGGTCATGGGAATGGCCTGTTGACGCCATCGGAGCATCCCGATCAAGCCCAGCGGCTGCTAATTTATCAAGATGCTCTTGCCATATTTGATCTTGGTTTTCACACAAGAACCGTAGGTACTCCCACGAATACAAACCAGAATCATGGCCATCAGAAAAGGTAGGCTTTAAGGCATAGTGGCCAACAGGCTCAAGACTGGAAATCAGCACATCGCGCTTACCTGTTTGCAAGGTTTCTTGACCAGGACCATGACCTTGAACTTCGGCCGATGGCGAGACCACTCTCAATAATTCAAATGGCAAGCGATAAGTTTGACCATCATCGTAAGCAAGCTCTAGCACTTTAGATTGCTGATGCACTACTACATTGCTTGGAATCATTAAACCAACACCCTTTCAATGCCACCTTGATTTGCCTTGGCAACATAATCTTGCATCCAATTCTCACCAAGCAATTTTTGCGCCATCTCCACCACAATGTAGTCTGCAGTGGTTTCACTATCCGCATTAAATCGAGACAATCCTTGCAAACAAGATGGGCAACTCGTTAAGACTTTTACATCACCCGTGAAATTATCTTTACGCAAATCATTGGCAGCCTTTTCCATTTCGATTTGCTTACGGAAACGAACCTGAGTGGAGATGTCAGGGCGAGTAACCGCCAATGTTCCAGACTCACCGCAGCAACGATCGTTCTTAGCAATCGCTTTGCCATCCTCCAGCTGAATCAACTCGTTTACTGTCTTCAATGGATCTTGCAACTTCATAGGTGAATGGCAAGGATCGTGATACATATATTTGACGCCATTCACACCAGAAAGCTTAACGCCCTTCTCCATCAAATATTCATGAATATCAATAATGCGGCAGCCAGGGAAAATCTGCTCAAACTGATAACCTGCCAGCTGGTCATAACAAGTTCCGCAAGAAACCACGACCGTTTTGATATCTAAGTAATTCAAAGTATTGGCAACGCGATGGAACAATACGCGGTTGTCAGTAATCATCTTCTCGGCTTTATCAAAATCGCCATTGCCACGCTGGGGATAGCCGCAACAGAGATAGCCTGGAGGCAATACAGTTTGTACGCCAACATTCCAAAGCATCGCTTGGGTTGCTAAGCCGACTTGAGAAAATAGACGTTCAGAACCACAGCCAGGGAAATAAAACACCGCCTCGCTATCCGCAGAAGTGATCTTCGGATCACGAATAATGGGCACATAGTTCGCATCTTCAATATCCAACAAGGCGCGCGCAGTCTTCTTAGGTAAATTGCCTGGCATCTTTTTATTTACAAAAAAGATGACTTGCTCTTTCACACTGGGCTTACCTACAGTTGCCGGTGGATGTGCGGTTTGCTGTTTGGCAAACTTACGCAATACATCATTGCCGAAACGCTGTAATTTGTAACCCCAACCAATCATGGTCTTGCGAGCAAGATGAATCGTATCTGGGCTAGTTGCATTCAAGAAGAACATCGAGGCAGCTGTTCCAGGATTGAAGCGCTGTTGCCCCATTTTGCGCAACAAGTTGCGCATATTCATGGTGACATCACCGAAATCAATCTTCACGGGGCAAGGGGTTAAGCACTTGTGACATACGGTGCAGTGCGCGGCAACATCATCAAACATTTCCCAATGTCGAATTGAGATGCCGCGACGTGTTTGCTCTTCATATAAAAATGCTTCGATTAACAATGAAGTAGCAAGAATTTTGTCGCGCGGGCTGTACAACAAATTAGCGCGCGGGACATGCGTGGAGCAAACAGGCTTGCACTTTCCACAACGCAAACAATCCTTCACGCTATCAGCAATCGCACCAATATCACTTTGCTGCATGATGATGGACTCGTGTCCCATCAAACCAAAGCTGGGCGTGTAGGCCATACTCAAGTCAGCATGTGGCATGAGTTTGCCTTTATTAAAGCGCCCCTCAGGATCTACTCGATTCTTGTAGCTACGGAAGTCTTTCAGCTCTGCTTCGGTTAGATATTCCAACTTGGTAATACCAATGCCATGCTCACCAGAGATAACGCCATCCAAAGAACGCGCCAACTTCATGATGCGATCGACAGCGCGATGCGCATCCTGCAACATCTCGTAGTCATCTGAATTCACGGGAATATTGGTATGCACATTCCCGTCACCCGCATGCATATGCAAAGCAACAAAGACGCGCTTACGTAAAATATTTTTATGAATGGCTTCTAACTCATTCAGAATGGGTTCAAACGCTAAGCCACCAAATATGATGCGCAACTCTGAGCGCACTTCTTCTTTCCAAGAAGCACGCAGACTATAGTTCTGCAACTGCGGGAAATAGGCATCCATTTGCGTTAGCCATTCAGACCAACGCGAACGTACTTCTGCAATTAACTCTAATGCTTGCTGAACACGATCGCCCAAGATCTCAGCGGTCGGAATTTCATAATCCTCTTCGTTTTTACCCAAGGGCAAAGCGCTCTTTTTGAGGAAGGATTCGAGGCCATCTAAAACCTGAAGCTTGTTCTTCAGAGAGAGTTCAATATTGATTCGATCGATGCCATCGGTGTACTCACCCATACGTGGCAACGGAATCACTACATCTTCATTGATTTTGAATGCATTGGTATGGCGAGCAATCGCTGCTGTACGAGCACGATCCAACCAAAACTTCTTACGCGCATCTGCACTGACTGCTACAAAGCCTTCTCCAACACGTAAGTTAGCCATGCGCACCACTTCGCTCGTTGCAGCCGCAACCGCTTCCTCATCATCACCAGCAATATCACCAATCAACACCATCTTTGGCAAACTATTGCGCTTGGACTTTGTCGAATAGCCAACTGCACGCAAGTAACGGTCATCCAAATGCTCAAGACCAGCCAATATTGGGCCACCTTGCTTGCTTAAGGTTTCGAGGTAAGCCTTGATCTCCACAATGCTAGGAATCGCTTCACGGGCCTGACCGAAAAACTCGAGGCAAACCGTGCGCATGAATTTAGGCATACGATGTAGAACCCAGGTTGCGCTTGTAATCAAGCCATCGCAACCTTCTTTTTGCACGCCAGGCAAGCCCGCTAAAAACTTATCGGTAACGTCTTTACCGAGACCTTCTTTACGGAAACGCTTCCCTTCTACCTCTAATATTTCTGTCTTCAAAATACGTTGGCCAGGCTCACTATTGCCATCAGACCAAGTCAGCTGAAAGCGAACTTTCTCAACATCATGAATCTTGCCAAGATTGTGCTCAAGGCGCTCTACATCAAGCCAATTTCCCTCTGGGTCTACCATGCGCCAGCTGGCCAAGTTATCTAGGGCAGTGCCCCACAAAACCGCTTTCTTACCGCCAGCATTCATCGCGATGTTGCCGCCAATACAGCTTGCATCTGCTGAAGTAGGATCAACCGCAAATACAAGGCCAGCATGCTCAGCAGCATCAGATACACGACGCGTTACAACACCAGCACCAGTGAAGATGGTTGAAACTTCATGATCAACACCTGGTAAGCGTTTATTTTTTACACCATCAATTTGTTGTAGCTTCTCAGTATTAATCACCGCAGACATCGCATACAAAGGAATGGCGCCGCCTGTATAGCCCGTGCCACCTCCACGCGGAATGATGGTCAAACCCAATTCAACGCAGGCTTTAACCAATCCAGGAATCTCGGATTCATAATCGGGTTTGAGAACGACTAAGGGGAACTCAACACGCCAGTCCGTTGCATCGGTAACATGCGCAGCACGAGAAACACCGTCAAAACAAATGTTGTCACTTGCAGTGTGACGACCTAATTCTTTTCGAGCACGTTTCCGAATTTGCTCAACTTCTTTAAAGCCATTTTCAAAATTTTCAATCGCGCGATAAGCGGCATTCAACAAAACCTCTACCTGCTCAGCAGAGTCGCCATTGTTTCGCTTTTTCACTTCGCCTAAGCGGTGCCACAAGGCATCAATTAATTGCTGTCGACGATTAGGGTTATCAAGCAAGTCATCTTGCAAGAAAGGATTGCGCTGTACGACCCAAATATCGCCCAGGATTTCGAACAACATACGTGCTGAGCGACCAGTCCTGCGAACACCACGCAAATCATTTAAAACGCGCCATGACTCCTCGCCCAAGAGGCGAATCACAATCTCACGATCAGAAAAAGAGGTGTAGTTGTAGGGAATTTCGCGAAGTCGGGGAGAATCCGCCTCAAAATCCTGCAACTGGTTCAAAGCCAACGGTGCGTTCATATCGACATATTTGGTAAATATGCATTTTAATTGAGCTACCTCGATACTGGCAGGAAACCGAGAAAGTTGCCGACCAAAGATATAAACCCCTGAAAATCTAAGGGCTTAGGGCTCATCCGTGGTACGCTCATCGGATGGCAACGAACTACCTAAAGAAAATTTTATCGGCTCGCGTCTATGACGTAGCGAGAGAAACTGAGCTTCAGCTCGCCCCAGAATTAAGCAAGCGTTTGGGCAACCAAGTTTTGCTCAAAAGGGAGGATAACCAACCCGTTTTCTCATTCAAACTCCGAGGCGCCTACAACAAAATGGCGCATTTGGCGCCAGAAGCCTTAAAGCGCGGGGTTATTGCTGCTTCAGCTGGCAACCATGCTCAAGGCGTAGCCTTGGCAGCAGCAAAAATGAAGTGCAAGGCTGTCATTGTGATGCCGGTTACCACGCCAAGCGTCAAAATTGATGCCGTTAAAGCCAGAGGCGGGTCCTGGGTAGAAATTATCCTGCACGGCGAATCCTATAGCGATGCTTTTAAGCATTCTGAAGTCGTGGCAAAAAAACGGGGTCTCACCTTTGTCCATCCTTTTGATGATCCCGATGTGATTGCAGGACAAGGCACGATCGCGCAAGAAATTTTTACTCAACATCCAGATCCTATCGACGCTGTCTTTGTTGCAATTGGTGGTGGTGGCTTGATTGCTGGTATTGGCGAATATGTAAAAGCCGTTAGCCCAAAAACAAAAGTCATCGGTGTTCAAGCATCTGACTCTGATGCAATGAATCAATCACTCAAAGCAAATAAACGCATTGAGATGAAAGATGTTGGATTATTTTCCGATGGTACGGCCGTTAAATTGGTTGGCAAAGAAACGTTTCGTATCTGCAAAAAAGTAGTTGATGAAATCGTTACGGTGGATACCGACGAAATCTGTGCAGCAATTAATGATGTTTTTACTGACACGCGCAGCATTCTTGAGCCCGCGGGCGCCTTAGCTATCGCCGGCGTGAAAAAGTATGTCGAGAAAAAACACCTCAAGAAGAAGACCCTAGTAGCAGTGGCCTGCGGTGCCAATATGAACTTCAGCCGCCTACGCTTTGTTGCAGAGCGTGCTGATGTGGGTGAATTCCGTGAAGCGGTATTTGCAGTAACCATTCCTGAAGAGCGTGGCTCGTTTAAACGCTTCTGCGAACTACTTGGCAAACGCAATGTGACGGAATTTAACTATCGTATTGGTGATCAAAAAGAAGCGCATATTTTTGTGGGCATCAGCACTCAAAAATCTGGCGATAGTGATGCGATTGCAAAACATTTCCGTAAAGCCAAATTTGCGACGATTGATCTCACTCATGACGAATTAGCAAAATCCCATTTGCGCCATATGGTGGGCGGACACTCAGCATTGGCCAAAGATGAATTGCTGTACCGTTTCGAATTTCCTGAGCGCCCAGGCGCGTTGATGAAGTTCTTAACCAGCATGGCCCCGAACTGGAACATTAGCTTGTTCCACTATCGCAATCATGGCGCAGACTATGGTCGCATTTTGGTCGGCATTCAAGTTCCAAAAAATGAGCAGAAGAAATTCCAGAAATTCTTAGCCACTCTAGGCTATCCACATTGGGATGAAAGCAACAACCCTGCTTATCGCTTATTCTTGAAATAACTATGTCTTACACGCTCACCGGAAAACTTGTCGTTGCGATTTCATCGCGTGCCTTGTTTGATTTTGAAGAAGAAAATCGTATCTTCGAATCTACCGATGACAGCGCCTACATGAAGCTTCAGCTTGAACGTTTGGGGATAGCGGCGCAAACAGGCGTGGCCTTTCCACTTGTTAAAAAATTACTCGCCTTTAATGAGGCGGGCGAACAACGGGTTGAAGTGGTGATTCTCTCGCGCAATGATCCAGTGAGCGGCTTACGAGTATTCCGCTCTGCAGAACATCACGGCCTTCATCTAGAGCGCGGTGTCTTTACCAGAGGGCGCCCGCCATACCATTACCTGCGCTCTCTCCACGCCAACCTCTTCTTGTCAGCCAATGAAGATGATGTGAGAGCTACCATTGATGCCGGCTTTCCGGCGGCTCGCGTATTTCCAGAATCTAGCAAAATTGCCGAGTCTCACCCCAATGAAATTCGAATTGCATTTGACGGAGACGCAGTACTGTTTTCAGATGAAGCGGAACAAGTTTTCCAGAACAAAGGTCTTGAAGCATTTGTTGATCATGAGAGCAAAAAGGTGGATATCCCCCTGCCACCAGGTCCATTCAAGCCTTTGTTAGAAGCATTACATAGACTGCAACGCTCAACTAGTGAAAACGGTATGCGCATTCGTACCGCTTTAGTAACTGCTCGCTCAGCACCCGCCCATGAACGCGCCATTCGCACTCTAATGGCTTGGGGCATTGACGTGGATGAAGCGATGTTTCTTGGCGGCTTAACGAAGAGTGAATTTCTTCGAGAATTTGAACCAGACTTTTTCTTTGATGACCAAACAGGTCACTGCCAATCGGCGGCCTCTGTTGCACCCACTGGTCACGTAGTATCTGGCGTCTCTAATCAGCCAAAAAACCCAAAGTAACCATGGCGACACTCTCACTTGGGCAAACAACGCAATACCCAGATCAATATGATCCAAGTCTGCTATTCCCTATTCCAAGATCAGAGAATCGCACCAAGCTTGGATTAAAAGAAGGTCAAGCCTTGCCGTTTATTGGTGTAGATATTTGGAATGCCTTTGAACTCAGTTGGCTTAATAAAAAAGGGAAGCCTCAGATCGCACTCGCTGAATTTCAAATTCCAGCAGATTCACCCAACATGATTGAATCCAAGTCGTTCAAGCTCTATCTCAATAGCCTGAATAATGCGCGCTTTGAAGATGAAAATGAGTTGTGCGACTTACTCATCAATGATCTCTCCACTGTTGCAGGAAGCAAGATCACAACACGCATTCAAGCAACTGAAGCTGTAGCTAAAAAAGGAATGCAGGAAATGGACGGCATTCTGATGGACAGACTCGATATTGAAGTCGACCCCAATCTACCTGCAGACGCAAGCGTATTAGGCGTAAATGAATCATTCGGCCCTATTGAACAATGCTTGATTTCTCATTTACTGAAATCTAATTGCCCAGTTACAGGTCAACCTGATTGGGCTAGCGTTCAAATTCGATACCAAGGTCGACCCATTCTTGAAGAAGGTTTATTGCGTTACCTGATTGGCTTTAGACAATTAGGGGAATTTCATGAACACTGTGTTGAAACGATCTTTACTGATATCAAGCGGCAATGTAAGCCAGAAAAATTATCCGTTTATGCGCGCTACACTCGTCGCGGTGGTCTAGATATCAATCCATTTAGAACAGACTACAACTCACCTTGGCCAGACAACATTCGTCATGCTCGCCAATAAATAAAAAACCCCTCTAGAATTTTCTGAGGGGTTTTTCTTAGCAGCCATCAATTACTTAAATGGCATGTTGTTACTACTTAGAACGGAATATCATCATCCATTGCACCTAGTGATGCGGCACTGGAAGCTGCTGGAGCAGGCTGTTCAGCAGACTTAGAGCGACTGTAGCTCTCACCACCATCACCGCCACCAACTGGTTTACCGCCAAGCATTTGCATGGTTTCAGCAACGATTTCGGTTGAGTATTTTTCTTGACCACTTGCGTCAGTCCATTTACGTGTCCGTAAACGACCTTCTACGTAAACCTGTGAACCCTTTTTAAGATATTGACCTGCGATCTCTGCAAGCTTTCCAAAGAATGCAACGCGATGCCATTCCGTGGTTTCTTTCATTTCACCTGTTTGCTTATCTTTGTAGCGATCTGAAGTTGCTACTGAAATATTGGTAACTGCGTCGCCACTTGGCATATAACGCGTTTCTGGATCGCGCCCGACATTACCTACGATGATGACCTTATTTACCGAAGCCATGTTGTCTCCCGAAGAAAATACTGCTGTTATTGCTGCTTAAAAAGTTGCTTGTCTTAATGAAATCAATGTTGCTAAATCTTTGTAGCTTGGTCCTTTGAATCAACTGCTTTCGCAGGCATTTCACTCATCGACCAAGCAATTATAAGCCAGCATACCAAGAGCGCAGCACCCATCACAAAGACCGATAAATCACCATGGCTATCCATTAAATAGCCCCCTAGAGCTGCCCCTGAAAATAAACCAATTGACTGAGTGGTGTTGTAAACGCCCAGTGCAGTGCCTTTTGATTCTTTTGCAAAACGGGACACCAAAGAAGGTTGCAATGCTTCTAATAAGTTAAATCCTACAAAGTAAATCAAGAGAGCAATTGCAATTGAGATGACTGAAGAGGTTTTAGTGAACAAAATTTCTGCAAGCAATAACAATATGATTGCCAACAGCAAAATGGTGCGCATTTTTTGTTTCTTCTCACCAAAAATCAAAATGGGTGCCATCAAGAAGAATGACAACAACACAACGGGTAAATAAATTTCCCAATGGGAAGCTAAGGGTAGCCCCGCCTGAACAAGTAAGCGTGGCACAACCAAAAACATGGCTACCTGTGTTGCATGCAGAACAAAGACGCCCAAATTTAAACGCATTAATTCAGGTCGTAAAAAAACCTCTTTTAGTGAGGCCTGAGCATTTACCTCGGGCTTATTGCTTGGCAAAACAAAGTATGTGACCATCATTGCAGCAACGCCCAAAATCGCAAGGACAATAAAAATTCCGCTGAGACTGATTAATCGATATATCGGCGCAGCAATCACCAAAGACAAAGCAAATGAGAGCGCGATACTGCCGCCGACCAAAGCCATCGCTCGTGTACGAACCTGCTCACGCGTCAGGTCAGCAACCCACGCAGAAATGGCAGCAGATACTGCGCCCGCACCCATTACTCCCCGACCGATTGCAATCCACAGCAAATCATCTTGAGCAGCACAAATGAGCGCGCCAGCTACAAATAAAGAAAGCCCCCAAAGTACCACTGGCTTCCGTCCAATACGGTCAGAAAGACGCCCCAAGGGGATATAAAAGCAAGCTTGAATAATATTAAAGATGCCGAGGGTCAAGCCCACCCAAAGCGCATGCTCGCCACCCGGCAAACCACGCGCATGAATGCTAAAGACTGGCAATAGCAAGAATAGGCCCAGCATTCGCAGGCCAAAAATGCCTGCTAAAGCGAGAGTGGAGCGAAGTTCAGAAGGATTCATGAGAAAGAGCTATATTAACAAGTTACGCTAAAAAATCATGAATAACGAAATCAAGATCCGCGGTGCCCGCACCCACAACCTCAAAAACATCAATCTAGACATTCCTAGGGAGAAGCTGGTTGTATTAACCGGCTTGTCTGGCTCGGGAAAGAGCTCTCTTGCTTTTGACACGCTCTACGCAGAGGGTCAACGACGTTATGTAGAGTCATTATCGGCTTACGCCCGTCAATTTTTGCAATTAATGGAAAAACCGGACGTCGATACGATTGAAGGTCTCTCGCCAGCAATCTCCATTGAGCAAAAAGCAACTAGCCACAATCCGCGCTCGACTGTCGGCACCGTAACAGAAATTCATGATTACCTGCGCCTCTTATTTGCACGCGCTGGAACACCGCATTGTCCAGACCACGATCTTCCATTAGAGGCGCAAAGCGTATCTCAAATGGTGGACACAGTATTGGCAATGCCAGAAGACACCAAGCTCATGATTCTTGCTCCTGTAGTAAGTGAGCGTAAGGGTGAGTTTGTGGACTTCTTTCAAGATCTGCAAGCCCAGGGTTTTGTGCGCTTTCGCGTCCGCTCTGGCGGAGGTACTGCGAATGCTGCTAAGGCGGAAATATTCGAAGTAGATCAATTACCTGCTCTAAAGAAGAATGACAAACACTCTATTGAAGTTGTAGTAGATCGCATTAAAGTTCGACCAGATATTCAACAACGTCTTGCTGAATCGTTTGAGACTGCACTGCGTCTTGCCGATGGTAAAGCAATGATTGTTGATATGGACACTGGTAAAGAGATGATTTTCTCGAGCAAGTTTGCTTGTCCAGTTTGCTCATACTCCCTTCAAGAATTAGAGCCACGTCTTTTCTCTTTCAATAATCCAATGGGTGCATGCCCTTCATGCGATGGACTGGGTCATCAGTCTTTCTTTGATCCTAAACGCATTGTTGCGCATCCTGATTTATCACTAGCATCAGGTGCCATTAAGGGCTGGGATCGACGTAACCAGTTTTACTTCAAGCTACTACAAACTCTTGCTAAACATGGTGGCTTTGATGTTGAAAAACCTTTTGAATCACTTACCAAGAAACAGCAAGACTTGATCTTATTGGGGTCTGGTGATGTCACCATACCCTTTGAATACATCAATGAGCGCGGTAAAAACACCATCCGCGAACATGCTTTTGAAGGTATCGTTGCCAACTTCGAGCGTCGCTATCGTGAAACAGATTCAGTTACTGTCCGCGAAGAGCTCTCTCGTTATCAGAACATTCAAACCTGCCCTGAATGCAGCGGTAGTCGTTTACGAAAAGAAGCGCGCTTCGTACGAGTGGGCGAGAAAAAGCAATCGCGCGCTATTTATGAAATCAGCGCGTTGCCATTAAAAGAAGCGAAAGAATATTTCGAGGCTCTTGAACTCAAAGGGGCTAAAAAAGAGATTGCAGACAAGATCATTAAAGAAATTAGCGCCCGTCTACGCTTCTTAAACGACGTTGGACTCGACTATCTTTCTCTCGAACGTAGTGCCGATACCCTTTCAGGCGGTGAAGCACAGCGTATCCGCCTGGCAAGCCAAATTGGTTCCGGGTTAACGGGTGTGATGTATGTGCTTGATGAACCATCGATTGGACTGCATCAACGTGATAACGATCGATTGATTGGTACTCTCAAGCATTTACGCGACCTAGGTAACAGCGTTCTAGTCGTTGAACATGATGAAGATATGATCCGCGCATCAGACTGGGTCATTGATATTGGTCCAGGCGCTGGTGTTCATGGTGGTGAAATTGTTGCGCAAGGCACTCCTACAGAAGTAGAAGCTGACACCAAATCACTGACTGGCGCCTACCTTGCTGGACGCGAAGCAATAGAAGTTCCAGAAAAACGCATTCCCGTAAATGATCGTTTTCTAGAAATCATTGGCGCACGTGGAAATAATTTGCAATCCGTACACGCGAAGATTCCTGTAGGTCTATTGACCTGCGTAACAGGTGTCTCAGGTTCGGGTAAATCAACCCTGATCAATGACACCCTGCATCATGCTGTTGCACAACATTTATATGGCTCAAGTGCTGAGCCAGCTGCGCACGATGCCATCAAGGGCCTAGAGCACTTCGACAAAGTGATCAGCGTAGATCAATCACCAATTGGTCGTACGCCACGCTCCAATCCTGCTACTTATACCGGTCTTTTCACGCCCATTCGCGAGCTCTTTGCAGGTGTGCCTGCTGCGCGTGAACGTGGTTATGAAGCAGGTCGTTTCTCCTTTAACGTCAAAGGTGGTCGTTGTGATGCCTGTGAAGGCGATGGCGTTTTAAAAGTAGAGATGCACTTCTTGCCAGATGTTTATGTGCCTTGCGATGTTTGCCATGGCAAACGCTATAACCGCGAAACTCTAGACATCCGCTACAAAGGAAAAAATATTCATGAAGTGCTCTCAATGACGATTGAGCAAGCGCATGAATTCTTTGAAGCGGTTCCAGTTGTTAAACGAAAACTGAAGACATTGTTAGATGTTGGCTTAGGTTATGTAAAGCTTGGTCAAAGCGCCACAACCTTATCGGGGGGTGAGGCTCAGCGTGTAAAGCTTTCGCTGGAGCTTTCTAAGCGAGATACTGGTAGAACTCTTTATATCCTGGACGAACCGACAACTGGCTTACATTTCCACGATATTCAATTGTTGTTAACCGTCATTCAAACCCTCAAGAAACAAGGCAACACCATTGTCATCATTGAGCACAATTTGGATGTTATTAAAACCGCCGACTGGATTATTGATTTAGGGCCTAAAGGTGGCGCAGGTGGCGGACAAATCATCGCGACCGGCACCCCTGAAGAAGTTGCCAAGAATGAAGTGAGTTTCACAGGTCATTATTTGGCGCCCTTGTTAACTCGCAAAACGACTACTAACAAAAAGAAAAGGTAGATGGCGAACCTTCGCCATCTACTAATGGCAGACATTTCAGAGTAATTTAGCCTCGGCTAAATCAATGGCCTCTGAATTACCGGAAATCACCAGAATGTCGTTTGCCTGAAGCAGTAAGTCCGCGGCCAAGGTCAACTTGCTGTAGTTTGCATTACGACCCTTGCGACGAACCGCCTGAATACTAACTCCGTCGATTTCTAGATGAAGCTGAGAAAGTGTTTTACCAACCGCCTGAGAATTAGGCAGCAAAGTGATGGAATGCAAACGCCAAGATTCATTCGAACCAAAGTCATCGTCACCCGCTCCACGGAAATATCCTCTTAATAAGCTATAACGCTCTTCACGCGCAGTCGTAATACGCCTGACCACCTTGCGCATCGGCACACCCATAATGAGCAAGACATGCGATGCAATCATCAAGCTGCCCTCAATTAACTCAGGCACCACCTCTGTAGCCCCTGCAGCCTGCAGCTTGGCAATATCAGCATCATCTTTTGTGCGAACTAAGACAGTCATGCCAGGACGTAAATGCTCAACCTGACGTAACACTCTTAAGCTTGCTGCAGTATCGGCATAGGTAATCACAACCGTCTTGGCTCTGGAGAGACCAGCAGCTACCAAGTAATTTTCACGACTAGCATCCCCGTACACTACGTTGTCACCAGCAGCGGCAGCTTCTTTCACTCGATCGGGATCTAAATCCAAGGCAATGTAAGGAATTTTTTCCTGATCAAGCATGCGAGCTAGGCTTTGACCAGATCGACCAAAGCCACAAATGATGACGTGATTTTCATTACGAACACTTTTCGCGGCAACCCGAGTTAATGCAAGGGATTGCAAAAGCCATTCGTTGCTCGAGAAGCGCATTGCGATACGGTCACTGTACTCAACCAGAAATGGGGCGCAAAACATCGAGAGCAGCATTGCCGCAAGAACGGCTTGACTTAAGGTTGGATCAATCAAATCTAAGCCATCGATTTGCGTAAGCAGAACAAAACCGAATTCACCGGCCTGAGCAAGGCATAGTCCTGTCCGTATTGAGATGCCGGCACTAGAGCCAAATGCCTTCGAGAGTAAGGCAATGAGCCCAAACTTAAACACCAATGGGCCGATTAATAAAGCCAATACCAACATCCACTGCTCACGAATGACATTGAAATCAAGCAGCATGCCAATCGTAATAAAGAAGAGCCCCAATAAAACATCGCGGAAGGGTTTAACATCTTCTTCAACCTGATGACGATAAGGTGTTTCAGAAATCAACATGCCGGCCAAGAATGCGCCGAGAGCCAGCGATAAACCAAAATGCTCAGTCAAGCCAGCCATGCCCAGCACAATTAATAACAAATTGAGCATGAACAATTCTTGTGAGCGTAATTTCGCAACCAACCTAAACCAATGGCTCATTAAGGTTTGGCCAATAAAGAAAATCAGGGTCAGAGCAACTGTGATTTTGATAGAGGCTGCGGTCAGCGCCACAAAAAGATCTTTAGGATTTTTTCCCAGGGACGGCAATAAGATCAATAAGAAAACCACAGCCAAATCTTGGAACAACAATATCCCGACAACATTGCGGCCGTGCTCTGTCTCTAACTCAGCACGGTCTGAAATGAGTTTGGTAACAATCGCTGTAGATGACATTGCTAGTGCTCCGCCTAGCGCAATTGCAGCCTGCCATGAAATCGGGTAAATCCAATTCATCAGTAAGCTGGCAGGTACTGCCAGCACCATTGTCAAAATTACCTGACTACCACCCAAGCCAAATACGATATTTCGCATAGATCGGAGTTTGTGCAGATTAAATTCCAGACCAATGGAGAACATCAAAAAGACAACTCCAAATTTCGCTAAATACTTCACCGTGGCGGTATCACTGGCTAAGCCCAAGGCATTTGGCCCAATTAACACCCCAATAGCCAAATAGCCCAAAATAGGGGGTAAGCCAAAATAGCGGAAAATAACCACTCCAGCCACACCAGAGGCTAAGAGAATAAGAGTTAATTGAAGGACTGACGGCATATACTTACTCGATGATAGCTAAGACTCGTGAACGTACCCTAAAGCTTGCACGCGATACCCTCACTATTGAGGCTGCTGCACTGCAAACAATGCGCGATCGCCTTGAGGGCGCCAATGCAGATGCCCTAATCCACGCAGTGGAATTACTCCATGGTTGCAAAGGCAGAATTGTGGTCTCCGGCATTGGGAAGTCGGGGCATATTGCCCGCAAGATTGCCGCCACCTTTGCTTCAACCGGTTCGCCTGCTTTTTTTGTTCACCCTGCCGAAGCCAGTCATGGCGATCTGGGCATGGTTACTCGTGAAGATGTTTTTGTGGCGTTATCCAATTCAGGTGAAACGGATGAATTACTGACAATCGTCCCCATCGTGAAGCGTACTGGAGCAAAACTCATTGCACTCACCGGCGCACCGAATTCTTCTCTAGCCAAATTAGCAGATGCGCATCTAGACACTAGCGTAGAAAAAGAAGCATGCCCTCTCAATCTAGCGCCTACTACTAGCACTACCGCAACGCTTGCTATGGGCGACGCACTCGCAGTTGCATTACTTGACGCTCGCGGTTTTCAAGCGGAAGATTTTCAACGCTCACATCCTGGTGGTCGCTTAGGTCGCAAGCAATTAATGCATGTCAGCGAAGTCATGAGAAGCTTTGAAGACACGCCAAAAATTTCGATTCAGGCCTCATTACAAGACGCTCTACTAGAGATGACTGCGAAACGCATGGGCATGGTCGTCACTCTTGATGAAAGCGATAAGGTGTTTGGCATTTTGACTGACGGTGATTTACGTCGTTTGCTCGAGAAGAGCCCCAACCTCAGCAACATCACCCTGAAAAACGCCACCACCTCCAGTCCTAGAACTATTCCGCCCGAACTATTGGCTGAAGAAGCGATTGAAATGATGGAAAAACATCGGATTAATCATTTGGTAGTAACGGATAAAGCTGGTCTTTTGCTTGGCGCACTGAACTTACATGATTTGTTTGCGGCCAAAGTTATTTAACGTAGTCACCTAATTTCATTCCATGCCGAGCGCTTTTAATACTCACAATACAAACCCTCTATCGAATTACCCGCAAGCCTGGGAACGCGCCAGCAAAATTAAGTTATTGGTTTTGGACGTAGATGGCGTATTAACAAATGGCCAGGTTTGGATTGATGCTGAAGGAAAAGAATGCTTAAAGGCATTTGATATTCAAGATGGTCTGGGCATCAAGCTATTAGAGCAATGCGGCATTGCGACTGCAATTATTACTGGCAGAAATTCCAAAATGGTATTGGCTCGCTGCGATGAACTTGGCATCAAACATGTACATATGGGCGTTGAGAATAAAGCACTTGCTCTTGAAGAAGTACTCAAAGCACTTGGATTCAAGACGAGTGATTGTGCTGTGATGGGTGATGACTGGCCTGATTTAGCCATGATGAAGCAAGCAGGCCTGCGCATTGCGCCAGCACAAGCACATGAAGCTGTTAAAGAATTCGCGCATTTTGTCACCACACGAACTGGCGGCAATAGCGCAGTCAGAGAAGCGTGCGACCTGATTCTGAAATCTCAGAATCAGTATGAAGAGTTGCTCAACAAAGCACGCAATTAAGATTAGCCAATCGAGCAATGTTATTCAATTCCCAACAAATCAAATTTAGCATTGGCCGTACCGTATTACGTCTGATGCCTTTGATATTGATGGGCCTGCTAACTTTAGTCACCTTTTGGTTGGTGAGAAAAAATAATCCAGCTGAACACTCTGGACTAGAGCGAGTGCGCCTTCATGAGCCTGACTACATTATTCAACATGGCACGCTATCTGCATTAAATGAACAAGGCAATACGAAGTACCGCATTCTGGGCGACAAGGTGACTCACTATGATGACGATGCTTCAATCGATATTGACTTGCCTCGCATGCGACTCTTTCAGCCAGATAAAGCACCTGTTACCGTTAAATCCAATACAGGTCATCTTGATGGTGACCTGACGATTTTGGAGTTATTTGATAACGCAACAATCTACAGACCACCTCAGCCCGCTACCGCCACTGAGCCAGCAACCCTCAGGATGTTAGCTTCATCAAGCTATTACAAAGTGCTGATTAACGATGACATCGTTCAAACAGATAAACCAATTACGCTTGAACAAGGGATGTCGGTAATGCATTCAACGGATGGTGGCACCTTTGACAATATTCAGCAAAGCATGACTCTGTCAGGGCAAGTAAAAGGTCGAATTGAACGCGCTCCGCGTAATGGTCAATAAAATACCCTCATGATTCGACTCTTCACTCTTTGGATTTCGTTTTGCTTGCTTGTGTGCACGAGTCTTGCCTATGCAGAAAAAGCTGATCAAGATAAACCCGTCATCCTTGAGGCTGAAAGTGTTTCAGTAAATGATGTGCAGCAGATATACGATCTCAAAGGTCAAATTCTATTAATCAAAGGCAGCATAGTTGTGACTGGAGACGATGGTCATATTCAAGTCGATCCTGAAGGCTATGAATTTGTGGATGTCAAAGGAACTACTGATACAGCGGCAAGTTTTAGACAAAGAAGAGAAGGTCTAGCCGATGAATTTATGCAGGGTCATGGCACTCAGGTCTCCTACAATGCAAAAACAGAGTTGCTAACCATCACAGGCGACGCCAGATTAAAACGCTTACTGAACATGCAAATGCTTGATCAACTACAAGGCTGGAAAATTGAGTACGATGACATTACTGAACGTTATCGTGTAACACCACCACCCAACGCAAAATCTGAGGACCTTCCTTTAGCAAGAGCAGTTCTCTCACCAAGACGAAAAGCCACATTAGAAAAATGACTACGGACCTCGCTCAAGCCAAATCAAGCGCAACACTCAGTGCCCATAAACTACAAAAGCGTTATGGCTCAAGAACAGTAGTGCGAGATGTATCCGTAGAAGTGAAATGCGGTGAAGTGGTTGGCCTTTTAGGCCCTAATGGCGCCGGCAAAACTACCTCCTTCTACATGATTGTTGGACTGGTTCCATTGGATGGTGGTCAAATTGTGCTTGATGGTAAAGACATCACCCATTTGCCCATCCATGAGCGTGCCCGCATGGGACTCTCTTACTTACCTCAAGAAGCTTCCGTATTCAGAAAATTGAATGTGGCTGAAAACATTCAGGCCGTTCTAGAGCTCCAAGTTCAGGGTGGTAAGCCATTAAGCAAAGCAGAAATTGCCAATCGATTGGATGAGCTCTTAGGAGAACTGCAAATCGGTCACCTGCGCAATAACCCAGCACTCTCACTTTCAGGCGGTGAGCGTAGGCGAGTGGAAATCGCTCGCGCCTTAGCATCCCAACCTAAATTCATTTTGCTGGATGAACCCTTTGCAGGGGTTGACCCCATTGCTGTTGGGGAAATTCAGCGAATTGTTCGCTTCTTAAGGGATCGACAAATCGGTGTTCTGATTACCGACCATAATGTTCGGGAAACCCTTGGTATTTGCGATCATGCTTACATCATCAGTGAAGGCAGCGTTCTAGCGGAAGGCCAACCAGATCAAATTATTCAGAATGATGCGGTCCGTCGGGTCTACTTAGGCGAGAACTTCCGGATGTAATTCCCCAGTCTTGTGCAAGGCATCAGGCTTCTATCCGTATAAGTAAGAAAAAATCTCTTTTCCCTCTTGGTTTTCAGCAAATTCGCTGATACGCTGGAGGTTCATGCATTACTTCTCAAAAAAAACAGCTCAAATTCCACAGGGGCATGCTGCGCACCCCGGATATAGCCATGCGCAGACTTTGATACAAGGAGTTGCTAATGAATTTAAAAATTAATAGCCGTCATGTTGAAGTTACCCCCGCCATGCGTACCCACTTGGAGGCCGGCTTAGCAAAAATTCGAAAGCACTTCGACCACGTCATTGATGCCTCAGCCTTTTTGGTGGTTGATAACGCCAAGGAAAAAGATTTGCGCCAAAGCGCGGAGATCACCATCCACCTCAAGGGCAAAGAATTATTTGCCGAGGCTCATAATGCGGATCTTTACCATGCCATGGACGCCGTTGTTGACAAACTGGAGCGCCAAGTAGTGAAACACAAGGAAAAGATTCAAGATCATCATCACGAAAAGCGTTTTGAGTGATACCCAGCGTCAGGACACCTATAATCATTTCTAATGAATGCCCTGACCAATCTTTTCACCCCCGACTGCATTGCATTAGACAATCCTGCCAAAAACAGAGCTGATGCGTTTGCAGCCGCCGGGAATCTATTTGCCAAGCAAGTTGGAATCGATGCAAGCTCAGTTGTCGAGTTTTTGAATGCTCGTGAAGAATTAGGCTCTACAGCCCTTGGTGCAGGTGTTGCAATACCGCACGGTAGAGTTAAGGGATTAAAGCAACCAGCTGCCGCTTTAATCCGCCTTAAAGATCCCATTGAATTTGCCGCGCCCGATGGCGAACCTGTTAAGACCCTCATATTCTTGCTAGTGCCCGAGAAGGCAACACAGCAGCACCTAGAAATCTTGTCCTCCATAGCCCAACTACTTTCGGATGCAGATGTTCGTGAGACCTTAAGCACTTCTACAGATGCATTAAAAGTTTGTGAACTATTGCAACATTGGGGCAATACAAAATGACGCAGCCATTACTCCTGGATGGAGTAACTGCCCAGCAGATTTTTGACGACAATGTCTCTGATCTCAAGCTCTCTTGGATCGGCGGCCTTGAAGGCGCTGACCGAACTTTTCCGCCTGAAGCTGTTAAAGCAGCGGCAGCCAGCTCTGACCTTGTGGGCCACTTAAACCTCATTCACCCAAGCCGGATTCAAATTTTTGGTGAGCAAGAAGTGGATTACCACGCAGCCTTAGATCCCAAACAGAAACAAGAGCAAATTGCGAGCTTGATTTCAAAAACGCCACCTTGCGTGATTGTGGCCGATGGAAAATCCGCTGATCCCGATTTGCAATTGTTTTGTCAGCGCTCTTCCACGCCATTATTTACAACACAAATTTCTGCAGCAGAGGTAATTGATCATCTGCGCACTTACCTCACCAAAATTGGTGCCCCACAAATTACGATGCATGGCGTCTTCATGGACATCTTGGGATTGGGTGTCTTACTCACTGGTGAATCCGGCCTCGGCAAAAGCGAATTAGGCCTTGAGCTGATTTCACGTGGCCATGGCCTAGTGGCTGATGACGCAGTTGATTTTGCTCGACTAGGCCCAGATTACATTGAAGGTCGCTGCCCAGCCATCCTCAGGAATCTTCTCGAAGTACGCGGTCTTGGCTTGCTCGATATTCGTACTATTTTTGGCGAAACTGCTGTCCGCCGCAAATTAAAGCTTCGCCTTATTGTTCAACTCGTTCGTAGAACTGATGGGGAGTTTGAGCGTCTTCCATTAGAAGCCCAACACATTGATGTATTGGGCATACCGATTCGTACTGTAAAAATTCAAGTGGCCGCAGGTCGAAACTTAGCCGTTCTTGTTGAAGCAGCAGTACGCAATACTATTTTGCAACTGCGCGGTATTGATACCCTAAAAGAATTTATTGAGCGCCAGCGCATTCAAATGAATACTGAAGCAGATTCCGTCAAGTCTCAAGGACGCCTACTGTAAGTCATGCAAATTAATCTGATTACCGGAATCTCAGGCTCAGGTAAATCAGTTGCCCTGAGGGCATTTGAGGATGCTGGATACGACTGTGTCGATAACCTTCCAGTGTCGTTGTTGGAAAATTTAATTGATACCCTCTCAAAAGAAAATAGTGAACGGGTAGCTGTAGCAATAGATGCGCGTCGCGGTCAATCAATTGCTGAGCTTCCCTCAATTCTAGACACACTCAAGCGCAAGCATCAAGTCAGGGTTGTTTTCTTAAATGCCGACACCAATACCTTGGTGCAACGTTTCTCAGAAACGCGGCGTCGGCATCCTTTATCTAGTGATGCTAAACAATCACAATCAGCCACCTTGATTGAGGCCATTGATAAAGAACGCAATCTGCTTGAACCATTGCGTGCCCAAGCCCACAGCATCGACACGAGCAATCTTCCTGCTCATGCCCTGCGCTCATGGATTCAAGATCTCCTGAAAGATAAGCCGGTTGGGCTCACCGTCATTTTTGAATCTTTTGGATTTAAAAAAGGCATCCCTAGTGAAGCCGATCTCGTTTTTGACGTACGCTGCCTCCCCAATCCTCACTATGACAAGGTGTTAAGACCACTTACGGGTAACGATAAGCCCGTGAAAGAGTTCTTGGAAAAAATTCCTGAGGTGGTGAGCATGGAAAACGACATTACTCAATTTATTGAGAAATGGTTACCGCATTACATTGCAGATGGTCGTAGCTATCTAACAATAGGAATAGGCTGCACTGGTGGGCAACATCGCTCAGTCTATTTAGTCAATCGCATCAGCGAGCATTTCCGCGCTCAAAAAGATCTTACGGATTTACAACTTAATTTTTTAGATCGTCATCGCGAACTAGACTCAATCCCTGCAACAAAATCTTGATGGGCTGTGGAAGGCCATAACGGCCTAACTGACTTAAAGGCACCCACTGTAAATCCTCACCTTTTGGCCCCAAAGGTCGAGAAGCGGTAACTTCCCAAATCTGCATCCATAAGCGTCGATGAGTAAAGACATGTTTAATCTGGGGGCCCAGAGTAGCGCCTTTGCAAGCCTTCAGCCATGGGGCTGCATTCTCGCTTGGCAAAGCCTCCTCAAATATATTCTTGAACGCCGGTAGTTTTCTTTTTTTATCAGACTTTGCGACCCAAGCTGTTTCTGGAAGAGACCACAATCCACCCCAAATGGCTTTGCTCGGACGTTTTTGCAAAAGAATGGAATTACCCGATCGAATCAGCAACATATCGCAGTCAAATTCAGGTGACTTTGCTTTCACCGTCTTATGGGGGAAGGCAAGCACTTGATTACTTAGACTAGCTTGGCACTCTTTCTCAAAAGGGCACTTTTTATCGTTACCCATACAGACTGGCTTACGAGAAGTGCACCAAGTAGCACCAAAATCCATTAAAGCCTGGGTGTACACAGGCATATCCGAGGAATTCTTTGGCAACAATTGTGCTGCCAAACTCCACAATCCATCATTCACAAGCTTATTTTGCAGCGGTCCTTCTACTGCAAATAGGCGAGCCAGTATGCGTTTAACGTTAGCATCCAGAATGGGTGCTCTTACATGAAAAGCAAATGCAGCAATTGCACCTGCTGTTGAGCGCCCTATCCCTTTTAATTTTTCAAGCAAAGCAGGATCACTTGGAAATTTTCCATTGAACTCATTCACTACTTGCTGTGCACACGCATGTAAATTGCGAGCACGAGAGTAATACCCCAAACCAGCCCACTCTGCTAGTACTTCATCAATATGCGCGGTAGCCAGTTTTTTGACCGTGGGGAAACGCTTCATAAAACGGGGGTAACGCTCTAAGACAGTGGCAACTTGTGTTTGCTGCAACATGATCTCCGAAACCCAAACGGCGTAGGGGTCACGAATACCTTGCCACGGCAAGCCAGAGCGGCCATGATGAGAATGCCAGGCGATCAGCTTCTGCGAAAAAAGATCCGTTAGCGTTTTTGACATGTAGGACAAAAATAAGTAGACCGTTGCCCCTGCACGATTTGTTTAATCGGCGTTTTACAAACTTTACACGGCTGATCTTTGCGATCGTAGACTTTGGTTTGCACCATGAAATGGCCAGGATCTCCATCGCTATTCACAAAATCTTTGAGGCTACTACCACCAGCGGCAATCGCCTTTTTCAAAATGACTCGCACTGCCTCAGCCAATCTCGAGCATTGAGGGCGCGTTAATTTACCAGCTGGCTTGGCGGGATGAATGCCTGCCTTAAACAAACTTTCAGAACAGTAAATATTGCCAACCCCAACAACCGCTTGTCCTGCCAACAGAAATTGCTTTACAGCGACACTGCGATTACGCGAAGTCTCAAATAACAGTTCGGCACCAAGCTCACCTTCAAACTCTTGCGAAAAAGGTTCAACCCCTAGCTTCTGTAACAACAAGTTTTGCTCTATAGGACCTTTTGATTTGGCATGCCACAAAACGGCTCCAAATTTTCTGGGGTCATGAAGTCGTAGGCTTAAGTTTCCGAATTCTAGAATCACCCGATCATGCAATTTCAGGGGTTCTTTAAGAGGAAGCACTCGTAAGGTTCCGGTCATACCCAAATGAATCAATAGGTGGCCTGTTGCAAATTCAATTAATAGATACTTCCCACGTCGTTGAATGCCCCTCACTTTTTGACCAAGCAAGATCTTAGGGAGATTTTTGGGAACTGGCCAACGCAAACGACCATCCAAAATTTGAACGGCAGTAACAGCTCGCCCCTGTAAATGAGGGGCAATTCCTAATCTAGTGACCTCTACTTCTGGAAGTTCTGGCATAAGTGGATTGTAGATTCGCAGATTAGAATGTGCTTATGAGCAAATTGTTACTTTTCATCCTAGCCACCCTAACTGGTGGGACTTTGTTGCTGGGATCGGCTCAGGCTCAAACAGATGAGACCTCAACTGGGCAAGCCGTCTTTGAAGTCTTAGCCTCTGAAATTGCGCTACAGCGGGGAGAAGCAGGTCTTGCCTACAACACCTATTTGGAGATGGCTCGGCAATACAAAGACCCTCGCCTAGCTCAACGAGCGATGGAAATTGGGATAGCAGGCGGCTCGCCTGAGCTCGCATTACAGGCCGCGAAAGTTTGGGATAGCCTAGCGCCTGCTTCCGATACCAAACCTAAAGAAGTATTTATCACCCTTCTAATTCTCAATAATCGCTGGTCTGATGCTGTAAAGCCTGCAGTTTCGCTACTACGCCAACAGACGCCTGCTCAACAAGAAAACACACTGTTACAACTACAAGCATTGCTAAGCAAAGCCAAGGACGAATCCGAGGCTTTACGCGCTTTCTATGAAATCACATCGAACGGAAGAGCAAGCCCCAAAAATTTAAGTTTGCTCTATACCTATGCCATGTCAGCAGAGAAAGCGGGTCGAGTGGATGTTATGGAAAAAACTTTGCGAGAAATTTTGCGCAAAAGTCCTAATGATGTGAATGCTCTCAATGCACTCGGTTACTCTCTTGCTGATCGCAATACCAAATTACCAGAAGCATTTGCCCTCATCAGCAAAGCGCATCAACTTTCACCACAAGATGCTTTCATATTAGATAGCTTAGGCTGGGTTAATTTTCGCCTTGGTAAAAATGCACTTGCTTTAGAACAGTTGCAGCAAGCATTTCGCATGAAACCCGAAGCGGATATTGCTGCACATACTGGTGAAGTGCTCTGGTCAATGGGACGACAGGCTGAAGCAGAGGCTATGTGGCAAGAGGGGCAGAAATTAGATGCCAACAATGCCACTCTTCAAGAAACGTTAAAACGACTAAAGCCTGACTGGTCAAGCCCAACTCAAGCTCTCAAGGGCTCATGGGATGGACGATTTGCCGTCAAAGTTACTGGCCTGACTGATGCCCAAAATCAAGGGGGCTCTGGTGGTTTTACGCTTGTTCAAGACAATCTCAAAGATACTCTCGAGATTCGCAACCCTGTCGGCGGCGCGATTGCAAAAATTACCATCACTCCCGGAGAAGCCACTCTAGAGCGCGACGGTCAAATCACAAGCGCAATTGATGCAGACACCTTAGTGCAAAACACATTAGGACTCCCATTGCCAGCAAGAGGTTTATCTAATTGGCTAAGAGGAGAAACCCGGCCAGGCAGCGAAGCAAGTGTTGAGAGAAACAACAAGGGGCAAGTCAGCGAAATTCGTCAAGATGGATGGAATTTACGTTATAGCTGGAGTGATCAAAATCGCCTGGATAAATTAACAATGACCCGCAGCTCTAACATTGGATCGATTGATATTCGACTTGTGTTTGATCAAGCAAATGAGTGAACTCATTCACAACAAGTTAACGCTGCGATCGCCTGCCAAACTCAATTTGTTTTTACATATTGTGGGTCGCAGATCCGATGGATATCACTTACTGCAATCAGCCTTTCAACTAATCGACTGGTGTGACACGATTACGCTCAAGCGAATTGCTGAAAACGAGATTCGCCACACTAATCCAATCCCAGGCGTTCTACCAGAACACGATCTTGTGGTGCGCGCAGCAAAACTCTTGAAAGATTTTTGCCAGATCAAAGCTGGGGTAGAAATTCATCTCCAAAAAGAAATCCCAATGGGCGCTGGTTTAGGCGGAGGATCATCCGATGCTGCTACTATCTTAATTGGCTTAAACGCCCTTTGGAACCTTCAGCTTGACACCAATACGCTCTGTAAATTGGGTCTTCAACTTGGGGCAGATGTGCCATTCTTCCTCTTCGGGAAAAACGCCTTTGTTGAGGGGATTGGCGAGCAGATGCAAGAAATCAGCCTTGATCAGCGGGATTTTTTGGTTATCTTCCCCAATCAAGGAATTCCGACTATCCGCATTTTCCAAGACCCCGAATTGACCCGAGATCACGGTCAGATTACAATAGAAGGCTTTCTTGCATCGCCATGGTCTAGTCTTTCGAATGATTGCCAGGCAGTAGCGATGCGGATATGTCCTGAAGTGAAGCAAGCATTGGATTGGATTAGTCAGGCAATACCGGGTTCTGAACCCCGTATGTCGGGCTCCGGCAGTAGCGTTTTTGCCATCTTAGACCCTAAGATAGGACGCGAAAAACTGCAAAATCTTCTGCAAAATCTTCCTAAAGGGTGGAAAGGTCGGGTTGTTCGGGGGCTAAACAAAAATCCCGCTTACAATTTGATTTCTTCAGATTGAGCTGTAGGGGAATCGCCAAGCTGGTTAAGGCACTGGATTTTGATTCCAGCATGCGAAGGTTCGAATCCTTCTTCCCCTGCCAAATACTGTAGAAATGACAAAGATAATCTTTTGACCCTACAAAATCCCTAAAACTATGTCCTCCACCAGCTCAGATTTATTGACTTTATTTACAGGAAACGCAAATCCGATTTTGGCGCAGGCTGTAGCCAAGGAATTAAAGTTACCACTGGGCAAAGCTTTTGTTGGCCGTTTTTCTGACGGTGAAATTCAAGTTGAGATTCAAGAAAACGTGCGCGGCAAAAATGTCGTCGTCATTCAATCTACCTGCGCTCCAACAAACGATAGCTTGATGGAGCTCATGATCATGATTGACGCACTCAAACGCGCCTCTGCAAGTCGTATCACTGCAGTCATTCCCTATTTTGGATACGCTCGCCAAGATCGTCGTCCGCGCTCTGCTCGTGTAGCCATCTCCGCTCGTATCGTAGCGAATATGCTCCAATCCGTTGCAGGCATTGAGCGTGTACTCACAATGGATCTACATGCCGACCAGATCCAGGGCTTCTTTGATATCCCTGTAGACAATATTTATGCTTCACCTGTCTTATTGGCAGATTTGCAAGCCCAAAAAACACAGAAAGATTTAATCGTTGTATCTCCAGATATCGGCGGCGTTGTTCGTGCTCGCGCAATGGCCAAACAACTAGGCACTGACTTAGCGATTATTGATAAGCGTCGCCCTAAAGCAAACGTTTCTGAAGTCATGCATTTGATTGGCGAAGTAGAAGGTCGTCATTGCGTAATCATGGATGACATCATCGATACTGGCGGCACACTTTGTAAGGCGGCAGAAGCACTCAAAGAACGTGGCGCAAAAGGCGTTACTGCTTACTGTACTCACGCAGTTCTCTCAGGTGGTGCAGTGGCTCGTATCGCTGCCTCCGAGTTGGATGAGCTGGTTGTAACCGACACCATCCCTCTGACAGCCGAAGCCTCAAAAGTCAGCAAAATTCGCCAATTGTCTGTAGCCCCATTGCTTGCCGAGACCCTGTCTCGTATCAGCAAGGGTGACTCAGTCATGTCCATGTTCGCCGAATAAGCGAAAAAGGCTTTTTTACCCCTTTTTTGGCAGTTTCTGGGTGTTTTTTGCCATTTATAGATGAAAAACACCGTTCCCACGATATAATCGAAGGCTTTTCTGTTTGGTCGCGAACGGAAATTAACCTTAAAAGGGAATTTAATATGAAAGTTGTCGCCTTTGAAAGAAGCGTACAGGGAACGGGTGCGAGCCGCCGTCTGCGCAATTCTGGAAAAACTCCAGGAATCGTTTACGGTAGTAAAGAACCAGCCTTGGTTATCGAGTTAGATCACAACGCTTTATTCCATGCTCTCCGTAAAGAAGCATTTCACTCATCCATTTTGGATTTGGAAATTTCTGGCAAAACACAAAAAGTGTTGCTACGTGATTACCAAATGCATCCATTCAAGCCATTGGTTTTGCACATTGACTTCCAGCGCGTTTCTGCGACTGAGAAAGTTCACATGCGCGTTCCATTGCACTTCACTAATGCGGAAACTTCAGCTGCAGTGAAATTGCAAGGCGCTGTTGTAAGCCATATTCTCAATGACATCGAAGTTTCTTGCTTACCAGCAGACTTGCCAGAGTTCATTGAAGTGGACTTGAGCAAGATTGAAGTAGGTCACTCTGTTCATGCAAAAGACGTTCCATTGCCAAAAGGTGTTTCATTGGTATTGCACGTTGAGCAAGAAAACCCAGTGATTGCAAACGCACGTATTCCAGCTGTTAAAGCCGCTGAGACTGAAGAAGCTGCTCCAGCAGCCGCCGCAGCTCCAGCAGCCGCGCCTGCTGCCGATGCTAAGGACAAAGCTTAATAAATTAAGCCTTATCTATGTATCCAAAGCCCGCGCAAGCGGGCTTTATTTTTTTCCAGAACTCCTTTACTTAGATTTTTTGCTCGAAACCGTTTTATATCTTTAAACTCTCATCATGAGCAAATTAATTGTTGGCCTTGGTAATCCTGGCGATGAGCACGAAGAAGATCGGCACAACGCCGGTTTCTGGTTTGTCGACGTCCTCGCAAAACAATTAAATACCCGCTTTGAAACCGAGAAGCGCTTTCATGGCAAAGTAGCTAAAGCAAAGTGGGATGGGGATGATCTTTTTCTCCTCAAACCAACTACCTATATGAATCTCAGCGGGCAAGCAGTTGGCGCTCTGTGCCGTTTTCATAAAATCAATACTGAAGATATTTTGGTAGTTCAGGATGAGTTGGATTTAAAACCAGGGACTGCCCGCCTCAAACTGGGGGGCGGCACTGGCGGCCACAATGGCTTAAAAGATATCCAGTCCCACCTTGGAACTCCTCAATATTGGCGTTTACGTCTTGGCATAGGTCATCCACGAGATTTGGCTGGCGATGGTCGCGCAATGGACGTGGCTGATTATGTTTTGCGCAGGCCCCAATTGACCGAACAGAAACTCATTGATGCGAGCATTGAAAACGGTTTGCAAATATTGCCACTGTTTTTAAAGGGCGACCCCCAAACCGCCATGCTAGAGCTTCACTCCAAAGCATAGCTCTAATATTCTGCGATCCTAGACAGCCTTTTTATTGGCGGTTAATAACCTAAACTTCACCATTAACTGCTCTTGGGTCTCTTCATATTCCGGATTAAATGGGATGCAGTCTACTGGGCAGACTTGACGGCATTGAGGCGCATCGTAATGGCCTACGCACTCCGTACACTTATTGGGATCGATCTCATAGATCTCTAGGCCCATGTAGATCGCATCATTTGGGCACTCTGGCTCACATACATCGCAATTGATGCATTCGTCTGTGATCATTAATGCCATACTTACTTTACCAATCTACTTACTTTGTTTTTTGGTGCGAAGTCTCTACCTTCTTCGTTAGCCACTTCTCCACAGAGGGGAAAACAAATTTACTAACGTCACCACCCATGAGAGCAATTTCACGAACAAAAGTGCCTGAGATAAATTGGTATTGGTCAGATGGGGTCAAAAATAATGTTTCTACATCTGGCAATAAGTAGCGGTTCATACCGGCCATTTGAAACTCATATTCAAAATCGGATACTGCGCGTAAGCCACGAACAATCACGCGCGCATTGTGATCGCGTGCAAAATCTTTTAATAAGCCATCAAAGCCGACCACTTTCACATTAGGATAGTGTCCAAGAACTTCTTTAGCGATATCGATACGCTCTTCAAGAGTAAAGAAAGGATGCTTGCTACGGCTCGAAGCAACGCCCACAATCAGCTGATCAAAAATACTGGACGCGCGACGCACCAAGTCCTCGTGACCACGAGTTAAGGGATCAAACGTTCCTGGGTATACGGCTACAGTCATACATCTCCTAAGGCTTTATCGGCTACAGGCAAGAGTTTAGCCTCTTCCACTCCGAAATAGGCAGGCTTTTACCTGTCCAGCCTCTAAGTACTTTCCACAATGCCATGATGGCAATAGTGACTCTACCTCTTCACGGGAACGATTCGCAGGAAATTCCATATAAATCCCCCCTCCCAAAGCGTCATCACATACTCTCGCCGCCTCAAGCACCGCGCGATTAAATAAGTCCGTGTCTTGAAATGGGGGATCAATCAATATTAAGTTGGCAGATCGATCAGCTTGTCGCCTAAGAAATTCTATGCAGTCTCCCTGCAGAATTTCTACTGAACCTGTCGCAGGAGATGAATTTAATAGCTGCAAATTTTTCAATAAATTTGCGTGGGCTTTTTTATCTTTCTCCAACAAAATAACCGCGCTTGCTCCACGTGATGCCGCCTCAAATCCAAGAGCCCCAGTACCAGCAAATAAATCCAAGCATTTGAGCCCGGTTAAATCCTGCCCCAACCAATTAAATACAGTTTCACGAATACGATCAGTTGTGGGACGTAAGCCCGGCAAGTCTATTACCGTGAGCAAGCGACTTCGCCAATTTCCACCAATAATTCGGACCTTCTTTGGTGGTTCACCCTTCACGGATTTAGACTTATTTATTTTGAGCTCCCAGAAGAACAATCTTCATGCGATCCATTGCCAAATACTTCTGAAAGGCGGCCGTCACCTGATCTAAAGTAACTGCCTCAACTTGTTTGGTCCAAATTTCCATCGTATCCAATGGAAGATCATTCCAAGCAATTGAAGAAACGTTATCTAATAATTTTCGATTGTTGTCGATTCTCAATGGGTAACCATTGATTAAATTTGCCTTAGCAGCAGTCAGCTCAGAGACTGTTGGGCCGTTACCAATGAACTTCGCAATCGTCTCACTCATCACCTCAAGAGCCAAAGACCCCTGATCACTCTTGGTCTGCAGGCCCGCCTGAAAAATACCAACATCTTTCCCAGGGGAAAAATAACTAAAGACGCTATAGGCTAAACCCCGTTTTTCCCGAACTTCTGCCATTAAACGCGATACAAAGCCGCCACCACCCAAAATGTAATTACCCACCAATAATGGGAAGTAATCTGGATTGTTGCGGGTAACCGCAGTCATCCCCATGGCAATATGCGCCTGTTGAGAATCAAATGGAATTGTCACCTCACGCTCAGCTAATGGCTCCACAGGAGATCGCTGCAATTGCGGAAGCGCAGGAATGCTCGACCCTGATTGAGGAATCCTTTTCAGTAGGCCTTGAACAATCTCTTTTGCCTGACTCTGATCTACATCTCCAACAATACTCACAATCATGCGATCGCCTCGATAAAAGCGCTTGTGAAACTGTGTGAGCTCACCGGGTGTGATTGAAGAAACTGATTTAACCGATGGACTCTCCGCCAAAGGATATTTACCGTAAACCATGGACTTAAAACGTCGCTCGAGAACATACTCTGGCTTTGTCTCTGCCTCAAGTAAGCTAGTAATGGTTCGCTGTTTCTCACGCGCAACAATATTGGCATCGTAGGTTGGTGCACTCAACATGGCAGCGGCAAGTTGCACCGCTCGATCACGTAAGTCTTTTCTACTCAAGCTACGGATACGTAAAATAGCACGCTCGCCACTGACCGACAAGCCAATATTCGCGCCAAGATCAGCAATCTCATCAGCGATTTGCGCTTCACTTAAGAGACCCTTTTCACCTCGAGCGCCATAAGTCATTAAGCTTGCCGTTAAATCAGCCAGACCACTCTTGCCGGCAGGGTCGTAGCGATCTCCAGCATCAATGCTGACCTCAATATCCACCATAGGCAAAGACTTCGTTTGCACAAGATATGCCCTTGCACCCTGAAAGGACTCTAATTTTTCAATAGGCAAGGTCGCATGAGCATTAGTCAGCAAGCCGAAAATAGACAAAAGAAGAATAGAGATCTGCTGAAGGAATCTCATGGCTTACTCCCTTTATCGCCTGATTTACGAGCCTGCGGGTCTAATGTAGCAATTGTTAATTGATCTTCTGCTAAATATTTTTTAGCAACGGCTTGCACTTGCTCAGGGGTAATTGACTGCATTCTTTCCAGCATGTAGTCGATATCTCTCCAAGAGAATCCAGCCATCTCGGTTCCACCAATTTCCATTGCCTGACCAAAAATAGAGTCACGCTTATAAATTTGATCAGAAAGAATCCGAACTTTAATACGCTTGAGTTCAGACTCCAAAATACCGTTTTTCTTAATCTCATTAAGCGCTTTGCGAATGCTCGATTGCGCTTGCTCTATCGTCTTACCCTTAGCAAGAGTGGCACTAATAACAAATAACGCTGGGCCTCGAGAAATCATGTCATACCCAACCCCAACATCATTCACTACTTTTTCTTGCTTTACTAAACTTCGATTGAGGCGCGCATTGTCATAGCCGTCCAAGACTGCCGTTAGTAACTCAAGCGCATAGGGATCAGGTTCATCAAGCTTACCTGGCTCAAGTCGGGGAACCTTCCAAGCCATAGTGAACTGGGCGTTATCAGCCGGAGCTTTGACTTGAACTTCCTTTACACCCCTTTGGGCTGGCTCAATTTGTGGCTTACGAACGGGAAGCTCTTTGGCAGATACTGCACCGTAATATTTTTCAACAATCGCCAACACTTGCTGAGCATCCACATCACCAGTAATGACAACTGTCGCATTATTTGGCTTGTACCAACTACGATACCAATCTCGTGCATCTGACGCAGTCATGTTTTGCAAATCATTCATCCAACCAACTACTGGATGACGATAAGGAGAGCTCATAAAGGCCGTTGCCATTAATGCTTCATTGAGCAAGCTACTTGGGTTATCTTCCGTTCTAAGACGACGCTCCTCCATCACCACTTGGATTTCTTTTAAGAATTCCGCATCATCAAAATTTAAGTTGGACATGCGATCAGCCTCCAACTTAATCACCTCTTCTAATTTTGATTTCTCTACCTGCTGAAAATAGGCGGTGTAGTCACGCGAGGTAAAAGCATTCTCGCGTCCGCCAACTGCCGCAACTAACCGTGAAAACTCTCCTGCCTTTACCTTATCCGTGCCTTTGAACATCATGTGCTCAAGAACATGGGCAACCCCCGTTCTGCCATTTGTCTCATCCATAGATCCTGCGCGATACCAAACCATGTGCGCCACCGTTGGCGCACGATGGTCTTCACGCACAATCAACTTGAGACCGTTATTTAATAGAAACTCCTGGGTATCGGATGGATTTTTACCTGCTGCCCAAGAAAATTGGGTAAACAGCAAGAATAGGAAAGAAATTCGGAGTAAATTGGAACGCATCTGCTAAATCACCATATCCCAAGAATTAAATTGATAAGATGCAAGGATTAAATTGTATCGATTATGTTTGGATTACGTAAAACCCTAGGATCTCTATTTAAATCAAGCAAAACGGATGATGCTTGGTTTGATCATTTAGAAGAATCACTGATTCAGAGTGATGTGGGTTTACCCACGACTGAACAATTGATGGCGAAGCTACGCAAGGCTGCTAAATCAGAAAAAGCATCCAGCGCCGAAGAACTACAGGCCTTGCTCATCCAAGAGGTTACAGGCCTATTACAAAGCCTTGAGCCCAACCCCAACCCATTGTTTGCCAGCACTTCAAGCCATATTCCTGAAGTGTGGCTAGTGGTTGGCGTCAATGGCGCGGGCAAAACAACCACCATTGGCAAGCTTTGCAAGCTCTTTCAATCTCAAGGCAAATCGGTATTGTTGGCAGCAGGCGACACCTTTAGGGCAGCCGCACGCAATCAATTGCAAGAATGGGGTGGTCGCAACCAAGTAGATGTGATTACCCAAGAGGGTGGGGATGCAGCCGCTGTTGCACACGATGCAATTCACTCTGCAATCTCTCGCAAAAATGATGTTCTGATTATCGATACCGCGGGTCGCCTTGCCACTCAAGACCATCTGATGGAAGAGCTCAAGAAAGTTAAAAGAGTGATTGGCAAAGCCCTTCCTGGAGCGCCTCACCATACCCTCTTGGTACTAGATGGCAATACCGGACAAAATGGCTTAAGCCAAGTAAAGGCGTTTCATGCTGCTTTGGGCCTCACCGCAATCATTGTTACCAAACTTGATGGTACTGCTAAAGGGGGTGTAATTTGCGCCCTGGCCCATACCCTCAAAGAGGGACCCAAGCCGGCAATTTTGGCTCTAGGTAAAGGCGAAAAAATTGATGATTTAGCCCCATTCACGGCAGGGCAATATTCCTCTGAATTATTCAATTAATTCAATAACTTACATTCAATAGAAACCATTAGCACTCTCTTGACAAGAGTGCTAAAATAGAACTCTATTAACACCTCATATTTATAAAAAGAAAATGGTTCAAAAGAAATCTGACAAACCGAATTTGCAAAGGCTGCCTGTAGCGCAGGCTGCAGCGGCGTCCGCATTTCCAATGCTGCCATCCCTTGGGGTTGGCACACTCGATTCTTACATCGCGTACGTAAACCGCGTACCGATGCTCAGCGCTGCGGAAGAGTTACATCTTGCGCAGGAGTTTCGTCGCACTGAAAATGTAGACGCTGCAAAAACTTTAGTGCTATCGCATTTGCGTTTAGTTGTTTCAGTTGCTCGTCAATATCTTGGCTATGGCATTCCACATGCTGACCTTATTCAAGAGGGCAATGTTGGCCTTATGAAAGCGGTGAAGCGTTACGACCCAAGCAATGGCGCTCGCCTAGTGTCTTATGCAATTCACTGGATCAAAGCGGAAATTCATGAGTACATTCTCAAAAATTGGCGCTTGGTAAAAACAGCAACCACTAAAGCGCAACGTAAATTGTTCTTTAACTTACGTAGCAATAAGCCCACATTAAATTCGTTAACTACAGCGGAAGTGGATGCACTCGCAAAAGCCCTCGACGTAAAAGGCTCTGATGTTAAAGAAATGGAAATGCGTCTGGCTGGTGGTGATGTTGCACTTGAAGGCGATGACAGTGACGATGAGACGGCCTATGCCCCAATTCAGTGGCTAGCAGACAATAGTCAAGAGCCAACTGAGCGTATTGCTAATGCCCAGGCAGAGGCTTTACAAGGTCCGAAACTTGATCAGGCTCTCATGGCATTGGATGAGCGCAGTCGCAATATTGTGCAATCTCGCTGGCTAGCAATGGATGCGGATGGTAACGGCACAAAAACTCTGCATGATCTTGCAGAGGAATACGGCATCTCTGCAGAGCGTGTCCGCCAAATTGAAACAGCAGCGCTCAAAAAGATGCGCGGCTTGCTTCAAGCGGCCTAATAAAAAGGGTTCGATTCAGAACCCTTTTCTTTATTTCATTAATTCTTTTAAGTCATGCGCTAAGGTCTCCGGGCCTTGCGCGTGTTTGATATAGAGACGTAAGCGTCCCTGCGGATCGAAGGCGTAACTGCCAGCCGCATGATCCATCGTGTACGAGCCTGGACTCTTTCCCGGCACCTTCTTGTAATAAATTTTAAAGTCCTTCGCCACCTTTTCTAAAGCAGCCTCATCTGCAGGACGCAAACCTAAGAATCGAGGGTCAAAGGACGGCACGTACTGCTTCAAAATCGCAGCTGTATCTCGCTCTGGATCAACAGTAACAAATAAGACCTGTACCTTATCGGACTGTGGACCCAATAAAGTCATCACCTGTTGCATCTCCGTTAAAGTCGTAGGGCAGATATCGGGGCATTGCGTATACCCAAAGAACATCACCACAACTTTGCCCTTGAAGTCAGCCAGACTTCTAACGTTTCCATCAGGATCTTGCAAACTGAAGTCTTTTCCAAATGCAGTGCTGCCAGTGATATCAATATTCTTAAATTCTGGCTTGGGGCTACACGCAACCAACAGAATGGCTAATGCGGCAATCAACAATCTACGCAATTTGGAAATATTCATTTAAACCATCTCAAAGAAAATAGTGGTCTATTAGCAATGCTGCAAAGAGCAAAGATAAATAGGTAATCGAAAAACGAAATGTCTTTTTGGCTAAAGCATCGCTATATGAAATAAATAGAGCGATCACATATCCCAAAAATATCAGTCCTAAAATAATTGCAGATAGCAAATAAACCACGCCGCTCATCCCGTAGATATAAGGCAGTAAGGTTGCTGCAATCAAAATCAGGGTATAGAGCAAAATATTCAACAAAGTAAATCGCTCGCCATGTGTCACGGGTAGCATTGGCAGACCCGATTGCACATAATCATCGCGACGATATAAAGCCAGCGCCCAAAAATGCGGTGGGGTCCAAACGAAAATAATTAATACCAAAAGCCAGGCTTCAGCCGAGAGGCCATTGGTAACGGCTGCCCAACCCAATGCCGGTGGCATTGCTCCTGAGAGCCCCCCAATCACAATATTTTGTGGGGTTGCGGGCTTTAGCAACCAGGTATAAATCACAGCGTAACCAACAAACGTTGCCAAAGTCAGCCACATCGTCAGAGGATTACAGAAATTCCACAAAATAATCATTCCGAGTGAACCAAGAATGATCGAAAACAGAACGATATGAAATGGCGTGACTTCACCGGTTGCTGAAGGGCGCCATGAAGTGCGTTTCATTTTGGCGTCTACTGCCTGCTCTATTAAGCAATTCATAGCAAATGCTGCGCCCGCCAATAACCAAATGCCAACTGCACCGCCAATGAGAATGGGGTAGGGCACCATTCCAGGTGTAGCCAAGAACATACCAATTACGGCACAAAAAACAGCGAGTTGAGTCACTCTGGGTTTAGTTAAAACCCAGTATTGACGCCAACGCGGCATAGCCTGTTGCTCGCTCACATTTGTTGTACTCATAGGCGCTTCCAAGAAGTCCAATAACTTATTCTGACCATGCAGAATACCAAAGCAGCAGACCCTGCGGTATGCAACAAGGCAGCCACTAAGGGCCACTGGAAAACCACATTAGAAACTCCGGTAATAATCTGCAAGACAAGCAAGCCCAACAAAAGTCTAGCGAAACGATGAAGACCCTCTGTTGCAGCGCTAGATTGCCGCAAGACTTTCCAAGATAAAAAAGAAAGTATCAATAAGGCCAGGCATGCAAAAAGACGGTGTGTCCAATGAATGGTTTGTAATGCTACAGGTGATATATATTCACCTTGGGCATTTAGCCCCAGTTGTCGCCATAAGGTAAAACCTTCTTGCCAGTTGGTTTCAGGCCAAGCCGAACCGAGACAGGTCGGGAAATCAGGACAAGCTAAAACTGCGTAATTTGTACTAACCCATGCCCCTAAAAATATTTGGCAGAAGAGAGTTGCAAAAGCGAATAGCCATAAGCAACCAGAAACAGGTCTTACTCGTAGCGTGCGAACTGTTGAATTTTTTTCCACCCAAACTTGTTGTGCGTAAGC
Organism: Polynucleobacter sp. MWH-UH2A; assembly: GCF_018687195.1. Taxonomy (NCBI): domain Bacteria; kingdom Pseudomonadati; phylum Pseudomonadota; class Betaproteobacteria; order Burkholderiales; family Burkholderiaceae; genus Polynucleobacter; species Polynucleobacter sp. MWH-UH2A. The sequence goes on from NZ_CP061321.1 coordinate 1,893,468, forward strand.
AGTTAAAGCTGCCAATAAAAACAGGGCTAAGATCAAATGAAGACTAACAATAATGGGTTGCAATTTCAGGGTTACTGTCCAAGCACCAAAAGCCCCTTGAACGCAAACCAATAACAGCAACCCTAGGCTGCCCAATAGCGGGCCTCTACCTAAAGACTTTAGTTTAGAAAAGGCGACTCCCACCTGCACCAAAATGAGCATGCCAACCGTCATTGCCAAATAACGGTGAATCATTTCTATCCATGCCTTCATCACTGTCACTGGGCCATCAGGCAAAAGATGTTCAGCCTGCTTAATATCGACAAGCGCATGTAAGGGGTTGGAGTTGCCGTAGCAACCGGGCCAATCAGGGCAACCCAGGCCAGAGTCAGTCAAACGTGTGAATGCACCGAACACAATTAAGTCGAAGGTCATAAATACTAAGACCCAATTGAGCCTTTGAAAGAAGCTATAACCAGGTCTCGTCCACAGGTATGCGAGTGGCAGCCCTGCGAATACGATCGCAATCAGCGCTAATTCCAAAAGCAAGATAAAGCTGGGCATTACAAATTCTCACCCTTGTGATTAAGACGTAGCAGCTTCTCCAAGTCTTTTTTAATCGCTGCAAACTCTTTTGGAGAATTAGTCACTGGAATGGTCATCATCTTGGCAGGACTTGGATCAATCAATTGGATCTGATCACCAGCATCCTCTTTATTCAACCAGCTCATAAATTCATCACGCAACTTAGCATCTACTGGCAAGGTAACGACTTTGAAGCCGGCAACTTTTTCATCGTAAGCCTGCGCTACAACTGGATCAACTGGCTTGCCATCCATATTGACCCATAAAAGTTGAACACGGCTACCCTCCCTGCCAGCTGCCACTTTTGATTGTCGCATCAGAAAAAGCGCTTCAATACATTTTTTATCTTCAATATGGCACTCGCCTGCGGGACGAGCAATCAACAGTGTCCATTTACCCTGCAAGGGAACATCGAACCATCCTGAATTTGCTGCTTGAGCGGGGTAGACCAAGGTGCCGAAGTTGGTTTTCCCACCCTCTGGCTTAATCACATAATATGCAAAATAAGAGGCAATCACTGGCGCTGCGCATGCAAGCAACAAAAACAACATTTGTATACGGCCTCGACGGGTTTGCGCATTAATTGCGGAAGAATCCGTCTGTGATGCTGGTATCAGCAAATCTTTATCGCTCACTCTCAATCCCCATGTGCAGCACTTTGTCGCCAATATTGACGCAAACCACCAGCCAACCAAAATACAAAACCTGCAAATGCCAAAGCAAACCACTGAAAGGCATAAGCATAATGGCGATCGACACCCGTTGTCAGCGGAGTCCACTCTCGGACTAGGCCATCGACAATCCCCACCTCCTCCAAACGCAAAATAAAGGGTGCTTGTGTCCAGCCATGAAGTTGACCCTCTCGCACTAAATCAAAATTTTGCGCAATACGGGGTTTATTGACATCCACATTCCGATCTTCAGAGCCCAATGCATATAACTTACCAGGGTGAGCAAAAACAATACCTTCAATATTTACCGTACCAGCTGAGGTCTCTATGTTTGGCAGCAATTCTCGGTTCTCACGATTACGCGGCGCCCACCCTCGATTGACCCAAAGGATTTCGTCACGACTCTCCAAGCGAAACGGCATCATCAAATAGAAACCCGCTTGCGCGGTTGCACCAGCCCCTCCCGAGGGAACCGGTTGTGGGCGGTTATCTAGCCAAATGGCAGCCTCAGGAAGATATCTACCGCGAGCAATCATGCGACGCTCACTAGCCTCTTGAAGAGTCCATGTATTAGCGTTCGCATTCAATATCGGCATCTGTTGACGCGCCAACAAATTAGCAGCTAAAGCGATCTTGCCATGCGCCCTGCTAACTTGCCAAATTCCAGCCCCGCAACCTATGGCAATCACCAATAAGGCTGATACAGTAGCAACTGCACGCTTTGCTATCAAGGTATCGAAGAGGCTATTTTTAAGATTCAAGATAAGGGTTTGAAATGAAGTGGATTATTCCCGTTGTGCTACTCATGATTGTGATCAGTTTGGGCTCAGCCCTGTATTTCATGATGAAAGATCGTGGCAATAGCTCTCGAATGGTTCACTCACTGATTTTACGTATTGGCCTATCAATTGCCCTGTTCCTGGGAATTTTGCTTGCGCACTACTTTGGGCTAATCGAAGCAACTGGAATCAAAGTGGGCACCAACTAAGTCTCCAAAGCACAAGAGCAAAACTAAAGCGCTTAAAACTGAATCGGGGCTTTCAAGCCCCGATTTTTATTTGTCTTACATCCAGTAAACAGCGATGTATAGACCAAGCCATACGACATCAACGAAGTGCCAATACCAGGCAGCACCTTCAAACGCAAAGTGATGCTTAGCTGTAAAGTCGCCACGAATCATACGACGCAAAACAATTGCCAACATGGTGCCACCAAGGAATACGTGGAAGCCATGGAAGCCAGTCAACATAAAGAATGTTGAGCCGTAAATGCCTGAAGTCAACTTCAAGTTCAGGGCATGGTATGCATGGTAGTACTCATAAGCCTGGAAACCTAAGAAGATCGCGCCCAAAGCAACAGTCGCTGCCAAGAAGTTAACGGCCTTCTTCATATGGTTTTCTACTAAAGCATGGTGAGCGATCGTGATCGTTACACCAGAGCTCAACAACAACAAAGTATTGATGGTTGGAATTGGCCATGGGCCCATTGTGGTGAACTTCTCAACCAAACCAGCAGGACCATCATTAGGCCAAACTGCTTGAAAATCAGGCCAAATCAATTTGCTCTCGACATCGCCCATCCAAGGCATCGCAATATTACGAGCATAGAAAAGCGCTGCAAAGAATGCGCCGAAGAACATAATCTCAGAGAAAATGAACCATGCCATAGACCAGCGATAAGAAATATCTACATTCACGCCGTTCTTGCCAGCATTTGATTCAGCGATAGTGTCACCGAACCAGTTGTACAGAACAAATAAAACCCAAGCTACGCCAACTAGAGTAAGCGCGCCGCCCCAAGAAGTATGGTTCACCCAGCCAGTCATGCCATAGCCGAAGGCAATTAAGCCAGCTGCTGCCATAGCAGGATGACGAGACAATCCTGGGACGAAATAGTAAGGGGTTGAATTGGATGACATCGTATTCTCTCTATTCAATCAAAAAATAATCAATGGGATACAACTGCTTTCACTATCAAGAGCAGGATGGCCATAAAAATCAAGGCCCCAACAACACCCGCAATGATAATGTGCACAAAACTTAATGTAGCTACATCTTCCTGCAAACCAGATTTTTTACGCACACCCAAGAAGCCCCACATCACGGCTTTCATAGACTGCATAAAAGTACTTTTCTTTTTCTCCATCATGCGCCTTTAGACTTTGGAGTTGTAGAGCCAGCAGGTGGCACGCCAACACCTAATTCAAAGAAGGTATATGACAAAGTGATTGTTTTGACATCTTGCGGCAACCCTGCATCGATCACAAAAACAACCGGCATCTTTTTCATTTCATGAGCAGCCAAGGTTTGCTGCTGAAAACAAAAACACTCTAACTTGGTAAAAAACTCAGTCGCGCTCTTTGGCGCATAACTTGGAATTGCCTGCGCCTCTACAGTTCGCCCTAAGTTATTGGTGACCTCATAAACAATCTCAGTCATCTCACCAGGATGAACCTCTAAAAAGTTTTTCAGCGGCTTAAACGTAAACGGTCCGCGACTATTTGAGTCAAACTCGATCGTTACCTTACGTGAGTAATCAACTTGAGTATTACCAACCTTGTTTGGACTATATGCTCTGACTCCGTAATCATTCTTGCTGGTCACTACATTGATGCCGGTCACCTTACATAAGGCTTGATACATCGGCACGAGTGCGTAACCAAAGCCAAACATCATTACTGAGGCGATCAATAGCTTCAGTAAGATTTGACGGTTTGCAGACTGATTGGCTGTCATATGAAAAGCACTTAACCCAAAACGCTCCACTTCATCACAATGCCGATAAAGAATACGATGACAATGCTCAAAAGAATCAGCCCTAAGCGGCGATTATTCGCAGCCAGGGCCTGATTGGAAGACGATTTAAATTCCTGCTTCACGCAACTGCTCAGCGCTTGGAGGAGTTTCAAAAGTGTGATGTGGTGCTGGTGAAGGCACTGTCCACTCAAGACCTTTTGCACCTTCCCATGGTTTAGCTGGAGCCTTCTCGCCATGTCCGCGATAAGCAGGCAATGCTACGCAGAACAAGAAGTAAACCTGAGCTAAACCGAAGCCTAAAGCACCAATCGAAGCGATCATGTTGAAGTCAGCAAACTGTGTTGGGTAGTCTGCATAACGACGTGGCATTCCTGCTAAACCCAAGAAATGCATTGGGAAGAAGGTGATGTTAAAGAAAATCATGGAAGCCCAGAAATGGATCTTGCCACGAGTTTCGCTAGCCATACGACCTGTCCACTTAGGACACCAATAGTAGAAACCTGCAAACATCGCAAACAATGAACCCGCCACTAACACGTAATGGAAGTGAGCAACGATGTAATAAGTATCTTGAATACCGATATCAATTGGTGCCATCGCACAAATCAAACCAGTAAAGCCACCCATCGTAAATACGAAAATAAAACCAACAGACCACAACATTGGAGTTTCAAAGGTCATTGAACCTTTCCACATTGTTGCTACCCAGTTAAAAATCTTCACGCCGGTTGGAACAGCAATCAACATCGTTGCGTACATGAAGAACAGTTGACCAGTTACTGGCATGCCTGTTGCAAACATGTGGTGAGCCCAAACGATGAATGACAAGATCGCAATCGATGCAGTTGCATACACCATAGAGCTGTAGCCGAACAATGTCTTTCTGGAGAAAGCAGGCACGATTTCACTAATGATGCCGAACGCAGGCAAGATCATGATGTAAACCTCTGGGTGACCAAAGAACCAGAAAATATGCTGGAACATAATTGGGTCGCCACCGCCAACAGCAGAAAAGAATGATGTGCCGAAATGGCGGTCAGTCAACACCATGGTGATCGCGCCAGCCAATACAGGCATTACAGCGATCAACAAGTAAGCAGTAATCAACCAAGTCCAGCAGAACATTGGCATCTTCATCAATGTCATGCCAGGAGCGCGCATATTCAAGATGGTTACGATGATGTTGATCGAACCCATGATTGAAGAAGCGCCCAATAAGTGAAGCGCAAAGATACCCATGTCTAAACCTGGGCCCATCTGTGATGTCAAAGGCGCATAAATTGTCCAGCCACCAGAAGGCGCACCGCCTGGAGCAAGGAATGAACTCAACAATAAAGTTGCCGCAACTGGAAGAATCCAGAAGCTAAAGTTATTCATACGAGCAAACGCCATATCAGATGCGCCAATTTGCAAAGGCACCATCCAGTTCGCAAAACCTACGAACGCTGGCATGATCGCACCGAACACCATCACGAGACCGTGCATAGTGGTGAGCTGATTGAAGAACTCAGGGCGCAAGAACTGCAAACCTGGCTGGAACAATTCCAAGCGAATTCCCAAAGCCATTACGCCACCTGCCAACAAACTGACAAATGAGAAGATCAAATACATCGTACCGATGTCTTTGTGGTTGGTTGCGAACAACCAACGACGCCAGCCGTGTGGCGTGTGATCATCATGCGCGTGGTCGTGTGCGTGATCGTGGGTAGTAGAGACTGTGCTCATGGATTACTCCGGTTTCGTTTTATCTGTATTAGTTAATCTGGATTAGTTGCCACCGCGTGCGGTAATAATTTCTTGAGTCTGAATGACTTCACCTGTCTTATTACCCCATGAGTTACGGGTGTAAGTAATAACAGCAGCGATATCACCATCAGAAATTACGCCAGCCCACTTCGGCATTGCATTTTTACCGTTCAACAAAATATTGAATTGACCAGCTTTTGGACCGTTCACTACTTTGCTGCCGTCCAGGGCTGGGAATGCACCAGCGCCCTTACCGTTAGGCTGGTGGCATGCAGCACAGTTAGCGGCATACACTTTTGCTCCGCGCTCTTTTTGCTCTTCCAAGGTGTAGACCTTAGAAGGGTCATCGCCGGCAGCGCCCATTTCTTTTTTCTTCTGAGCAACCCAAGCGGTGTAGTCATCTTGTGAAACTACTTTAACTACGATCGGCATAAACGCATGCTCGGCACCACACAACTCAGAGCACTGACCGCGGAATGTGCCGATTGTTTCAGCCTTGAACCAAGTGTCACGAACAAATCCTGGAATCGCATCTTGCTTAACGCCAAATGCTGGAATAGTCCACGCATGGATAACGTCATTTGCTGTAGTGATCAAACGAATCTTCTTGCCAACAGGCACAACCATTTCGTTATCCACTTCCATCAAATATGTATTTGATTTAGGCGCGAGGTTATTAATGGCTTCACGTGAAGTTGAAAGCGTTGACAAGAAGCTAATGCCCTCACCTTCACCCTTAATGTAGTCGTAACCCCATTTCCACTGGTAGCCAGTAGTTTTAATGGTGATATCAGAATTCGTGGTGTCTTTCATTGCCACAACGGTTTTCGTTGCGGGCAATGCCATACCAATCACAATTAACAATGGAATCACAGTCCAAATGATTTCCACTAATGTGCTCTCGTGGAAAGATGCTGACTTATGTCCAAGTGATTTGCGATGCTTCAAAATCGAATAGAACATCACGCCAAATACACCCACAAAAATCAATGCGCAAATGACGAGCATCATCCAATGTAACCAGTGGATTTCTTGCATGATTTTGGTTGCTGGGGCAGCGAAATTCAGCTGGTTTACAGCCGGGCCGCCTGGCATGTTTTCTGTTGCGTAAGCAAAAGCAGAGCCGAAGGCTGCTACTAAATAGAGCGATGCCCTAGTGACTTTTCCAAATAAATTCATCTTATTCTCTGTTTATTGTCGCGAGCACAGCAGCAAAAAACGCCACACAATGCTCAAAATGCGGTCTCAAGCCAATACATCCAGCGGTGATTATAGGGTTAATTAGACGCAACAACAAACAGGGATAACCCCCCTCCACCCAATCTTGGTCGAGCTTAAAATGATAGTAAGCACTTACACTTAATGAGAATCTGTCCTAGTCTTGCGTCCAATTTGATTTACGTCAATATAGGCTACGTTGTCCTGCGATTTGGCGAGGTGTTTTCCGAGGGCCCAGGCATGTCCATAAACAATTTCTAGGGTCAATTTTTTGGGCAAATCGCCGATTTCAGCATCTAAATGGGGATTTTTATTCGCCAACTTCAACGCCTCAACATCGTTCAATAAAAGTCTAGGCCGTTCATAGTCAAGCGTGAGGTATTCCATATCCATTACCGGATCTGCAAACTGCTCCGCCATCAATGCATCCCCTAAATCATGCATATCCCAGGGGCTCAATAGATTCTTCAGCTGCAAAATGCCGCTCTCGCTCTGTATGGCGCGCAATTCTTTTCCAGTATCTGGCCCCAAGTAGCTAAAAACAACCAAACCCCCTTCTTGTAAAACACGCCAACACTCCCGCAAAAACAACTTGGGATCAGTCAGATCTTGCAGCAATAAATTGCTAAAAATTAAATCTACAGAATTGTCAGGAATATCAAATTTATTAGTGCTGCGAAGATGTGTCAGTGAACTTGTTTTTCCACCGCCAAATATTGAACGCCAATTCGCGCGAGTTTTAGCAATCCACAATTGAAGTTTTGATGAATTGTCTTCAAGAACGCTATGAATATGCGCACGTGGAAAACGCTTTGCCAACGCCGCATGATGATTGCCAGGAAAGTCTGGGATCACCAAAATATCTCGGACATCGAGCTTTACGATATCGAGCTTTTGCAGCATGCGATCTGCAATTTCATCTTGTAACCATCTGATCGGTTGGGTCATTGGCTCAGTATACTCAGCGCCCCATGCGATTTCTAGAGAATCTTATTCAGTCAATCAGTGCGCAAGTGTTACCCACTGCATGCATCATCTGCCAAGAATTTCAGTCTGCAAGCATTTGTTCGCATTGCCTGCCAATGCTTTACCACGAAAGTCTTTTGCATTATGAATGTTGCTATCAATGCGGAATCCCTCTGCAGGCAGCAGAACTTCACTCCATTCAATGTCATGCTTGCAGTACACAAGTGCCCGCTTTTGATCAAACGATCTGCCTTGATCGTTATGATGGACTCCTTCAAGCAGCACTACATCAATTCAAATACCAGAAACGTCTTGCATATGCATTTGGACTCAGTGATGCTTGGAATTCTATATTGGCAAACGACATAGATGATCAATCGATTGATTACCTACTACCCGTTCCATTGAGTCAGAAAAAATTACTTGCTCGCGGATTCAATCAAAGCTGGGAGATTGCAAAAAGAATTCGATGTGGAAGCCACATTCAAAAACTACCTTCCACTCTGAAACGATTTCATGACATAGAGCATCAGGCGGGGAAAAACTTCTCAGAACGAAAACATGACATACGTCAGATGTTTTATGTTGATGCAAAAGACATCGAATCGCTTAAAGGTAAATCTGTTGTCATCTTTGATGATGTCATGACTAGTGGGGCAACATTAAATGAGATTGCCCGCACCCTCAAAATAATTGGTGTTGTCTGGGTTAGTAATTGGGTATTGTTAAGAACCACTAAACTAAACCCATAAACTGAGCGCCATGAGTTGCATAAAGTAAAGAATTCATATGTTTAATATTGTTTTATTCGAGCCAGAAATCCCCCCAAACACAGGCAACATCATTCGCCTATGCGCCAACACAGGTGCAAAACTACATCTGATAGAGCCCCTAGGCTTTCCAATGGAAGATGCAAAGTTGAGACGGGCTGGCTTGGACTATCACGAGTTTGCAAGCATTAAGATTCACCAAAGCTGGTCGGAGTTCCTCAAAAACGAATCCCCTCAACCACAACGTCTCTTTGCCCTAACCACCAAAGGCAGCGGCAAGTTTCATGAGAGTAAATTTCAAGCGAATGACTATTTTGTTTTCGGCTCTGAAACAAAAGGCATAAGCGATGAGGTGCGCAATTCCATTCCGACCAACAACCAATTAAGACTAGCGATGAAAGACAATAGTCGTAGCCTTAACCTGTCGAACACTGTAGCAATTGTTGCTTATGAAGCTTGGCGCCAGAATGAATTTATAGGTGGTAAGTAAACGAAGTCAAATTACGATTCAATTTTGGGATCACGTCCCATCAATTTTTTGACTGCATCTTGCGCTTGAAGCTTACCTGATAGGACATCGCCCATCATGGCGGTGATAGGCATCTCGACATTCAATCGCTTGGCAAGATCTCCTACCGCAGCAGCGCATAAAACACCCTCTGCAACATGCCCTAAATTTTCCAATATTTCATTTAGAGATTTGCCAGATGCTAACTCGAGGCCCACCCGACGATTACGAGAGAGATTACCGGTGGCCGTCAGAATTAAATCTCCCACTCCAGTTAATCCCATACAGGTCTCGGATTTGCCACCTGCAGCTTTTACCAAGCGCATCATTTCGGCCAAGCCACGAGTTAATACAGCAGCACGAGCATTTAAGCCAAGATCTAAGCCATCACCAATGCCGGCAGCAATGGCTAAAACGTTCTTAACGGCGCCGCCCAACTCAACACCAATCAAATCATCGCTTGAGTAAACGCGCATATTGCCATGATGAAATGCCGCTTGCACAATTTTGCAAAGACGCTCGGATGAACTAGCAATCGTTAATGCACAAGGCATTCCAGAGCCGACTTCCTGAGCAAAACTGGGGCCAGATAAGGCGCCGTATGCATGCTGGATGCCATGACTATGTAGTCGATCTTCACGCTCAACTACTTGATGCGGCAACAGAGCTGTTGCAGGCTCTAAGCCCTTACAGAGCCAAACAATATTCAATGAATGATCAGCCAAATCCAGAACCCGCGCAATCATTTCTGATAAGCCTGACATCGGGGTTGCAATCACTAGCAAATCATCAACACCCAGCCTTTTTACAGCTGCAACAAAGTCACTCTCAAGATGAAGATTCTTCGACAAAGAAATGCCAGGAAGATAGGCTTGGTTTTCGCCGCTCTGGGAAATTGCCTTTAATTGATCTGCGCTACGAGACCACAAACAAACATCTTCTTCACGTAGTTGACGGGCCGCCTGGGAGGCCATTGCAGTCCCCCATGCGCCAGCACCGAGCAATGTCACTTTCATAATGAGTGACTCAGCCTAGGAAATTTAATTCGGGAGAATAATTTTGCTCTCATCAGCACCATCATTATCAGAGCTCGTTGCAGTCTGTTGTGCCTGCATCAATCTATGCTCGTACATGCCGTGGAAATTAATTTCATTTAAGTGAATTGGCTGGAAGCCAGCACGACTGATCACATCAGCCATATTTGAACGCAAGTATGGATACAAAATAGTTGGGCAAGTAATACCTAACATCGGATCCACTTGTTCTGCGGGGATATTATTGAATTCAAAAATACCAGCCTGATTAGCCTCAACCAAAAACAACACTTTGCCCTCAACTCGCGCTGTCAGAGTAGAACTCAAAGAAACCTCAAACAGTTCATCATTGATTCGCTTTACCGCAATGTCCACTTCCACTTGTACTTGTGGTTCTGCGACTACCAAGAAAATCTCAGGAGCATTAGGTTGCTCAAGAGATAAGTCTTTTAAATAAATACGCTGTATGCGAAAAGATGGGTCTTTTGCTTCAGAATTTGTAGCACTAGGTGCAGAAGATTGTTCAGTCATTACAAACTTTCTTAATGTTGTATCTATTAAACCAATAATGGATCGAGTTTGCCAGCACGATCCAAGGCTACCAAATCATCATATCCACCAACATGGATATCACCGATATAAATTTGAGGCACTGTCCGACGCCCTGTTCTTGTCATCATGGTTTCACGCTGGGCTGGATCACGATCAATCAGAATCTTTTCTAAATTATTTACACCCTTTTTTACCAAGAGCTTTTCAGCCATCACACAGTATGGGCAAACTTGAGTGCTGTACATTGTTACTTGTGGCATATCACTTACCTTGTTTCACCAAAGGCAGTGCGGCAACCTTCCATGCCTGTACACCGCCTTCCAAAATGCCGACTTCAGAAAATCCAAGACCTTTCACTTCAGCAATGGCTTTGCGTGAGTGCGCACCAGTGTCACACACCAAAACTACTGGGTGTTTGCGATCTAGCTTCATCCCCTCAATCGCGGCAGTTAGACCAGAAGCATTGGCGGATTTTGCGCCTGGTAAATGACCAGCTTTATAGGCGTCCTCAGAACGTAAATCCAAAACATACGCCTTACGACGATTAATCCAAATAGTGGCCTCAGTAGGCGATAAGCCTTTACCGCTAATAAGCGTAGATAATGTAGGCAGGAAAAGCGCAGCGCCCGATACCAACAACAGGGCTATAAGCGCTAAATTATCAATTTGCGTGAGAAAGTTCATCATCAGATTATAGAATGGCTCTATGAAACAACTTGTCCTTATTCGTCATGGCGAATCCGCCTGGAACCTTGAAAACCGCTTCACTGGCTGGGCGGATGTTGACTTAACCCCAAAAGGCACCGAACAAGCGCTGGCTGCGGGTGAAAATCTTCGAAAAGCGGGCTATGAATTTGATATCGCCTACACCTCAGTTTTAAGACGCGCCATTCGCACCCTTTGGCATGTTCAAGACACTATGGACCTCATGTGGATTCCAGTAGTACATAGCTGGAGATTAAATGAACGACATTACGGCGCACTAACAGGTTTGAACAAAGCTGAAACCGCTGCTAAATATGGTGACGAACAAGTTCACATATGGCGACGTTCATATGATGTGCGCCCACCGCTTCTTGAAATGGATGATGAGCGTAATCCAAAAAATGATACGCGTTACTCCAAACTCAATCCTTCTGATATTCCTCTGGGTGAGTGTCTCAAAGATAACGTTGAGCGTGTATTACCGCTTTGGAATGAATCGATTGCTCCCGCACTGAAAGCAAACAAGCGGGTATTACTTGTCGCACATGGCAATAGCATTCGCTCCTTGATTAAATACCTTGACCAAATGTCGGATGAAGCCATCATGGAAGTCAACGTACCGAATGGCGTACCGCTAGTTTATGAACTAGACGATAACCTCAAGCCAATACAACACTTCTACTTAGATTAAGTCCTAAAAAAATATGCGTAAATTTCTGAAGAACTTTGCACTGATTGCCATTGGTTTGATTGCCGGCGTAGCCGCTACCATTCAGCTATCCGCAACTGCGCAACAAGGTGGACAGCTGCCTTTAGATGAGCTGCGCACACTCTCTAATGTGTTTGCTCAAATCAAACGTGAATACGTAGAGCCTATTGAAGATAAGCAGCTCTTAACAGATGCAGTCAAAGGCATGGTCAGCAGTCTTGATCCACACTCCACTTTCTTGGATAAAAAAGACTTTGCAGAGATGCAAGAGCAAACCTCTGGGAAATTCGCAGGACTCGGAATTGAAATCACTTCCGAAGATGGCGTAGTAAAAGTACTCAATCCAATTGAAGATAGTCCAGCTGCACGCGCAGGCTTGCAAGCGGGAGATTTAATCACTCGCTTAGATGACAAACCTGTTCGTGGCATGTCTCTTGATAAAGCAGTGCGCACTATGCGTGGTACCCCTGGTACAAAAATCACCTTAACGGTTTATCGCAAAAGTGAGGAACGTAGCTTTCCAGTAACGATTACTCGCGCTGAAATCAAAGTGCAATCCGTCAAAGCCAAAATTCTTGACAACGACATCGCTTGGGTTCGCATTACTAGCTTTCAAGAACGTACGGTTCCAGATCTTGCTAAAAAGCTGACCGATCTCGCCAATCAAGATCCAAAATTGAAGGGCATTATTTTGGATCTGCGCAATAACGGTGGCGGCCTATTACAAGGTGCCGTTGGGGTTGCCGCAGCATTCTTGCCTGCAGACTCTGTGATTGTCTCTACCAAGGGTCAGGCCCCTGATTCCAAGCAGGTCTTTAACGCCACTCCGGCAATGTACCGCCTCAGTGAACCAGGTGATCCATTGGCAAGCGTTCCTCCCATCTTCAAGAAATTGCCGATGGTCGTTCTCGTCAATGCGTATTCAGCATCAGCCTCTGAAATTGTTGCCGGTGCCTTACAAGATTACAAACGGGCAACCATTATTGGCAAAACCACTTTTGGTAAAGGCTCTGTACAAACTGTTCGTCCATTAACAAATGACTCGGCCCTCAAAATCACAACCGCCTATTACTACACACCAAGTGGCAAGTCTATTCAGGCGTTTGGCATTAAACCAGATATTCCAGTTGATCAAAATAAAGATGGCGATCCTGATGATGTGTTGACTACGCGCGAGATTGATAGCGAAAAACACTTACGCAATAAGCAATCTGCCGAAGATAAGTTAATTAAAGATCGCGAAGAACGACGTCTTCAGGAACTTCAGCGCATTGAAGATAAGAATGCTAAGAAAACTCCTGAGGAAAAAGAAAAGGATAAAAACAAGAAGCCTGTTGAATTGGGCAGCGCTGACGATTTCATGCTAACGCAAGCAGTGGCATTTATTAATGGTCAACCCGTTAAACGCTCGTCATCTAAGCTTGAATAGCATTCAGAAAATATGAATGATGAGCAGTTACTTCGCTACTCAAGACATTTATTGCTTGAGGATATCGATGTTGAGGGTCAAGAAAAGTTATTACGCAGCCATGCCTTAATCATTGGCGCCGGGGGTCTAGGTAGCGCAGCTGCACCCTACTTGGCGGCTGCGGGCATTGGCAAAATCACGCTCGTTGATCATGATGTAGTGGAGCTAACCAATCTCCAACGACAAATCATGCATACCGAACAGATGGTTGGCAAAAGCAAAGTAGGCTCAGGTGAGAATTTTTTAGCTCAACTGAACTCAAGCATTCAAGTTGATAGCATTCAAGAGAAAATTACCGCCACTCTTCTAGCTAAACTTTTACCTACAGTTGATGTTGTTTTAGATTGCACTGACAACTTTAAAACTAGGCAGCTCATCAATGCATCCTGCGTTCAACATCAAACACCACTAGTTTCAGGCTCTGCACTGCGCTTTGATGGGCAAGTTTCCGTATTTAATCCTCGAATTGAAGCCTCCCCTTGCTATGCTTGTATCTTCTCCCCCGATGAAAACTTCGAAGAAGTTAGTTGCTCTAGCATGGGCATTTTTTCTCCGCTCGTTGGCATCATTGGCACCATTCAAGCTGCGCAAGCACTTCAGGTCATCATTGGTTTTGGTGAGTCGCTAGTCGGGCGTATGTTGCTTTGGAATGCTCGCACCACACAAGTAGATCAAATCAAAATAGCCCGCAACCCTGACTGCCCAGTTTGCGGAAAACATCACTCTAGTTAAGAGGAGAACAAACGCTCCAAGGCTTTTGCTTGAGCCTCAGGCTCGTAAGCTTTTAGAACGCGTGGGAAGCGAGCCTTTAAGATGCCCGCATTAGCCTGCAGAATTTCCCGCTTCACTAACAACAGCTGACTGAAGTGCATTGAAAAATCAGTTAAGCCCATCGCAAGCAACAACTTCGTTAAGCTGGGATCGCCCGCCATCTCGCCACAGACTGCCACTGGCACACCCGCACGCTTTGCTTGCTCAATGATGTTGGCAATTAAATTGAGAATTGCAGGATGCAATGGATCGTATAGATGCGCCACTGCATGATCTGCACGATCAATCGCCAGGGTGTACTGAATTAAGTCATTAGTGCCGATTGATAAAAAATCAAATCGGTCAATAAATAAAGGAAGTACTAGTGCAGCCGCAGGAATTTCAATCATCGCGCCCACTTGAATATTGGGATTAAATGACTGCCCACGCTGTAGCAACTGCTGTTTCGCTTTTTCAATCAAGCGAAATGTTTCATCAATTTCTTTTGCATGAGCAAGCATTGGAATCATGATGCGTGCTTGACCGTGGGCAGATGCTCGCAATATTGCTCTTAGCTGAGTGAGAAAAATTTCTGGCTCAGTTAAGGACCAACGAATTGCTCGCAAACCCAATGGTGATGTGCCAGTTTGCGAAACTTCGGCTCCACCCATGCCTAATGCCTTATCAGCACCAACGTCAATCGTTCGAATGTTAACTGGCAAGCCATGCATCAAGTCAATGACCCGACGGTATTCCTGGTATTGCTGTTCTTCATCCGGCAAGGCTTGCTTGCGATCCATGAATAAAAACTCAGAACGGAATAGGCCAACACCAACTGCGCCTAACTTCACTGCTTGTATAGCATCTTCAGGTAACTCAATATTGGCAAAAAGCTCAATATCAACACGATCTAAAGTTTCCGTTTTTGCGTGTTTTAACTGTTGAAGTTTTCGCGCATCTTTTGCAGCCTGTGTTTGTAGCTTGCGATATTCGGCCAATAATTGCTCATCAGGAGCAACAACGACCATACCTTGCTCGCCATCCAAAATGAGCCAGTCACCATGACGAATCATTTCGCTAGCATGTCGTACACCAACTACCGCTGGAATCTCCATGCTTCGCGCAACAATCGCAGTGTGAGAAGTTTTTCCACCAAGATCTGTTACGAAACCAGTAAATGCATGATCTTTGAAGCGCAACATGTCATGCGGAGCAATATCATGGGCAACAATGATGGACTCGACACCTACATCGCTCGATGGCAAGAACTCAGTTTCCAGAGTATCTTTTTGTGAATTAATCGCCTTAATGACGCGCTCTGCAACTTGACGAATATCATTCGCGCGCTCTTTTAAATAGGGATCCTCAATTTCCGCAAACTGTTCTAACAGATCGTTGAGCTCCGTAGTCAAGGCCCAAGCAGCATTGAGTCGCTGGGTACGAATCAATTTAAGCGGCTTTTCTGCAAGAGCGGGATCGACCAAGATCATGCCATGTACATCTAAAAATGCCGCCATCTCCTGCGGAGCATCCTTGGGCAATCCTTGACGCAATTGATCCAACTCCAAACGCACTTGATCAAACGCATCTAATAATTTTTTGGCCTCAGTCTCTTCTTTACCCGGCTCAACTAAATAATGACTTACTTCTAATGCCGCGCGCGAAATCAGTACGGCCTTGCCAATCGCAATGCCTTTTGATACTGGAATTCCGTGCAATGCAAATGTCATGCTTATTCGCCTTCTCCAAAGCGATCATTAATTAATGCTGTGAGAGCTTCCATAGCCTCATCCGCCTTCTCGCCAACAGTCTCCAACGTAACCGTGCTACCAATACCCGCTGCCAACATCATCACGCCCATAATGCTCTTTGCATTAATTTGACGCCCGTTACGTGACAACAATATTTCACAAGGAAACTGCGCAGCTAACTGCGAGAGCTTGGCTGAAGCCCTTGCATGCAAACCCAATTTGTTGATAATCTCAATTTCAGCAACAGGCATATTCCGCTTCTCTCCTATTTACACTTGGCTTACTTTTGCACCTAAGCGCAAAATGCCATTCTGACCACCAGCTAAAGCCTTTTTGGCCAACTCTTCAAGATCCTCGGTGCGATGTGAAATACAACGCATCAACATCGGCAGATTTAAACCCGCTAAAACAATGACGGGGGTATTCAGGCCTGATAGCGGACCCAAACCCTCTAACTTAGAAGCCACGTTTGCAGGTGTCGCACCCATCACATCCGTCAAAATCAGAATGCCGTTACCCGAATTCACGCCGTAAGCAGCTTTTAGAACACGATCGAAACTGGCTTTAATATCTTCGTGAGGTGGAATATCCACGGCTCGAATTCGTTCAGGTAATGCGCCAAATGTATGCTCAACAAATCCTAGCATTGCGCTAGCTACCGGGGTATGCGCAACAATTACGATTCCTGCCATGTTATGACACCGCCCTTTCAAGCGCCTTTAACCAAAATTGGGGTACATCAAACTGGGTTTGATCTGTTATTTCAACAAAACAGGTCGGACTAGTCACATTAATTTCAGTAAGACGACCGCCGATCAAATCCAATCCCACTAAGAATAAACCTCGTTGATTCAAAATAGGAGCTAACTTCTCTGCAACCTGCTTTTCAGCATCCGTTAATGGCATTGCAACACCTTTACCGCCAGCAGCCAAATTGCCCCGAATTTCGGAACCCTGAGGGATGCGGGCTAAAGCAAATGGCACTACCTCCCCACCAATTAGCAATACACGCTTATCGCCTTGGGCAATCTCCGGCAGAAAACGCTGAACCATTAATGTTCTTGCACCGTTCTCACCCAGAGTTTCTACGATGCTAGCTAAATTTAAACCATCAGCGCCCACCCTAAATACACCCATCCCACCCATACCATCAAGAGGCTTAATGACGATGTCACGATGTTGCCGATGAAACTCTTCAACCGCTCTTAACTCGCGAGTGACTAATGTTGGGGGAATTAGTTCAGGGAACTCAGTAATGGAAAGTTTTTCAGAATGGTCACGAACGGCACTTGGATTATTAAAAACTTTTGCGCCTTGTCTTTCCGCGGCAGAAAGCAACCAAGTGGTGTTGAGATACTCAATATCAAATGGAGGATCTGTTCTCATGAGCACTGCTGAGAAAGTATTTAGAGAACGTGATTCGAGCGCACCCAATTCAAACCAGGATGTCGAGGCAGGCTTAATCTGCAAGCTCTGACAATCTGCAACAATTAAATTATCTTTCCATAAGATATTGCGACTTTGGCAAAACCATAAATGATGCCCCGCCTCTTGAGCCACACGCATCATTGCCAAAGTGGAATCTTTTTTAATCTTGAAAGATTCTAGGGGGTCGGCAATAAATAAAAGATCCATATTTTCTGTAGCCCTCAGAGCAGGACTTATGCCACTTCCATATCGGGATCGGTTCTCTCTAATTCGAGTGAGGCAGCCAACAAAGCCAATCGAGCAACAACACCGTATAGATAGAATCGATTGGGGGCCGCACTGCCCGGTTTAGCGGCTAGGTCTGGCATCGAGTTTTGCTCAAATGCAAGCGGAACAAAATGCATGCCTGGCGCATTGAGATTTTCATCAGGGCCACGATCAGTGTGAACGCGATAGAAACCGCCAATCACATATCGATCAATCATATAAACAACCGGCTCGGCGACAGCTTCATTGACTTTCTCAAAGGTATAAACCCCCTCCTGAATCAATACATCGCTAACTTCAAGACCTTCTTTTACAACGCTCATCTTGTTTCGGTCTTTGCGGTTCAAGCCTTTGAGTTGTGCCGGATCATTCACCACCATCACGCCCATACCGTAGGTACCAGCATCAGCCTTCACCACAACATAAGGCTTATCTTTAATTCCGTATTCACGATATTTCTTTGCAGTCTTTTTGAGCACCTGCTCTACTGCGGCTTGAAGCTCATCCTCACCTTTACGCTCATGAAAATTAATATTTGAGCAACTTGTAAAGTACGGATTAATCATCCACGGATCAATATCAACTACTTTTGCAAACTTCTTCGCCACTTCTTCATACGCGGCAAAGTGATTAGACTTACGACGTACATGCCATCCAGCATGCAGACCTGGCAATAAATATTGCTCGTATATGTTCTCCAAAATAGGTGGAATACCAGCAGACAAGTCATTGTTCAATAAAATAGAACAAGGATCAAAGTCCTTCAAACCCAAGCGTTGTTTCTTCAAACCCAAACGCGATAAAGGTTCCATAAGAAGTCGATTGCCATCTGGTAATTCAATCCAGGTTGGCTTCTTAATCTCTTCAGAAAAAGTTCCTAAGCGAACATTCAATCCTGCTTGACGCAGAATTGAAGACAGGCGAGCAATATTCTGTAAATAGAAAGTATTACGAGTATGACGCTCAGGTATCAACAATAAATTTTTTGCTTCTGGACAAATCTTCTCGATCGCAGCCATTGCAGCCTGAACTGCTAAAGGCAACATTTGCGGAGAGAGGTTATTGAATCCTCCAGGAAACAAATTGGTATCAACTGGGGCGAGCTTGAAACCTGAATTTCGTAAATCAACCGAACAATAGAATGGCGGCGTGTGCTCTTGCCACTCAAGCCTGAACCAGCGCTCAATGGTTGGGGTTGCTTCAAGCACCTTTGACTCGAGTTCGAGTAAAGGGCCACTTAGGGCAGTAATGAGATGTGGAACCATTCCACCATTGTAAGATTTTTAAAAGAAAGACGCGGGATCCTAGGATCCCGCGCTTAAAGTACCGAACAGCCCTTAAAAGCCGTCCGGCGAGGGGTAAAACAGATTAAGACTCGTAGGCAGACTCACCATGTGAGCTGATATCCAAGCCTTCGCGCTCTTCTTCTTCCTTCACACGCAAACCGATCACGATATCGATCAATTTGAAAGCGATGTAAGAAACTACGCCAGACCAAATCACAGTAGTAATTACGCCTTGTGCCTGAATCCATAATTGGCTAGCGATTGAGTAATCAGGAGCAACAGCATTTGCTACGTAATCCCAAATGCCTGAGCCACCCAAAGCAGGGTCAGCAAATACGCCGGTCAATAAAGCACCAGTGATACCGCCTACGCCGTGAACACCAAAAACGTCCAAGCTGTCATCAGAGCCCAAGATTTTCTTGAGACCAGTAACACCCCAAAGGCAAACTACGCCAGCGATTAAGCCAATAACGATTGAGCCCATTGGACCAGCAAAACCAGCTGCAGGAGTAATCGCTACTAGACCTGCTACGCAACCAGATGCAGCGCCCAACATGGAAGGCTTACCTTTGAGAACCCATTCAGCAACAGACCAGCCCAATACAGCAGCAGCGGTTGCCAAGTAAGTATTTACGAATGCCAATGCAGCGCTACCGTTTGCTTCAAGTGCAGAACCTGCATTGAAACCAAACCAACCGAACCACAAGAGTGCAGCACCAGTCATTACATAAACAAGGTTATGTGGTTTCATTGCTTCTTTACCGTAACCAATACGTTTGCCGATCACAAACGAACCCACCAAACCAGCGATCGCGGCATTGATGTGAACAACGGTACCGCCAGCAAAGTCGAGAACACCTTTCTGCCACAACCAACCAGCACGGGCTGTAATAGCCTCGAGAGAAGCAGCATCTTTAATGTCATCTGGACCAGGCCAGAACCAAACCATGTGAGCGATAGGCAAGTAGCTGAATGTGAACCAAATGATCATGAACACTAGGATTGCAGAAAACTTAGCGCGTTCTGCAAAAGAACCAATGATCAAGCAGCATGTAATCGTTGCAAACACTGCTTGGAAAGCCATAAATACATATTCAGGAATCACAACACCCTTACTAAAGGTTGCTGCTACTGAATCTGGATTCATGCCACCCAAGAACAGGCGATCAAGTCCACCTAAAAATGCCCCACCTTCTGTAAATGCAAAGCTATAGCCATAAATAGACCAGAGCACTGTAATCAAAGAGAAGACCATGAAGCATTGCATGCAAATGGAGAGGATATTTTTGCTACGAGTTAAGCCACCGTAGAACAAAGCCAAGCCTGGAAGTGTCATCAATAACACCAATGCAGTGGATACCATCATCCATGCTGTATCAGCCTTATTACACTTCTCAGAACAAAGCACGGGCGCAGGTTCTGCAGCTGGAGTTGCGGCAGGTGCAGTTACTGCTGGCTTTTTAACTTCATCAGCATGGGCTGGCGAAGTCACCATTACGCCAGTAGCGCCAATGGCCAAGGCCATCGCACCGCCAGCAACAAGTCGTTTCATCCAAGTTAACATTTTGAACCTCTCTTTAAAGTGCCGACGCGCCGGTTTCACCGGTACGAATACGAATGACGTGCTCAACTGGAGAGACAAAAATCTTGCCATCACCAATCTTGCCAGTACGTGCAGATTTTTCAATTGCTTCAATCGCACGCTCCAAGATGCCATCTTCAACAGCAGCTTCAATTTTTACCTTAGGTAAAAAATCTACAACATACTCAGCACCGCGATACAACTCGGTGTGACCTTTTTGACGACCAAAGCCTTTAACTTCAGTGACGGTAATGCCCGAAACTCCCACTTCCGAGAGAGCTTCGCGCACTTCGTCAAGCTTGAAGGGCTTGATGATTGCGGTAATTAATTTCATGTGTATCTCCGTTCAGAGGTGGAAATTAGAAAGTCTTGGTTAAGGAAATTAAGCCGCCGGCTTGACCCAAGTTCTTGCCTGAGGGGCTTGTGTAGGAGTAAGCACCTTTATACGTTGGAGCATTTGTACCAACGTATGCTAGAGCGCCTGATAAGCCACCACCGAAGTCTTTTGTTACGCCAAGTTTCCAGTCTGTGTAGGAGTAAAGGGAGCTATTTGAAGTTCCATTTGGCACTGTGTTGTTTACCCAGTTGTTAGGTGAGCTATTTTTCACATTACCAGCAACATATTGGTAGCCTACGTGGCCATTAAGCGTCAGACCCCATACGCCAGTATCGTAATTCAAAGTCAAATCAGGGTAATAAGATCCAGTTGAATTTACTGTTCCAAATAACGTTGAGACAGCATAGGACACTTTAGCGAATCCAGTAATTGGGCCAAACACAAAGTTTTGCGCTGCATAAATTTCTGTTGTATTCGGATTAGCGGTGTAACCACTTGTGTTAGGAATTCCAGATGTTGGGTAGTAGTACTGTAGAACACCGAAATCAGATGCGAACCCTTCCCCTAAAAATTCTTTCTTAAAGCCCGCATAAAAATCCATTTCGATCTGAGAAGATACACCAGCCGAAGAAGAATTTCCTTTGCCGTTCCAGCCGCCACTTGGTCCATAGTAGTCACTGATCCAGCTAATCGAGCTGTTCCAGTTGCCAATGTAGAAACCGCTCTCATGAGCGTAATCAAAGCCACCTTGAATCGCTGGCTTAAAGTTTGATTGGCTGATACCACGATACCGATAGTCGTTAACGATTGTTACGTTTGCAGCGATGGGACTACCAGCATCTTCTGGATCGGTTGGTGTATCAGCAGCGAATGCTGAAGAACACGCCAAACCTGATAGCAACGCAACTGCTGCTGCAGAAATTGCTCTCTTGTGTAAAGTTTTCATGTATTACTCCTTACTGTTTGTATTCAAAAAAGGGATTAATGCTTATTGCATGTGGTGATGATGAGGGGCTGACCCCTTTTGAATTCCCAGTCATTCCCCTTATTAATGCCAATGCACTTTTTTGGTGCTTTATATTGCACCTATTATGTGAATTTCTTCAGTTTTTAGGCTTTTTTAACGTTTTTCCCCATTTTTGGTGCCTCAAATTAAAATATCAATCTGTGTGTTTTACGCAACCACTAATCCCAATAAAGAACCCATCATGCAAAAACCTGGCGAAATCCTCGAGCAAATTCAGCGCATTGCCAACGACATGCAAAACAAAGTAGGTGAGGCTATTCGCAATTCACCAGCACAAGAGATCGAAAAAAATGTACGAGCCATGATGAACCAAGGCTTCCAAAAGATGGATTTGGTTACTCGCGAAGAATTTGAATTGCAAACCAAGGTTCTTGCAAAAACTAGAGAAAAATTAGAAGTGCTTGAAGCAAAAGTAGCTGCCCTTGAGCAAGGGAAATAATTTCTCTCGGTAATTTCTTTGTTCCAGAATTTTTACTCTAGAACAAATTCATTAAAAAAGTTTGCGTATTCTTCTTTAGATAAAAGCGCTTTTGCATCATTGGTATTTGCATTAGAGTGCAACACCGATATTTGATATACCCACACACTCTTATTCTCACCTGTTCGAGTAATCCACCGAACTCGCATAGCTTGCTGAGCTTTGCTGGGTTGATTAAAGACAATGTAATAGTCGGTTGTTGCAATACGTTGATGTTGACTATTTTGAAAATTGGCTACTTCAGTAGCAACAGATCCACCAGAAGCTTTCGCCCTATCTAACAAATTACTTTGCAACTGCGCAGTAATTTTCTTGATCGAATCAGAATCGGCTTGTTGTGCTGGTATTTCAATAGTGCTGATGGAGTAAATATCGTCATCAATCTTGACAGCCTCTAGGGCCTGATGAAACTCTTGATCGCCAAATGGAATCTGACGCTCTAACTTATCTGGTTTACCAGGAAATAAGGCTGTATATCTTTGTTCCGGTGATTGCACTGTTCGCCAATTGAGCTTTGGGCTACAAGCAACTAATAGGAGAAAAAAGGTTGCCAGCAGGCAAGGCCGAACAAGGCCTTTAGACAACACCCGCTCCATGTGCCTGCTGATCAGCGTGATAGCTGGAGCGCACCATAGCACCTACTGCCGCATGAGAAAAGCCCATTTCATAAGCTTTTTCTTCAAACATCTTGAATACATCTGGATGTACATAGCGTGTCACGGGTAAGTGATGACCTGAAGGTGCAAGATATTGTCCAATGGTCAACATATCAATGTTGTGCTCGCGCATATCACGCATGACTTCCAGTATTTCTTCATCAGTCTCACCAAGTCCGACCATCAATCCACTCTTAGTTGGAATATGTGGAAAGCGCTCTTTGAACTCTTTCAATAACTTTAAAGAATGCAAATAGTCTGCGCCTGGACGAGCCTGTTTATACAAACGCGGGACTGTTTCTAAATTGTGATTCATCACATCCGGTAAACCGCTGGGGGCATGCTCGGCAAAAATATCCAATGCCTTGTCTAGGCGCCCACGGAAATCTGGCACCAACACCTCTATGCGAGTGGATGGCGAAAGTTCACGAGACTGCGTAATGCAGTCTACGTAATGCATAGCGCCACCGTCACGCAGATCATCGCGGTCGACGCTAGTAATAACTACGTAGTTCAGTTTTAAGGCTGCAATAGTGCGAGCCAAATTGGCGGGCTCTTTTTGATCAAGCGGATCAGGTCTTCCATGGCCTACATCGCAAAACGGGCAACGCCTTGTGCACTTATCACCCATGATCATGAATGTCGCAGTTCCTTTACCAAAACATTCACCGATATTTGGACAGCTTGCCTCTTCGCAAACAGTCACCAGTTCGTTTTCACGAAGAATCTTTTTGATTTCAGCAAATCGAGAATTTCCAGAGGCCGCTTTCACCCGAATCCAATCAGGTTTTTTTAGCACCTCTTCAAGAGGAACAATTTTGATCGGAATACGAGCAGTCTTCTCACTCGATTTTTGTTTTCGAGTGGCATCGTATTGAAGATCTTGACGCTCTTCAATCGTCTGCTTGGGATCGGATTTATTCATTGTCATTCAGAGTTATCTAGCTCTCTAGCCCATCTAACATTAGCTGCTTTTGCAAATGCTTCAAAAGCACTTGGCTAATCATGCCTATATTGTCCTTGATCCCGAGGGTTTGCATATCTACCGTCTTTAAGCCCTGATATCCACAGGGGTGGATACGTCCAAATGCCTCCAAATCGGTGGCTACATTTAGCGCCAGGCCATGATAGGAGCAACTTTTAGAGACTTTCAATCCAAGGGCGGCCACCTTAGACCCAACCCACTCGTTAGGCACTCCGCCCTGTTCAGAAACATAAATTCCAGGGGCGCCAGATTTTCTCTCTGCTTGGATCCCAAAGTCTGACAAAGTATCAATTAATGCTTGCTCAATTCGAAAAACCAACTCTTTAACGTAGATTCCTAAGCGCTTTAAATCCAACAATAGATAGACCACAAGCTGCCCTGGACCATGATAGGTAATCTCACCACCTCGGTCTACTTGAACCATCGGAATCTGATTGCTTGGTGAGTGCAAATTGCCAGCGTCACCCGCCAACCCCAAAGTAAATACTGGAGGGTGCTCTAGCACCCAGATCTCATCTGAAGTATTTGCAGCACGCTCTTTAGTAAACACCTGCATTGCCTCATACGTTTTAGCGTAATCAGCTACTCCAAGATGTTTAATTAAAACCCTCATAAAGCTTTAAAGAACTATGCTCACGAGGGGATGGGTAGAGAGCGTGCGATAGAGCTCATCTAATTGCTCACGACTGGTTGCAGTAATTGGCAATGTAATACCTAAATAATTTCCATCTTTTGAAGGTCGCTGCTCTACCTTGCTTTCATCAAAGGTCGGGTCAAGCTGTTTTGCAATGTGCACAATCGCTGGCAAATATTCAGGAATATTTTTTCCCATCACCTTAATAGGGAATAAAGAAGGGTATTCAATTAACGATTTTTCTTCAGCCATAGTGATGTTCTTTGTTCTTGTTCTGTTCTTTAGGTTTTATTGTTTGCGGTGATCTGGCATTCCCAGCCAAGCACCAGTAATGATATTGCGAATGCAATGTAATCTGCGATGGAAAAAATGATCAGCTCCAGGAACTACTTGAACCGTTAGTTCTTGAGGGCGGGCCCAGTCAAGCACATCAATCAATGGAATCGTTTCATCCAATTCACCATGAATCAAGATGGTGTCAGCAGGAACTTGCGCTAAGGTCCATTTGCCCGCAGCACTTCCCACCATCACCAATCTTTCAGCAGGTCGACCTAACTCAGCCAATCGCTGAACCAGATGGCTACCAACAAAGCTACCAAATGAAAATCCAGAAACTACTAAAGGTAAGGTATTGGCCGAGTTAACCCAAGGCTGATTAGATGTCGCTTCAAACTGAGACCAGCTAGATGGAGTTTGCATCCACTCAGTGACATGCAATAAATCTTCTAACTCACCAACGCCATCATCATGCACACCAGCCGTTCCACCAACACCCCGAAAATTAGGGCGCACGCTGACATAGCCCAATTGGTTGAATGAACGGGCCATTGTTTGGGCAACCTTGTTATCCATTGTTCCACCCATCAGCGGATGAGGATGAGCTACTAAAGCAAGGCCGCGCACTTGAAAGGTTGGATCACTCTTCAACTCATCAGGGAGATCAATCGACATTTCGATTGGACCAACAATTCCATCAATCTGAATTAATTTAGTGCGACTATTCATACAAAATACTTTCAACAATAAAAATGATCATTGCAACTTAGGTAAGTTGCAAACGAGCAACGGGGATGCCTTTAATTAAATGGGATTGAATGATCTCTTCTACATCCTCTTGATCAATCAAGGTATACCAAATACCCTCTGGATACACAACCATTACCGGACCATCAGCGCAACGGTCTAAGCAGCCCGCTTTATTGACCCGAATTTTTCCAGGGCCTGCAAGACCTAATTCTTTGACCCTATTTTTTGCATACTCAAATAAAGCAAATGCATTATGACGATCACAGCAATCTTCACCGTTACTACGTTGATTTAAACAAAAAAATAAGTGATGAGAAAAAGCCATAAGTAAATTTATTTAGTATTGGGAGTGTGGTTGAGGACGAAACGCATTCCGAATCATCCAAACAATAGCCATGGGTAGCCATATCACTGAAACCCACTGCATCAATTCATTAAAGTGCAATAACCGTCCTTGATTCCAATGCCTTAAAGTCAAAATGAAATAGGGATTATCGGGCATTATGTTAATCACGACAGTAACGCCAATCAAACAAGAGATTGCTAAAAACCATTTAGTCCTCTGAGGCAAGCCTAAGGCCCAGCGTAGAGCGATAGTTGATAAAAACATTCCCCAAAATGCACCCGTAGTCAGCCAAATAAAACTGAACTCAACACCAAATTGCAAGGCCGTAAATAAGGTCTTCAGAACAACTGTGAAACAGAGTAAGCCATTTAAGATCTGCCACTGCGGAGCTTTGGCACGCATACCTAAAGAAAGAAGCAAAGCTACACCAAGCCAACAAAAGCCGGTGATGAACATCTCTTGCGCAACTTGATTGACTACGAGAGTGCCCCAATCAATTGAACCAAAAATGACATGCCCCCAGACACCAACGCCTAGCCATGAGCTTTGAGGGTAAATTTGCGACCACGGGAAAAGCAGGAAGAGTGCACACACAGCCCAATTCAGACCAAACCACTGATCAAATCTTCGCCGTAATGCGCTGCCCGATAACCACTGGGGGCCTAGAGGAATAGCTAACAACGCACCTAAGAAACATCCGAATACATTGGCCCACCAATCCATCAGACTGGGGATGCGTGTTGGCAGCCATGACTGTAGTGTTTCCACAGTAAGCGCAAGCACTGCACTTAAGCCAATAGCTATACCTAATGCCACAAAATTTTGCCAACGAGGATATGCAGCAAAAACCAATAAAAATCCAAAAGGGATGTACGCCAGAATATTGACTGAAACATCGAAAAGCGTAATAAACCGAGGCAACGGGGCATCAATCCAAGCATATGCGCTAATGCCATTATGAAAGTCAAAATCAAATGGGTTTAAGCTCATATAGACAATCAACAAGACATAGATCAGACTCATTGCACGTGCGAGTGGCATTGCCTGTAATGGCCAAAGCAACTTCCGGGGGCGGTGATCTTTTGCATGCATTCCACAATTCTAGGTCAGACCTTTCTACAATGGCGAAATGACTGCTAATTGCATCCTTGAACGTGTTGCCGAGACCAAATCCACCAATGATGACCTATTGGAGCGCTGGCGCTCGGGTCAACTGATAGACCCTGTAGCCAGAATTGCCCATAGACAAACTGCCGGAAAAGGGAGGGCTGGTCGCGCTTGGTTATCAAATCCAGATGACTCCATCTGCTTTTCCGTTGCCTACCCCTTCAAGAGAAGCCCTGCTCAATTAGCAGGTCTTAGTCTATTAGTGGGCTTAGCGGTAATTGAAGGCATTGCGAGAGCTTGCAATCTAAATAAGTCGCTGCTGTTGCAATCTGGCCTACGTCTCAAATGGCCAAATGATTTACTGTTAAACAACGCCAAACTTGGCGGAATTTTGATTGAGGGTGGGCAAGCAAAACCGACCGACCCAAGTTGGATGATTGTTGGTATTGGCCTCAATTTACGCAACGCAAGTTCAATAGAAAAAAATCTTCATGAGGTCGGCGCAAAAGTTAGTGCAATTGAAGATCTGCTGTCAAAAGATTCAACGCTGCCAGATGCAGAATATCTTTGGTTAAGCTTGCTTGACTCCCTGGAGCAATACTTTCAGAATTTTGATGCTCAAGGATTTGCCCCATATCAGCAGGAATGGAGCACATGGGATGCTTATGCAAACCAAACTGTTTGCCTTTCTGGGGCTGGTAAAGAACCTATATATGGGTTAGCAAAAGGCATCGGCATGGATGGCGCACTCTTGCTTGAGCAAGAAGGAAGAATGATTTCTATTTATGCAGGTGATGTTTCCTTAAGAGTCCAGCCATGAGCCTATATTTAATTTTTGATGTTGGTAACACCCGCCTCAAATGGGCTGCTGTCGAGTCAAGCAAGCAACCATCCGATCAACAAAAAAAATTGTGGGATTACTCTGGTTCGATTAGCACCCAATCACTAAAGTCAGCCGAACATCGAGCAGAGTTAGCTGATTACATTTCTAAAACATTGCCAAAGCCTGATGCAATTGCATTTAGCTGTGTTGCTGGTACAGAGGCAATCCAACAACTCCAGTCTTTATTTCCACAATGGCAAGATATTCAATGGAAACAACTTAGTGGTGATGACGCCTTTGATGGAGTGCGCACACTTTATCAAGACCCAAGCAAATTGGGATCTGATCGCTGGAGTGCCATTATTGGCGCACGTTCACTAACAAAAGCAAACTCACTCATCATCAATGCCGGCACTGCAACCACCATTGATTTGTTAGGCTCAAATGGAGTGCACTATGGTGGTTGGATTCTGCCTGGGCTTGGATTAATGCATCAAAGTCTTGAAACGAATACTGCGCAACTACCGCTTGCTGTACGTGATGCATCTGAGCAGGGATTTGGAACGTCTACGAATGAAGCCATCATCGGCGGTTGTGATGCCGCACAAATTGGTGCAATTCAATATGCACTAGACCTGGCTAAACAAATGAATTTACCAATAGAAAAAATTTGGCTTGATGGTGGCAATGCAAAGACGCTTATGAATCAAATTCAGCAGGCGAATCTACTAAGCACCCAGAAGATTGAAGTCAGTGAAGGCCTGGTGTTACGTGGTGTTTGGGCTTGGCTTTTAAAAAATATCTAAAAACTAAGTGAACCAAAGCAATCCAAACTCTACGAGCGTATTTTTCCTAGCAAGCTTGTAGTGGAGCGCTCGTATAAGAATGGGATTGCGACAGCTTTGCCCCCCCAAGTCTTTACGAGCTTAGTCTCTGCCAGGGTATCGATTTCATAATCTCCGCCCTTGACGTAAATATCTGGACGAATTTGTTCAATCAAATTCACAGGCGTTTGCTCAGAAAATATCACGACTAAATCAACGCTCTCTAGGGCTGCTAGCAATGCTTGGCGATCAGCTTCAGAATTGATTGGCCTATCATCACCTTTACCCAACATTTTGACTGAGGCATCTGAATTAACTCCGACTACCAGGCTGGCACCCAGTGCACGTGCCTGAGCGAGATAGCTGGCATGCCCACGATGCAAAATATCAAAGACACCATTGGTAAAAACAAGGGGTCTTGGTAATTTTGAAATACGCTCTTGAAGTTGTGCCGGGGTGCAAACTTTAGACTCAAAAGAGGGCGAAGAATATGTACTCATATTGCAATATTAATAGCTTTGAGTCTTACCCTGCGATATTCATCAGAATGTCTTAGACTTGGCAGGCAAAACAAGAAGAATGGAGACCTTATGAACCCTATAGTAAATCGCCGCTTGACCGTTTGGCTCTTCCTGTTTTTTATTGGATTTTCCCTGTTTAACACCGCACAAGCTGCATCTAGCTGCAGCCCCCTGTTATCCCATACCTTCCCTCGTCTACAAGATGATGCGCCCCAAAACCTCTGCCAATATCAAGGCAAGGTCATTTTGGCGGTGAATACTGCTAGCTTTTGCGGCTTTACAAGCCAATACCAAGGGCTAGAAAAGATTTACGCACAATACAAAGATAAAGGTTTTGTAGTTCTAGGATTTCCTTCAAATGATTTTGGCCAGCAAGAGCCTGGTAGCAATAAAGAAATTGCTGATTTCTGCAAAAACACCTATGACGTGAAATTTCCGATGTTTGCAAAAAGCAGTGTTTCAGGAAGCAATCCCAATCCCTTTTTTAAAATGCTGATTGCAAAAACAGGCACCACCCCTAAATGGAATTTTTACAAATACTTAATTGACCGTAAAGGCAATGTTGTCGATTCTTTTGGCAGCGTCACCAAACCAACTAGTAGCTCAATTACAGAGCAGATCGAAAAACTGTTAGAGGAAAAAGCGCAGTGATTAAAAAAAGAATTGCCATCATTGGCGCTGGCATTTCTGGCTTAGGATGCGCATATACACTTCGCCAGCAACCCAATATAGAGCTTACCTTGTATGAGGGCGGAAACCACATTGGCGGGCACAGCAATACTGTCGATTTTACTTATAAGCATACTGGCAAACAATTGTCTTATGGCGTCGATACTGGCTTTTTAGTTTTCAATCGCAAAACTTATCCGCGCTTAGTGAGACTATTTGAAGAGATTCAGGCCCCAATAGCACCTTCTGAAATGTCTTTTTCAGTTTCAATCGATACATCCGAGAAAAATCCAGCGCACCCTAAACTCGAATGGGCTGGCAATGACATCAACTCATTATTTGGTCAACGAGCCAATTTGCTATCCCTCTCTTTTTGGCGCATGGTTTATGACATCTTGCGCTTTAATCGCCTTGCAACCAAATTGGCTCATGATCAAATTGCAGCTGGCCATCATTATGCTGAGCCAGATGAAGCAATTGCAACATTCTTAGATCGCAATCGTTTTAGTCAAAGCTTTAGAGAGAATTATTTTTTACCCATGATCGGCGCGATATGGTCATGCTCTGTTGAGCAGATGCTCGAGTTCCCCATCCAAACCATGATTCGCTTTTGTCACAATCATGGGCTTCTGCAGATTCAGAATCGGCCCCAGTGGCTTACGGTTCGAGGGGGGTCGCGTGAATACGTCAAGCGTATCGTGCATGCCCTTGAACAAAATCAAGTCGCCATCAAACGCGAGGGTGTTTTGCGTGTTAATGCGGCTCAAGATGGATCCGCCGCGGAAGTTATTAGCGCTTCAGGATCGGCCTTTTTTGATGAGGTAGTCATGGCATGCCATAGCGATCAATCTCTCGCCTTGCTGCATGGTATTGATCAAGATGCCAAAGATATTTTGGCTGCAATTCCATATCAAGAGAATCGCGCCATTCTCCACACTGACACCAATTTTCTGCCAGAAACAAAACGTTGCTGGGCGGCATGGAACTACACCGCTAAATCAGGTGCCGCACCAACATCCAAACAACATGTAAGCGTGAACTACCTCATTAACCTTCTACAGCCCCTACCAAAAGAGTTGAAGGACACACAAATTATTGTGAGCTTAAACCCCTCATCCGAGCCTAACCCTCAATTAGTGCAACAAGAAATTCAATACTCTCACCCTGTATTTGATATGAAAGCAATTCAGGCGCAAAAGGCATTACCACTTATTCAAGGGATGTCTTCAATCTGGTATTGCGGCGCTTGGACTGGATTTGGCTTTCACGAAGATGGATTACGCTCTGGAGAGCTTGTTGCGGAGGCATTAATCGAGAGCATGAACTCACCATTAAACACAATGTCCAAACAAGATACATGCTAGATGAGTCAGGCAAAGATTAACTTTGGAGTAGTAAAACACAGCCGTTTTAGGCCGGCAAGAAATGTGTTTTCTTATGGCGTTTTCACCATCTCTATTCCAATGCGTTCGCGCCAGAGCGACACGAACCTTCTAAGTAAAACGGGATTAAACGACAATCGCCCAGGCTTGTGCTCTTTTTACGACAAAGACCATGGTCGCGGTGAAGCAAATAGCCTTGCATGGATAGAAGGGATTTTGCAGGAACATGGCATCGGTCAAATTGATGGTGAAATTTGGTTACAGACTTTTCCTAGGGTACTAGGGTACGTCTTTAATCCCGTCAGTTTTTGGATCTGCACCAGTTCTGATAAGAAGGTTCGTGCGATATTGGCCGAAGTAAACAATACCTTTGGGGAGCGGCACTGTTATCTGTTGCACAAAGATTCTGGAGAGGCACTCCGATCTGGGGAAACGCTCATTAGCAAAAAGGTATTTCATGTATCGCCATTTTGCGAAGTGCGTGGTGAATACCGGTTTCGATTCTTGTTTCCAGAAGATAGCCAATCGCAAAGAAATACACTCGCCCGCATCGAACTTCATGAGGATGGGCTGCCCCTCATCAATACCAGCATCAGTGGCGTGAGTCGCCCCCTCACTAAATCTGCCCTTTATTTGGCTTTGCTGCGCTACCCCTTGATGAGTTTAGGTGTGATATTCCGTATTCATTGGCAAGCATTGAAATTATGGCTAAAAGGTGTACCCTTTCATTCAAAACCAAAACCACCCAAGTTTGAAGTTAGCAAATGAATCGCCCAGGACAAAATTTACTTTCACGCCTCAATTTTTCAAATCATAAAAGAGGCAAATCGCATTCACCCAACGGTGACCACAGCACAAAATTTGTTCTCGGCCTGCTATCCCAGCTGAATAGCGGCTGTCTCAAAATGACTTTACCGGATGGTCAGGTAAGAGAATTTGGCAATAAAGCAGATGCACTGCAAGCTGACATTCAAATCTTCGACTGGAATGTATTCAAAGATCTAATGTCTCATGGGGATATTGGTTTTGCAGAAAGCTACATTCGAGGTGAATGGGATAGCACTGACCTAAAAACGATTTTGGAACTTGCCATTCGTAACCGTGCCATCCTAGAAAAAGCGATTTACGGTAGCTGGCTTGGCTCCATTCTCTACCGTACGAAGCATTGGTTAAGAGACAACACGAAATCTGGAAGTCGCAAGAATATTCATGCGCACTATGACTTAGGCAACGCATTCTATAGCCTGTGGCTTGACCCCAGCATGAGTTATTCCAGTGCATGGTTTTCTGAAGGCGCGAAGCAAACCCTTGCTGATGGACAAAGATCCAAAATCAAGCGCATCTTAAGTTCTCTCAATACAAACGCAGGCGATCACATTCTAGAAATTGGATGTGGCTGGGGCGGAGTTATGGAAGAAGCATTACTCAGCGGCAGATCAATCACGGGACTTACTTTATCTACCGAACAAAAAGCCTTTGCAGAAAATCGATTGCAAAATATCAAAGCACTTACAAATAATCAAAGCCAGTTTGAAGTTAGGCTTCAGGACTATCGGGACTGCCAAGAGCAATTTGATGGTATCGCTTCAGTTGAAATGTTTGAGGCTGTTGGCGAAAAGCACTGGCCTGAATATTTTCAAACACTTGCAAAATGTCTTAAGTCTAGCGGTAAAGCATGCATTCAAACGATTGTCATTGCCGATCATTTATTTGAGCGCTATCGTCACAACACAGACTTTATTCAGCAATATGTGTTTCCCGGAGGCATGCTTCCATCACGTGCTAGTTTTAAAGCTGCCGCCACTAAAGCAGGGTTAATAATCGAAAACGAATTTGCATTCGGGGTGGATTACGCCAAAACACTCTGCATTTGGCGTGACAATTTCAATCAAAAACTTCAAGAAATTCGTGCTTTAGGCTTCGATGAAGCCTTTATTCGGCTCTGGAATTTTTATCTTATGTATTGCGCCGCCGGATTTGCCGAGCGCAACATTGATGTTGTGCAATTCACCCTGAGCCACTCATCTCCAAAGGCATCGTCTGATGCTCTGACTGCATGAAGCAAACCGGGATCGACAGCTTTTCAAATAAGCGCATATGGATTATTGGTGCCTCTAGTGGCATTGGCGAGGCATGCGCTAAATCATTAATCGGCCATAATGCGCGCGTCATTCTTTCAAGTAGAAGGATTGAGCGTCTCAATGCAATTGCACAAGAAGCTAAAGTTGATCAAGCATTAGTAGTGCCACTGGACGTGACCAATGATGAGCAGCTAGCTACTACTTATGAAAAGATCATCAACACGTGGGGCGGAATCGATTTGCTCTTATTTGTATCAGGCATCTACACCCCATTGAGGGCTGATACCTTTGATATCCGCATTGCCGAACAAACTGTTGATGCCAATCTTCTTGGGCCCATGAAAGCAGTAGCGCTGGTTCTCCCAAAAATGCTTCAAGCACAAAGAGGAAATATTGCGATTGTAGGCAGTGTTGCTGGCTACAGCGGCTTACCTAAGGCTTTGGCATATGGCCCTAGCAAAGCAGCCATCATCAACTTTTGCGAAACCCTGTACTATGACTTACTTCCCAAAGGCATTGGGGTGCACATGATTTCTCCAGGCTTTGTAGCAACAGAAGCAACTGCGCAGAATGATTTTGAAATGCCCGCTCTGATTAGCGCTGAAGAAGCAGCCTCAGAAATATTAAAAGGTATTCAGAAAGGTGAATTTGATATTCACTTTCCAAAACGATTCTCAAGGTTTTTGAAATTCCTAAGAATCTTGCCTTACCCAATCTATTTTTGGATTGTGCGTCACTTCGTCAAAATCTAAACCTGCTTATTAGGCAGGCTTGATTGATTGCTGCCGGCATGACTACTGCCGATATTTATCCTTACGAATTTTTTCTTCAAGGTAATCCATCACTGCAATCGCCTTAGCCTTAGTGCCAGCAATCGACGGTGAGGTTACATACTTGCCTTGCATCACAATGGTGGGCACGCCATCAATACGATAAGCCTCGGTCAATTGTTTTGCAGCTCTTGCTTTTGAAACCACAGCAAAAGAACGATAAGTCGCCAGGAAAGTATTGCGATCTACTCCCTGTGAAGCAACCCAATCCGCAATTTCAGTTTCGGTGAGTAGACGCTTGTTCTCTTTGTGCATCGCATACATCACTTTTTCATTGAGCGCATCACCTTTACCCATGGCTTCAAGAGCATAGTAAAGCTGGCTATGGGGTAAGAAATCATCCCTGAATGCCACTGGCACTCTTCGGAAAACAGCATCCTTGGGCTGACGTTTAACCCAGGCGCTCAACTCAGGCTCGAAGTCATAACAATGCGGGCAGCCGTACCAAAAGAACTCAATCACTTCAACTTTGCCTTTTGTCTCTACCGGCTGAGGGACAGGAAGAACTCGATAATCAAAACCTTCCTCGATTTTTTGTGCATGAACTGCACCACACAAAACTACTAGAGTGAACGCCAAAAAAATTCGTTTGCTTAATGAGATCATATTTACGGTTTATTTACTTGATTTAATGAGAGTAGATTTAATACCCATGCCATTTAATTTATCGCGAGCGGGGTTGCTTTCATCCACGCTTGCATAAGGGCCAGTTCGAACACGCCACAAGGTATTGCCATCGCTGGTCACCTCACTCAATTGCGCCTGAATGCCTTGAATCGCTAGAGCTGCTTTTTGAGCATCTGCGTCAGCACGTTTTGTAAAGGCGCCCACTTGCAAGAAATATATTGCATCGCCCTTTGGGGCTGCTGTAGATGAACCACTAGCGCCACTATCAGATGATTTTTTGCCGCTGACTAAATCGCCTATAGGATCACTAGATGCAGGCGCTGGAACCTTGCCTTGTAGAGGCCTATTTAAATCTGGTTGCTCAGCAGGAGGGGCAGCCTCACCCTCAGCAGGAGCGGCTGGCTTGATTGTCATTGGCAAATTCGGCGCACGGACACCAGGGCGCTCTTGTGGAGTATTTTTAGAAAGATAGAAGGCAATTACAAAAGCAATTCCTAGTCCTGCACCCAAGCCAAGCACAAAGCCCAGAATGGTTCCGCCATACTGGGAATTGCGATTTGAAGTACCCGTATTGGAGTCTATGTTTTGCTTTTTGAAGCTTGCTAGTTGATTCGGTTTTTTCATCATATCCTCATCTTACATATTCACTTCATTCATTGCCACTACAT
Source organism: Polynucleobacter sp. MWH-UH2A (assembly GCF_018687195.1). Taxonomy (NCBI): domain Bacteria; kingdom Pseudomonadati; phylum Pseudomonadota; class Betaproteobacteria; order Burkholderiales; family Burkholderiaceae; genus Polynucleobacter; species Polynucleobacter sp. MWH-UH2A. The sequence continues at coordinate 1,929,220 of NZ_CP061321.1, forward strand.
CTTTGCTGGCGCAGATACCCCTAAGACCCTCAATCCATTTTGCAGAACCTGGCGCGTTGCCGATAGCAAGGCAAGGCGCGCAAGCTTCAGAGCTTCGTCATCTACCAATACGCGATCGGCGTTATAGAAGGTATGAAAATCACCAGCCAAATCACGCAGGTAAAAAGCGAGAGCATGTGGTGCCAACTCTGCTGCAGCATTAGTTAATACCTCTGGGTACTCTGCTAGTCGCCTTAACAAATGATCGGAAGCCTTGCTTTGTAATAAGGACAAATCTGCGTTAACTAAATCAGCAGGCTTACCACCCCATTGCTGCAAGATTGAGCTAATGCGCGCATGCGCATACTGCACATAGAACACTGGATTTTCATCATTTTGTTGAAGCGCCAAATCAATATCAAAGACAAATTCAGTATCTGCTTTACGAGAGATCAAGAAGAAACGCACCGCATCACGTCCGCGCTGCAGCGCCAATTCTCGCTCTTCAGGGCTCATGTCGGAAGTAACACCGCCAGACCATTCAACCAGATCTCGCACGGTCACATAAGAACCTGCGCGTTTAGAAATCTTAACTTCTTCACCATGACGCATCACGGTAACCATTTTGTGCAATACATAATCTGGGTATTCTTTCGGAATATCCCAGCCACGCTTCTGCGCTACTCCCTGTAAGCCTGAACGAACACGTGCGATCGTACCGTGGTGATCGCTGCCTTGAACGTTAATCACTTTCTCAAAACCACGATTCCACTTACTGGTGTGATAAGCCACGTCTGGAACAAAATAAGTAAAGCTGCCATCTGATTTACGCATTACACGATCTTTATCGTCGCCGTCATCGGTTGTTCTAAGCCAAAGCGCGCCCTCAGCCTCATACGTTTTTCCGATATTTTGTAAATCTTTAACAATCTGATTTACGCTTCCATCGGTATACAAAGAAGATTCTAAATAGTAACAATCGAATTTCACGCCGAATGTCTTCAAATCAATATCTTGTTCATTACGTAAATATGCCACTGCAAATTTACGAATTGATTCGAGGTCATCTTGATAATCAGGTGATGCTTTAAAAGCAAAAGCAATTTCCGCGATGTATTCGCCGTTGTATGCTTGCTCAGGCCAATTCGCATCACCTGGCTTTAAACCATGTAAGCGCGCTTGAACAGATAAAGCAAGATTGGCAATTTGCACACCAGCATCGTTGTAGTAAAACTCACGATGCACCTTAATTCCTTGGGTCGCCAATAAATTTGCTAGCGCATCACCCAACGCTGCCTGTCTGCCATGCCCCACATGTAGAGGGCCAGTTGGGTTTGCTGAAACAAACTCAATCATGGCGCTACTAACCGGTCCAGAGCCCTGAGCAACTTCGCCAAAATGAACACCAGACGAAAGGATCTCTCCAACAACTGCAGTTTTAGCCGAGTTACTCAGACGGAAGTTAATGAACCCAGGCCCGGCAATTTCGCAGGACGAAATGAGTTTGTCAAAACCAGCCTCTTTTTGCAAACGCTCTACCAAAGCCTGGGCCAACTCCCGCGGATTCAGCTTCCACGCCTTGGAAAGCTGGAGGGCAATATTGCATGCCACGTCTCCATGATCGACCGCCTTAGGTCGCTCTAAACGAGGGCTTGGGGCATCATCTAAGCCACGCTCCTGAGCTAAGCCCTTTAGAGCCGAACTCAACATATCAATTAAACGGTTTTTATTGGTCTGCAACATAGATAAGTGAGTTTATCAGGTGGTAAGCTGTCGAAATGATCTATCAATTTCGCTCCAAAGCCGGTCCAGATGTCATCATGCTAGCTGATCTGACCAAGCGAATCTTCGATATCTTGGGTCGCCCGCTTGAACCCAGGGGAATTTTGACTGAAGAGCAATTGCCCGCCCTGATTACCGCCCTAGAAACCGCTATATTGAATGATCTCGAGGAACGTAAAAAAGCGAGTGAAAACAAAGATGGCGAATCCGAGAAACCCAAACTAGCTGATCGACTCGGTCAAAGGGCGTATCCATTCTTAGAACTGATGAAGCAGGCTCGAGCAAAAAACGAGCCTGTCATGTGGGGCATTTAATCCACTAAGCTAGCAAGTTGCCGACGTACGTCATCGACGGATTGACCGCGACGTTTTGCCAAATCCTCAAGTTGCTCAGAGGTAATTTTTCCAACATTGAAATATTGTGCATCTGGGTGCGCCAAATAGAATCCACTTACGCTTGACGCAGGATTCATCGCCAGAGATTCGGTAAGAGTCATACCGATATCTTCAGACCCAATTACACGAAGCAAATCTTCCTTCACTTCATGGGCAGGGCACGCAGGGTAGCCTGGTGCCGGACGGATACCACGATATTCCTCGTTGATCATTTGATCATTGGTGAGAAGCTCATCAATCGCATAGCCCCACAGATCCGTACGAACGCGATGATGCATTAATTCAGCAAAAGCTTCAGCTAAACGATCAGCCAAAGCCTTCAACATAATGGCGCTGTAATCATCATGCTTTGCTTGGAACTCAGCAACTTTCTTCTCGACGCCATGTCCAGTAGTCACCGCAAAACAACCAACGTAATCGGCAACACCTGCGTCTTTTGGGGCGACATAATCTGCAAGGCATCGATTCGGTCTACGCACACCATCAATCACTGGACGCTCTGATTGTTGACGTAAGTTATGCCAAACAAATAAAGGATGCTTGCGCTCTTCATCGCTATACAAAACAATGTCATCACCAACTGTATTGGCAGGATAAAAAGCAACCACGCCATCAGCTTGTAGCCACTGACCTTTAATCAGCTTATCCAGCATGCTCTGTGCATCTGCATACACCTTACGGGCCTCATCGCCAACCACTTCATCATCGAGTATTGCTGGAAACTTTCCTGCTAAATCCCAAGTTTGAAAGAATGGCGTCCAATCGATATATTTCGCAATATCAGAAAGAGCAAAGTTCTTGAAAACACGACGTCCAATAAATTTTGGCTTCTCTGGCACATATGCTGACCAATCGATCATCTCGCGGTTTTTGCGTGCCGCTTCCAATGAAATACTTGGCGTCGCTTTTTTATTCGCATGCTGTTCACGAATACGAGCATAGTCATCTCGTAATTCTTGAATAAATTTCTTGGCACTTTCATCAGACAAAAGACTTGAAGCTACCGATACAGAACGGGATGCGTCAGGCACATACACCACTGGGCCATCGTAATGAGGCGCAATCTTTACGGCAGTATGAACGCGCGAAGTTGTGGCACCACCAATCATCAACGGAATTTGTCGAGAACGAAAATACTCATCGCGCTGCATCTCTTGTGCAACGTATGTCATTTCCTCCAGAGATGGTGTGATCAATCCTGAAAGGCCAACAATATCTGCATTCTCTTCTTTGGCGCGCTTCAAGATTTCCGCACAAGGCACCATCACACCCATATTGGCGACTTCAAAGTTATTGCACTGAAGTACTACCGTCACAATATTCTTTCCAATATCGTGAACGTCACCTTTAACGGTAGCCATGACAATTTTGCCTTTAGCCTTGGCTTCGCCACCCGCCGCGATGTGCTGGCGCTTTTCTTCCTCAATATAAGGAATAAGCATTGCAACAGCCTGCTTCATTACGCGCGCACTCTTAACAACCTGCGGCAAGAACATTTTTCCGGCACCAAACAAATCACCCACAACGTTCATACCATCCATCAGCGGGCCTTCAATTACCTCAATCGGTCGGCCACCTGCGCCCATGATTTCTGCGCGCAATGTTTCGGTATCTTCTTCAATGAATGTTGTGATGCCATGGACTAATGCATGGGTTAAACGTTCGCGTACTGGCGCCTCGCGCCAGACTAAGTTCTCAACCTGCTTGGTGCCATCACCCTTAAATTGATCAGCAATCGCTAACAGTCTTTCGGTTGGTGTTTGACCCTCTTTTTCTTTAAAACGATTAAGGACAACATCTTCAACGCGTTCGCGCAGTTCTGGGTCAAGGTCAGCATACACGCCCAACTGGCCAGCGTTCACGATACCCATATCCATGCCTGCTTGAATGGCATGGTAAAGGAATACTGTATGAATCGCCTCTCGTACCCGATCGTTTCCACGGAAAGAGAAGCTCACATTTGAAACACCGCCGCTAACCTTGGCCCCAGGAAGATTTTCTTTTATCCAACGAGTCGCGTTAATAAAATCCACGGCATAGTTGTCATGCTCTTCAATGCCCGTCGCAATCGCAAAGATATTAGGATCGAAAATAATATCTTCCGCAGGAAAGCCAATCTCGTTTACGAGAATGTCATAGCTTCTCTGACAAATTTCTATCTTGCGTTGGAACGTATCAGCCTGACCCGCTTCATCAAATGCCATCACGACCGTTGCAGCACCATAACGACGAATCAGAGCAGCTTGCTTACGGAAAGGCTCCTCGCCCTCCTTCATAGAAATCGAATTAACGATGGGCTTGCCCTGTATGCACTTCAAACCCGCTTCAATCACACTCCATTTTGATGAGTCGATCATGATAGGCACGCGAGCAATATCAGGCTCAGATGCAATGAGATTGAGGAAGCGCGTCATCGCCGACTCGGAATCAAGCATTGCCTCATCCATATTGATGTCAATGACTTGGGCGCCATTTTCAACTTGCTGTCGCGCTACAGCGAGTGCTTCATCAAATTGATTATTCAGAATCATTCGCGCAAATGCTTTGGAGCCCGTCACGTTAGTACGTTCACCAATGTTCACGAAGCCCACATCAGTGGTCACATTAAATGGCTCTAATCCAGAAAGCTTCATCGCTGGAATTATTTGCTTCTGATTTTTGTTTTCTATCTTGCTCATACTTCCTCAGCTTGTTCGCGATAGAAAACTCTCGGTTTGCGTTTTGCAACAGCATTTGCAATTGCGCGAATGTGATCCGGCGTCGTTCCACAACAACCACCCACCAAATTCACCAATCCATCTTTTGCAAAACCATCCACCAATCCAGAAGTAATTTCAGGGGTCTCATCAAATCCGGTATCGCTCATTGGATTAGGTAGACCTGCATTTGGATAGCAAGATACTGCTGCATCACAAATACGCGCAAGCTCAGCAATATAAGGGCGCATCAAGGCTGCACCCAGAGCGCAATTGAGTCCGAAGGTTAGAGGCTTAATGTGGCGCAAGCTATTCCAAAATGCCTCCACGGTTTGTCCTGAAAGAATACGTCCAGAAGCATCTGTTACCGTACCTGAAATCATCACTGGCAAACGCTCACCCGTATCCCCAAAGAATTCATCAAGAGCGAACAATGCTGCTTTGGCATTCAAAGTATCAAAAATAGTTTCGACTAAAAATAGATCTACCCCGCCCGCAAAGAGCCCTTCAATTTGCTCGCGATAAGAAGCACGCAAAGCGTCAAATGTAATATTGCGCGCACCTGGATCATTCACATCCGGAGAAATGCTCGCAGTCTTTGGAGTAGGGCCAATCGCGCCAGCAGCAAAACGTGGTTTATCAACCGTGCTGTACTTGTCACAAGCAGCGCGCGCGAGCTTTGCGGATACCTCATTCATCTCCCGCGCTAAACCAGGCATCTTGTAATCCTCTTGGGCTACCGAAGTAGCCCCAAAAGTGTTCGTCTCAATAATGTCGGCACCCGCATCTAGATACTTCTCATGAATCTCACTAATAATTTGAGGTTGCGTCAGTACCAATAACTCATTATTTCCCTTGAGGTCACCAGGGTGATCTACAAAACGAGTATTGCCAGGTAAACCACGGTAATCCGCTTCAGTTAACTTATATTGCTGAATCATGGTTCCCATCGCGCCATCCAATATGAGGATGCGCTGCTTTAAAAGCTCAGGAAGCGCCTTGCCACGGGTGTAAGGCTGGGACAAACCATTAAATTGCATTGCTTAACCGGGATTGATCTCTAGAATCCCTTATTCTATTGGAAAAGCCACTTTTTATTTACCTTGGAGCCGCTATGTTTGGAACCATTCCTGAATTCAATCAAAGTCTTGAGATGTTTAAAACTATGTGGGGACAAGGCGCAGCAGGCCAAGCTGGACAGTTCCCTTTCACTACAGACGCCTCAAAAGCGGCTGGAGGCTTTGGCGCCGCATTTCCAGGCATGGACATCGAGGAACTTGAGAAACGCATTAAAGACCTGAAAAGCGTTGAAAACTGGCTCAACCTCAACCTCAATATCCTGAAGTCCACGATTCAGGGGCTTGAAGTACAACATGCAACGATGATGGCCCTCAAGTCATTTGGGGATGCAGTCTCTGCTGCCAGCACTGCCGCAACGACAAAATCAGATTCCGGTGAAAGCCCTAAAACAACAAAAGCTAAACCGCGGAAAACCTCAACACGCCGTCCTCGCAAAGCTGGCGATCCAACTTACCTCGACGAAGTAGGTAATTCAGATGAGCAATAGCCTCACCCATTGCAAAAGTTAGTTGGTGAATATCGAGCTCGCGTTTAAATAAAACTGGCACGATTTCGCGAGCAGTAATCGGTTCTTTGCATGCTTCCAATGCATCTGCTAAACGCTCATCATGATGGGCATTGAGTTGTGCAATTCTGGGTTTAATTCCAACAAAAGGTTTGCCATGGGATGGCAGTGCTAATGCGTCATCAGGCAAAGGCAAATACTTTGCCAGAGATTGCAGGTACAAGCCCAATGGATCTGCATCGGGGTCCGCATCATAAACACTCACATTTGTAGAGATGCGCGGCAGCAACATGTCCCCTGAAATTAGAACATTTAAACCTTTGCAATAAAGTGATGCGTGCTCTGGTGCATGCCCATAACCCATAATGACTTGCCAATCATTTCCACCAATGGAAATCAACTCGCCATCAAGGATACGTCGGTATTGCCTTGGAACACCAGGAACCATATTGCTGTAGTAATTTGAACGCGCCCGAATTTTTTCCAAATCCTCTGGGGCAGTTAAACCATGCTTTTGAAAATGATCGGCCGAACCGCCGCCACCTGCTCGTGCACCAACCGCCGCGCCTCCCTCTTTGCAGCTCAACCATTGCGCCGTCAAATAGTCGGTCATTGAGATCCACAAAGGAGCATTCCATTTCTCACATAACCATTGAGACAAACCAACATGATCTGGATGCATATGCGTCACAATCACGCGCAATACTGGCAACCCCTCTAATTGAGTTGCAAAAATAGTTTCCCATGACGCTTTTGTCTCATCATTCGCAATCCCACAATCGACAATTGTCCAGCCTTGAATACCATTCATTTGATCGCGCAATAACCAAAGATTAATATGGTCCAAAGCAAAGGGTAGCTTCATCCGCAACCAGCGAACGCCAGGAGCAAGCTCAATACTTTGACCTAGCTGCGGAACTTGATCACCTAATGGATAATGAATAGCGGATTCATTTGTGGTTTGCTGTTGCTTACTCATATTTAATTTCTTTTATTGCATTAAAGATCGCTTTGACAACGATTCCATCACCCTGCATTAATTGGTGCGACATCAACCCTGAAAACGGCTATTGTCGCGGTTGTTATCGCACGCTTTCTGAAATCGCAGATTGGTCGGAACTACCGAATGATGACAAGCTGAAAATTTGGGAGGCAATCACTGCTCGCAAACTACAAGTCAAAGAGTGAGTAACTCCGCCCATCATCTAGCAGCGATTAACATCAACAATCAAGCGACCACGCACATTTCCAAGCATCAACTCTTGGGCATACTTTAATGATTCCTCTAAAGTGATTTCCTGAGAAATTTCATCTAGCGTCTTCAGATCAACCAACTTACTGAGTTGCTCATAAGCAGCGATCCGTTTTTCACGAGGCACTGTAACGCTATTAATTCCGTATAAGGTTACGCCGCGCAAAATAAAAGGGGCGACACTTGAGGGAAAATCCATGCCTTGAGCAAGCCCACAAGCAGCTACCGCGCCATTGCTCTTGGTTTGTGCACAAGCATTTGCCAGGGTGTGACTACCAACGCTATCCAATACTGCTGCCCAACGCTCTTTAGCCAAAGGTTTGCCTGGCGCAGATAAGCCGGCACGATCAATCACTTCTGCAGCACCTAATTTTTTTAAGTAATCCGCTTCAGCCATTCGCCCAGTACTAGCAACCACCGTAAAACCTAATTTACTAAGTAAGGTAATCGCAAAGCTACCAACACCACCTGCAGCGCCAGTCACCAACACCTCTCCATCGCTTGGCTTGAGTCCATGTTTTTGTAATGCCATGACACACAACATAGCGGTATATCCAGCAGTACCAATAGCAAGGGCTTGTTTTGCAGTAAAGCCTTTGGGTAATGGAATTAGCCACTCAGATTTCACACGCGCTTGCTGAGCTAAACCGCCCCAGTGACCCTCACCCACTCCCCAGCCATTGAGGAGCACCATATCGCCCGCCTTAAAGTCAGGGCTAGCACTTTCAATTACCTCTCCAGCAAAGTCGATCCCAGGGACCATTGGAAAGCTCCGCACTACAGGGCCTTTGCCAGTAATTGCAAGGCCATCCTTGTAGTTTAAGGTGGAATACAGAACTTTGACCCTGACATCACCCTCAGGAAGGCTAGATTCATCAGCCTGCCCAAGCTCGGCCCTGTATCCCTGGTCATCTTTATTAATCAAGATTGCTTTAAACATATCTCATTTCCCCGCAGCTTTTGTGTAATAGGTTTATCCTAACGAGCATTGTCGATTATGGAGGCTTCCATGAAAAAAATTCTACTATTAACCGCAATTTCTGGCTCATTGCTTGCAGGGTGCTATTCGACCGAAATTAATATGTCGATGGGCAATATGCGCCTCATTAGCTCTAGCGCAAATCCGCAAGATGTCATGGACTTCGCTACCAAAGCCTGTAAAAACGATTTTTACCAAGGTGCAAGCTTTTTATCCAAAGCCGGCAAAGAGTACCGCTTTAAGTGCGTAAAGGCTGAAGAAAACGAAGTTTTGATTCCAATTCCAGGCACCACGATCGAATCAACACCGAAAGCAGATAGCAAGTAAAAAGATATGGCCCCGTTCACATCGCAAGATCTTCGCAAAGGATTTGCCTCTTTTGCGACTGGGGTCACCGTCATTACCTGTGTTGATGAAGATCAGAATCCACACGGCATCACGATCAGTTCATTTAATACCGTTTCCCTAGAGCCTCCCCTCATTTTATGGAGCCTTAAGAAGCATTCGCGACTGATGCCGTGGGTCGAAGTCGGCAAAAAGCATTTGATTCACGTGCTAGAACGCTCACAAGAGTCACTAGCAATGCACTTCGCAACAGTCAAAGTTAATCAGTTTGCCGGAATTGATCATCAGCGCACTAACAGCGACTTAACTCAAATCAATCACTGCGTAGCCTACTATGAATGCGAAACTGTTTCAGTTCACACGGGTGGTGACCACAATATTATTGTTGCTAAAGTGATTCATTTAAAAAATTATCCCGAAAGAGAGCCGCTTATATTTGCTCGCAGCAAATTTGTGGGCTTAGATTTTTCTGAGACTAAAGCTAGCTAATTCACAAAATTCTTATAGGAATAAATATGATGCGTTTATGGGGGCGGAAAAGCTCTATTAATGTCCAAAAAGTTCTGTGGTGTCTCGCTGAATTGGGACTCAAAGAGGGTATTGATTTTGAACGGATTGATGCCGGCCTTCAGTTTGGTAAAGTGCGCACTCCTGAGTTCTTAAAACTCAACCCCAATGGTTTAGTACCTACACTAGAAGACAAAGGTCTCGTGTTGTGGGAATCTAATACCATCATGCGTTACCTTGCTTCACAACATAACAAAAACAGTCGCTTTCCTGCGGACATTGCCTCTCAATATGGCTCTGAGAAGTGGATGGATTGGCAAGTCGGTACGCTGTGGCCGGTTTTGCGTCCCGCGTTTCTGGGCCTCACAAGAGTTCCACTGGCCGAGCAAAACCATGAGCTGATTCTGAAGTCTTATCAAGAAACAAATCAGCTATTTGAAGTACTGGATCAAACATTAGCCTCACAAGCGTTTTGCTCAGGGAAGAAATTTCATCTTGGCGATATTGTTCTTAGCTTGTGCGCGCATCGCTGGATGTTAATCAATGAGACGTTCCCAAAACAAACCGGTTCACGCGCAAATCTAAAGAACTTAGAGCGCTGGCTAAATCAACTGAAAGCAGAAACCCATTTCGAAGCATTTGCCGAGAAAGAGCTCAATATCATTAATAAGTGATATTGAGCATTTCAATCTCGCATTCTATTCTTGCTTGAATTTCTTCTGATGGTGATCGGCACCCATATAGAGGTACATTGCTGGCACTACGAAGAGAGTAAATAAGGTGCCAATCGACAGGCCTGTAAAAATCACGATTCCCATCGATTGACGGCCAGCCGCACCAGCCCCGGAAGCAATCACCAGCGGCACAACTCCCAAAACCATCGCTGCGGTAGTCATCAAGATTGGCCTTAAACGAACACTACTTGCCTCCACAATGGCGTCTAATTTGCTGCGGCCTGCTTCTTGCAATTCGTTTGCGAATTCGACAATCAAAATACCGTGCTTACTAATCAAACCCATCAGAGTTACTAGACCCACCTGCGTGTAAACGTTCAAGGTTGTGAAGCCGAGATTAATAAAAATCAATGCGCCAAAGAGAGCTAATGGCACGGACACCAGAATAACAATTGGGTCACGGAAACTTTCAAACTGCGCAGCAAGCACCAGAAAAACAATCAGAATGGCAAAGAACATGGTTACCAAAAAGCCGCCTGATTCAGACATAAATTGGCGTGAAGGCCCAGCATAGTCCATGGAATAACCACTAGGGGCAACCTCTTTCAAAGTTTGACGCATGTATTCCAATAAATCTGCCTGAGAAATAAATGGCGTACTAACGCCCGAAATCGTTGCAGAATTTAATTGCTGAAAGTGGTTGATTGATTGCGGCACAACGCGCTGTTGAATACTGGCTATCGTGCGCGCCTGGATCATCGCGCCACTTGGGGTACGAATGTAGTAATCCAAAATTTGATCTGGATTCAAACGATCTACTTGCTTGACCTGCGGAATCACCCTATACGAACGTCCAGAAACTGAAAAGTAATTGACGTAGCCACCGCCTAATGCAGCCGAAAGAGCCGCACCAACTTGCTGTTGCGTCATTCCTAAGGCCGCAACTTTTTCACGATCAATTACTAAAACATCTTGCGGTTTATCAATCTTCAAATCTGAATCTACAAAGAAGAAGTTACCGCTTCGACGCGCTTTATCTAATACCGCTTGAGATACCTCATTCAATTGATCATAGGACTCAGTAGTATTGATCACAACCTGAACAGGTAAACCCTGGGCACCGGGCAAAGCGGGGAATTGGAATGCCGCTACGCGTGCGCCCGCAATCGTATTCCATTTTTGCTGCATATCTTCTTGGAACTTCGTCGCATTACGGCTACGAGAGCTCCAGTCTTTTAGCAAGATGCCGCCAAAACTCGATGTTGGACTCGTGATCTGAAATGCTTGTTCGTATTCTGGTTCGGCTGCTGCAATTGCGTAAATTTGATCTGCATAGGTTTGCATCTGGTTTACGGTACTGTTTGGTGGTCCAGATGCTTGCATCAAAACAATGCCTTGGTCCTCCGTTGGGGCCAATTCGGCACGCGCAGTAGCATAGAGGTAAGCCACTCCACCCAATAAGATTGCGCCCATCACAATAATGACTTGCCAAGTACTTAATAAGTCGCGCAAAGTAGTTTGGTAGCTGTGATGTACCTTATCAAAAATCTGATCAATCTTGTGCACAAAAGAAGAAGCTTCTTGTTCTTCAGTAAAAATGCGTGAGCACATCATCGGGGATAGAGTCAGCGCAATCAATCCCGATACCGCTACTGCGCTAGCCAAGGTGAATGCAAATTCAGTAAAAAGTGCGCCTGTTAAACCGCCCTGAAACCCAATTGGGATATAAACAGCAATCAAAACTACTGTCATTGCCAAAATTGGGCTACCCAACTCACGTGCAGCGATTAATGAGGCCTCTAATGGAGATTTACCTTCCTTCATATGCCTATCAACGTTTTCTACTACGATGATGGCGTCATCTACTACTAAGCCAATCGCTAGAACCAAAGCCAAGAGCGTAAGCAAATTAATGGAGTAACCCAAAATTTGCATCAAGAAGAAAGTGCCAATCAACGATAAGGGCATTGCAATCACAGGCACGGCAACCGCACGAACGCTTCCTAAGAATAAATAAATCACCACCGTCACGATTACCAAGGCCTCAAGTAAAGTGGAGATCACTTCATCAATTGAGCTTGTAATAAATTCTGTCGAGTCATAAACAATTTGGCCGTTCATTCCAATTGGCAACTGTTTTTGAATACTCGGAACCACATCTCTGACACGTTGCGCTACATCGAGCAAATTCGCTTGTGGAGCAACCTTGATGCCAATAAACACGGATTGTTTACCGCTAAAGGCCACATTGGTGTTGTAGTCCTCAGAACCCAAAGTGACATTGGCTACTTGATCCAAGTAAACAATATTGACGCCGTCCTTTTTAATAACCAGCTTACGAAACTCTTCTAGCGTATGCAGATCGGTACCAGCAACGAGGTCAACAGAGACCATATCGCCTTTCGTGCTGCCTACCGCTGATAGATAGTTGTTTGCTGACATGGCGCTATACACATCATCTGCACCCACACCAAGGCCCGCCATTTTTTCGCGATCCAACCAAGCACGCAATGCAAATTTTCTTCCGCCGATGATCTCGGCGTTTTGTACGCCTTCGACAGAATCTAACTTAGGCTTTACAACACGCAATAAGTAATCGGTGATCGCATTATTAGGCAATTGATCACTATAAAACCCCATATACATTGCAGCAGTTGATTGACCAACCTGAACAGTCAAAACAGGTTGCTGTGCTTGTGGGGGTAGTTGATTCTTAACTGCGCTAATTTGCGTCTGAATCTGGGTTAATGCAGAGTTGGAGTCATAGTTCAACTTCAGAGTCGCAATGATGGTGGAGACGCCACTCACACTAGTTGAGGAAAGGTAATCAATACCCTGGGCTTGCGCGATTGAGGCTTCTAATGGCTGAGTGATAAATCCTGCGATGGTTTCTGGATCAGCGCCGTAGTAGGCAGTCGTAATCGTAACGATGGCATTTTGAGTTTGTGGATATTGATTCACCGGCAAAGAACCGATTGCCTTCAATCCAAAGACGAGCACGAGAGCGCTCACCACCAGCGATAACACTGGCCTACGAATGAATATATCAGTCCAATTCATCTGCTACTTATTCCTGCGGCTTAGGATCAGGTGAATTCGCAGGTTGCACCTTGTTATTAATAATGAGTGGCGTACCATTTTTCAGCTTCAATTGACCGCTAGTGACAACAGTGTCGCCCTCATTGATTCCTTTGAGAATCGCTACCTGATCGCCACGAGTCGCACCGGTTGTCACAAATACTTGCTGCGCCTCTAAAGCTGGATTGCCCTGCTTATCTTTCTTACCAGTCGGTTTAGCAATAAAAACAGTTGAACCATATGGGTTATAGGTCACGGCCGTTTGCGGCAAGGTTAGCAATTTCACTTCGTCGCCAAGCTTGATATTGACGTTGGCAAACATGCCGGGCAATACTTTTTTATCTGGATTGGCAATCTGCGCTTCAATCTGAATATTACGAGTATTCGTATCAACTTTTGGACTAACGGCAGTGATCTTTCCAGTAAAACTGGCATCTTTAAATGCGTCGGTAGTAACAACCACCTCTTGTCCCACCTGAATTTGTTCAGCATTACCTTGAGGCAATGTGAAATCTACAAATATAGGATCCAAAGTCTGCAAAGTAATCAATTTGTCTCCAGGATTCACAAACTGACCAGGATTAATTGACACAATACCAACGCGACCACTAAATGGGGCTTTCAGATTTTTCTTGGCAACCAAAGCGGTTTGCGCCTCAACTTGGGCTTGCTTTGATTTTGCATCGGCTTTGCTGGTATCAAAAACGTTTTTGCTAATCGCCTGAATGGCTAACTGCAGCTTGTCGCGCTCATTAATTACTTTTGCGAGATCTGCCATGGCCTTTAAAGAATTCAGCTGCGCAACGTCAGAAGCGTCATTTAATTTAATGAGCAAGTCGCCCTCTTTCACATCTTGACCAGATTTCACAGGAACCGTTTGTACTAATCCACCAATTTCCGTACTGAGATCAACCCCTCTGAATGCACGCACGTTACCAACGCTAGTTAACTTTGGTTGCCACTCTGAAGTTGCAACCACCATCGTTGAAACTGTAGCAGGGGGTAGACCCATTCCTGATATGAAATGCTTAATCATGAATGTCTTGAACTGATTAAAAGCAAAAATCAGACCGAGCAATAAGAAAACCCCACACAACATGACTGTCATACGACGTTGCAAAGGCTCCATTGCCATCAACTTGGCATATGCCTTGGTGCCACGCCACTTAACACCCATACGAGCATAGAATGCCTTGGCCTTCTCCCAAAGTGCAACAGCCCTTTCGCGCAACTTCCATTGCACGGCCTTTAACTTTAACCATGCCCACACAGCGAGAACAATGGCAATCAGTTTGCTTTTAATTGTTTCCAGAAGTTTCATTTTGATCTTTGTTCGCTACGTCTTTTGGTTTAAAGGCAGGGCCAACTCGATTCCACCAACCACCGCCTAATGCTGTAAATAATGCTGCCGTATCCGAAAACCGCGTTGCTTGGGCAGCAACAGATTTCACCTTGGCTTGTTGATACTGATTTTGGTAATAGAGCACCGCCAAATAACTAGCTGTCCCTAATTTATATTGTTGCTGCACAAGATCTAATGTCTCATAGGCATAACGCTCTGCATCGGAAGCGGCCTTAAGCGCTTGAGCTCCAGTCTCTAAAGCGCGTAGGGCATTAGCAACTTCCTGAAAAGCATTCAAGACGGTAGCCTGATACTGAAAAGCAGCCTGCTCATAGTTAGCAAGCGCGCCGCGACGTTGCGCTAAGAGCTGGCCACCTTGAAACAATGGTTGCAGGATTCCACCACCGATAGACCATAAGGCTGCATTTGGGCCAAATAGAGCGGCAGAAGTAAGGGCAGCCGAGCCAATAGACCCCGTGATATTAAATTGCGGCAATAGATTTGCCGTGGCCACTCCAACAAAAGCGTTCTGCGCTTTTAATTGGGCTTCGGCAGCACGCACATCAGGACGCTGACGTACAAGACTCGAAGGGACTGACAGCGGCAGCTTCTCCGGTAAGTGCAACTTGTTTAAATCAAAATGGGTGATATCGGCATTACTAGGCAACTCACCAACCAAAACTGCGAGCTGATTACGCGTGAATGCCAGATTTCTTTCGTAATTTAATAAATCAACTTGTGAATTCGATACCAACGTTCTTTGCGAAGTGACATCCACTTTAGAAACAGTGCCAATGACTAATTGCTTTTCAGTCACCTCAGCAAGATTGGTTTGCGCTTTTAGAATCTCTTCAGTGGCATTCATCTGAGCGCGTAACGCAGCCTCCTTTACTGCGCTGGTCACAACATTAGCCGTTAAAGAAAGATACGCGCCCTCCAACTGAAACTGCGCAACCTCGGCCTGCGCTCTGGCACCTTCCACTGCACGACGCGCCCCTCCAAATACATCCAATTTATAAGTGACATTAACGGAGGTGTTATACAGGTTGTAAGTATCTGAGCCATATGGCAAACCATAAATGGCGGATGGCTGAAGTTGACGAGTAGCCCCTGCACCAAGGCCAATAGCGGGAAAGTATTGGCCGCCGATTTGAGCATTCACATTTTCTTGGGCTGCACGTAATGCGGCATCAGCCGCACCTAAATTTGGATTTTGTTCCAATGCCTTTTTGATCAGCGCATCAAGCTCGGGAGATTTATACAACTCCCACCATTGCGCTTCTATATCTGCGCCCTCTACAAACTCCTGATCCGTTCCGCCCGGAACACCTGGAGCCGTTGCTAATTTCTTACTTACAACACCTTCGGTATATGAAGAGGTTTTAGGCGCCTCAGGCTGTTTGAAATCAGGCCCAACCGCACATGCGGAAAGTAGGCTCACGCATAGGCACGGGAGCAACTTAGAACGCAGGGAAGAAATCGTTTTTAAAAAAAACATGGACGCGGCAAATATTCTCTTTTGTAAGAGTTATTTGAACACAAAAATGATGCAGGGGTTATGTAACACCCTGATTTATCTACTGAAATTTGTACACAAGTTTATGTGAAAGTCAAATGAACAAAAAATTATTCGACAGTTACGCTTTTTGCTAAATTTCTTGGCTTATCAACATCTGTACCGCGTGCGCAAGCTGTGTGATAGGCCAGTAGTTGCAGTGGAACGACGTGCAAAATAGGCGATAGATTTCCATAGTGCTCCGGTAAACGAATCACATTAATTCCATCGCTATTCACAATTTCTGTGTCTTGATCAGCAAAGACATAAAGCTTGCCGCCGCGCGCCTTCACCTCTTGCATATTGGACTTCAATTTTTCGAGAAGTGCATCATTGGGTGCAACGGTTACTACTGGCATTTTGTCTGTTACTAGCGCCAATGGTCCATGCTTAAGTTCGCCAGCAGGATAAGCCTCAGCATGAATATAAGAAATCTCTTTCAGCTTTAAAGCACCCTCAAGGGCGATTGGATAGTGAAGGCCACGACCCAAAAAGAGCGCGTTCTCACATTTTGCAAACGCATCACTCCAAGCAATAATTTGTGGCTCGAGCGCCAATACTGCATGCAATGCTTTGGGCAAATGACGCAACTCGCGCAATAGCTCTTTTTCTTTTTCCGCAGATATTTTTCCTGCACGCTTTGCTAATGAAACGGCCAAGAGATATAACGCTAAGAGCTGAGTAGTAAATGCTTTGGTTGAGGCGACGCCAATCTCTGTACCAGCCTTGGTTAAAAAATGCCAAAGAGTTTCACGGACCATTGCGCTACTAGCGACATTGCAAATTGCTAATGTGTAACGATGTCCAAGCTCTTTAGCATGACGCAATGCCGCCAGCGTATCAGCTGTCTCACCCGATTGCGAAACCACTACAACTAAAGCCTTCAGATTTGGAACTGTTGTGCGATAACGATATTCACTAGCAATTTCCACTTGTGTTGGAATACCTGCAATATCTTCTAACCAATATTTAGCAACGCATGCCGAGTAATAGCTGGTACCGCACGCCAAAATCAAAATTTGATTAAATGACTGCCACTCATCTGGCTTGGCTCCAAATAACTCTGGGCCAAAAGAAGCAATATTCGCCAGCGTATCGCCAATCGCTCTAGGTTGCTCAAAGATTTCTTTTTGCATGTAATGCTGATAGGGGCCAAGGTCTACCGAGTCAGCTTGTGCTGGCATCGGTTTACGCTCACGCTCTACCAACTTACCGGCTTGATTAAGCACCTGTACGCTATCCGCTTTTAGAACGGCTACATCGCCCTCTTCTAAATACATCATCGAATGAGCGCGACCCGCCAAAGCAAGCGCATCGGATGCTAAGAAATTCTCCTGATCACCAAGTGCAATGACCAGAGGGGATCCTACTCGCGCCCCCACGAGAGTACTAGGGCTATCTTGTGCAATCACGCCAATTGCATAAGCACCGTGCAATTTTGGCAATACCGCCTTGACTGCATCTGCAATACTTTTTTGTCCACTACCAACATATTGCTGATGAACCAAATGAGCAATCACTTCTGTATCCGTCTCGGAATTAAAAACATATCCAGCTGCTTTTAATTCTGCACGAAGCGTCTCGTAATTTTCAATAATGCCGTTGTGAACAACCGCAATGAGTCCATTTGAAATATGGGGGTGGGCATTTTGAGTGTCTGGCTTGCCGTGCGTCGCCCAACGAGTATGTGCAATACCCAGGGTTCCCCTGAAATCTTTACCTTGTTCGGCTAATTCAGAAACACGAGCAGTAGTACGAGCGCGCTCAATAGGATGTTTTGCGTCATCGCCATTGATAACTGCGAAGCCACAAGAATCATAGCCACGATATTCAAGGCGACGCAATCCCTCTACCAACACCTCAACGATATTTTGATGAGAGGCTGCGCCAACAATGCCGCACATTATTTTTTACCCTTAGCTTTAACCACTTTTTTCAAGGGCTTTTTTGCTGTCGTTTTTTTAACCGTTACTTTTTTAGCGACTGACTTCTTAGAAACAGCTTTTTCTTTTTTGACAGGACGCTGCCACTGCAAAGAAATTTGTTTAACTCTGGAAACGGTTAACTGATTCGGAGGAGCATCTTTGGTGAGCGTTGTTCCTGCACC
The DNA here is from genome assembly GCF_018687195.1 of Polynucleobacter sp. MWH-UH2A. Classification (NCBI taxonomy): domain Bacteria; kingdom Pseudomonadati; phylum Pseudomonadota; class Betaproteobacteria; order Burkholderiales; family Burkholderiaceae; genus Polynucleobacter; species Polynucleobacter sp. MWH-UH2A. The sequence goes on from NZ_CP061321.1 coordinate 1,947,496, forward strand.
TAAAGTAGCACCACGACCAACACGCACTGGCGCGACTAGCTGGGTATCGGAGCCAATGAAGACGTCGTCTTCAATAATAGTCTGGTGCTTATTAACGCCATCGTAATTACAAGTAATAGTGCCAGCACCGATATTGACTCTTGTGCCCACAATCGAGTCGCCAACATAAGCCAAATGGTTGGCCTTGCTATTTGCTGCAATCTTGCTGTTTTTTACCTCAACAAAATTACCAATGTGTACATCATTTGATAAATCTGCACCTGGTCTTAAGCGAGCATAAGGTCCAATAAGAGACTGGTTACCAACCTTAGCTCCATCAATATGGCTGTATGCATGAACCGTAACATCCTTACCAATTGCACTATTGCGAATAACGCAATATGGCCCAATTTTGGTTCCTGCAGCTAAGGTAACGCAACCCTCAAAGACGCAACCCACATCGATATAAACATCTGGTCCGCACTCTAGAGCCCCACGAACGTCAATACGCGCAGGATCAGCAAGTGATACACCTGAGTCCATTAATTGACTTGCAATATTCAGTTGGTGGACTCGCTCTAAGTCAGCCAATTGCTCACGACTATTAACGCCAATAGTTTCAAACTCATTGTCTGCTTGTGTCGTTCGAATGGGGACACCATCTTTGACTGCCATTGCAATCACATCGGTTAAGTAATACTCGCCCTGTGCATTGCTAGCACGCAGAGCCTTGAGCCATTTCTTCAGAGAGTTTGTTGGCAACACCATGATGCCGGTATTAATCTCTTGAATCGCTTTCTGCGTTGATGAAGCATCTTTCTCTTCAACAATTTCTTTTACAGAGCCATCAGCATCTCGCACGATGCGACCATAGCCCGTTGGATTACTCAAATTCTGGGTAAGCAAAGCGAACGCGCAATCCTTGCCTCGTACACCGTCGGCCAATTTAACCAACTTACTTAAAGTCTTTTGCGTAGTAAGAGGAACATCCCCATACAAAACGAGAGTTGGCTCTTGTGCATCTAATTTTGGCAATGCTTGTAATAGGGCATGGCCAGTTCCCTTTTGCTGGGCCTGGAGCGCGGTACTTACCTTGCTAAATCTGGAATCTTCTTCAGCAGCGGCTGATAAAAATTCTTTAACGTCAGCAGCGCCATGCCCAACAACCACTATCGGACCTTTTTTGGAAGACTTACCTTGAAGCGCTAAAGCAGTATCGAGAACATGATGCAAAAGAGGTTTGCCTGCCAGCGTTTGCAAAACTTTGGGTAGCGCGGATTTCATCCGCTTTCCCTGCCCAGCAGCCAATATGACGATATTCATAAAGGGGGATTATAAATCCCTTGCACAAGGGTTCCGCAAGCCAATTCGTCTAATTCCGCCTCATCAATTGCCTTGTCTCCCAGAGACCTTGCGGCAATACCTGTTAGCTCAGTTGAAATCTCTAGATTTTTAAAGTCAAAAGCCTCGGCATCCATTAAATGTGAAGGAACGATATGGTGCATCGAGCGGAATAAATTTTCTACTCGACCTGGGTGCTTCTTTTCCCAATCGCGCAACATTTCTTTCATCACCCGGCGCTGTAAATTGGGCTGACTGCCACAAAGATCACAGGGAATAATTGGAAAATTCATATCGCCCGCGTAACGCTCCAATAATTTTTCTGGCACATAGGCGAGTGGCCTAATCACAATATGCTTACCATCATCGGATCGCAACTTTGGCGGCATACCTTTGAGCTTGCCTGCATAAAACATATTGAGCATTAGCGTTTCAAGAATATCATCTCGGTGATGACCTAAAGCAATCTTTGTAGCACCCAGCTCATCTGCAACTCGATATAGGATTCCACGACGCAAGCGAGAACAGAGTCCACAAGTCGTTTTCCCCTCTGGGATAACGCGCTTCACAATGCTGTAGGTATCTTGCTCTTCAATATGAAATTGAACGCCTAAACTCTTCAAATAGTTTGGCAATATTTCCGCAGGAAAATTAGGTTGCTTCTGATCTAAGTTAACAGCCACAATTTCAAAATGAATCGGCGCACGTTCGCGCAACTTCATCAAAATATCCAGCATGGCATAACTGTCCTTACCGCCAGATACGCACACCATTACCTTATCGCCATCTTCGATCATGCCAAAATCGCCAATGGCCTGGCCAACTAAACGGCAAAGCTTTTTCTCTAGTTTGTTTTCTTCAAAAACAACTTTACGAATATCGCCCATAAGCACTCAATTCTTTTGCAATAGATTCAAGACTGCTTTATACGAAACACTTCTACGCCCACAGAATGGCAGTCTGAATACACGTCAGGTTTTGATGTACTGACGCGCGCCGCCAAGACTTTGGGATGCGCCAACATGGCACTAATAATGTCATCGCAAAACGTCTCTTGAAGTTGTATGTGGCCTTTAGAGGCAAGCCCTTTAATAGTCTCGCGCATAAAGTCGTAATCAACCACTTCATTCAATTGATCATGAGTTGGCGTATTCATAGCGAGCGGAATATACAAGTCCACATTCAAAATCACGCGTTGTTCTGCCTTTTTCTCAAAGTCATGAACGCCAATATTGATATAGATTTCGTAGTCGCGCAGAAATAAACGGCGACAGTCAATTAAAGCAGGATGCGAAAGAATGGCGTGCATAAATTGGGATTTTTTCTAAATGCTTAGTTGAATACTTAATTCGTTTTAAACATCACATCACGTGATGATGGTAATAAATGTTGGCCACCGTCTACATATAGGGTTGTTCCGGTAATGGCATTGGCGTTAGCCAAAAATACAGCCGCATTAGCAATATCGGCTGGCGAAGAGGATTGACCCAAAGGTGTCATTTTATGGGCTTGCTCAAATCCTTGTTGCGATTGATCACCAGATGGCAAAGAAATTCCTGGTGCCAACCCAACCACTCTGAGGTGGGGAGCAAAATCCTTTGCCAAAGTTTCAACTGAAGACGCGAGTGCCGCCTTTGATAATGTGTATGACAAATAATCTGGATTGAGATTGATTAGCTTTTGATCGAGCAATTGAATTACTGACGGCATAGAGTCGGATGTTTGATTTTTTTCTTTTTGGTACGCAAACATCAATTGCGCCAATAAGACCGGCGCCAATAAATTCACCTGCATATGGCCCAGCAAAGATTTACCAGTTAACGGCGCATCAGAATTGGCGCGGTCATACTCAAAGATTGAGGCGCTATTAACCAAGCAAGATAAATTTGGAAATTGCTGGGTTACATCAGTAAATAAAGCACTGACAGCCGCCTCGACCGACAAGTCAGCCTGAAAGGCGGCGGATTTCATTCCTAACCCCTGAATTTCAGCTACCGTTTTCTCCGCTTCTTGCTGAGAACGGCCATAATGAACTGCCACTTGCCATCCTTGGCGCGCAAACTGCAAAGCGATTTCTCGACCTAGGCGCTTACCAGCGCCAGTCACTAAAACTGCTTTTTTTTGCTCTGAAGGATGGGCTGAACTTGGGTTCAATTAAATTCTCTTAGACTAGCGAGCTATGGATATTACCTTGACCAGCCTTGAAACGGAGCATAGCGAGCTTCTAAAGGCAAAAATAGCCTCCCAAATCGACTCTAACGGTGGGTGGCTACCTTTTTCTCGTTATATGGAAATGGCCCTGTATGAGCCAGGAATTGGCTACTACAGTGCGGGAGCTCACAAACTCGGCGCTGGAGGGGACTTCACCACCGCGCCCGAACTGAGCCCCCTATTTGGGGCTGCGATTTGCTCAACCCTCATTCCAGTACTTGAGAGTCTCAAGCGCCAAGGATTGCCCGCTCAGATATTGGAATTTGGCGCAGGCACTGGCAAGTTAGCCACGGCCATACTGACGCGACTTCATGATCTTGAATTTGCTTTGGACTCTTACAGCATTATTGAAATTTCGCCAGACTTAGCTCAACGACAAGAAGTGCGCATTCAGAAAACACTCAAAGAGATCGATACCCAAACGTCGTGTCATTGGTTGAGTGAATTGCCAAAAGATTTTTCTGGTGTGATTTTGGCAAATGAAGTGATCGATGCCATTCCTTGCGACACCATCATTTATCAAAATGGATTTTGGTATTCACATGGTGTTGCTGTTGAAAACAACAAACTCGTTTGGAAAACTGGCTTACCCGCTGAACAAAATCTACTTCCTGAAACTCTGTTGAATGGTAGCTTTCCTGAGGACTACGTCACTGAGTTACACACGCCAGCCATTGCTTGGATGCATCACGTTGCCAAGCATTTACATAGCGGTTTATTTCTGACATTTGACTACGGCTTCCCTGAGGGCGAGTATTACCACTCACAAAGGACCGAAGGAACGCTGATGGCACATCACCGTCATCATGCGATTCAGGACCCATTTTATTTACCAGGACTATGCGATCTAACGACTCACGTTGAATGGTCACAAATTGCTCGTACTGCTTTAGCAGAAAATGCTGATGATGTTTATTTAACCAACCAGGCTGCTTATCTCTTAGATGCCGGCATTGGTGATATCGCACTCGAAATTGCAGATCCTAGCGATCCGGAAACATTTCTGCCAATCTCCAACTCATTACAAAAACTGTTATCAGAAGCCGAGATGGGTGAATTGTTTAAAGCTTTTGCCTTCTCTAAAAATCTTGAAAAAATACTTCCAGGACATTCACTAGAAGACCTGCCAGGATTGCGCGGCAGGAATCGACTTTAATAGTTAAGGCTGAAGGGCTACAGTAATTGCGGCCAATCTTGCCGCCTCAAATGCACTGCCGATACGCTCACTATTTGAGCGATCTTGAGCGGCGACGCCAGCAATAACCTCCGCAGTAATGAGCGCCTGCGCATTGCGCATCGCTTTAAGCAATGGTGAAACGCGAAGTCCAATTTTTTCTGCGAGATTTAGCAAGGCCTGCCCGCGATCGGGCTTGCGCCAAACATCTGCGCGATTAAACCACGCCAATACATTCACAGGCTGCAAGTTTTGCGAATTCTGATTCATCAACTCCAATAAGGCACTAAATATTTCACTGAAGTCCCGAATCTCTATTGGCATTCGCACACAATCGGCCCACGACCGAATCTCCGCCTCAGGCACCTGCATTAATACGATGGCGCAACGCTCTTCCAATGATTCTCCCGCCTGACTTAAATGGATCAACATCGCCTCACGAAATGCTTCTTGTGACAATTGCACTGCGAGTGTTGGCGCTAAGAGTGTTGTTGCTGCCCCCGTGTTGAGCAAGACTTGAAACATATGCATAGGCTTATTAGCAACCAAACCTCTGGCTAGTTCTTGCCAAATACGCTCAGCTGATAATGCCCGCAATTCATCCGCCTGAACAATTGCTTTTAAAGCCAACATCGTTTCATCGGCAACACTGAAATCAGGAAAACGTGCAGCAAAGCGAGCAATACGCAATAGACGAAGTGGATCTTCAGCAAACGCGTCTGAAACATGTCGAAAAACTTTGGCAGCTAAATCTTGTTGACCGTTATAGGGGTCCAAGATTGGTCCACACAAACTTCCATCTTCGCCAACTTCTTGGGCCATCGCATTAATCGTCAAATCACGGCGTAGTAAATCTTGCTCTAGGGTGACAGATGGATCTGCGTAAAAATGAAAGCCCTTATAACCCTTACCTGTCTTACGCTCAGTGCGAGCCAAGGCATATTCGGCTTGAGTGTCTGGATGCAAAAAGACTGGAAAATCCTTGCCTACAGGCCGAAAGCCTTTAGCAAGCATTTCTTCTACGCTCGAGCCCACCACCACATAATCAATATCGTGTACTGGTAAGCCCATTAGGGCATCACGTATTGCTCCGCCAACGGCGTAAATTTTCATCCCGATATGCCTTCTAAATGGTGACGACTTATTTTAAATACGTGTGTTAATGCATCAACACCATTCAATGGAAGAATATTCGGTAATTGCATAGACGCAATATTGTCACGAGACATTAGCGTGGGGCCTGGCAAAAATTCAAATGCCAATGCTTGCAGGTAGCCCACAAAAGCGGGCACAGGGATAATCCAGCAAAAGGTATTTGCTTTACGCTTCGCCAATTCCACAATTTCTCTCATCGTAAATACCTCCGGACCCACTAAATCATAAGATTGGTGAATCGTCTGCGGTAAATCCAATGCCTTAACAAAAGCACTAGCAACATCATCAACGCTAACCGGCTGAAATTTTGCTCCATAGTTTGCCAACGGCATTAAAGGCAGCAACTTTGTAAGCCTGGTAAATAAATTAATAAATTGGTCCTGAGAACCAAAAATGACGGATGGTCTAAAAATAGTCCAATCTAAATTGCTGGCTTTCACTGCCAACTCGCCATCGCCCTTGCTTCGTTGATACTTAGATGGGCCATTAGCGTCTGCGCCTAGCGCACTCATATGAAGATAGCGCTTAAGGCCATGTAACTGCATCGCAATAATAATGTTTTTAGGTAACTCTACGTGGGCCGATTCAAATACTTTGCCATAAGGTTGGGCTGGCTTATCGTGCAACACACCAACCAAATTAATGACCGCACCATTTGGCTTGATCCTCGAACACAATGATTGCAAGGCATCAAACTCGTGAATATCCACTTCTTCAATATGCACTTTTGGCAACAAACGTAAATCACGTCCAGCGAATGGATGTCCAGAGGGAATCAATACAGAGTAGCCAGCCAATTGCAATTGCGCAGCCAAAACACGCCCTACAAATCCATTACCCCCAATTAACAAAATGTCGTATTGCATAGAAATCTCTTTGATCAATCTAAGGTAGCTCGGATTGTGTGGCAGCTTTAGGAGTAATGACGCCCAAGCGCTGCTTCAAAGACTGTGTCTGGCCATTCAATATCGATGAATAGTAATTTGCGTTTGACAACACATTCTTTACGTAAGTGCGAGTTTCATTAAACGGAATTGTTTCAGCAAAAATTGCCCCTTCAGTTGGACCAGTTAACTTTTCTCGCCAGGCCTTAGATCTAGATGGGCCAGCGTTATATGCCGCGGAAGCTAATACCCAAGAGCCATCAAGATCGATCAATACCATATTGAGATAGTTACTGCCCAATGTGAGATTGGTGTTGGTATCACTCAACTTATCATTTGTGTAATTGCTCATGCCAATCTTTTTCGCAACATACTTTGCGGTATTAGGCATGACCTGCATCAAACCAGAAGCGCCCACTGAAGAAGATGCATTCATGATGAAGCGCGATTCTTGGCGAATCAAGCCATATGCCCAAGCTAAATTTAAATCAATCTGTCTTGCAATCGGAGATAACTCATCACGATACGGTGTGGGATAGCGCAAATGAAAGTCATGCTCTAGTTTTGTACGATCTGCAGTATTAACAACGCGATCATATAAATTGATGCGCTTAGCATACTCAGCTGCAGCCAGTAATTGCTTATCCGTCATATTACGGAGTTCCCAATTCCACTCGCGATTACCTTCAAATCGCAAATTCATGGCATATAGACGCTCGCCACGGACAAAGCCTTTGCGACTTGCCATGGCGTCAATTTCTTGTTCAGTTACCTTAGTCCGGCTTGGCGCCTGATTTGGCTTGCCTAATTCCTCGCGAGCCAATTGGCCGTAAAAGTTATATTGATCTGCAATTAACTCGAAGCTTTCTTTTGCTTTTGCGTCTTGACCTTCTGCTTTTAATGCACGGCCATACCAATAAGCCCACGCGGGGTCCTTGCTTCTCACTGCGGAATTCATGCCATCTATTGCATTCTTAACTAAGGCCCAATCCTTTGCACGTAAACCAGCACGCACTTTCCACTCTTGCGACTCTATAGACAATAGCTCGTTGTAACCGAGTTCCTGTTGTAAACGATATGCATCATCAGCATTCGGATCTAACTTCTTCGCCAGAAATTGTCCAATCACGCCCCAAGCAAGCGCTTGATTTTCTTTGCTGTAGCGAGATGCGGTTTGCGAAAAATCCCGATATGCCTTGGCAGGATCTGTCTTGGCAACTTTCACAATGTCGCCTATTGGATCATCGCCACCGAGGCGTCGTGCCATCGTGTCATAGCCCTTTTCACTTGCAGCACGGCCAATCGCTTTTGCCTCACTTGGTGTCATACCACCAGCAGCTACCAATGCGGGAACCAACTCTTGGCAAGCCTGTCCAAAATAACTAGGATCTAATAACACCGCGCGCGAATCAATCGCTAACTTAGTTGGGTTTTCTCCTTGCGATAATTTAGATAACAAGGAATAACACTTCACTTGAGTATCGTCATCCAATACAAACTTGGCATACTCTGCATCAAAGCGCACCCAATCTTTGCGCTTGCCAAGTACTAGCAACCAATCGTTACGCATACGGTCGGCCAATGCGGTTCCTTGATATTGATTCAGGAACGCAATTACCTGTGAGTCAGCAGCATAATCATTGCGAGGGCCACCCGCACTATCAAACATTTGCGGCTTAATTCGAAAATACGCAACGTAATCATCAAACGGATAATTCACTAAAGCTGAAGATAGTTGCTGTGTTCGAAATACATCATTTTTCTTTGCGGCATCACGCAAATCAATGAACATGCGATCTGTATCGGTAATTTCTGCGGGCGCTATCTTACTTTCATAAGACTTTGGTAACTTTGGCTTTTTGGTTTTCTCTGCAAATGCGCTTGGCATAGCAAAAACCACCCCCATGACCAATATTCCAGCCCAGCGGGCACAATGCCCTTTCAGAATCTGATGCGTCTTTTTCACTATCGAACCTTATTTACTATATTTTCTAATTTTCGCCCGATAATGGGCGATATGCACGGTAATTCACCAAAAACTCTGCGCCAAGAATTATTAAAACAACGCAAGGAATTTGCTGCGGCTAGCGCTTTCCCTCAAATTAGAGAAAAACTGATTTCCGCTATTCCAGAATTTCTTACTGGCGAGGGCAAAGCCCTGCGCACTATTGCCCTATATTGGCCAATTCAAGACGAGCTTGATATCAGAGCCCCCTTACTTAGCTGGGCTAGCAACGAGGAGGGGCGTCGCTTAGCTTTACCCTATGCTCGCCCAGACAAACACCTTAATTTTTACGAATGGCGCGATGGCGACAGCTTAGTTCCTAGCCAACACGGGGTTCCTGAACCAAATCCTAATAATCAAGACAGACCCATTATCAACCCAGATTGCATCTTCATTCCTTGCGTAGGCTGGTCAAGCTCCACCGAGAACGGCAAAGCACACTATTGGCGTCTAGGGTATGGTGGTGGCTATTTTGATCGCACCCTGTTGGCATTGCGCAAAAAAAATCCCAAGCTGATTTGCGTTGGGATTGGGTTTGATTGGCAAAAACTGGATGATGCTCAGTGGTCTGCTCAAACTCACGATGAGCCTTTGGATATGTTGCTCACCGAATCAGGTTTGCTACGCTAATTAATTCGTTAACTCTAAATTCTCAGCAATAGCCAACACGGCATCAGCCTGATTTAAAGAATAAAAATGTAAGCCTGGGGCGCCAGCGGTCAGTAACTGATCGCATAAGTCCGTTACGACTTCTTCGCCGAATGCGCGAATCGAAGCTATGTCATCGCCATACGATTGGAGTCGCAAACGAATCCAGCGAGGAATCTCAGCGCCACACGCATCCGAGAATCGCAACAATTGGCTGCTATTTGTTATTGGCATGATGCCAGCAATGATTGGCTGCGTAACGCCTAAATCATAGGCTTCATCAACAAATCGAAAGTAAGCATCGCTGTTATAAAAATACTGAGTAACAGCAGAGTTTGCACCCGCTTTCATTTTTTGCACAAAGAAATCGATATCACTTGCGGGAGATTTAGCCTGTGGGTGCGTTTCTGGATAAGCAGCGACGTCAATATGAAACCAATCGCCAGTCTCAGAGCGAATGAACTCTACCAATTCATTGGCGTGATGAAATTCACCATACTGCCCCATGCCTGATGGCAGATCGCCACGCAGCGCCACGATACGCCTTACTCCGAGAGCCTGATATTGCTTGAGCATTTCGCGCACGCTTTCGCGTGAGCTACCTACACAAGATAAATGCGGGGCAACCGCCGCAGCAGCAGCATGGATATCGCTAACTACTTTTAATGTGCCTGACTGAGTAGAGCCACCAGCCCCAAAAGTCACGGAATAAAACGAGGGCTTCAGTGTTTCGCTGAAACGCTCGCGCACTAAGTGCAGCTTACTCTCACCTTCTGGTGTTTTTGGAGGGAAGAATTCGACGCTTAATTCCATGATTGGGGCCTAGGTCTTTAACAGCGGATTAATAACGGTAGTGGTCAGCCTTATATGGGCCTTCCTTAGTGACGCCAATATAAGCTGCTTGCTGATCAGTTAATTCAGTCAGCTGCGCATTCAATTTCTTCAACTGTAAACGCGCTACTTTCTCATCCAAATGCTTCGGCAAGGTGTATACGCCAATTGGATACTTGTTAGTACCAACTGCATTCCACAACTCGATCTGAGCGATCACTTGGTTTGCAAATGAAGAGCTCATTACATAGGAAGGGTGACCAGTACCGCAACCTAGATTTACCAGGCGGCCTTTAGCCAAGATGATTAAACGCTTCTCCGGCATACCATTGGCTGCAGGGAAAATCACGTGATCTACCTGTGGCTTAATTTCTTCCCACTTGTATTTTTCAATACCAGCAACATCGATCTCGTTATCAAAGTGACCGATGTTGCAAACAATCGCCTGATCCTTCATCTTCACCATATGGTCATGCGTAATCACATGGTAATTACCTGTTGCTGAAACAAAAATATCGGCCTTGTCTGCAGCGTAATCCATAGTTACAACACGATAACCTTCCATTGCTGCTTGGAGTGCACAAATTGGATCTACTTCAGTTACCCATACCTGAGCAGACAATGCGCGCAATGCTTGCGCAGAACCCTTGCCCACATCGCCGTAACCACAAACAACAGCAACCTTGCCAGCAACCATCACATCGGTAGCGCGCTTGATCGCATCAACCAAAGACTCACGGCAACCATAAAGATTGTCGAACTTGCTCTTGGTTACAGAGTCATTCACGTTGATTGCTGGGAATTTCAAATCACCTTTGGCAAACATTTGATACAAGCGATGAACGCCAGTAGTGGTTTCCTCAGTAACGCCTTTTACTTTGTCTAAACGAGTAGAGTACCAAGTTGGGTCTTGAGCCAATTTTTTCTTGATGGCAGCGAACAGAATGGTTTCTTCTTCACTGGTTGGATGGTTTAAACATGCCTGGTCTTTTTCAGCACGTGCGCCAAGATGCAATAGCAAAGTAGCATCGCCGCCGTCATCCAAAATCATATTGGTATAGCCGCCATCAGCCCATTCAAAAATACGGTGGGTGAAATCCCAGTACTGTTCAAGTGTTTCACCTTTGATAGCAAATACTGGTGTGCCGTTTGCAGCAATCGCTGCGGCAGCATGATCTTGTGTTGAAAAAATATTGCATGAGGCCCATTGCACTTCCGCACCAAGCGCTTCAAGAGTCTCAATCAAGACTGCAGTTTGAATAGTCATGTGTAAAGAGCCAGTAATGCGTGCGCCACGCAATGGCTGTTGAGCAGCAAACTCATCGCGAATAGCGATCAAGCCAGGCATCTCAGTTTCAGCAATCGCAATTTCTTTGCGGCCAAAGTCAGCCAAAGAAATATCAGCAATTGCGCAACGAGTTGCAACAAAGTCTTTTAAATTGAAATCGGAAACGGTATTCATGTAATGCTCCAGCTAAATACGATCCAATGCTGGAGTACAAACTCGCTAGCCGTTGAATCATGGGTTAGCGAGCGCAGTTGCAATTAGTAAATCTGCTTAGATTTACCCCTTCAAGCCTGGGGAGTTGCCAATTGGCAATCCTTGCAACGCTCCTTGAAGGTATGGCGAAATTGTAATCAATTTCGCCATGGTTTGTCTCAATGCGCCTCAATACATCTTAAAAACGCTTTTTGAGTCCTTAATTCATCAATTAAGGCTCATAGACCTGCGGCTGCACGTAATGCCGCCGCCTTATCTGTTTGCTCCCAAGTAAATTCTGGCTCTTCGCGACCAAAGTGGCCATAAGCAGCAGTTTTACGATAGATAGGGCGCAAGAGATTGAGCATCTTCACAATTCCTTTTGGTCGCAAATCAAAATGCTCGGATACCAGTTGCGCAATCTTCTCATCAGAAATCTTGCCCGTTCCGAATGTGCTCACCATTACTGAAGTTGGTTTTGCAACGCCAATTGCATAAGAGATCTGAATTAAGCACTTGCTTGCCAATCCAGCAGCAACCACGTTCTTCGCAACATAACGACCAGCATATGCCGCTGAACGGTCAACCTTTGATGGGTCCTTGCCAGAGAATGCACCACCTCCGTGAGGAGCAGCGCCACCGTAGGTATCCACAATAATTTTACGGCCAGTTAAACCGCAATCACCTTGGGGGCCACCGATAACAAATCGTCCTGTTGGATTTACCAAGAAATTAATTGCGCCCTTAATCAAATGCTTGGGCAATACTGGCTTGATAATTTCTTCAACAACCGCTTCACGCAATTTTTCTAATGAAATGTCTTCGTCATGCTGAGTAGACAACACCACGGTATCAATCGAATCGGGCTTGCCATCAACATAACGCAAAGTTACCTGTGACTTTGCATCGGGACGCAACCATGTCAAACGGCCATCGCGACGCAATTGAGACTGACGCTCTACCAAGCGATGTGACAAGTGGATCGGCAATGGCATGAGCTCTGCTGTTTCATCACAAGCGTAACCAAACATTAAGCCCTGGTCGCCAGCGCCTTGATCCAAGCCATCGTCATGCGCTTTATCAACGCCTTGTGCAATATCTGGGCTTTGCTTGTCATAAGCAACTAATACGGCGCAACCTTTGTAATCGATACCATAGGCAGTATTGTCGTAACCAATTTCACGCAAGGTATTACGGGCGACTTGAATGTAGTCTACGTTTGCATTGGTAGTAATTTCACCAGCCAATACAACTAAGCCAGTGTTGCATAAAGTTTCTGCCGCAACACGTGCGGTTGGATCTTGCGCCAAGATGGCATCAAGAATCGAATCTGAAATTTGGTCCGCTACTTTATCGGGGTGGCCTTCAGAAACCGATTCTGAGGTAAAGAAGTAATCATTTGCCATTGCATATTCCTTTAAAAATTAACACGATCTATCGGACAACTCGACGTGCCTGGAACTACAACGGCGACGCTTTAGCAGAATTTTTGAATCGCCCTGCAAGTTGTCTTAACTCAGCGATGATGCCATTCTATCTGAAAAGCGCCATATTCATCAAGGCGCCCTGAAATTTGGTCTTACTGGCAGCATTGAATATCATTGGGGGGTGCAAAAACTCCTATTAAAGATTGGTCTTAACATTATTGCTGCGCTACCCCTAGCAGTAGTGCAGGTATTGGGAGCTTTTTTGGGGCTTCTTGCCTATTTAGGATCAAAACAATATCGATCTTTATTTAGGCCCCAATATGAAGCTGTAGTTAAGGCACGCAATTTACCTTTCAAACTTTGGGAAGCCGTGCGCGCCTCCGGAATGCTTTTTTCAGATAGCTTATGGATTTGGCGAAACCCTCAAAAAGCACTCGAGCTGGTAGAAATTCAGAACTGGGATCTAGTAGAGCATGCAATTCAAGCAGGTCACGGCTTAGTCATGTTAACTCCACACCTTGGTGGCTTTGAAATTATTCCTAGAGTGTTGGCGAAACATTTCCCCGCAACTATTTTGTATCGACCATCACGACAAGAGTGGCTCAATGAAGTAGTAGAGGAAGGGCGCGCATATCCTAATATGCATTTTGTACCCACCAACCTCAATGGCGTAAGGCAAATGACGAGAGCGCTGACGCGTGGCGAGGCGATTGGCATTCTTCCCGATCAAGTACCTAGCGGCGGCGAAGGTGTATGGGTGCCTTTCTTTGGAAAACCGGCCTATACAACACCATTACCTGCCCGCCTGGCTAATCGCAACCATACACCTGTGGTGATGTTTACTGCAAAACGCAAAGCCATTGGAAGAGGTTGGTTAATGCAAGCAACGCGTTTAGCGCCTTTTAATGAAGATGCCACGATCGCAGCAGCTGAACTGAACACCGCCATCGAGAATGCTGTCTTGATTGCTCCCGAACAATTTATTTGGTCATATAACCGCTACAAACATCCAATAGGCGCAGAATTACCGCCGAGCACATAAAGCACATTATTATTTTTGGTATGAATTGGCTTTCAAACCTTTTTAATTTTTTAGCGCTCAGCCTATTGCGCTTATTTGCCTTTCTTCCATACAGCGTCACCATCTACGTCGGGTATGGTCTTGGTTGGCTTGCTGCCCACATTCCTAATAGTCGCTCTAAAGTAGTCAAAACCAATTTACGCCTGTGTTTTCCTAATCTCAATGAAAAAGAAATTGATGCACTCGCGCTAGAGCACTGGAAATTATTCGGTCGTAGCGTTTTAGAAAGAAGTCGAATTTGGCTTGGAAGCGGAAAACAAATCACCGATATTGTGACGATTGAATCTGCCATCACGCTGGGCGACCGCAAGCCACGACTCCTCATCAATCCACACTTTGTTGGCCTTGAAGGTGGCTTCATGGCGCTATCTGTAATGGCAAGTCAGCGTGACTGGCCTAAAGGGGCCGGGCTGTATCAAAAAATGAAGAACCCCTTCTTTAATCAAAAAATGATTGAATGGAGAAATCGATTTGGTGGCAAATCGATCGAGAGACAGAGCCGCTTACGCGACCTGATCCGAGAAATCCAAACGGGAAACTTTATTTTCATAGCGCCTGATATCGACTTAGGCCCGCGTGATTCGGTATTTGTACCCTTCTTTGGAATTCAGGCGAATACTATTACTTCTGTATCACGCTTGGCTAGGTTAAGTGGTGCTGAGGTTTGTTTAATGACCACAACACTAAATAAAGATCGCAAGGGATACACTTGTCATATTAGTGAGCCTCTGCCGAATTTTCCTAGTGATGATGTTGAAAAAGATACCGCTCGCCTCAATCAATATATTGAGGAGCTTGTTCGAGAAAGGCCGGCAGAGTACTATTGGGTTCATAAACGCTTTAAGCATCGCCCTCCTGGCGAACCAAGCCTTTACGATTAATGGATTATTTTGAGCACTACTCTTAGCCAGCCTAGACGCAAATTACGCTTCACCAAAATGCATGGTGCTGGCAATGACTTCATCGTGCTCAATGGCATCGATCAAGACTTAAGCAATATCACTCGCGAGCAATGGCAAGCCTTGGCGCATCGTCAATTTGGTATTGGCGCAGATCAAATTCTTTTGGTTGAAAAGCCTACTCAGAATGATGCTGACTTTCGTTATCGCATTTTTAATGCGGATGGCGGAGAAGTAGAACAATGCGGCAATGGATCGCGTTGCTTTGTACGTTTTGTACTTGATCAAGGCTTGTCCAATAAAAATCCTCTACGTGTTGAAGTAGCGCATACCGTCCTTACACTCAAATCCCATCCCGATGGGCAGGTTGAGGTAAATATGGGCGCCCCTATTTTTGAACACAGTCAAATTCCATTCAATGCCAATGGCTTGGCAAGCCTGCAAGAGTTTCATGAAACACTCTATGCACTGCCACTGAATCATCCTGCGACACACGATACTTTGGTGGGTGTTCTCTCCATGGGCAACCCTCATGCTGTGCAAGTGGTTGGTGATGTTGCAAGCGCCCCCGTTTTAGAGGAAGGCCCTGAAATCGAAAAGCATGCCGCCTTTCCAAAAAGAGTGAATGCTGGCTATATGCAAATCATGAGTCGCAATGAGATAGCGTTGCGAGTTTATGAACGTGGCGCTGGAGAAACCCTAGCTTGTGGAACTGGCGCCTGTGCGGCCGTCGTCTCAGGCATTCGAAGAGGTCTACTAGACTCACCTGTAAAAGTTCATACCCGTGGGGGCGATCTCCAAATTGCCTGGGGTGGAATTGCGAACAACGAAATTCAGCCTGTCATCATGACGGGCCCAGCTGTTACTGTTTTCGTAGGTGAAACAGAAATCTAAGAACTTATTTCTTAGATTCCGTATTTTTCTCGATACGCTTTTACTGCCGGCAAGCAAGCAGTTAATTGGGCATCACTAGATGCAGTCAAGAAAGACATCAAACCAGTCAAGTTCGCAATCGAAATGACTGGCAAACCAAACTCTTGTTCAACAGCCTGAACTGCAGACTTGTCACCAATGTCTGTTGCATTACCGGATCGCTCCATCCGATCCAATGCAATTAATACAGCCACCGGCTCCGCACCTGCTTTGCGAATGAGGTCTACAGACTCTCTAACTGAAGTGCCTGCTGAAATCACATCATCAACAATGATGACCTTGCCTTTAACTGGAGCCCCAACCAACACGCCACCTTCACCATGATCCTTGGCTTCCTTGCGGTTATAGGCATAAGGGACATTAATGCCGTCATTCGCTAAGGCGATGGCAGTTGCGGCAGCAAGGGTAATACCCTTATAAGCAGGCCCATACAGCATGTCGAATGGGATTTTCGATTCCACTAGCGCCTTGGCATAGTAATGCCCAAGCGCGCCTAAGCGAGCGCCATCATTAAACTCGCCCGCATTAAAGAAATATGGAGAGAGCCTGCCCGCTTTGGTTTTAAACTCCCCAAAGGACAAAACCTTTGCCTCCAAGGCAAAACGAATGAAGTTATCTTGATTTGAATTATTTGAGCTCATAGACCTACATGTTACGCATCATTTCCGCGAACCTCAACGGTATCCGTTCTGCAGTTAAAAAAGGCTTTCTATCTTGGGCCGTCAAACAAAAGGCAGACTTTATCTGCATGCAGGAGCTTAAAGCTCAGCGCGATGATTTGGAAGATGCCATTCTGAACCCTGATGGACTGCATGGATTCTTCCATCATGCCGAGAAAAAGGGTTACAGCGGGTGTGGCATCTATACGCACCACCAACCAGATGATGTGCTTTATGGTTACGGCAATGCAGAATTTGATGCAGAGGGGCGTTATGTTGAAGCGCGCTTCAAAAATCTTTCGGTGATCTCGGTGTATATGCCCTCGGGTTCAAGCTCGCCTGAGCGACAAGAGGCGAAATATCGCTATCTCGATAGTTTTATGCCACATCTCATCAAGCTCAAAAAATCTGGTCGTGAAATTGTTCTTTGTGGTGACGTCAATATTGCCCATCATGAAATTGATTTAAAAAACTGGAAAGGCAATCTTAAGAACTCCGGCTTCCTCCCTGAAGAGCGTGCTTGGTTAACCAAACTGTTTGATCAAGTTGGCTATGTTGATGTTTACCGAAAACTAGAGCCACAAGCTGGTGAATCTTGCTACACCTGGTGGAGCAATCGTGGACAGGCTTATGCAAAAAATGTGGGGTGGCGTATTGACTATCAAATCAGCACCCCCGAAATTGCCGCATCAGCAAAAAAAACTGCGGTATACAAGGATGAACGCTTTTCTGATCATGCGCCACTAACCGTAGATTACGACTGGAAACTTTAAGGACTATTCGCCTTCTTTTTTAATCTGCACAACTTGAAAGTGCATGGTCACCCAAATTAAGATCAGCACTGGAAGGCCGATGATGGCGGTGCCATAGAAAAAAGCAGGGTACCCAAAGTGATCAACAAACACCCCAGAAAATCCTGCGAGCCACTTTGGCAACAACAGCATCATTGAGCTAAACAAGGCATATTGCGTTGCCGAGTATCGAACGTTGGTTAATGATGAAAGGAACGCAATAAAGGCCGAGCTAGCAATTCCTGAGCTTAAGTTATCCGCAGAAATTACCCAAATTAAACCGTGTAAATCATGCCCCTGATGGGCAAGCCAAGCAAACAAAAGATTGCTTACCGCTGACAGCACGGCGCCCAAAAACAAAATTCTGAGCACTCCAAATCGTAGCGTCAGAACACCGCCTACAAAGGCGCCAACTAGGGTCATCACAACACCGAATACTTTGCTTACTGCAGCAACCTCATCTTTGGTGTAACCCATATCTACATAAAATGGGTTCGCCATAATGCCCATGACTACATCGCTAATACGATAAATGGCAATGAGGGACAAAATTAATATGGCATGCCAACGATAGCGGCGAATAAATTCAGCGAAAGGTTCAATTAAGGTTTGATAAAGCCATGCTTTTGCATTGCGCGCTTTGGCTAATTCATAGCGAACAGGCTCTTTACTAAATAAGGTTGTCAACACGCCAACACCAATTGATGCTGCCATACAAAGATAGGCAAACTGCCAGGCATTGGCATCATAACCTTTGCCTGTTTCAGCCCTTGCGGCCAGCCACAATACACCCGCACCTGCCCAGATGAGAGCCAAACGGTAACCCGTTTGATATGTAGCTGCAAGCGCAGCCTGATGATCACTATTGGCCGATTCAATGCGAAATGCATCCAGAGCAATATCTTGAGTGGCAGAACCAAATGCCACCAATAAGGCACACCAAACCATTGAATTCAGGGCCAGCTTTGGGTCCAAGGCAGACATGCCTACCAAGCCGAGAACAATTAATGCTTGCGCCAATATCAACCAGCTTCTTCTGCGACCCAATAAGGTTGTTAAGAATGGAATTTGTACGCGATCTACTAAGGGCGCCCACACCCATTTAAATGCGTAGATCAAACCAACCCAAGTTAAGTAACCAATGGTGCTGCGGTCGATCCCTGCTTCACGCAACCAAAAACTCAGCGTTCCTAGAATCAACAAAAGGGGTAAGCCGGCCGAAAAGCCAAGAAATAACATTCTTAAGCAAGGCCATTCGAGATAAACCCGAAAGTCTTTTAACCAAGATTGAATGGCGGACAGCAACTTGACGTTTTATCTTATGCGCGACGCACGCGAAATAAGGCAAGGCTACCAAAAAGATTTGGCATTAAGGTCACCTGTCGACCATCATGCAAGATGCACTGATCAATCACTTTAAGACCAAGACTGGATGCTAGTTTTTCAAAATCAGCTACCGTCAATACACGTACGTTTGGCGTGTTGTACCACTGGTAAGGCAAACTCTTGGATACCGGCATACGACCCAAGGCAACCGCCAAACGGTGGGACCAATGTCCAAAATTTGGAAAAGAAACGATCGACTCTTTTCCAACGCGCACAATTTCACGCAAAATCTTTTCAGTTTGATGAATAGTCTGCACTGTCTGGGACAGCACAACCGTATCAAAACTATTATCTTCAAATAGCGCAAGCCCACCCTCAAGGTCTTGCTGAATTACATTCAAGCCTTTTTGGACGCAAGCCAATACACGACTGTCATCGATTTCTACGCCGTAGGTATGTACCGGTTTTTGCTTTTGCAAGAACTCCAAAAAGCTACCATCACCGCAACCGAGATCCAGCACCTGGCTATTGGGCGCAATCCAATTAGCAATGGCAGCAAAATCAGCACGCTTATTTAGATTACTCATGATGAGCCTCGCACATTTGCTTGAAATACGCTCTCACTAGATTGTGATAACGCCCATCATCTAACAAGAAAGCATCATGACCATGCGGCGCATCGATTTCAGCGTAAGTAACCTCGCTCTTATTGCTAAGCAATGACTGAACAATCTCGCGACTACGGTTTGGAGGAAAGCGCCAATCAGTAGAAAAACTCACCACTAAAAATTTCGCCTGCACTTCAGCTAAAGCGCGATTGAGGCTGCCATCAGAACGGCGCGCTGGATCAAAATAATCTAGAGCGCGGGTAATCAGCAAATAAGTGTTGGCGTCAAAATAGGTAGAGAACTTATCGCCTTGATGACGTAAGTAGCTCTCAACCTCAAACTCCACATCAAAACTGAAACGATAGTCTTTGGATTCGCCATGAGGGCGCTGCAATGCACGGCCAAACTTTTCAGCCATATCATCATCAGACAAATAAGTAATGTGCCCAACCATGCGGGCCAAACGCAATCCGCGTTTAGGTACTACGCCATGCTCGTAGTAATTGCCACCATGAAAATCAGGGTCAGACAAAATAGCATTGCGAGCTACTTCATTAAACGCGATATTCTGCGCACTTAACTTTGGAGTCGAAGCAATCACAATGCAATGATCAAGACGCTTGGGAAACTGAATAGCCCATGCTAAGGCTTGCATGCCACCTAGACTTCCACCCATTACCGCCGCAAATTTCCGGATGCCCAACTTATCCGCAAGGCGAGCTTGGGTGTTAACCCAGTCTTCTACCGTAACCACGGGGAAATCGGCACCATAGGGCTTGCCAGTGGCAGAGTTCACGCTCATGGGGCCCGTAGACCCAAAACAAGAGCCCAAATTATTCACGCCAATTACAAAAAAATGATTGGTATCGACTGGCTTACCTGGCCCAATCATGTTGTCCCACCAACCAATATCTTCAGGGTTATCTGGACTTGGACCCGCTACGTGATGCGATGCATTTAAAGCGTGACAAATTAATACAGCATTGCTTTTATCGGCATTGAGCTTGCCATAGGTCTCAATGACTAAGTCATATCCCGACAACAGGGCACCACTTTGCAAAGGCAGTGGCTCGGCAAAATGAATGGTATTTCTAGAGAGGTGTAGCTCGCTCATTCTGACAGCAGCAGACGCAAACTCACATCAGAAGCATCTGTTGGCAACTTTTTGAAACCGCTGCGTGCGAAACGATGCCAACGACCCAATATGAAACTCATCAACATGGCAGCGCGGATACTCACTTCTTCTTGGCCCAACTTAGACCATGCCCCACCTTGAGTCTGGGCAATACGTAAAGCCTGCTTAAGAGAGGCTTCCACACGATCCAATACTTGAGTGATGCGTTCTTGCAAACGATCATCTTCTTGTAATAAGGCATCGCCCAACAGGACGCGCGTCATTCCAGGATTTTTTTCTGCGAAGAATAAGAGCATCTGCAGAATGCCACGAGCTTGAGCAAGGCCTAATTCTTCTTTTTGATTAATTTGATTGATTAAGCCAAAAACGGTTTGCTCAATAAATGAAATCAGACCCTCAAACATTTGGGCTTTACTCGCAAAATGTCGGTACAGAGCGGCCTCTGAAACATCAATCTTTGCTGCCAAAGCGGCCGTTGTGACGCGCTCACCCTTTGGATTTTGCAACATTTCTGCGAGCACTTGCAGAATTTGCAAGCGACGCTCACCAGGACGAGGGCGCTTGCGTGTCTTGCCAGCGTCAGCGCTACTGCTGTCGATTTCTGCTGGTTCTAAAGATTCACGCATCGTCATCTACTTATCTGGAACGAATCATCGTACCGAAAGCCTGCTCAGTCAAAATTTCTAACAACAAAGAATGCTCAATACGACCATCAATAATGTGTACTGAATTTACGCCACTCTTAGCCGCATCCAATGCAGAAGAAATCTTTGGCAACATCCCACCGGAAATAGTGCCGTCTGCAAACAAGCCATCAATTTCTCTCGCTGTTAAATCGGTCAGCAACTTGCCATCTTTATCCATTACACCCGGAATATTCGTCATCATGACTAATTTCTCCGCATGCAGGATCTCTGCCATCTTGCCCGCTACCAAATCAGCATTGATGTTGTATGCCTGACCTTCAGCACTAAAACCGATCGGTGAAATTACTGGAATAAATGCGTCGTCCTGCAAGGCTTTCACAACCGCTGGATTGATTGCTTCAATCTCGCCCACAAATCCAATGTCTAACTTCTTACCAGGCTCAGTGTCACTAGGAATCATCATTTTCTTCGCGTGAATTAAGCCACCATCCTTGCCGGTTAAGCCAACTGCCTGCCCGCCAAAATGGTTAATCAACATCACGATATCCTGCTGTACCTCACCGCCAAGAACCCACTCAACCACTTCCATGGTTTCTTCATCGGTCACACGCATCCCCTGAATGAAGGTTCCCGTTTTGCCAATCTTTTTTAGAGCCTCATCAATTTGTGGGCCACCACCATGAACCACAACAGGATTCATGCCAACCAATTTCAACAAGATCACATCACGCGCAAAACTTTCTTTCAAGCGCTCTTCGACCATGGCATTTCCACCGTACTTAATAACGATAGTTTTGCCGTGATACGCACGAATGTAAGGCAATGCCTCAGCAAGAATCTCCGCCTTTAATAAAGGCGAGATATCACTAATAGATGTCAAATGCTTAGTCATTACAAATGGTATTTATTCGCCAAATAATTTTTGACGGAGTTCGCGACGCTCTTGCGCCTCAAGAGATAAATTGGCTGTAGGCCTTGCAATTAAACGGTTCAAGCCGATTGGCTCACCTGTTTCTTCACACCAACCATAATCACCAGACTCAATTCGGCCAAGCGCTTGCTCAACTTTTTTCAATAGCTTGCGCTCACGATCACGAGTGCGCAATTCCAATGCATGTTCTTCTTCAATCGTGGCACGATCGGCTGGATCTGGAACCAAAATATTTTCGCGGAGATGTTCAGTTGTCTCAGACGCATTTTTCAAAATGTCATCTTTTAAAGTCAACAACTTTTGACGGAAAAAATCTAACTGGGCAGCATTCATGTAATCCTTATCGGACATCTTGAGCAATTCAGCCTCAGTCAAAGGTACACCCTTCGCTGCTTTTGTGCTAGTCGCTTTGCTGCTTGCTTTTGCAGCACTTGCAGGTTTTGTTGCTGTTTTTACCGTCATCTCATTCTTTCTTAGATTTGAAGCATTATTGCCTCATTCTGCCAAACTTTTGCCGCTGCCAGCCAATATTCTTCAAGCTTTCACAAACTTGGCCGTGGCGGCGGATTGTACCCGAATCTTGCTAGACCAAACATCCCTCAAGCCCAGCCAGTAGGGTGTCCTTAGGCAAATCAATGCCTATGAAGACCATGCGGGTTTGTTTGGGCTCAGACCCCCAGGGACCAGCTAAATCGCTGCCCATCATTTGATGCACCCCCTGAAACACCACTTTTCGGCCACTTCCTTTGACATAAAGCACGCCCTTGTAACGTAGCATCTTCTCACCAAAGACCTCCAAAATGCCCCCCAGGAAATCTTCCAATTTTTTATGGTCAAAGGGTTTATCACTACGAAAAACAAAAGACTGAATGCGATCTGTATGCCCCGCATGACCATGATGGTGATCATGGTCATGATCATGTCCGCAATTGCTGTGATCGTGATCATGGGAATGGTCGTGACCGCAGTGCGCATGATCATGATCGTCTTGCTCTAAAAAATGAGGGTCAATATCTAGCTTCGCATTTAAGTTGAAGCCCTTAAGATCCAAAACGGCATTTAATGGCACCACGCCTTTAGAGATTGCACTGATGGGCGCCCTTGGATTCATGTGCATTAAACGGCCACGAAGCGCCTCAACTTCAGATGCCGTTACCAAGTCAGTTTTAGTAATAAAAATTTGATCTGCGAAACCTACTTGCCGCTGGGCTTCCTCGTGCTCAGTCAATTGCTGCTGGCCATGCTTAGCGTCGACCAGCGTCACTACAGCATCCAATACATAGTGGTCTGCAACATCATCATCCATAAAGAATGTTTGCGCCACAGGGCCTGGGTTAGCCACTCCAGTGGTCTCAATGACGACGCGATCAAACTGAATCTTTTTATCTTTTCGCTGTTCCCATAAGGAGTTTAAAGCCTCAACTAAATCGCCGCGAATGGTGCAACAAATGCAACCATTACTCATTTGCACAATGTTCTCTTCGTGATCCTGAACCAGAATATCGTTATCGATATTTTCTTCGCCAAACTCATTCTCGATCACCGCAATTTTTTTGCCATGATCTTCAGTCAGAATGTGTTTCAACAAAGTGGTTTTGCCGCTTCCTAAAAAGCCGGTCAATATGGTTACTGGAATTAATGCCATGAATGATCCAATCAAAATCTAAAAATCTCTTTGGGTATTGGTATTGCGACCCCAAAGTCGGGAAACCTACTATCTTACCGAGTTCCTCAAGCTTTGCCAGCCTTAGCTCGGGGATGCGCTTTATCGTATGCCTGAGCTAGATGCTGAAAGTCTAAAGAGGTATAAATCTGTGTGCTGGCAATGCTGGCGTGTCCCAACATCTCTTGCACGGCGCGCAAATCTTGTGAAGATTGCAAAACATGACTGGCAAAACTATGCCGCATCATGTGCGGATGCACATGGGTGGGCAAACCTGCGCGGATCGCTAAAGTTCGCAATCGTGCCTGCACGGTACGAGGGGATAAACGCTTGCCATTTGCCGACAAAAATAAGGCAATGGATTCAGTATTTGCATTCATGCTTGCATCTCGAATATTTCGCCACGCAAGCAAAGACTGCATTGCAGGCACCCCAACTGGAACTGAACGTCTTTTGCTGCCCTTACCCAGTACGGTGACTTCAGCCGCATCCCAATCCAACCATCCCGCGGACTCATGCTGACGATCTTTGCTCTGCATAACGTCAATGCCCAGAAGCTCTGATAAACGCAAGCCAGAGGAATACAACAAATCAACGATAGCAGCATCCCGAATCGACTCAAGGTCCTTTTTCTCATCCGCCTCTTTAACTGCCTGATTGACCAGCGCAAGCGCTTGTTCAACAGATAGGGCCTTGGGCAAGGACTTTAGGCGTTTTGGCGCCTTCACGTCATCTACAGGATTAGCAGCTAGCTGCAAGCTAGCTTTACCCGCCTGTGCATCACGCCTAGCGCTTTTCTCTGTCAACCAGTCATACCATCCGCGCCAAGCAGATAAAGCTCGCGCAATGCTTCTCGAAGATTTTTCTTTGGAATGCAAACGTCCTGCCCAGCGACGAACATGGGCATTAGTCACCTTTAATAAATCAATTGAATCGTCTTGAGCAAAGTTTTGTAAATCACTTAAATCCATGCCATACGCTTTTAACGTGTGCGCAGACAGTTGACGCAATACATGAAGCTCATGCAAATACTCTTGCATAAGTGGATGCAGATCAGTCGGCTTTAGCTTCATAAGCCTGGATGCGATCCAAAGCTGCCGCTGTAAGTTCTGCAATTTGTCTTAAGTAGAAGGCACCCATATCGGCAGTAAACCGAGTCTCATCTTTGCTTGCCAAGAGTAGAACTGCCGGGGATTGATTCACGCCGATGCTTTTACCTAGCGGGAGGCCGATAGCCACCATACTTTGCCACTCAGGGTCAATCTGGGTTTGACTGGCCAGCAAATCCACACTGGCGGCCAACTCTTTTGTAGAACCACACAGAGGCGTATCTACCCAAGGGCCAAATGCCGAATTAGGTGATAACAATTTTGCTGCCTCAACCTCAAAAACCTCTGCCAAACCAGAAATAATTGCAGCTTCAACATCAGCTTTATTGTTTGCTTTCATTAAACGTAACAACCAAGCCACTAGACTTTGTTGTGTTTTGTCATTGCGGCTACCAAAGTGCAACATTTCACTTAGACGTCGATTGAGCTCTTGGTTTTGCGTACGCAAGACCGTCATCTGACGCTCTTGCAAAGAGATGGCGCGATCTTCGTGAGGATGCTTGATCCGAATTTCATTAAACAAATTAGCATAGCGCTCAAAAAAGCCGGGGGTTGCTCGCAACCACTCAGCAACCAACTCTTCTTGCTCGGCCTGCTTTGGATCTATTGCACTCATGTATCTCTTTCTTAACTCTTTTTAGCTCAGCTTTTTGCGCAGCAACTCATTTACCTGGCCAGGATTGGCCTTGCCCTGCGAGGCTTTCATAATCTGACCCACCAATGCATTAAAGGCCTTCTCTTTCCCAGAGCGGAACTCTTCAACTGACTTTTGATTGGCTGCCAACACTTGATCAATAATGGCCTCTAGTGCACCGCTATCGCTGATTTGTTTGAGGCCTTTTGCATCAATAATTTGATCAACTGTGCTGATCGAGTTACCTGCAATCGCATCATCCCAAAGGACTGCAAAAATATCCTTTGCAATCTTATTGGAAATCGTGCCATCAGCAACACGAGTCAATAGCGGCGCCAAATGCTCAGCCTTTAATGGCGCATCAGCAATCGCAATGCCGGCTCGATTAATAGCAGAAGCAAATTCCCCTGCAATTAAATTTGCTGCGGCTTTTGCCAATGACTTACCAACAGCTACCACCAACTCTTCAAAAACTTTAGCCGTATCGCGATCTTGGCTTAGTAGCTGCACATCGTAGGCACTTAGTCCGTAATCAGCTTGCCATTGGGCGCGCAGATCGGCAGGCAATGCAGGCATTGTGCTGCGCACCTGAGCAATCCAAGCATCATCAATCACTACTGGCAATAAATCAGGATCAGGGAAATACCGGTAATCATTCGCATCTTCTTTGCTGCGCATGCTACGAGTTTCACCACGATCGGGATCGTATAAACGCGTTTCTTGAACAACTGTACCGCCATCTTCAATCAACTCAATTTGACGACGTACTTCATACTGAATCGCTTCTTCCAAGAAGCGAAAGGAGTTCAAGTTTTTAATCTCGCAACGCGTACCAAATTCAACTTGCCCCTTTGGGCGCACTGATACGTTGGCGTCGCAACGGAAAGATCCTTCTTGCATATTGCCGTCACAAACACCCAACCAGACAACCAAGCCATGCAAAGCCTTGGCATAAGCCACTGCTTCAGCGGCACTTCGCATCACGGGCTCGGTCACAATCTCCAAAAGTGGGGTGCCAGCACGATTTAGGTCAATACCACTCGAAGGCTCGCCATGTGGGCCAATGAAACCTTCCTCATGAACAGATTTGCCAGCATCCTCTTCCATATGGGCGCGGGTAAGCTCCACCGTCTTGACTTCATCGCCCACCAAAATCTCAATTTTCCCGCCGATGACTACTGGAATTTCAAACTGACTAATTTGATAGCCCTTGGGTAGATCAGGATAAAAATAATTCTTACGGGCAAAAATACTTGCCGGTGAAATGGTTGCGCCTACTGCCAATCCAAAACGAATCGCATGCTCAACCGCTTCTCGGTTGAGAACTGGCAATACGCCAGGCAAAGCCAAATCCACTGCACATGCTTGCGTATTTGGCGCAGCGCCAAAACGAGTACTAGCACCGCTAAAAATTTTCGATTGGGTTTGTAACTGCGCGTGTGTTTCTAAACCAATAACGACTTCCCATTGCATCATGCCACCTCGCTTGCTTGACGCAAATGCCAATCACTGGCTTGCTGATACTGATGAGCGATTTGCAATAGACGCGCTTCAGAAAAATAATTACCGATTAACTGCATTCCAATGGGTAAATTGTTTTCGTTAAATCCGCATGGAGCACTCATTGCAGGCAACCCAGCGAGATTGGTAGATAGCGTGTAAATATCTTCAAGATACATTTGCACTGGATCTTTTGACTTCTCACCCAAACGCCATGCCACATCTGGCGCTACAGGGCCTAAGATGACATCACACTCTTTGAACGCGGCCTGAAAATCTGAAGCAATAATGCGACGAATTTTTTGGGCTTGCAAATAATAAGCGTCGTAATAACCATGACAAAGAACGTAAGTTCCAATCAAGATACGACGCCTCACTTCCGCACCGAATCCTTCAGTGCGCGACTTCTGATACATATCGCCAAGATCTTTGTATTCGCCAGCGCGATGCCCATAGCGAACACCGTCGAAGCGACTCAAATTGCTCGATGCTTCCGCTGGTGCCAATACGTAATAGACCGGTATCGATAATTTCGTTTTCGGTAGACTGACTTCAACTAATTTAGCGCCCAAGCTTTCCAACTGTTTTGCTGCTTCGTTTACTGACTTTGCAACATCTGCAGATAAGCCCTCAGCAAAAAACTCTTTTGGCAAACCCACTCTTAAACCATCTAAAGGTTTTGCAGGATTTGCATTTCCTTCTTGCCAAGCTTGATTGAGATAACGACCATAATCTTCGCCTGAATCAGACAAAGAAGTGGAATCCCGCGAATCATGTGAAGACATTGCCGTCAGCAGTAATGCGCAATCTTCAGCCGTCTTGCCCATTGGACCAGCCTGATCTAAAGAAGATGCGTAAGCAATCATGCCGTAGCGAGAAACGCGCCCATAAGTAGGCTTAATTCCTGTTAAGCCACAAAATGCAGCCGGCTGACGGATAGAGCCGCCCGTATCGGTACCAGTTGCTATCGGGGCTAAACCTGCAGCAACTGCAGCAGCTGATCCACCAGATGAGCCGCCAGCAACACAGGATGCATTCCAAGGATTAAGCGCCGGCCCAAAGGCTGAATTCTCATTCGATGAACCCATCGCAAACTCATCCATATTGGTTTTGCCTAAACAAACCATTCCGGCGCCATTCGGGTTATTTGCATCTGGGATTCCTAAATTAGCAACCACCGTGGCATCAAAAGGGCTTTGGTAACCAGCCAAGATTTTGGAGGCGGCAGTGGTCTTCCACCCGCGAGTGACAAAGACATCCTTATGCGCAATTGGAATGCCGGTCAACCTACCTGATTTACCTGCTGAAATAAGTGAGTCCGCCTTATTTGCTTGGTCTAAACTTAAGTGAGTATTCACATCAATGAATGCATTCCACCGCTTTTCAGACTCAATTCGATCTAAAAAGTACTGGGTTAGCTCTTTGCTGGAGACCTCTTTAGCGGCCAGTGCTTTTGCCATTAAGGCAACGGAAGTGTTGTGCCAGCTCATTCAATCACCTTGGGAACCAAGAAGTAGCCATCCTGCTGAGCGGGCGCAGATTGCATGTTTTCCGAACGCTGATCTGACTCTGTAACTTGGTCGGCACGCAATGGTTGAGCCAATTCGCGCAAAAACAAAATGGGGTGGGCAAGCGGTTCGAGACCCTTGGTATCGACCGCCTGCATTTCCTCAACAAGAGAAAAAACAGCCTGCAATTGAGGCAAAACCGCTTCAGCTTCGGCTTGACTTAACTCAAGCCTGGAAAGGTGCGCTATGCGCTGAACATCATCAAGTTTCATGGGGCGCTAGAGTATCATTACTAAATATTTTTATTAACACATTCTATTTTCCCACTACATCATGTTTGGTTTTTTCCGCAGCTACTTTTCCAACGACCTAGCCATCGACCTTGGTACCGCCAACACCTTAATTTATATGCGTGAGCGGGGAATTGTCCTTGATGAGCCATCAGTTGTTGCAATCCGTCAAGAGGGTGGTCCAAACGGCAAAAAAACCATTTTAGCTGTCGGCAAAGAGGCAAAAGCGATGTTGGGACGCGTTCCAGGGAACATTGAAGCAATTCGTCCCATGAAAGACGGAGTCATTGCTGACTTCACTATTACAGAGCAAATGCTTAAGCAATTTATCAAACTCGTGCATGAGAGCAAACTTCTAAAACCAAGCCCTCGAATCATCATTTGCGTACCCTGTGGATCAACTCAGGTTGAGCGTCGCGCTATTCGTGAATCCGCATTGGGTGCAGGCGCCTCACAAGTGTTCCTAATTGAAGAGCCAATGGCCGCTGCAATTGGCTCAGGCCTGCCTGTATCAGAAGCGGCGGGCTCAATGGTTGTTGACATTGGCGGCGGCACAACAGAGGTTGGCATGATGTCATTAGGTGGCATGGTTTACAAAGGCTCTGTTCGCGTAGGTGGGGACAAATTTGATGAGGCCATTACAAACTATATTCGTCGTAACTATGGAATGCTCATTGGCGAGCAAACTGCCGAACTTATTAAAAAGACTATTGGCTCTGCCTTCCCCGGCGCAGAAGTGCGTGAAATGGAAGTAAAAGGACGCAATCTGTCAGAAGGCATCCCCCGTAGCTTCACGGTAACCAGTAATGAAATTTTGGAAGCATTAACGGATCCACTCAATCAAATTGTTACCGCAGTAAAAGCCGCCTTAGAACAAATTCCACCGGAGCTGGCATCAGATATCGCTGAACGTGGCATGATGCTCACGGGCGGTGGCGCATTGTTGCGAGACTTAGATCGTCTCTTATTGGAAGAGACGGGCTTACCAATTCATGTGGCTGAAGATCCATTGACTTGCGTCGCTCGTGGTTGCGGAATCGCACTTGAGCGCATGGATAAGTTAGGTGGCGTGTTCTCACACGAATAAACGACACACTCGTAGCCCAAGGAATTGCAACATAGCGCTCCACCACTTTTCAGACAGGGCATCCCAGCCTTACTTAAGCTGATTGTCTGTCTGTCAATCAGCATTGCCCTGATGCTGATTGATTTTCGCTTTAAAGCACTTGATCCAATCCGCAATTATGTAAATTGGATTTTGCGTCCACTTGAGTATGTCATGATGGCGCCACGTAACGCCTTTAAAAATACCTCAGAATATTTCACAACGCGCTCTACCTTAGATAAAGAGAATCAGGCAATAAAGACTCGCCTAGCAGAGCTCTCGCTACTAGCAAATCAATCAGAATTTCTAATGATTGAAAATCAGAATTTGCGCGAACTGATGGCACTGCAAAAGCAAGTTTCTTTTAAAACCTTATCCGTTGAAATTCTGTTTAATCCACCCAACCATATTTCTCAACGAATTGTGATTAATCGTGGGAGCAATGATGGTTTAAAGCTCGGGAACCCAATTGCCAACGATGTCGGCATTCTTGGTCAGGTGGTGCGTCTTTATGAGCGCTCTGCAGAAGTATCTCTTTTAGAAGATCGTGACTTTGCAGTTCCAGTACAAGTTGCCCGCAACGGGCTTAGGGCTGCTGTTTTTGGCGTTGGGCGTGGAAACCCATTAGAGCTACGCTATCTTCCCGTAGCTAGCGACCTAGAGGTTGGCGACATCTTGCTGACCTCAGGAATTGATGGCGTCTATCCTCCAGGATTTGCAGTTGCAGTCATCAGCAAAATAGAGCGTAACGCAGATAAAAACTCTTCTAATGTATTTTGCGAGCCGATTGCAGCAGTCAATCGCTATCGCCAGGCCTTGGCCATTTTGTACGATCCACAATTTGACGCTAAAGCGCCCACCAACAACCAGCCGGCCACTGGACCCCAAAATAACACCCCTGGTCGGCGACAAACCCGCGCAAGAGGCATGCAATGATCGATTTTCAAAGCGGCTATATCTTGCGACCGGTAAATCCAGCATTTATTTACTTCAGCCTATTTTGCGCATTACTACTTAATCTATTGCCAATCGGCAATTACAGTTGGGCGCCGGATTGGCTAATCCTGTGCATTGTGTTTTGGAATATCCACCAACACCGCTATGTTGATGTTGTTTGGGCTTTTATTTTGGGCCTATTTATGGATGTACACAATTCCGATCTTTTGGGATTGCACGCGTTTAGCTACTCTTTGGTGGCTTACATTGCAATCTCTTGGCATCGACGCATTATTGCTTTAACTGTTTTATCGCAAGCCTTGCACCTCATACCCATATTTTTATTGGTCTCCCTGTTTCCCGCGTTGGCACACTGGTTGCTTAGTGGCGAACTTTACTGGTGGGCATTGACGGGCTCTATACAAGCATTAATAGAAGCAGCGCTCTGGCCATTTGTAACGCGAACTTTGTTAGCGCCACAACGTCGTCCAATTGACGTTGACTACAATCGTCCGCTTTAAAAAGTTACATGGTTTCTTTTAAAAAACCCAACCTAGATTCTTTCCAGGAACGCATTCACATTGCGACCTTGTTTATTACCGTCTGCTTTTTACTTTTAATTACGCGCCTAGTTTGGCTACAGCTAATTAGCCATGGAAAATATTCTCTTCTTGCGGAAAGCAATCGTATTGCACTTGTGCCAGCACCAGCCAATCGAGGATTGATTATCGATCGGAATGGCATTGTGATTGGCCGAAATTATTCCGCCTTAACGCTCGACATCAATGCAGAGGAAGCAAAAGACAATATAGACAAACTGATAAATGAGCTCTCCGAAATTATTGACATCTCCCCAAGAGATCGCCGAAATTTCAAACGCTCTCTGGAAGATTCGCGCAATATGGGCACAATTCCATTGCGCTCCATGCTAAATGAAGCTGAAACAGCGCGTTTTATGGCAAATCGTTACCGCTTTCCTGGTGTTGAGATTCGCGCAAGAAATTTTCGCGAATATCCATATAACGAATTAGCTTCTCATTTAGTTGGCTACATCGGTCGAGTTTCACAGCGCGATAAAGAGCGCATGCAGGCTGAAATTGAGAACTCTAAAGCAGATGATTTGGATGCTTTACAAACCTCATTTTTACCGGGCATCCAATATGTAGGAAAAATTGGTCTAGAGCAAAGTTATGAGAGCATTTTACGTGGCGTGCCTGGATATGACCAAGTTGAAATTACCGCCGGCGGCAAACCTGTTCGCACACTCTCAAGCTCCCCCTCGTCCCCAGGGAAAAATATTGTACTGTCGGTTGATGTCAAGCTGCAGTATTTAGTTGAAGAGCTTTATGGAAACTTTCGAGGTGCCTTTGTTGCGATCGAACCAGAAACCGGCGATGTATTGGCATTTGTTTCTAAACCAAATTTTAATCCCAACGATTTTGTCGAAGGCATTGATTCGGTGACATGGAAAGAATTGAATGACTCACCACAAAAACCTTTATATAACAGGCCACTCAAAGGCATCTATCCGCCTGGGTCAACCTATAAGCCATTTATGGCTCTAGCCGCACTAGAAAACAAGAAGCGCACGCCATCACAAACCATATCTGACCCTGGATATTTTGATTTTGGCAATCATACCTTCCGAGATGACAAAAAAGGTGGGCATGGAATTGTGGACATGCAAAAGTCTATCGTTGAATCTTGCGATACCTACTACTACATGCTTGCCCGTGATATGGGAGTAAACATGATGCATGACTTCATGAAACCCCTGGGCTTTGGTCAAATTACCGGCATTGATTTACAAGGAGAGTCAAAAGGTGTGCTCCCCTCCACAGATTGGAAAAAGACAGCCTTCAAAAAACCGGAGCAACAAAAATGGTACGAAGGGGAAACTATTTCGCTTGGCATTGGTCAAGGATATAACTCATTCACCATTCTGCAACTTGCTCATGCAATGGCGAACTTAGCCAACAATGGCATTGTGATGAAGCCCCACCTTGTAAAAGCTATCGAAGATCCATTTACACGCAATCGCATACTCACAACACCAAAGGAAAGCTATCGCATTGACTTAAACCCAGAAAATATTGAGATTATTAAAAAAGCGATGATTGAAGTAAACATTTCTGGCACCTCTGCCGCGGCATTTAGAGGCGCAGGATACATTGCAGGCGGCAAAACAGGCACGGCTCAAGTATTTAGCTTGAACTCAAAAGATTACAAACATGGGGCAACCGCAGAATTCTTGCGAGACCATGCGCTCTACATTGCTTTTGCTCCGGCGGATAAGCCCACCATTGTGATTGCTATGGTGGTTGAGAATGCAGGATTTGGCGCGCAATATGCAGCCCCCATCGCCCGAAAAGCACTGGATTACTACATCGAGGGAAAGTGGCCCAAGGAGGTTCCTGAATGGAAAAGAGCCCCGTAAAAAGAATCCAGATGCTCTTGTTTAGTTTTTTTGCTGGCTTAGATCGCCAGCTTGGCTTTATTTTGCTTGGCTTATCAGCCGTTGGCTTTTTTACATTTTTATCTGCCAGCCAAAATACGCCTGTGCAAATTGCAGATGAACTTCGTAATCTTGCATTGTCATTTGCAGTTATGTGGCTAGCCTCTCGCATCCCACCAAAGTGGCTAGAAATCAGCGCTGCATGGATTTACGGCCTTGGTATTGTGCTCTTGGTTGCTGTTGCAGTCTTTGGCTTAATCAAAAAAGGAGCGCGACGATGGCTCAATATTGGCGTCGTGATTCAACCCTCTGAAATTATGAAAATTGCAATGCCACTGATGTTGGCGTGGTACTTTCAAAAACGAGAAGGCATTCAAAAAGTATGGGATTACGCTGTTGCAATGATTATTTTGGCGATCCCCGTTTTTCTCATTGCACGTCAACCTGATCTCGGAACCGCATTGCTAGTTTTTGCAGCCGGACTTTATGTCATTATTTTGGCGGGCCTGCCTTGGAAGTGGATACTGCCATTTGTAGCGGTTGGGGCCATTGGCATTTTCTTAATTATTATTTTTGGCGGCACGATTTGTGCGCATGATATTGCATGGCCTTTTGTACACAATTATCAAAAGCATCGCATTTGCACTCTTTTGGATCCTAGTAGCGACCCTCTAGGCAAAGGCTTTCACACCATTCAGTCTATGATTGCTATCGGCTCAGGCGGCTTTTTTGGCAAAGGCTGGTTTCAGGGCACACAAGCACATCTAGAATTTATTCCGGAAAAACATACTGACTTTGTTTTTGCTGTTTTCTCTGAAGAATTTGGCTTGCTTGGCAACCTAGTATTGATTGCCCTCTTCTTTGCATTAATCAAGCGCGGCCTCACTATTTCAGCAAGTGCGCCAAATTTATTTACGCGCCTGCTTGGTGCTGCAGTAACACTAATCTTTTTTACTTATGCGTTTGTGAATATTGGCATGGTTAGTGGACTTCTTCCCGTGGTTGGCGTGCCTCTACCGTTTATTAGCTATGGAGGAACTGCATTAGTAACCCTAGGGTTTGGGGCCGGCATTTTGATGAGCATTCATCGACACCGTCGGTTAGTACAAAGCTAGCGCAAAATAATCTAAGCCTTTTTTGTTCATGGGTTTCTCATTTATTTTAGGTTAATAAAAAAGCCCGGCATGCCGGGCTTTTTTATTAACAATGAATAATTACTTCTTACGCTTGTTAACTGAATCTTTAAACGCTTTACCAGCAGAAAACTTAACAGTTTTTGCAGCAGCAATTTTCAGAGGCTCACCAGTTTTTGGGTTACGGCCCATACGCGCTGCACGCTTGCCTGAGGCAAAAGTACCAAAACCGATCAGCTGTACTGAATCGCCTTTAGTAACGGCTTTAATAATGTTCTCAATTGCAGAATTCAATGCAAATTCAGCCTTGGCTTTAGAGATCTCCGCGTCGTCAGCAATCGCTGCGATTAATTCGGCTTTGTTCAAATGAAGCTCCTTATAGATAGTGATGTCGGCGCATATTGCGCTTCCATGATTTTAACCACAAAAAATTATAAAAATAAAGCTTCGCGACAACAATTTTGAAACTACCGCAAATTAATCATTTAATACTTCTACGCCGGAAACAAAGTATTCCGTCTCCCCAAAACAAGTTGTCGGCAAGCCAATGTGTTGATCATATTTTAGCGCCACTTTTTTTCCTAAATTAGTATTTATTTTTTGCGCCACACTATCATCTCGCACCGTGAAGAGGAATTTTTCAGACATCGTTCCCGGCATCGAAACCATCGCTAACTCCCCCTCCCACGTCTTGCAAACATATCCGCGTTTAGAAAATTTCTGCACGTAACCAGCCCTTTCTCCACTACCGTAGCTCCAAGTGAGCATCAACCAGGTGTAAGCTGAAATCCCCACTAAGCCAATTAAAACAAGGCTTAAGAACCATTTTGTAAACCTATTCATGCGGTGTTCTCCATTTATATCCACATTAACCCTAACTGGGTAACTCTCTTGATTTACGTCAAGTATAGGTGCCTATAAGAACAAGAAATAGTCCGCCAAACCATTAGTTCCAAATTAAAATTGATCCATCACCTTACTTGGCACAAGCAATGCAAGCTCGTCACATTATTTTTTTTATATTCGTAGCATCGGCAATTTATGTGTATTTCAGGGGAAAAGTTCGCTTTGGCGTTGTGAGATCGCTGACGGATTACCAGGTACTTTTGGCCCCCATAAATGCCCTACTGTATTTATTCTCTAAAGTAAAAGCAAGCGCTTTTATTCCGGTAAGCCAATTTCCTGAAATGAAACCCCTGCAAGATAATTGGGAATTTATTCGTCAAGAAGCGCTTTCCTTAAATGCCGATGGTGCAATTGCTGCTGCTACTGGTTATAACGATATCGGTTTTAACTCCTTCTTTAGGACTGGTTGGAAACGCTTCCACCTGTATTGGTATGGCAAAGATTTGCCCTCTGCCCAAACAAGCTGCCCCAAAACCGTTGCTTTACTGAAATCAATACCTTCGATTAAGGCCGCTATGTTTGCTTCGCTGCCACCAGGAGCAACGCTGGTACGACACCGTGATCCCTATGCTGGATCACTGCGCTATCACATTGGCTTGGTAACACCAAATGACCCCAAATGTTTTATCGATGTAGATGGGGAGCGATACTTTTGGAAAGACGGTGAGCCTGTGATGTTTGATGAAACATTTATTCATTACGCTGCCAACGAAACAGATCACCAGAGAATTGTATTGTTTTGCGACGTTGAAAGACCCGTTCATACAAAAGTGGTGCAGTTGTTTAATCGCTGGTTTGGACGCTACATTATGAGTGCTGCTGCCTCACAAAATGTACCAGGCGAAAAAGTTGGATTTGTTAATGTTTTATTTACTTACTTTTACCACCTTCGCGCACAAGCAAAAAAACTAAAAGCCAAGCACCGCTCGATTTATTACATTGGCAAATGGGTGCTGATTTTGGGAATCTTGTGGGCAATTTTTTGGTAGTCGTAAATCGGCAGCTCAAATATTACTCTGGCATTAGTGTTTGAATAATTTGTTCAACACCAATATCACCCTGAACTTCAATTCGTTTTTTGCGGCTATTTTGCCCAGAAATAAATTGAATCTGTTTTTGCGGTACCTTTAACTGCTTAGACAGCCATGCAACTAACAATGCATTTGCTTTATTTTCAAGCGGCGGGGCTTGTAAGGCAATTTTGAGGCAATCGTCATGCAAGCCCACAACCTTGGTCTGCTTGGCTCCTGGCTGGCAGTGCAGACTAAGCGTAATTCCAGAAGGGGTTTGTTTTAACCAAATCGGCATCATTAAAGTACTTTAAACTTAAACCCATGCCATACAAAAATTCTCAAGCTTTGGATCATCTCTTTGCAAGCAATCGCCAATGGGCCGAAGGCATGGTTGCTAAGGACCCGGATTTCTTTAAAAGACTATTAAGTCAGCAGGCCCCTGAATATCTTTGGATTGGTTGTGCTGATAGTAGGGTGCCCGCAAATGAAATCGTCGACTTGTTGCCTGGCGAACTGTTTGTTCATCGCAACGTAGCCAACGTGGTTGTACACACCGACCTCAATTGCTTATCGGTTATTCAATTTGCAATTGACCTTTTAAAGGTCAAACATATTTTGGTGGTTGGGCACTACGGCTGTGCTGGTGTTCATGCCGCTCTGAGCGACAAAAGAGTAGGTCTTGCCGATAATTGGTTGCGCCATGTAAAAGATGTTCATCAAAAACACGAGCGCTATCTTGGTGAAGTTTTGCCAACTCCCAAACGTCAAGATCGTTTATGCGAACTGAATGTCATCGAACAAGTAGTGAACGTCTGTGAAACTACCATTGTGCAAGATGCCTGGTCTCGCGGCCAAGACTTGACAGTTCATGGCTGGGCTTATCGCTTGGATACCGGCCTAGTTAACGACCTTGGCATGTCTTGCAGCTCAACTGAAGAAATGTTGGATCGTTACACAAAATCAATCAAGCGTTACGAGTCAGAGTAAGAGTTAGTGTTAAACGCTTTTACAAATCATGCAAGCATTGCATGCTTGAAGCTACTGTCAATACTTCCTTATAGAGTGCTGGTATCGATTGGCTATGGACTTGGATATATTGCAGCCAACATTCCAAGCGATCGCAATCGCGTAATCAAAATTAATTTGAAATTATGCTTTCCCGATCTTTGCGAAACGCAGATCAATCTATTGAGAAAAGAGCATTGGCGCTTATTGGGTCGAAGCCTAGTAGAAAAAAGTATTATTTGGCTAGGTAGCGAAAAACAGCTTTCGAAATTGATTGAAGTGCAATCATCTGTTGATTTGACAAGCCGCAAACCTCGCATTTTGGTGAATATGCACTTTACAGGGATTGAGGGGGCCATTATTTTGAGTGCGCTAGCAAAGCGCATGAATTGGCCAAGAACCTCAGGATTTTTTCAAAGAATGAAGAATCCCTTCTTCAATCAAAAAATCATTGAATGGCGTAATCGATTTGGAGGTAATTCCATTGATCGACAAGGAAATACTAAGGCGATTATTCGCGAAATTCGTAATGGTGACTGCATTATTGTGGCGCCAGATATAGACCTAGGACTCAAGGACTCTGAGTTTGTGCCCTTCTTTGGCATTGAAACAAATACGATTACCACTGTTTCTCGCCTAGCAAACATTACTGGCGCTGAAGTTTGTTTAATGACAACTACCCTGAATCAGGATAGGTCTAGATATCTGTGCAAAATTGGTGAGCCATTGAAGGACTTTCCCACTGCCGACCATAAAGCAGATACAGCACGTTTAAATCAGTATTTCGAAGATGAAATTCGTCTACGGCCTGCTGAATATTACTGGGTTCACAAGCGATTCAAAAATCGCCCAAATCACGAAACAAATCCCTACAACCCTTCTAAGTAAAGGACTTTTGTCCTATCATTAGAAGATGACTGAGCGCATTGGGCTGTTCGCCGATCTTCACAGCAATTTAGAGGCTTTTGAGGCCTGCATGACCAAAGCTGAAGAGCTCGGGGTCACTCGCATGGTTTTTCTAGGCGATCTTGTTGGCTACAACGCAGACCCAATTGCGGTCATTGAAAGAATTGCTGAACTAGTCGACTCTAAAAGGGCATTGGCAATTCTTGGTAATCATGATGAAGCGATATTCAAAGATAGTCGCAATCACATGAACGCCAGCGCCAATGCTGCGATTGAATGGACCAAGAGCAAACTTAGCAATGCTCATGTGCAGTTCCTAAAAGATCTTCCGTTGATTGTTAATGAAGAAAAAATTTGCTTTGTGCATGCTTCTGCACACAACCCATCAGACTGGAACTACGTTACCGATAGCATGAGTGCCTGGCGATGTGCTCAGAGCTCTGGCAAAAGCTATACCTTTGTAGGTCATGCTCATGAGCAAGCGCTGTTTTATCAAAGTGCTGTTGGCAAGCTCATTCGCTTTGCGCCACATCCTGGGGATGACATTCCCGTTTTACAGCATCGTCAGTGGGTTGGTGTTGTTGGCTCTCTTGGGCAACCTAGGGATGGAAATCCTGAGGCTTGTTTTGCAGTTTTTGAGCCAGAAACAGAAGTGCTGACTTTTCATCGCACTGCTTATGACCACTTTACAGCTGCCGATAAAGTCCGACGCGCGGGACTTCCCGAGGATTTGGCCAATCGCTTAATTACGGGCAAATAAGCTATGCCCATTAATACTGAAATTGAAGCGGTAGACGATATCTTCCAAGAAGGCAAAGTCGTTGATGGTTTTGTTCTTGGGCAAGAGGTGCATCGCGGTGGCATGGCAAGTCTTTTCTCGGCAACCAAAGAAGGAATTGACGTTCCAATTCTATTGAAAATCCCAAGGGTTGGTAGAGATCAACCCGTAGAAAGTCTGATTGGTTTTGAAACAGAGCTCACTATTTTGCGCTCCTTAAAAAGCCCGTATGTGCCTAAATTTTTAGGCGCTGGCAATATGGCAACAAGGCCATATATTGCAATGGAAAGAGTGGAAGGAAGGCCGCTCGAAGACTTAATTAAAGAGGGTAAAGAATTTTCAATTGATGAGGTTGTTCGCATCGGGGCTGACCTTGCGCAAGCAGTTCAATCACTACATTCTCAGGATGCGATTCATTTAGATATCAAACCAGAAAATATTCTGATTGATGACAAAGGCAAACTAACGCTAATTGATTTCGGCCTCTCTCATCACGATCGCTTTCCAGATTTACTAGCTGAAGAGATGCGCAAGGGCGTTGGCTCCGCCCCCTATATTTCTCCCGAACAAGTGGCTGGCATACGGACAGACTCGCGCAGCGATATCTATTCGATTGGTGCCATCATGTATGAACTCCTGACTGGCGAACTTCCTTTCGGAAACCCTCAAACCATGACGGGTCTCAGAAGACGCATGTGGGCAGAACCATTTCCACCGCGCGCCATTCGCCGAGAAATTCCCCGTTGGCTGCAAGAAATCGTGCTTCGTTGCCTAGAGCCTCGCGCTGCAGATCGCTATCAAAGTGCTGCTCGCTTACGCCAAATGTTACGCGACCCCGAGGGCGTCACCCTAACCGAACGCGCAGATCGAGTTGAGCCGCCAAGTTTCTGGGAAAATCTAAAAGGGATGTTCAGAGCTGCAGGCTATGAGCCATCCCCAAGCCCCAAGCCGAGCATGGGAAATTATGATGCGCCTTTGATGATTGCGGCAATTGATACTCGTCAGTCCGATGAAAATTTGCGCGAAAGAATGCAAACTACTGCGAAGAATTTATTGCAAGCTTATCCAGAGAGCCGGCTTGTTTGTATCAGCACAATCGCAAGTACGCCTACCTATGAAGGTAAGCACGAAAGTGAGACTGCAAGCGGCATTGTTCGTGGACACTTAGTGCAATTGATGGATTGGGCAAAGCCACTCAAGCTACCGCCAGAACGAATCTCGTATCACGTACTTGAAGCGATGGACCCCGCATCACGCATTGTCGAATTCGCAAAAGACAATGATGCTTCGCTTATCTTGATCGGCGCATCACATAAACTGCCAAACAAGGTAACGCCCTGGCGAACCTCAATGACCAAGATTGTCGAAGAGGCGCCTTGTAGCGTTCATATCGTCAGAACTTAATCTATTGCGGTAAGCGCGGCAGGCGCTCAGCATTTGCCGGGATTGGGTGCCTTGCCATATTCATCTCCATCGCCAGAAAAGTGTAGTAACCCGATATTCCTGCTAAATCAATGACACCCTTTTTACCAAAGCGACTTTCTGTTTTTGCAAAAGTTGCATTAGAAACCTGTTTATTTTTTTGTAACTCTATCGTGAAGTCATAAACAATGGTCTCGTCTTCACTCATGCCCTCGGGCCTTCTTCCCTCTTTTAAGGCTTGTGCAATTTCAGGCTTTAGGCCGGCTTTAATAGCAATTGGGTAGTGCACATACCATTCGTAATCTTGCGACCACTCACGGGCTGTAATCAAAATAGCGAACTCACTTAATCGAGCATCAAATGCAGAGTTGTAGCGCAGGTAGTCTCCCATGGCGCGGGCATTATTCATCAGTTGCGGGCTGTACATCAGCATCGCAAAAGGGCCCCAAGGCGCCTTCTTACGAGCGAGCTCAAACTCCTGCGCAGCTTTTTGTTGCTCAACCGTATATTGCTCTGGAGGGATATCAGGAAGACGCGTTTGCGCAAACGCTCCATTCCAAAATACAAAGATGAGGGCAGCAAATAACAATCTCATAATCATCTTTGTTATGCCGATCACTTCATGGTTTCTTGCTTTTGATCCAAGATAATCTCTGGCTCTTGTGCCTCAACCCAATTGTCTTTATTGAGCACTTCGGTTAATTGTCGACTATCTAGTTCGCCTGTCCACTTTGCAACCACGATAGTGGCAACGCCATTTCCAACTAAGTTCGTTAAAGCGCGAGCCTCAGACATAAAACGATCAATTCCCAAAATAATTGCCAAGCCAGCAACAGGAACATTGCCCACAGCGGAGAGTGTTGCGGCCAAGACGATGAATCCGCTGCCCGTAATTCCTGCTGCACCTTTTGAGGTTAGCAACAGAACCAGCAATAGCGTTATTTGCTGCATGATTGTCATTGGAGTATCTGTTGCCTGAGCAATAAATACGGCAGCCATCGTTAAGTAAATCGAGGTGCCATCCAAATTGAACGAGTAACCCGTCGGGATCACCAAGCCCACGCAACTCTTTTTAGCGCCTAAGAGCTCCATTTTTTCCATCATGCGTGGCAAGACGGATTCGGAAGAAGAGGTTCCCAAAACAATTAAAAGCTCTTCTTTAATGTAACGAACAAACTTAAAAATGCTGAACCCGTTTAGACGAGCAATGATTCCCAAGACAATAAATACAAACAACAAGCAAGTTAAATAAAAAGAGCCCATTAACTTGCCCAATGAGAACAGGGAGCCCACTCCGTACTTGCCAATCGTGAATGCCATTGCACCAAACGCTCCAATTGGTGCAAATTTCATGATGATGCCGATGATGTCGAATAAGACATGCGAGAACTTTTCAATTAAATCAAATACCAAAGTTCCGCGGCCACCAAACCGATGTAAAGCAAATCCAAATAGAACCGCAATAAAAAGCACTTGCAAAATTTCGCCTTTGGCAAAGGCATCAACCGCTGTACTTGGAATAATGTTGAGCAAAAAATCAGTGGTGGTGCCCATTTTTCCTGGGCCGGTATAAGCGGCGATTCCTTTGGTATCCAGAGTAGTTGGGTCAATATTCATCCCTGCACCAGGTTGCAATACATTCACTACAACGAGGCCTACGATCAATGCAATCGTACTAACAATCTCGAAGTACAAAAGTGCAATACCACCAGTCTTACCAACCTTCTTCATATCTTCCATGCCGGCAATACCAACCACTACAGTACAGAAAATAATAGGAGCGATAAGCATCTTGATGCCCTTAATAAAGGCATCCCCAAAAGGCTTCATATCCGTTCCTAACGAAGGGTAAAAATGGCCAAGCAAAACGCCTAAAGCCACAGCCACAAGAACCTGAAAATAAAGAATTTTATAAATTGGTGGCTTCTTTAAGGTAACCGTCATGGCTCTTCCTTTATTCGTTAGTCTTGGGGCTTCTAGTGTAGCTAATCTCGAATGCTGCCTCGCATCAATACAGACGCCTCTTTATCGGATAATGTAGCCATGGAAGAAAAAGTACGCGTCTCTAAATTGCTGTCAGAACTTGGTTTGTGCTCTAGGCGCGAAGCTGACTCTTATATTGAGCAAGGACTGGTTACAGTCGATGGTGAAGTGGTCAATGAACTAGGCGTTCGCGCATATCGTCATCAGAAAATTGAGCTGCAATCTGGAGCCAAGGCGCAACAAGCATCTCGCATTACGGTCATTCTGAACAAGCCCGTTGGCTTTATATCTCATTACGATGACGAACAAGAATATCAACCTGCTGCATCTTTAATTACGCCTGAAAATTATTTTGCCAATCCACTCGATAAAAATCGAAGTCCTCGCTTTAACACCAAAGGTCTTGCGCCTGCAGGGCGCTTGGATATTGACTCTACGGGTTTACTCGTTCTAACTCAAGATGGTCGAATTGCCAAACTCCTCATTGGAGAGAACAGTCCAATTGAAAAAGAATATTTGGTGCGCGTGGAAGGCAGGCTTTCATATGAAGATTTGGATCGCCTAAAACATGGTCTCTCACTAGATGGTGTCGCACTCAAACCTGCTCAAGTCAGCTGGCAAAATGAGGATCA
Source organism: Polynucleobacter sp. MWH-UH2A (assembly GCF_018687195.1). Lineage (NCBI taxonomy): Bacteria > Pseudomonadati > Pseudomonadota > Betaproteobacteria > Burkholderiales > Burkholderiaceae > Polynucleobacter > Polynucleobacter sp. MWH-UH2A. The sequence continues at coordinate 1,990,619 of NZ_CP061321.1, forward strand.
ATTACGCTTCGTTTTACGAGAAGGTCGCAAACGTCAAATTCGTCGTATGTGTGAAATGGTGGGCTTAAGAGTACTTGGATTAAAACGTGTACGTATGGGGCGTATTTCTTTGGGCCCTCTACCGCCTGGCCAATGGCGCTATCTAAAGCCAGGAGAGCAATTCTAGAGGGGCTTGCCCGCTTATAATTGCCACCGAACTAGATCAATCAGCGCAGAATTACCATCGAAACCAATACCCACAGCACCCCCGCCGCAGAAGTACTTAGACGTCGCAGCTTTGCCATCATCTCTCACCCAGATGCAGGTAAAACAACGCTAACTGAGAAGCTATTGCTTTATGCGGGAGCGATTCAGATTGCTGGAAGCGTTAAGGCGCGTAAAGCCAGTAGGCACGCTACATCTGACTGGATGGAAATTGAAAAGCAGCGCGGCATCTCTGTAGCAAGCTCGGTGATGCAGATGGAATATCGCGACTGCATTATTAATCTTCTAGATACCCCAGGTCACCAAGACTTCTCTGAAGACACCTATAGAGTGCTTACAGCGGTTGACTCTGCCTTGATGGTAATCGATGCAGCGAATGGTGTGGAGTCACAAACATTACGCTTACTGGAAGTCTGTCGCGCACGCAACACGCCAATTGTTACCTTCATTAACAAAATGGATCGCGAAGTAAAGCCGCCGATGGAGTTAATGGATGAAATTGAATCCGCACTTGGCATTGAAGTTGTGCCATTTACCTGGCCTGTTGGTATGGGCAAATCGTTTGCCGGCGTGATTGATATTGCCAATAATCGCATGCGCATGTTCAAGGCTGGCGAAGACCGCGTCACCGAAGACTCTCATGCGGTGGTAGACATCAATGATCCAGCACTTAAAGAGCGCCTTGGTATCGATCTTGAAAATGCTTTGGGAGAAGTCGAGCTGATTAAAGAAGCGATGCCAGCATTTGATCGTGAGGCTTTCCTGGCAGGCCGCCAATCTCCCGTATTCTTTGGCTCCGCAATTAATAACTTTGGTGTGCGAGAAATTTTGAACACCCTGGTTGAGCTTGCCCCTTCTCCTGGTGGTCGCAAAGCACTTCAACGTGAAGTTAGTCCAGCAGAAAATAAATTCTCAGCAGTGGTTTTTAAGATTCAAGCAAACATGGATCCCGCTCATCGCGATCGCGTGGCGTTCTTGCGAATTTGCTCGGGTCATTTTGAGCGCGGCATGAAGCTGAAGATTTGTCGCAATGGAAAAGAAGTTCGCACTAACAATGCGCTTTCATTTTTATCGCAGCGGCGCGATATCTTAGATGAAGCCTTTCCAGGCGACATTATTGGCTTACCAAATCACGGCTTATTGCGCTTAGGCGATACGCTGACCGAGGGTGAACAACTGCAATTTACTGGGCTACCGTTCTTCGCCCCAGAAATTTTCCGACTAGTTGAATCAGCCGATCCATTACGCTCCAAGCAATTACGCACCGGACTCATGCAACTTGGCGAAGAAGGCGCTATCCAGGTATTTCGTCCGATGGCAGGGGGCATCATGTTGTTGGGCGCATTTGGACAGCTGCAATTTGAAGTGGTTAGCCACCGCCTCCAGACAGAGTACGGCGCTGAAGTTCGTCTACTACCAGCGCGTTATAGTCTTGCCCGTTGGGTCAGCTCTGATGATCCAGTGGCATTAAAAAAATTTACCCAAGAAAACATTCATCGCATGGCGGAAGATGTTGTTGGGGCGCCAGTATTTCTAGCGTCTCACAAGTCTGAGTTAGATGTGGCTCAACAACGTTGGGAATCGATTCAGTTCCACGCCTTAAGAGAACACGCCGGCCTCATTTATCAATCCGACTTAGCCGGCTAATCCAACATCAGCGCACGGAGTTACAACTAAAGACTGTTGCCAGGGAAGAGTCGCCACTTTTGTACTTGGCCACCTTGCCATACTGAGCACAGTAAGCATTTGCCTTTTGAGTCAATTGATCAATTGACTCGCCATCTGCATTCAAAAAAGTGACATGGTTTGAATCTGATGCATCCGTGTATACCGGCGTACAAGCTCCTAGCGCAAAAATACTTATCAATAAGCCAAGAATTTTCATGCTTAGCTCTTTAGCTTTTCAAGAACTGCGGCGGTTATTTTTGTTGCTAAAGGTCTATAAGCCAATATACAAACGATTGCAACGGGATAGGCAACCAGCCACACCTCTAGCCATAGCGCAAAGAAATTTTCTACTGCGCCGATACGCACAAATGTTGTTGCGAGTGTGATGCTGGCAGACATTAAAAAGCCCATCACCAGAGCAAAAATAAGATTGGGAAGGTTGATCATCTTTTGAATATATATTAGGTACGCTTTACTAGCATTCTTTTACTTAGGATAACTGTTGAAACCACCAAGAATGCAAACACCATATTCATCATGGTCAAATGATCGCCCAATAAAACGCTGGCGGCCACTAATGTGCAAAACGGTTGTATGAGCTGAACCTGACTGACCCTGGCAATGCCGCCAACCGCAAGGCCCTCATACCAAAAGAAGAAGCCAAGAAACATGGGGAATAGGCTTAAATAAATAAAACTTGTCCAAGCGAACGAACCAGCACCCCAATAGTCTGGAGCAAATAGATAGTAGGCAACGATGGCGTTAATTGGCAAAGACACTACCAAAGCCCAAGAAATCACCGCACGTGGATTCATGCGGCGTGACAACTCTCCACCCTCAACATATCCGATGCAAGCGCAAATACCACCCGCCACTAATAAGCCATCGATATAAGTAAAGCTTCCCGAACTTTTTAACAATGCATAAACCACAACCAATGCAGCGCCGAGCAGAGACACTAGCCAAAAACCAATTGATGGACGTTCTTTAAAACGGATGACGCCAATTACGGTGGTGGCCAAAGGCATCATGCCTAAAATGACCGCCCCATGTGATGAGGATCCCTCTTTCATTGCCACAGTAGTGAATATTGGAAAGCCGAATACAACCCCAAGAGCAATGACGATAAATTTGATCCAATCGGATTTTTGGGGCAATGGATCTGCTTTATAAATGAGATAGGCCAAAGCAACTAGTCCGGCCAAAAACGCCCTTCCAAATGCAATGAAATAAGGGTCAAAACTCAAGACGGCAATCTTACTTACTGGCAAGGTCAAACTAAAAATCAGAATGCCAATAAAGCCAATCAGCATCCCCTTGCTCTCTTGATTCACTCTTGTCCCTTTTGATGTATTTGAGATCATTGTATTAATAAAGCACTGTCGATGCGCTGTAATATACAAATACCCATGAGTACAAAATTGCCCTACATCCAGGCTATCTATATTGCCCCAAACGCTGGCGCAACCATGCAGTCGCTGTCTAAAGCCAAAATCACGCTGACCGGGATTCAAGGTGATCGATATGCCAATGGTAAGGGCGCTTACTCAGATACAACTCCCAGCAAAATACGCCATCTCAGTCTCATCGCTGAATCGGGTATAGCTATCGCTAATGAGTGGCTTTTGGCCGGAGAAGAGCCGACTTTTGATGCCTCGCAAACCCGTAGAAATATTGTTATTAGCAACATGAGCGCGGATGATCTCAATCTATTGGTTGGCAAAACATTTGCATTAGGAGTACTAATTCTGAAAGGTGTTGAGTTGTGTACGCCTTGTGAAAGACCCGCTCAGCTCTTGGGCAAACCAAGCTTTATGGATGCATTTGAAGGGCGAGGTGGCTTAAGGGCAGAAATTATTCTGGCTGGAGAAATTTCGGTGGGCGATATATTGCGCTTACAAATAAAGGATTGATCATGATTCAGTATCGAGATGACGCTACAGTTACTGCCGAAGAAGCCATTGATTTGTATGTCCGCTCCACACTTGGAGAGCGTCGACCAATTAATAGCAAAGAAACTTTTGAGGCAATGCTAGAAAATGCCAATCTCACCATCACGGCATGGGATGGCAATAAGCTGATTGGAATTTCACGCTCACTGACTGATTTTGCATATGTTGCATATTTGGCCGATCTTGCGGTTGATGAGCAATATCAACGCAAAGGGGTTGGCAAAGAGCTCATTGCACAAACTAAAAAACGATTGGGTCCCAACTGCATGATTGTTCTGCTAGCAGCGCCAAAAGCGAATGAATACTACGAGCATATTGGCTTTGAACACAACCCGCGGGCTTGGACGCTGAAAAATTAGTATGAAAATCACTCGCTTTTGCTTAGTCCGTCATGGTGAAACTGACTGGAATGTCGCGCGACGCCTGCAAGGGCATACCGATATTCCACTAAATCAACATGGGCTTGCCCAAGCAGCACAAATGGCGAAGGCTCTTAAAGCAATTAATTTGCAATTTGATGTTTTATATTCCAGCGACCTGCAACGAGCCGCCAACACGGCGGGAGCAATAGAAACTCAATTTGGGGTGAAATCTCTTTCAGATCAGGCGCTCCGAGAACGTCATCTTGGAGCACTTCAAGGCCTGACTATTGACGAGGCTCCACAGATCAAACCAGAACTCTGGTCTATTCACCTGAGCCGCAATCTTGATCACCCGTTAGAAGGCGGGGAAAGTATCAAACAATTTGCTAACCGCATTCATACCGCCCTAGAAAATATTCGAATGCGGCATGAAGGCAAAACTATATTGTTGGTGAGTCATGGCGGTGCGCTAGATATGATGTATCGACTAGCAAGCAGTCAATCTCTAGAATCTGAAAAAGCTGTGGCTGTACCTAATGCATCCCTAAATTGGATTCGTCATAATGGCCAAACTTGGCAAGTCGACAAGTGGGCTGATACTAGTCACTTAAAAAACGTGGCTCTCGACAATTTAGATCTTTAGCATACCAAAATAGCCTATGATGTTGGCATGAAATTCATGATTAAGCTATTGACTAGCCTAATAGCCATCGCACTATCTATTTCTGCCTCTGCTGCAGATTTAGAGCCAGTTGACGTGCCCAACGGCCTTCCTGATCGAATCGTTGGTGATATCGGGCTTGCGGTCTATAGCTCGAATATGCATATCGGTACAGAAGGAACGCAATCTTTAGTGCTCCCATATGCGTTTTTTGATTACAAGCGATTCTTTGTCCGGATTGATGAGGTCGGAATAAAAACGTTTGAATTAGGCAATGGCTACCTTGAGCTTATTGGGAAGATCGACCTGAACACTTATAAAGTCAAATCGCCATTTAATGGTGCATCGATCAATCGTAGCGACCCTATTCCTCTTGGCATTGGTACTTATCAAGAAACTCCTATTGGTGGATTTTTTGCGAACGCCTATCATGACTTTGGCAAATCTCATGGTGCTCTATATGAGCTTTTATATTTTGCTGAGGTCGAAACTTACAAAAATATCGTTGTATATCCAGAGCTGGGGATTGAAAGACAGTCTAGCCAGTACGCTAATTATTACTATGGCATGAATACTGGTGAAGCAAATGCAACGGGCTATGGCGCCTATGTTGCGCCAGCGACCAATAATTTAATCGCTGGCTTCATGGTAGAAATTCCCGTAGTAGATAACTGGTATGTCAATCTCTATGGGCGTCGCAAATGGTTGGGCAACGGCATCAATAACAGCCCCGTCATGAATCGCTCATTCCAAGATAATATTTTTGCGGCACTAGCTTATCGCTTTAAGTAAGCACGCCAATACAAATCCGAATAGATAAGCAACGCAGCAACTACGCGCCCGCTATATCAACCTAAATTGAATTTACCAGGGCAATGCAGGCAACATCGGCTTAAGTCCAGCCTTCTGAATGGTAGGAGCCGCTTTGGGTGAAGCTAAAAATGCAATGAGCTCTCTTGAAGCATTCAGGTTTGCCACATTATTCGTAATTCCAGCGGAAAACAAAACTGTTTGCTGAACCTCGGGAGGAATCTCTCCAATGAAATCGATTCCAGGAATGGGAATTAATTCACTCACCTGCTGAAACCCTAGCTCTGCATCACCTCTTGCAACCACTGTGCCAATGCGCTCGCTATAAATTTTCTTTGCAGTTTTGTTCATCTGCTCCGCAATTCCTAATTTAGGAAAAAGCTCGGTAGATAAATACGTTCCGCTCGCACTAGCTGAATAAGCCACAGATTTTGCATTGAGCAAAGCTTGCTTTAGGGCTGGGACCGTACTGATATCTGGTTTGGGGGCGCCCGCCTTTACTGCGGCACCAATGACTGAAGCAACCAAATCTACGCGACTGCCAGGCTGCACCGCTCCACTCTTAATAAAACCCTCTAATGCGGGCCCAGCCAGAATCAACACATCAAATTGCTCGTTTCTTGCCAGTCTTGATGGAATAGAGTCTGGTGCAGCGCCCATTGATGAGCCATAAGAAATAATTACTTTATTGGGCGATTGTTTTTCATACTCTGGCACCAATGCCTTCAATGCTTCTGCGAATGCTCCAGAGGTGATCACCTGAATATCAGCCGCAAGTACTGAGGTGATGCCAAACAAGCCAATAAGTACGACTAAGATGGCATGCTTAATACAGATGATCGGTCTCATTTTTTAAGCCTCTAAATTAAAGCGATTGTTTCTCACTCGCGCTGCCCACTACCTGCCCTGACAAGCGACCGGCATTTCCCACAATGGTTTTTCTTGACTGAAATCGCAATTCACTCCGACTGGCGATGTCGTGCTTGCAAGACATGCGCTCAGACCAATCGTCATTCCAAGAACAAAAATCATTAAACCAAATCTTTTCATAAGCCCTCGTTTATTTGTATTTCCAAAAATAGTGCCTATCTAATCGTATACGAATTATTTATATTATCGATTTTTCAGATTAATGAAATCAAAATTATTTGTTAAGCCAATAATAAATAATTTCATCATAATGATCCTATGGTGTTCGTTGACTAAAGGAGACATGACCATGGCTACAAAATCAAACAAAACTGCAATTGATATTGGAATTAGCGAAAAAGATCGTAAGGCGATAGCCAAAGGCCTATCAGCGCTTTTGGCTGACAGTTATTCCCTTTACTTAATGACCCATAACTTCCACTGGAATGTTAAGGGGCCAATGTTTAATACCCTTCACACCATGTTCATGGCTCAATATACGGAGCAATGGGCGGCGCTTGATTTAATCGCGGAGCGAATCAGGGCCCTGGGTGAGCCGGCACCAGGAACCTACAAAGAATTCGCCAAGCTAACTTCTATTGATGAGGTACAGGGAACTCCAAAAGCAATGGAGATGGTTAAGTTGCTTGTAAAAGCACAGGAAGCAACGGCGAAGACAGCCCGTAAATTATTTCCATTGGTAGAAAAAGCAAGTGATCAACCAACGGCTGATTTGCTTACTCAAAGACAAGATGTTCATGAAAAAACTGCATGGATGCTTAGAAGTCTGCTTGAGGAATAAATTCTGGCGCCTTTGGATTTCAGGCCAATCTAGGCGCCATTTTTATTGAGTCGCTGGATTTGATGCTGCAACCATCGACTGTGTTGGGCAAAGTAGGTCAACAGGCCGATAACCAACATGTTTCCAAAAAAACCGCCCATGACAATAATCATGCTTTCACGCATGAAGTTGTCAAAAGGATGGTGATGAACAATAAAGATCACATAGGTATAACTAAATCCATGGGCGATACTGGCAAATAGGGCTAGCGTAACAACATCACGGTATTTCAAGTTATGTAGATCCCGTGCAATACCAAGCCCCTTGAGTGTTAAATTCACCGCAAGAAGCAGAACAATGCTTCCGACCACCGCAACCGTTAACCATATATACCAATGTTGCTCTGGCTGAAAAATCAGTAGCCTGATAAATACTGCCAAGCCTACGCCGATAGCGGCCATCCAACCAAAAATGAGCACCGAAAGCACCTTAATGCCGGCGGGAAGATAAATGAAGTAACTTAGTTCAGGTCGATTCTCTAGCGCCGGAAAAGCTTTAACGACATATAAGGTGAAAAAATATAGGCAGAACGGCACTCCTATTTTTAGGAGGATAATGGGCAGTCGTATTTGATTTATTGAAAACATGGGCACAGACCCATCATACTTAAAAAGAGGAGACCATTCTAAAATGACTAATTCTTACCTACGGTTTTTGCATCTAGCAGATACGCTGATCAATCCCAATGAAAAACCCTTGGACTCCCTAAGCAAAGATATTCTTGAACACATCAGCAAACATATTGTTTTAAACAAAGGCAAGATTGTGGTGGGCGACATTCTCATGCTTAGCCAACTGGGATCCCAGGCCACTCTTCACAAAAGACTTCATGCCCTAGTAGATGATGGCTATCTAAAACTAAAATCGACCAGCGATGGCAGAGTAAAGCAAATTGAGCTAACAAAAAAATCGACAAAATATTTTGCCGGATTAAGCCAGGTCTTAGAAAAAGCAGTAAATGCCTAATAGGGTTTGCTTAGCAGGACAGCCTTAGAGTAGCGCTTTAAACAATATTCTTTGCTTTTGTTTTTATGCGCTCGTCAAACTTTTGTCGATTAATAACAAATCGCTCATGTAGCCCCTTGGAAATTAAATCGACCCCGTCGTGAGCTTCAACTTCAAACGTTAATTTTTTTCCATCTACAGCAATTAATTTGACTTTAGCAGTGACCTCCAGACCAACAGGGGTCGCTGCCTCATGACTCACATTAATATGGGTTCCCAATGTTTGCTCTTGTGGCCAATCCAAATGCGGGTTAATTGCTTTAATACAGGCCCACTCTAAAAAGCCCACCAGAAAACCGGTAGCAAATACATCAGGCATTACCACAAACTCTTCGGACTCGGGGTACAAAGACGGAACTGTTTTGGACTTGGGGATTTTGAATTTATGTTCGTATTGAATGCCGGGCTGCAAAGATTCTTTCATGGCTTACCTCATAAAAGCATTAAGAGTTTCAGCGAATTTCTGATGTTGCTGAAATAAAAACGCATGGCCGCCATCAAAATAGGCTAACCATGCAAATGGGATCTGATTCGCAATGATTTGTGAATTTTTGGGAACATCAAGAATGTCATATTGACCATCTGCCACCAAGACGGGAACCTTGACATTCTTTAAATCAACGAAGTTCTTATTGTCCGCATCCCATAGGGTTGTTCTTGCCCGAGTTTGCCGTAACTTAGATTCTTTAGAAATAACAAAATCATCAGGAATGGTTCCCGCCAATTTCGCAGCCTGCTCCCTTGCTAACGCATCTTTAGCAGCTTGTTTTCCAGCTTCATTATTCGGGAACAGAAGTGCGACATTTTCCATAACTGATAAATGGGGATTGTTTAACTCCTCCTCGGTCTTTTTACTTGCTTTGACCTGATACTTGCCGCCCGGGTTTGGAGCACAAAGAATGCCTTTAATAACCAAGTCGGAATGTCTAATCAAAAACTGTTGCGCAACACGGGCCCCCATTGACCAGCCCAGGACATTGGCTTTTTTATAACCAAGCGCTTTTACCAGCCCAGCGGCATCATCAGCCATCTGAACCATAGTGGTTTTATTTTCTTTAGTATCGCCAGATAGTCCAATGCCGCGATTATCAAACAGTATCAAAGTATTGTTTTTGGATAACTCATCAATCAAAGCCGGATCCCACATGCTCATCGTTGCCGAATACCCATTAATCAAAATCATGGCATCGCCCTGACCACGGGTGTAGTAAGCAAGCCTCACTTCCCCAACCTGAGCATATTTAACCTCTGCCTTGAATTGAGCTTGGACTGGGCCAGCAAACCCAAACGAGACCAACAGCAACACAAAAGATAAGCCCACAAGGGTACGGATACCGATAAAGTAATGATTCATTTATTTTCCAAAGAATTTCAGGCCATCTTAAAACAATCCATGGGCGCCTGGTTTCAAATACGCGGGGAATTAATCGGAAATCAAAAAGAAAAACCACCCGAAGGTGGTTTTGGTATTTCTTGGTGGCCCGGGGCGGAATCGAACCACCGACACAAGGATTTTCAATCCTCTGCTCTACCGACTGAGCTACCAGGCCAAGACTGACTATTATACGCAAACTGTTTCTTATGCTGTCTAAATATGATGGCTGTAGCCAACCCTTAGTAAAACCTTGTAAATCCTAGCTGGTTAGGATATTTCATCCTGCTGATGGTGAGAGTGATGGAGCAGAGGATTGATCGTCTTCTATCCATCCAACCTCTTGGCATCGAGGCATGAGAACGGAAGATATTGGAACTATTTGCCCGGTCTACGAAAGGGCTAACAACTATCAAATTGGCGGCAATAAAAAATGCCGGTGTTTTGATATGCCAGTAGATAAAGCCAAGCTAAATGAGGCATTGAAAGAAAAATCAAAAGATCAATGCTTGTATAAGGATTGTTTGAAGAAATTAAGCACCTAGTTAATGGGCGCTTGTGTAAACCAATAATCCCATATACAATATTATTAATCGTGTTATTAAAGGGGTGATTATGGGTGCTGTCGTAGCCAATGATTTAAAGACCAAAGGCATTAAAGCCATTGAAGACGCGCTACTGGGTCAGCTAGAAGCGCCTGTAACTGTACGCGGACAAGTGAAATATGTGGTGATGAACCAGCAACAATATCAATATCTGCGTGAATGTGAGCTTGAAGCTGCTTTAGCTGAATCTAAAGCTGATTTAACCAATGGTAAGTTTGTTAAAGAAACTGTGGCGCAACATATCAAGCGCTTAAAGCAAATCAACAAAGCCACGTAATGACTTGGCAATTAATTTTTACCGATCAATACAACAAGCGTGCTGCTAAATTTTTAAAGCGCCATCCCGATGCTGAGAAGCAATACGCTAAAACTTTAGAGTTGCTTGAACTCAACCCCCATCATCCCTCTTTACGTCTCCATGGCTTAACGGGGAAGCTAGATGGATTACAAAGCATTTCTATTAATTTGAAATATCGCATTGTCATTGAAATGATCATCACAGAAATTGAAATTGTTTTGATCAATGTTGGTGATCACGATGCTGTGTATTAATTCAATTATTCAAAAAATATCTCGCCAACTCAACACTGTCGATGCCATTTGGGGGGTATGTGAAACCGATGGAGGCCAATAGATTCGGAGCTTGGCGGGCGGTGGGTCTTGCTTGCTTAGACCTATTGGATAGAGGGCTACTAACGCTAACTAGAGGCAGTTATCGCCTTTGAGCGGGCAGCATGTAATTTCCCATAGCTGTCGAGCAGGCGATGGTGCCGGTCGAGGCCCTCTAGCTTGATGCTAGTTGGGGTCAATCCATAAAAGCGCACTAAGCCATTTAGCGAGCCCAGCACTGCATCCATACGCTCATTACCAAACATTCGACGAAGGTTTGTCTCATAGTCCTCCAACGCCAAATCTTCATTAAGCGCTATTTCTAGGGCCGCATTGAGGGCCTGATAAAACAATTTGCGCTCAACCGTGTTGTCGTTGTATTGAAGAAAAGCGCCCACCAGCTCTTGTGCTTCATCAAAATTTTTCAGTGCTAACTGAATTAATAGTTTCAGCTCTAAAACTGTTAATTGGCCCCAAGGGGTATTCTCATCAAACTCGACACCGATCAGCGTGGCAACATCTCCATACTCATCAAGCTCGTTATTCTCTAGTCGATCAAGCAATAGACTAAGTTTTGCATCGCTTAATGTATGTAAATTCAAAATGTCGTGGCGGAATAACAATGCTTTGTTTGTGTTGTCCCACACCAGATCTTCTACTGGATAGATCTCGGAATAGTTGGGCACGAGAATTCTGCAAGCGATTGCACCCAGTTGATCGTACACAGCAACATAAGCTTCTTTACCCATGTTTTTAAGAATGCCAAATAATGTTGCTGCCTCTTGCTCATTAGAGTCCACACCGTGACCAGAAAAATCCCATTCAACAAATTGATAATTAGCCTTTGCACTAAAAAAGCGCCACGACACGATTCCGCTTGAATCGATAAAGTGTTCAACGAAGTTATTGGGCTCAGTTACTGCCTCACTTGCAAAAGTGGGTGGGGGCAAATCATTCAAACCCTCCAAGCTTCGACCTTGAAGTAGTTCAGTTAAGCTTCGCTCTAAGGCAACCTCCAAGCTTGGGTGAGCCCCAAAAGAGGCAAATACCCCCCCAGTTCGGGGATTCATGAGAGTAACGCACATCACTGGATAAACACCTCCAAGCGAAGCGTCCTTTACCAAGACTGGAAACCCTTGTTCTTCTAGCCCCTGAATACCCGCCAAGATGCTTGGGTACTTTTCAAGCACTGTTCGTGGCACGTCAGGCAAAGCAATCTCACCTTCCAAAATTTCTCTTTTGACCGCGCGCTCAAATATTTCTGATAAACATTGCACTTGGGCTTCGGCCAAAGTATTGCCCGCACTCATACCGTTACTAACGTACAAATTTTCAATTAAGTTCGTCGGAAAATAAACCGTCTTGCCGTCTGATTGACGAACATATGGCAAAGCACAAATGCCTCGTTCAGCATTTCCAGAATTCGTATCGATTAAATGTGAACCACGTAACTCACCATCCGAATTAAAAATGCTTAAGCAATATTCATCCAGAATTTCAGGAGGTAATGCATCTTTTATGCCTGGCTTGAACCAGCACTCATTCGGGTAATGAACAAATGGTTTATTGGCGATATCTTCGCCCCAATATGCGCCAGCATAAAAATGGTTGTTGCTCAGCCTTTCAATATATTCGCCCAAGGCCGAGGCTAGAGCACTCTCTTTTGTTGAGCCCTTGCCATTGGTAAAACACATGGGCGAGTGTGCATCACGGATGTGTAAAGACCATACATTTGGGATGAGATTACGCCAGGAAGCAATCTCAATCTTAATCCCAAGGTTCGCCAAAACGCTGGACATATTGGCGATGGTTTGCTCTAGTGGCAAATCTTTACCAACAATAAAAGTGCTTTTATCGACAGCTGGCTTTAAGGTTAATAAAGTCTGAGCGTCCGCATCTAGATTCTTCACCTCTTCGATCACGAACTCTGGACCGGCTTGCACTACCTTTTTTACAGTACAGCGTTCAATAGATCGCAAAATTCCCTGGCGATCTACTGCGGAAATATCTTCAGGCAACTCAACTTGAATTTTGAAAATCTGTTGATAGCGATTTTCAGGGTCAACAATGTTATTTTGCGAGAGGCGAATATTTTCAGTGGAGATATTTCGTGTATCGCAATACAGCTTTACAAAATATGCGGCGCATAAAGCAGAGGATGCTAAGAAATAATCAAATGGGCCAGGCGCCGAGCCATCGCCTTTATAGCGGATGGGCTGGTCAGCAATTACGGTAAAGTCGTCAAACTTAGCCTCTAGGCGAAGCTTGTCAAGAAAGTTGACTTTAATTTCCATAGAAGTAATTCCGAATATGATGTGCCGTTAGCATGAGTAAGGAGGTGACTTCAAAAACTCATGCAAATAATTTGCCAAACAATTTTGACAAATTATTTATAGGTCTTTATTGCTCACCCTTATTGCGAGAGGTATCGATACCAAGAGCCTTCAATTTCCGATACAAGTGTGTTCTCTCTAGGCCTGTGTACTCTGAAATCTTGGTCATACTACCGCCCATGATTTGCATTTGATGCTCGAAATAGGCCTTCTCAAAAAGATCGCGAGCCTCTCTCAAAGGTAAATCAAAATAGGTCTTCGCAATTCCGCTAATGTACTCACCTTCAAGGGGAGCAGAAACTGGCTCGGCAGCTGAAGGTTTTGATGTGGCACTAGCCGAAGCTCCTGCAGCAAGTGTTTTTTCTTCAACGGGCTCAACCTGTTTTGGTGAACTCTCTAATGCTTTGCTAACTGTCTTTAATAGCTTTTGTAAGGCGATTGGCTTTTCTAAAAAATTTAATGCGCCGATACGAGTTGCCTCTACGGCGGTATCAATGGTTGCGTGGCCTGACATCATTACAACCGGCATTGTCAATTGACCAGTCTTCGACCATTCCTTCAGCAAAGTAATGCCGTCGGTATCTGGCATCCAAATATCGAGCAGAACTAAATCGGGTCGCATTTGTTCGCGAATGGTACGCGCCTGTACTGCGCTTTCAGCAGCATACACAGTATGGCCTTCGTCCGTGAGGATCTCATTGAGAAGCTCACGAATTCCCATCTCATCATCAACAACCAAAATACTCGCCATACTTAGGCAGCCTCTTTTGCTAAGTTCATAAACAAAATGGATACTTGCGCGCCAACCACTTCTTCTCCCTGCATACGATTCCGAATTTCTATTTTGGCACCGTGATCATCAATAATCTTTTTGACTACAGCCAAACCCAATCCTGTGCCTTTGGTCTTCGTAGTAACGTAAGGCTCAAATGCTCTTGCCAATATCTTAGCTGGAAATCCAACGCCACTATCACTTATTGTTAAGCGAACTGCATTTTGTGTTGCACCGCTTTGTTCCCCATAAGAAACCAGTTCCGTTTTAACCTCCACTGGATCTGCCTGCCTATTTCCTTCCAAAGTGGAATCTTGGGCATTCTGAAGCAAATTATGAATGACTTGTCTCAGTTGAGTCGGATCCCCCATGATGCTGGGGCAACGGGGATCAAGCTGTGTTCGTATTGAGCTACCCTCGTAAAGGCCCAAAATTTCTGAAGTCAGCGTATTAATTGAAACCGGCTTTAATTGGGGTGTTGGAGTCTTGGCAAAATCTCGGAAGTCATTGACCATTTCCTTCATCGCCTGCACCTGACTAATAATCGTCTCGGTGCTACGATTCATCATCTCTTCCTGCTCAACGCTGAGCTTGCCGGCTAACTTATGCTGCAAGCGCTCTGCGGATAGCTGAATCGGGGTAAGTGGATTTTTTATCTCGTGAGCCAAGCGTCGGGCAACCTCGCTCCAAGCAATAGATCTTTGAGCGCTCACCACATCCGTAATATCGTCAAACACGACCATGCGTAGATCGTCAGTTAATTGGGTGCCACGCACAAACAAGGTCACGCCCAATTCATTTTCATATTCATTGCTTGTTTGAAGCTGGATCTGTTTTTGCCAAATAGGCGCAACCGTGTTCTCTGAACCGCTTTCGGTAACAGCAAGCTTCATCGTAGCAAAGCCTTCTTTAATGGCTTCCTCGAACTCGACCAGCGCGGGATTATTGCTTAAGGGCTTTCCATCAAGCAGGGTTAAGTCTTGAGCAAAAATTCGGTCTGCGCCCGCATTGCTTGAAACAACATTGTAATTTCTATCAAAAATACAAACCCCTGCTGTAAGGCTCCCCAGAACTTTTTCCAAGAAAGCCTTGGACTCTTGTAGCGATGTACGAGTATCTGCCAACTGCTTGGTCATGACATTGAATTGTCTGGTTAGCATTCCCAATTCATCGCCAGTGTCCAACTCTGGCTTAGGTGATAAGTCGCCCTGTGCAACCGCCTGCGTACCCTTGAGCAGCATGAGTAACGGTCGAGCCAATTGACGGCCCAATAACAAAGCCAAAGTCACCGCAACAAACAAAGCAAAAAAGAGGGTTAGCGTTAAGGTGCCCACAAACATTTTGCGCAGGCCAGTTCGCCCTAAGGATTTTTCCTGATATTCACTATAAGCAGACTCAACTGCGTAAATATTTTTAGCCAGTGGCATTGGTATATAGCGCACCAGCTGTAAAAAATACCGGTCATCCGCGCCCTTACTTACCATCGCCTTCTGACGCACAACGGGAACAATTGCCCGCACACGATAACCTCGTTGACCACCGTCCATTTCAACCTGGTCCAGAAAGGTCACGCCTTTCTTTTTAAATGCTTCAGCGACAACGTCTGGACTTGGCGCAGGCAAATACTTCTTCGACTTTAGTTCGCTCGAAAATATTAAACTGCGCTGCATAGTAAACAGGCTGACTTCTTGAATGCCAAACTGATTGCGAATTTTCATCACCATGGCGCCGACCTGCTCTGAGCTCGTGCCTGATGGAACTTGCGCAATTTGCTCGGCGATAAAGTTGCCTTCGCCCAAGATCTCTTCCTGTGCCACGCGCAAGGTCACGCGACCCAACTCTAAGCCTGAATTGAGGGCCGACTCAACTTGCACATCAAACCAAGTCTCGATGCTTCGCGAAACGAACTGAAGTGACACGCCATACAAAATTAAGCCGGGAACAATGCCCACTAAAGCAAAAATCATCGCCAACTTTGCAATCAGGCGCGTTCCAAAATGACCGCGATGCCAACGCACCGCAATCACAATAGCAAGCACCAAGATGACCAGAATTAACGAGGCCCCAATAATCAGATTGGCTGCGTAAAGCCAAATGAAATAACGATCAAAAAACTCAGTATTGGATGAGGCAATCGAAAGCAAGATCAGCAATAGAAGAGCGAAAGCGCCGATGAGTCCTATTGCCCCGGGCAGTATTTTTTTACGCCATAGCTTGGAATCAAAAAAGCTTGGCTTCTGCGGCGCGAAAGTCTCTCTCATCACTTATCGCTTAATTGGGCTAGGGCTATTTGCTGAAAATGGGAAATGCAACCAATCGCTTGAAACATTCCACTCACGGTTATTCAGTGCATTGACTTGAAATGGCTTTGGCAACTTGCTTAAATCTAGACTCATGCGCAAGCTAGCACTATAAGATTTACTTGGGTCAATTTGACTGCCTTCGATGACCCGCCAACCACCAATGCTTCCAACCGCCTGTAATGCCTCAGATATGGTTCTGGCCGAAAATGTGAGTCCTTCTGAGGCAATCCGATATTGCTGAGTAAGCGGTTGATATGACAATCGCGTTTGTCTTTGCATAGAGACAGATTTCTCATCAAACCAATACCAACGAGAACGCACTAAATCAAAATCCGTTTGAAAATAAAGAACCACGCCTTTCTGCACAGCATCTTCTAAGCCTGGAGAAAGTTCAATTTGAAAAGCAGCACTCAACACCCAATCGCTATCAACCTTTTCTAACTCAAAAGATTTGATTTTGATGCCCTCAGCATTGACGGTTGTTGAAATTAAACTCAACGCCATCAAACCCAAAAGGATGAATTGCTTAATTCTTTGGCTCATCGCCCATTTTTCTTAAACAAAGCATAGTAAAAACCGTCATTTACCTCGGTGGGTAAAAGCTGTCCTGGAGCGTCTAATCGTAACGCATTGGCATGCTGCTGCGCAAACCAAATTGCCTGATCTTCCCCCTCTTCAGGAAATACCGAGCAGGTTACATATAAAAGCAAGCCTTCGGGCTTTAGCACTTCCCACGCCTGGGCCAATATTTCACGCTGCTTCTTTTGTAAAGCTGGGATATCGGACTGTCGCCGTAAAAAAGGAATATCTGGATGCCTTGCAACAATGCCCGATGCAGAGCATGGGGCATCTAGCAAAATTTTGTCAAAGAGAGCGCCATCCCACCAAGTAGATTTTGATGCATCACCGCGCAGCACTTTTACTTTCTCAGAATGCAAACGAAGTCGATCTAAATTGCCATTAATTTTTCCAAGTCGCGCTTCATCAATTTCAAGCGCCACCATCTGACAATCCGCCAACTCCAATATGTGCGCAGTTTTTCCACCGGGCGCAGAGCAAGCGTCCAATACCAAATCATTCGGGGCAGGAGACAACAAACTTGCGGCCAACTGAGCGCCGCTATCTTGCACAGAAACTGCGCCACTATAAAAACCGGGCAAATCCGAAACTGGTACCGGGTTAGGGAGCAACAGGGCACTTGGCAATGCAAATCCTGCAAGGGATTTCACGGCAGAAAAAGCAATGCCTACTTCATCTAACAATGATTGATATTGCTCACGAGAATATTGCTTTTGATTGACTCGCAAAATGAGTGGAGCACGCTTTGCTTGAGCAAACAAAATTGATTGCCACTGCTTTGAATAATTTCGCTTGAGATTTGCTCTCCACCAAGGAGGAACATACATTGGAATAGGATCGGGAGGATACTCTGAGGCTTGTGTTGCAAAGCTTACTTTACGCAATACCGCATTTACTAAGCCCTTGGCATACATGGTCTTGTCATACTCTCCACATGCCCTCACCGCCTGATCAACAATCGTATGGCTGGCATAGCCCTTACCGTCATTACTGTCTTGCAAAAACAGTGCGATTGCGACACTCAATAAATGGCCGACCTCAGGTGGCGGATTTTTGGGAATCAATTGCTTCATCAATTCCTGTGAGCGCACCCATTTACGCAGCGCATTGAAGCTTAGGCTCTGAACAATTGGTCGCTCATGCGAATCTAATTGTTCCAGCACCTCTGTTAACGATCGACCACTCATAACCTCGCCTATTGCTTGCGCTGAAATCGTAATCGCTTCAGACAAGGGGAGATTGAGTGAAGTCTTTTGATCTTCCAAAGGCAATGTACTCAAGAGCGAGAATTTTCTTTAACTTGGAAGCGCAAAACTTCACCGACTTCGCATAAGCCTTGTAAGCACAGTTTTGCTTGGATTCTTTTCCCACCAGGCTTTTGCATTTCTAAAATTTCAATGACGCCAGTGCCGCACTTTACAAAAACACTCTCATTGCTAAATCCAAGCACTTGGCCCGCGCTAGCTCTTTCCCCGCTGGGTGTCTCTTTGGGAATACGGGAGTCCCATAGCTTAAAAGTTAAGTAGCCAATCGAGCTACTAGCCCCAGGGAATGGATTGAACGCCCGAATTCGGGCATCGATTTCTTGAGCGCTCTTGCTCCAGTCAACCTCAGCCTCATCTTTTGTAATTTTTTCTGCGTAAGTAATTCCTTGGCTTGCTTGTGGACTTCTTTGCAGTTGATCACTACGTTCGAGCTGGTCTAGAGTCTTCACGATTAATTTCGCACCCAATGCAGCCAGCCTGTCATGCAAGCTAGCGCTGGTTTCATTCGGATGAATATCAAACTCTTCTACCATCACGGTATCGCCAGCGTCCAAACCAGCATCCATCTGCATAATGCAAACGCCCGTTTTAGAGTCCCCAGACTCAATAGCGCGCTGAATAGGTGCCGCCCCTCGCCAACGGGGCAAAAGCGAGGCATGAATATTAAAACTTCCATGTCTGCCAGTACGCTCGCTGATGTCCAAGATTTCTTGGGGCAAAATCAAGCCGTAAGCAACTACCACCATCGCATCAAAATCTATTTCCAAGAGCTTCTTATATGCATCTTCAGCCTGAATTTTTTTCTGAGGATCAACGACATTACGCCTAAGCGTCTCTGGCTGCAGTACGGGAATATTTTTTGCTATAGCAAACTGTTTCACTGGGCTAGCCTGCAAATGCATACCCCGACCAGCGCGACGATCGGGCTGTGTTAGAACAAGAACAATCTCATGACCCGCTTCATCAATCGCGCGCATTGCTTGCGCTGCAAATTCGGGAGTGCCAGCAAAAACAATTTTCATGCGGGCGCTAGCGCTGACCAAGCAATTCTTTGCTGCGCTTTTTCATCTTTTGCGAGATGCGACTACGTTTCAACAAAGAAAGATACTCAACAAATACTTTGCCTTGCAAATGATCTAGTTCGTGTTGCAAACAAACTGCCAATAACCCATCGGCTTCAATTTCAAACTCTTTTCCATCGAGGTCTAAGGCTTTCACTTTGACCTGCGCAGGGCGCTCTACCTCATCGTAGAATTCGGGCACTGAAAGACAACCCTCGCGCCAAATTTTTTTCTCAGGACTTGCCCAAACAATTTCAGGGTTGATAAAAACCATCAATTCATTTTGGTCATCCGAGACGTCGATAACAACAATACGCTCATGAATATCAACTTGAGTAGCTGCCAAGCCCACACCTGGCGCTTCGTACATTGTTTCAGCCATATCAGCCACTATTTTTTTAATGCGCGCGTCTACAGCTGCAACCGGTTTGGCAACCTTGTGCAAGCGCGGATCAGGATAGCTAAGGACATTTAATAAGGCCATGTAGGAATTATCCAACAGAGCAATCCGTCTGTCCCAATTGCATGCATTTCCCTAATCTTCAAAATGATTAATTCAACCCTCAATTCAAAACCGCTATGCACACACTATTCCGAAAGGATGCAAACTATCCGCCACGCCTAAATGATTTGTTTGACCCTCCCAGTCCCCTATATATATGCGGCAATCTAGACTTACTGAAGATGCCCATGATTGCCGTCATTGGATCCCGTCAAGCGAGCGCCAACGGTCTCAGGAATGCGGCCTTATTTGCAAATCAACTCGCCCAATCTGGGGCCCTGATCATTTCTGGGCTAGCCAGAGGCATAGATGGTGCCGCCCATCGCGCCACAATAAACGCACCCGGCAAGCATTTCACTGCAGCTGTTTGTGGGACAGGCCTAGACACTGTTTACCCAAAAGAACATCGAGAATTGGCCGCCAATATTTGTCAACGAGGCTTATTAATTTCTGAGCTAGACCCCGGAGTGGGGCCCAAACCCTTCCACTTTCCCAGGCGGAATCGAATTATTGCCGCCCTGGCTTTGGGCGTAGTTGTAATCGAGGCAGCAGAACATTCTGGCTCACTGATAACCGCACGAATTGCCGCAGATCTGGGGCGAGAGGTTTTTGCACTACCCGGCCCCGCACATGACCCACTTTATGCGGGCTGCCACCAACTCATTCAGCAGGGCGCCAAATTGGTTTGCAAGCCAAAAGAGGTGTTGGAAGAGCTCATTTTTGATAAAAACAGCATTTAAAGGGTAAAAAATGCGGTTTTCCTTAAGTTGCGGTCCAAAAATAGGGGCTTTTTGGACATTTCTAGATTTATCGGTTAATAATAAAAAAGAGGGTTTAGAGGGGGTAAAGCCAAATTCAGGTTAAATTGGCTCTCCTTATTACCCAGCAAAAACATTCATTTCAGCTCAAATTTAGGCAAACGCGTGGCAAAAGCACCTTCCAAAAGCAGCTCCAAAACCTCTTCGGTAGACCACCCTAAGGCACTCATCATTGCCGAAAAACCTTCAGTCGCCAATGACATTGCCAAAGCCTTGGGCGGATTTACAAAATATGAAGACTATTTTGAGAGCGATGATTTTCTGATCTCTTCTGCAGTCGGTCATTTATTGGAAATTGCCGCTCCTGAAGAATATGACGTTAAGCGTGGCAAATGGTCTTTTGCCAACCTTCCTGTCGTGCCGCCTTATTTTGATCTGCGCCCTATTGCCAAAACAGAATCACGTTTAAAGGTTTTGCAAAAACTGATTAAACGGAAAGATGTCGCCTCACTCATTAATGCGTGTGACGCGGGACGTGAAGGTGAACTAATTTTCAGATTAATTGCACAACATGCAAAAGCGTCACAAACTGTAAAACGGCTTTGGCTGCAGTCCATGACGCCAGCCGCAATACGAGAAGGATTTACAAACTTACGTACCGATGAAGACATGCAGCCTTTGGCTGATGCTGCACGTTGCCGCTCTGAAGCGGATTGGCTTGTAGGCATTAATGGTACTAGGGCAATGACTGCCTTCAATAGCAAAAGTGGCGGATTCTTTTTAACTACCGTTGGGCGCGTTCAAACGCCCACACTCTCTATCGTGGTTGAACGTGAAGAGCTCATTCGCAAATTTGTATCGAAAGATTATTGGGAAGTAAAAGCCGAATTTATCGCGGCAGCTGGCATCTATGAAGGCCGCTGGTTTGATCCTAAGTTTAAAAAGGATGTTGCTGAGCCAGACGCTCGCGAGAACCGCCTCTGGAGTGAAGCAGCGGCGCAAAGTATTGTGACTGCTTGTCGCGGGAAAAAAGCCAACGTTACTGAAGAATCGAAACCTGCAACACAACTTGCCCCACAACTGTTTGACCTTACCAGTTTGCAACGTGAAGCAAATGCGCGCTTTGGTTTCTCAGCAAAAAATACTTTGGGTTTGGCGCAGGCACTTTATGAGCGCCACAAAGTTCTGACATATCCACGTACTGATGCAAAAGCACTTCCTGAAGACTACTTAGATACCGTTAAGCAAACTGTCGAAAACCTAGCAGAGCATTCTCAAGAATATCGGCCATTTGCTAAACAGATTTTGCAAGGAGACCCCAAGGATGCAAAAGCTGGCTACGGTTGGATCAATCCTAATAAACGCATCTTTGATAACTCCAAGATTTCGGATCACTTTGCGATCATTCCAACGCTGGAAGCGCCAAAAAGCCTCAGCGAGCCTGAGGCAAAGTTATATGACCTCGTGGTGCGTCGCTTCTTAGCAGTCTTTTATCCTGCTGCCGAATTTAAAGTAACCACTCGCATTACAGAAACCTCAGGCCACCATTTCAAGACGGAAGGTCGCGTGCTTGTTAACCCTGGGTGGTTAACTGTTTATGGCAAGTCCAACCAAGCAGATGATGAGCTTGCACCAGTTCAAGAGAGCGAGTCTGTGCAAACAGAATCCGTCGTTGCTGTTCCACTGAAAACAAAACCGCCTGCACGCTATTCAGAAGCAACCTTACTTTCCGCCATGGAAAGCGCGGGCAAGTGGGTTGATGATGATGAGATGCGTGAGGCTATGGCCGAGAAGGGCCTAGGTACACCGGCAACGCGTGCCGCCATTATCGAAGGCCTGCTAGCAGAAAAGTATATTGTGCGTGAAGCTCGCGAGCTTATACCGACCGCAAAAGCATTCCAATTAATGACGCTGTTGCGTGGACTTGATGTTGAAGAACTCACTCGCCCAGACTTAACGGGTAGCTGGGAAAACAAGCTGTCCCTCATCGAGCACGGCAAGATGAATCGCGATACCTTCATGCAAGAAATCGCGCAAATGACTCAGCGCATTGTGAAGCGCGCAAAAGAATATGACAGCGACACCATTCCTGGTGACTACGCCACTCTGTCAACTCCTTGCCCACACTGCAAAGGGCCGGTAAAAGAAAACTATCGTCGCTTTGCCTGTGAAAAATGTGGTTTTACGATTAGCAAAACACCCGGTGGTCGCGCATTTGAATATCCAGAAGTGGAAGAGCTTTTGCGTGAAAAAACGATTGGGCCTCTTCAAGGGTTCCGCAGCAAAATGGGGCGCCCTTTCGCGGCAATTATTAAGCTTACTGAAATCCCAGAGGACGATGCCGACTATCCAAACGCTGGCTACAAACTCGAATTTGATTTTGGCAACACGCAAGACGATGAAACCGAAGCAATTGATTTCACGGGACGCCAAGCCTTAGGAGTTTGTCCAAAATGCTCAGGCGCGGTATATGAAGATGGCATGCGTTACGTATGCGAAAACAATACTGGCCCCAATAAGACCTGCGACTTTAAGACTGGCAAAGTGGTGCTGCAACAAGAGGTGCCTGCCGAGCAGATTCAAAAACTTTTAAAAGAGGGCAAAACGGACTTGCTGAGCAACTTCAAGTCCAATCGTACCGGGCGTGGCTTTAAGGCTTATTTAGCTTTGGGCTCTGATGGAAAAATTGGCTTTGAGTTTGAGGCCAAAGCACCAGGCGCCGCTAAAGCGCCCGCCAAAAAACGGGCGGGTGCCAGCGCTGCTACTAAGTCGGCGGCAAAACCCAAGCGGGCTAGCAAAGCGAAGTCATCTGCAAGTAGTTGAGCGCTAATTAATTTCGCCGCCAAAGCAGACCACAATATTCCTCGCGATCCCAGAGCGGTTGCAAGGAATATTCCTGGTCGATGGGGAAGCGCGCCAATAATAGGCAAACGATCGCCGGCAACACACCGCACGCCCACAAAGTGGTCATGCTTTACAAGACTACTGGTATCTCCATCTAAATAGTTCACCAAATTTTTAGCTTGTTCGCGATTAAAGTCATCACTTGCCTGTCTTGGGATGAGATCATCCTCACCCTCATCAAAACTCGAGCCAACTATCCAGCGGTAGCCTCCATTGCTTAATCGTTCTGCAGGCAAGCAGTAGCCATCACCAGATAATCCGACCTTAGGCAACTTTTGAACCCACGGATCATTTGGTTTAATCGAGAACATGCTCAGCTGCCCACGCACCGGCTTTAAAGGCAAACGAACCCCCATGCTATTGAGTAACTTTTTGCTCTCCATTGCCGCGGCGATCACCACCTTATTTGCGGAAACGATTACTCGATCATCTGAGTCCAATAGAAACCATTTGCCGTCACGCTGTTCAAGCTTTGCAACTTCTGTATTCCACAAGCATGTCAAACCTTGCTGTGGTTGCAAAAGGTCTTTGCTCGCCTTCGACAAATCCAAGCAGGCGCCTCTTGAAATCCAAACGCCACTTTGTGGGATTCCACAAACTTTTTCAGCCTCTTTACCGTCCAAGGGTATAGCGATATCCTCGCCAAGCTCTAATGAACGTAGGTGCTCAACAAGCTCTGCGCGATCAAATGTTTTCCCTTTTTTAGTTGGCTGAAAAATGCCATGGGCGCGCCAACTCTCACCCCACCTCGCCTCGGCCAATAAAAAAGCCAATCGAGTTAAGCGCAATAAACGGGGCGAGCCTTTTCCTATATGGGGATGCGCGATAGCATAAGCATGCCTCGAGCAAGCGCTGGCGGGAGAGCCACCAGCATCAACAACGCAGACCGACTGATTGCGGGCAAGCAACTCATTGCTGATGGTTGCGCCACAGATACCAGCCCCAATCACCACGATGTCATGGTGTTGGGGTTTGGTCATTAATAACTTTTAATAAAACGAGAATTGCTTTATGAATTAAGCGCTCAAACGTTGTTCGATCTTGGCACGAGTTTCTTTTAACTCTTTAGGCAAACGCTCACCAAGATGCTCAAACAATTCAGTATGCAGCTTCAGCTCATTGTTCCATTCATCGATTGCAACGGTGATCGCTTTAGCAAATTTCTCTGGGGAGTAATCCAAGCCACCCCAATGCATATCGGCGTACTCAGGCGTAATACCAAATGGGGTTTCTTTACCATTTGCTTTGCCCTCTGCACGATTTAAGATCCACGAGAGAACGCGCATGTTTTCACCAAAACCTGGCCATACAAATTTGCCGCCTTCATCTTTGCGGAACCAATTCACGCAATAAATTTTTGGCAATACCGCGCCTTCGGCTTCTAATTTCTTGCCGATATTGAGCCAATGCTGGAAGTAATCGCTCATGTTGTAACCAGCGAATGCGATCATTGCAAATGGGTCACGACGAACAACACCGATCTGGCCAGTAATAGCTGCAGTGGTTTCAGAGCCCAAAGTAGCGGCCATGTAAACACCCTCAACCCAATCCCGAGCTTCGCTTACCAAAGGCACCGTATTGGAACGACGGCCGCCGAACAAGAATGCATCAATTGGAACGCCTTCTGGGTCATCCCATTTAGGATCTACCGCAGGATTGTTAGTTGCAGCCACCGTAAAGCGTGAGTTTGGGTGAGCAGCTTTGCGGCCGGCTGCGCCATCAGCTGGCGTCCAATCTTTGCCTTGCCAATCGATCAAATGTGCAGGAGGGGTCTCTGTCAAACCTTCCCACCAAACATCACCGTCATCTGTCAAACCTACGTTAGTAAAGATCACATCTTGATTTAAGGAGTCGATACAGTTTTGATTGGTTTGACGATTCGTGCCAGGAGCAACGCCAAAGTAACCAGACTCTGGGTTAATCGCGAACAAACGGGTCTTGCCAGTAACCGCATCTTTACGTGGCTTGATCCATGCAATGTCATCACCAATGGTAGTTACTTTCCAACCATCAAATCCTTTTGGTGGAATCATCATGGAGAAATTGGTTTTTCCACAAGCCGAAGGGAATGCTGCAGCAATATGGTATTTCTTGCCCTCAGGAGATGTCACACCCAAAATCAACATGTGCTCAGCCAACCAACCTTGGTCGCGGCCCATATTGGATGCGATGCGCAACGCAAAACATTTCTTACCCAACAAAGCATTACCACCATAACCTGAACCAAAGGACCAAATCTCACGAGTTTCTGGGTAGTGAACAATGTACTTGGTCTTATTGTTTGGCCAAGCAACATCTTTTTCGCCGGCAGCCAATGGCTTGCCCACAGTGTGAATACAAGGAACGAATTCGCCATCGGCGCCCAGTTGATCAATAACTGCTTTGCCCATGCGGGTCATGAGGCGCATATTGATTGCAACATAAGGGCTATCGGAGAGCTCAACACCAATATGTGCGATTGGAGATCCAATAGGACCCATTGAAAATGGCACGACATACATTGTTCTACCGCGCATACAGCCATCAAACAAAGGCTGCAATGTTGCACGCATTTCGCTTGGCTCTACCCAGTTATTGGTAGGACCAGCATCTTCTTTTTTGGCAGAACAAATAAATGTACGATCTTCAACGCGCGCTACATCCTCAGGATCGGACAAGGCTAAAAATGAGTTTTTCCGCTTGGCAGGATTTAGACGCTTGAAAACGCCCGCGCTAACCAACAACTCACAAAACTCATCATATTCAGCTTGAGAGCCATCACACCAGCGAATGGCATCAGGCTTCGTAAGGGCAGCAACCTCTGCAACCCATTTAATTAAATTTTGGTTTTTTAGGTAAGCCGGCGCATTTACATTGATTTGGCCGCTAGCAGTTGAGGTCATATGTTTCCCTATGAAAATTGAATTTTTTAATCCGATGATTTTAACATTTTGGTCATATTTGCCGTATTGACCGCCTGTACATATCTAGGGGTTCAGGGCTGTGTTAGGGCTCTATTTGCCGATACAAAATTGACTGAAAATTTTGCCCAAAAGGTCATCCGGAAGAAGTTTCCCGGTAATTTGTCCAAGGTGATTTTGGGCTAAAGCGAGCTCTTCTGCGAGCAATTCCAGTGAATTGTTGCCATTTGCTGCGAATTGCTCAGATCTTGCAATATGTTCTGAGGCCCTCTCGATACAGTCTAGATGGCGTCTTCGGCTCACAACGACGCCCTCCTGTGTGCCGCCCCAGCCAACCCTTTTTAGGATTTCTTGCTTTAAAGCATCCACTCCCTGTCCGGTTTTGGCCGAAATCTCGAGGGCGCCATCTACGGCAGGGCTGTCGTCGTCCCCCAAAAGATCGGCCTTATTAACTACCTCCAAAATTGGACATTTAGGAGGAACGGCTTCTAAAACACAGTTTTTCAGGTCCGGGTCTTCTGGCTCTACATTCGGGGCGCTAAGGAAAATGACGAGATCAGCGGAATGAATAGCCTCCCAGGTTCGCTCTATTCCTTTTGCCTCAACCTCATCTGAGGTTTGTCTTAATCCGGCCGTATCAATCACATGCATCGGCACACCCTCAATTTGGATGCTTTCCTTAACCCGATCTCGAGTGGTGCCCGCGATTGCAGTAACAATTGCAACCTCCTCACCAGCCAAGGTATTTAATAAAGAGCTTTTACCCACATTTGGAGCGCCAACCAAAACCAGTTGTATACCGTCTCGCAAAATCTTGCCTTGCTTAGCGCCAGTTTGCAATGTTTGCAGTTTTGTTTTAACGGCGCTTAAACGTTCGCGCGCATGAGCGTTTTCTAAAAACTCAATCTCCTCTTCAGGAAAATCTAGGGTGGACTCCACCAATATGCGTAATTGGGTAATTTCTTCAACTAGGCCATTCACATTTTCTGAGAAGTTGCCCTGCAAAGATCTTGCAGCACCTCGTACGGCAGCCTCACTTTGTGCATCAATCAAATCCGCAATTGCTTCGGCCTGAGCCAAATCAATCTTGTTATTCAGATAAGCACGCAAACTAAATTCGCCAGGCTCAGCAATTTCAAGGCCAATAGGCTTCCCCAACTCAAGGCATCGCTGCATAACCAACTCCAGCAAATGCGGACCGCCATGACACTGCAACTCAAGAATGTCCTCGCCCGTAAATGAAGCTGGTGCGACAAAATAAATTGCCAGCACCTGATCAATAAGCTGCCCAAGCCGATCCCGAAGGGGCAGTAGTGTTGCTTGTCTTGCTTGAAGATTCTTTTGAAAAAGGGCCTGAATAAGCCCTGTTAAATTCTGGCCGCTAATGCGGATAATGCCCACACCCGCCTTGCCGGGGGCGGTAGCAATAGCAATGATGGGGATCTTACGCGTCATCATTGCTATTCGCCCTCGATAAACCTATGCCATTTTTATTTGGCAGGTTTTTTGCCAAATAGTTTATTAATTTGCCACTGTTGTGCAATTGACAATAGGTTGTTCACCACCCAATACAAAACAAGGCCGGCAGGGAAGAAGAAGAACATGATCGAAAAAACAATCGGCATGTACAACATCACTTTGGCCTGCACTGGATCTGGTGGTGTTGGATTGAGCTTGGTCTGCACAAACATAGACACAGCCATGATCACAGGCAATATGTAATATGGGTCTGGAACTGATAGGTCATGGATCCACAAAACCCAAGGCGCGCCGCGCATTTCCACAGAAGATAGCAGCACCCAATATAAGGAAATAAACACTGGAATCTGAATCACCACTGGCAAACATCCACCCAGTGGATTGATCTTTTCCTTGCGATACATTTCCATCATCGCTTGATTTAACTTTTGTGGCTCACCCTTGTACTGCTCTTTCATGGCCATTAAACGTGGTTGCACCTCTTTCATACGAGCCATGGATTTATAGCTAGCAGCGGAGAGCGGGAAGAAAACCAACTTGATCAAAATGGTCAGAAGAATAATTGACCAACCCCAGTTACCAACAATATTGTGGATATGTTCAAGCAACCAAAAAATGGGTTTTGCCAAGATGGTTAAGTAACCATAATCTTTTAGCAACTCAAGGCCGGGGGCAATTTTTTCCAACATACGCTCTTCTTGCGGGCCAACAAAGAGTTGCGCGTTTGCTGTAATGGTTGTGCCAGCAGCAATTGTTCCCAGCTGGCTCTGCATGCCTACTCGATACAGGCCGTTATCTAATCTTCCAGAGTAAATATCTCGAACTAGTTTTGCATCTGGAATCCAAGCGCTGGCAAAGTAATGCTGAACCATTGCCACCCAACCCGGCTGACCTGCGGCAATTTGCGCTGGTGCCACAAATTTATTTTTCTCTAAATCAGCGAAAGGAACTTTTTTAAACTTATCACCATCGGTGTAAATAGCAGGCCCCGTAAAGGTGCTTGCAGAGAATGCGCCGCCAAACGGACCAACTTTTGCTTCTTCTGAGCCGTCACGAACAATCTCTGTATACAAATTTAATGGCACGGCATTGGCGGAGATCTGAGTGACACGGTGTCCAACATACACATCGTAGCTCCCTGGATTCAGAAGAAAGGTTTTTTCCAACTTCACACCATTGCGCTCGCTTGATAAAACTAAAAACGGTCTTCCAGAGCCATCTTTACCTGAGCGATCAAGCTTAAAAACACTATTGTGATTCGGCAAGTCAACATTACCTACCGCCACCAAGCCCGAACGAGCTACATAGGTATGTGTTGCTGTATGTTTAAAAATTTCTACTGGCTTTTCATCGGCCGTTAATTCTTTTAACAACTTAGCGTCAATCACGTTCGCGCCAGCAGAGCTAATCTGCAAAGATAAAAGATCGTTTTCTAGCGTAAAAGTTTGCGCATTATCGGTGGTGACGGTTTTTGCTGTGGGTGCTTGTGGTGTTGCAGCACCAGAAATTGCAACGGGCGCGTCCGCTTTTATTCCATTGGCTTTATCAGCCGCTGTAGCGCTCACATTTTGCTGGGGGCCAGCAAACATGGAGGGTTTGCCTTCATAAACCTGCCAGTTGTTGTAAAGCATGAGCCCCGATAAGGAAAACACAGCCCAAAGAATTGTTTTTTTAAAGTCCATTTAATTTGCTTTACTAATGTTTACTGGTGTGATGTATGTTTTACAGCAGGATCGTAACCGCCATGTGACCAAGGATTACAGCGCAATATTCTCCAGCCTGTGAGCCCGACACTCTTGAGAAATCCATAGTGATGAAAACAGTCGCAAGCATACTGCGAGCATGTCGGCACATACTTACAGCGCGATCCCAAATAAGGGCTCAGCGCTAGCTGATAGCCTCTAATGATTTTAGTTGCGACGGCATTTAAGATGCGCAATTAAATAAGCTCCGCCACCTGGGACCGAAGGAGATCTTTCTCTTTTTTTCTGAGCCTACCGCGCGTTTGTTGGCCAATTGGTTTCTTGAGCTTAACTACAACATCTTTGTTTAAGCTTGTTGCTTGTGCTGCCCAAACCAAACTGCGAATCATTCTTTTGATGCGGTTACGATCCACCGCGCGTTTTGCCAATTTCTTGGCAACCGCAATTCCTAAATCAGGATTGACAGCGTTTGCAGCGCCCGCAGAATACATGCCCCAATACAAGTTTGTTTTAGGGCGCGTTTTGAGTAATTCAGAAATCCTTGCGCTATTCAACTGTGAATTAAACAGCTAAGCGTTTGCGACCTTTGGCACGACGTGCATTTAATACGGCACGACCGCTTTTGGTTTTCATGCGAACACGAAATCCGTGTGTACGCTTACGACGGGTTACTGATGGTTGGTACGTTCTTTTCATGATAGATCCCTGCAAAACCCAATATTTTCCTTGTTGCAGAGCAAAAGGTCAATCTATCTCAATAAATATGTAGGTGTTTTTCACTATTTTTGAGTGTTTTTTATCTAAATAGTTAATTTATAAGTAATTTTTTTGTTTATTCACAAGTTATCCACAGGATTTCCACGACTTTTTGCCTTGTGGATAACTTTATGAGATCGCTACAATGGATCCTCCAAAAAT